>NZ_AP014627.1:5830000-6430000 GCF_001547895.1 Pseudomonas sp. Os17 | reverse complement strand
GCGCTGCTGCACACCCCGGCCTTCCTGCAACTGGCGGCTGATGGCAGCGGCATTCACGGGCAGATCCAGCGCATCGCCCAAGGCGACCGCGGTCGTCGCCTGAGCCACTACCAGATCACCCTCGGCCCACGCCTGGCCTATCTGGGCCAGCGCATCAACCAACGGATCTTCCAGCACCTGAGCGTGCCGCAGATCATCGCCCGGGTGCTGGAGGAACACGGCATCCTCGGCAACGACTACCACTTCCACCTCGCCGGCCCCTACCCGGAGCGCGAATACTGCGTGCAGTACGACGAATCGGACCTGCGCTTCATCCAGCGCCTGTGCGAGGAAGAGGGCCTGCACTACCACTTTCAGCACAGCCGCGACGGGCATCGACTGGTGTTCGGCGAAGACCAGACGGTGTTCCGCAAACTGGCCCCGGTGGCCTACCGGCAAGACTCCGGCCTGGTGGCCAGCGAGCCGGTGATCAAGCGTTTCGAGCTGCGCTTGGAGGTGCGCCCCAGCCGCACCACGCGCCGCGACTACGACTTCGAAAAACCGCGCCTGCTGATGCAGGGAGCGGCCAAACCGCAAGAGCCAAAAGCCGAGCCGGACCTTGAAGACTACGCCTACCCCGGACGCTTCACCGACCGCGAGCGCGGCAAGCATCTGGCCAGGCGCGCCCTGGAACGGCACCGCAGCGACTACCGCCAGGCCAGCGGCCACAGCGACCAGCCGAACCTGCGCAGCGGGCATTTCCTGCCCCTGAGCGAGCACCCCCACCCGGCCTGGAACGACCTGTGGCTGCTGACCGAAGTCCTCCACGAAGGCAAACAGCCGCAGGTGCTGGAAGAGTCCATCACCAGCGACACCCGGGCCGGAAAAGGCTTTCACCAGGGCTACCGCAACCGCTTCACCGCCACCCCCTGGGAAGTGCCCCATCGCCCGCCCCTGGAACACCCCAAGCCGCGGATTCTCGGCAGCCAGACCGCCAAGGTCACCGGCCCTCAGGACGAGGACATCCACACCGACGCCCACGGCCGGGCCAAGGTGCAGTTTCACTGGGACCGCGAGGGCCAGGGCAACGACAAGAGCAGCTGCTGGCTGCGGGTGTCCTCGGCCTGGGCCGGCGCCTGGTACGGCGCCATCGCCGTCCCCCGGGTGGGCATGGAAGTGCTGGTGACCTTCCTCGAAGGCGACCCCGACCAGCCCCTGATCACCGGCTGCCTGTACCACAAGGAAAACGTCGTCCCCTATCCGCTGCCGGCGCACAAGACCCGCAGCACCTTCAAGACCTTGAGCAGCCCCGACGGCGGCGGCTTCAACGAACTGCGCATCGAAGACAAACAAGGCGCCGAGCAGATCTTCATCCACGCCCAGCGCGACTGGGACCAGCAGGTCCAGCACGACCAGAAAATCCGCGTCGGCCACCAGCGCCACGACACGGTGGAGGCCAACAGCTACAGCGAATTCAAGGCCGAAGAACACCACACCGTGCATGGCGAGCGCAAAGTCGAAGCCCGCGCCAGTGATCACCTGAGCGTCGCCGGCAGCCAGCACCTGCAACTGGGCAACGGCCTGTTCATCGAAGCCGGCCAGGAAATCCACCTCGCCAGTGGCCTGAAAGTGGTGCTCGAAGCCGGCAGCGAACTGACCCTCAAGGGCGGCGGTAGCTGGATCAAGATCGACGCCGGCGGCGTGGCCCTCAGCGGCGCCCTGGTCAATAACAACTCCGGCGGCAGCCCGGGCAGTGGCACTGGTGCGGCGCCGTTGTTGCCGGGGCCGTTGCGGGTGGCGGATGGGGGTAAGCCGGGCATCCCGCTGGAAGCCCTGGTCAAGCAACACCTGGTCTTTCGTCAAGCCAAGGCCGGAGTGTGTGAAGTCTGTGAAGCGGCAAAACGTGCCAGGAAGGCTAATTCATGAACCCGACACACCAAGGTGCGCTGCTGCTCGACGGCGCCTCTCAGGACCATATTCTGGCTTGGCTGTATCAGCATTATCCCAGCCATCAACCGCTGCCACTGTTACTGGAAACCCCCTATGCCGCGCTGCAGGAGTCGGGACCGATTCTGCTCGACGCACCGCGCCACAGCCCCCTGTATGAGGGCTGGAGCAGCGGCGTGACAGAACTGCGCCACGGGTTGTGGTTGGAGGCCCGGTTGCCCGCCGAACAATTGTTCCACTGTCTGCAACGTCGCCTGCAAGTGCGCTCGCCGGACAGCCGCATATTCTGGTTGCGCCTGGGCGATGCGCGGCCGCTACTGCGGGCCTGGAAGGCCGGAGTCGAATGGCCCCGAGGCTTCTGGCACGGCATCGACGTGCTCTGGATGCGCGACGCACAAGGTCCGATCCCCACCTGGCGCAACCACCAACCGGAGTTGGACCTAGTAACCGCTGGTGACAGCTTTGATGCCCACATCACCTTGAGCTGGCCTTTACTAGGCGCCCTCACAGAAGAGCCCGAGCCGTCGCAGGAAACCGATCAATGAACCAGGCCGCACATGCTCCGCAACACTTCAAACCGGCCAGTTGCCCGTTGCTGGCTGCTGTTCTGCCCGTGCGTTATGCCATTGGCCCGGTCACTTCGGAACCGCAGCTCGCCAGCATCGACGCCAGCGCGTTGGGCCTGCAAGCAGTGAGCGGCCAGTTCCCGGAACTGGGGCCCGATCATCCGCCACTGACCCAGTGGCCCCTGGGGTACGTGCCACGCCTGCTACGGGACGGTTGGTTGTATGTCTGGCAGGACAGCACTCACCTGCTTAGCGAATACCGGGTCGATAGCACCCTGTTGAGCCAAACACCACGCGGTGGTCCGGTGTTGGAGAAACAAGCCCAGGTCTACCTGCTGCTACCGGCCGGTGCGCCCGCGCAACTGGTCTGGTCGCCGGTACGCTGGAGCGACTCGCAGTTCACTGCCGTCAAGACCCAGGGCAATGTCCGTCAACGTGTCATGCGCAACCTGACGCCCGGTATCGCCCCCGAAAGCGGCTTGTTGTCCAGCACGCGGAAGTTTCTCGGAGACAGTACCCCGGAAAACTTCCGCTGGAGCTGTTTGCCAGAACCACAACCCTGGCAATTGAACGACCCGATCCTGCGCCGCATGCAGCGCTGTGAACAACAGCATTACGCAATCGTCGACGATCCCTGGGGAGTACTGATCGATCTGGCCGGCCTGGTACGTGCCCGTAATCTGGCTTTCGACAAGCAAAGTCTGGCGCATCGCGACCGTTGGATGGTCGCCAGCGTGCTCCAAGAACTGAGTGAGCATGACAAACAGCTCAAGGCCAACCTGCCCAGCGACACCGACTACGAAGCCTTGAAACGCACATGGCGCGAGCAGAAACAGGCCGCCGACCAACTCGACTTCGATCGTCGGCGGATCGTCACCTTATGGGCAGACTGGTTTGGCACCCTGGGTCAACAGGGCCCGGCCACCCTGGAAACCGCCTGCGGGCACATGGACATCACCCAGCATGAGGCCCGTGACCTGCTAGAGGCCAGCTTCGCCGCGGCCTGCCTCGGCCCGTCTGCCACGGCCATTGGGGTCCAGGCGCTCTACCAGGCCATGGATCTAGAAAACCAGAACGTGCAAAAACCTTGGCTAGTCTGGGCTTTACTGGGGCTCCAACAGCGCCTCTCAGGCACCGAAGTCAAACAGCTGTTGCATGTTCCTGAAGGTCTTGAGCCTCTTGAGTCCGCGGCAAAACGTATAGCTCAGGCGCTGGCCCTGGTGGCCGCGTTGAATGCTGGAGCGAGCAAGCTGTCGGAACTGCCCTTGGCCAAGCCGACAGAGGCTTTTTTTGCCGCCATGGCTCCAGTGGTGGGTGGCCATATGCGTAGCATGCCCGAGCAAGTCAATCTCGCCGCCCTACGCCTGCTCCAGGCCATGCTTGCGCGCAGCCAGCAGCAGGTGGAGGTACAGTCGTTGAGCGCAAAGCAGAGCTTGGCCTGGCTTGGCGAACAGCTCGATGGCACGCAGAACAAATCGAAGCGCCGACGCCTGAAAAAAGAAATCGCCACACTTGAAGAACAGGACGCGCGTAATGCCCGTGTTGAAAGCAAAGGAGCAGGCGATGCAGCGACAGGCAAAGGCCAGCCTTCGGCCATCGCTAAGCAGGTGCAGGGGTACCCTCACCTAAACCTTATCCCGGCCCAGCGCCCAGCAGCCCCCGCACATCCTGCTCCGGGGTATGGAAGTGGCGCGCATGCACCCACGGTAAAAACTCCTGGGCCGAGTGCAGCAGACTTACCTCCACTGCCCAAAAGTGCGACGAAACTTGATCTGCCATTGAATGCGCGTGACCTGTTGAATGATTCGCCGTTGAAGGTTTTGATTGCGCTGGTTTCGGTTTGGAATTTGAGAAGTAGTTTTGATGCTTTGTCTGAAAACTACACAAACAAGAACAACTTGACAGCTATGAGTGCAGGTCTGGGAGTTTGGGCGGCTTTCTCCACAATTTCTCAACATCTCGCAGATGTAAAATGGAAAGCGTTTATTGGTAAGTCTGGCAAGTTCAATTTCGAAGCGCAAAAATTGCTTGCGAACGCGTTAAAAATTGGTGCTAGCGCAGTGCTTATTCAAGCAGCTACTGCAGGGTTAGATACTATTATCTACGGTTGGGATGCGCTGGATTCTTATAGAATAGGAGATATTGATACAGCTACTGTCAACGTTGGTTTAGGCGTAGCTAGCTTTGGTTATATTCGAGTTTCCTTACAAATCTCCCGTATGTTGCGAGTCTCTCGCGCCACAGTAATTATGGGTAGTGTTGCTGCATTAGGGCGTGGTATCTCTGTTTTGCCTGCTCCGCTTGTTGCACAAGCAACGGGATTAGTTATAACTATATTTGGTGGCTTGCTGGCACGCATGTATACCAAAGACACGCCTGTCGAAACTTGGGTCAAGCAGACCTGCTTCGGAACTCGCCCTGCCAATTGGTCAAATAGTTACGAAGAGACAATGAAAGCCTACTATCAGGCGGTGGCCCCAGTAACAATGAAACTCCGTCGCTGGATTGATATCAATCCGGTCAGTGGTGAGTGGGTCAATGAGGTTCGTTTGGTGTTGTTGATCGAAGGCCAAACAAGTTATCAACAAGGCATGGTGAGTTTTAGCGGAGTCGAGGAGTGGACCCAAGAACAACCCCTTATGGACTTCAGCCCACCCCGCAAGATTTCCTATCCATTGGAGTGGGGGGAGGAAGACCCCAATCCCTTAAAACAAGAATTTGGTAGCCGCATCCGACAAGAACCTGGCGTACTGTGCCTTAGCGCAGCCTATCATCAGAACGGTGCGATGAAGCTGACTGGTATTCGCGGTAATTTAATATATCAACCCATTGAGGGAATTTATTTGCCACTCATTGATGTTAATTTGAGTTGAAATTATGACTAAAGGAAAACTTATAAAGTTGTTAGGGGACAAGTTGAGCGGGAAAAATAGTAGTGCGATTTTGTATTCGGATAGATCCACAGGCAGGTCGCCCATGAATTTGCTCGATATTGAGGAGCATAATGAAATTTATTTAGAAGTTGCCAGTGGAGGGGGCTCATATAAAGGGATGTTGACAGGTATGTTGGGTGGAATGTCTGGGTTGATGTTTTTATGTATATCTGCGTATTTTTTATGGAATGGCAGATATCAGCCTGCACTGGAAGTGCTCTTGCTCGCGATTTCTCTATTCATCGTGCCTTTTCTTTGGGAAGTACTCCGCTCTGTGCCACCCCCTATACTTTTCAATCGACGTACTCGTGAAGTCTACTTTCAGCACGATGACGAATTATTTCATACTCCTTGGGATGGTATAGCTGCGGTTGCATACCAATTTCAGATGATGGGACCTTATACCGGAGACATGCGTCATGCCTCGTTGGAGATTTTAGTTCAATGTTTTTGTCATCCGGAAAAACAGTTGATGCTAAGCCTAGGATTACCTATGGGTAAAAGCCTTGAATTGCAGGAAAGCTCTTGGGAGTATCTGCGTGCATACATGAATAATGGACCATGGTTTGATGAGCATGGTAGACATAGCGAGTCTGATGTATTTATTAAAAGTCAGCTGGAGATTTCTGGAAGTGGAACGAAGCTTTTCAAAAATACGTGGGAGCGAATTTTTACTGAGTACAAAAGAAACGGTGGTAAAAATTTTCTGGATTTTGCGGATTTCTACCTATTAATAATGGGCATATTGTTTAGTCCTATGAATACCATTCAGGAGTTCACCTACAGCGTCGCCAAACGCCGCAGTCGTAAGCTCTGGCCAAAATTGGTGATGGAACGTTTAAAGCCAAATGGCCCTACCACTCGACTCATCGATATCGAACAAAAAAAGAATCTTGAACAGCAACGCCAATCGCCTGAAAAGCCAGATTGAATCGCTAGCTCCGGCGTCACTGTTGTCGGGGCGCTTCTACAACAACGCCTCAAGGAACACCTGCCTCTGGTGGAGCTATGCCAGAAGCACAAGGGCGGCACGCCCATGCAGTTATCAATGGTGGAAGCTGCAGCACGGCCTGTCATTCACCCAGGCGAGTGAGTACCTGGAGCAGGGTATGGATCTGGGCTTCGTCCAGGCCGAGGAACTGCAGCGTTTTCTCGACCTGCGGCTGCGCTATGCCCACCACGACCTGCCGTGTCTGGCTTCACACACCAGCAATGAGGACCGCCTGGAACTGTTACGTCGGCATTGGCAAGACAAGGAGTCACTGACATGAGCGCCCCCATCGGTAGCCTGAGCCCGGGCCCGGCCTGCGAAGTCGGCAAACTGATCGTCCAGGTGATCGGCAAGGATCACCCCGAGAGCCAGAAGCTGGTGCTGCTGGATCGGGCCGGCAGCCCGCTCAAGGGCGAGCAGGAACCCCTGGAGCGGGAACTGTGCAGCAGCGTGTTGCACGTCTGGGACAGCGCCGGCCTGGCCAAAGGACAACTGTGCCTGGAAATCGCCACCGGAACGTTTGATTTATTGGTTTTTCATCTCGGTGCTCGGTCTTGCGGGAGCCGGTGCTGTCGGTTTTTTTCTGTACAAGGCGTGGGTGGCTTTTCAATGGAATGACCAGGCTTATTGGGGATTCCTGGTGCTCGCCCTCGGTGTAGGGCTGTTTGCCTTTATCAATACCAAGAAGCTGTATGGCACCTGGATGGGCCCTTCGTCCGAGCCCGCGCAGGAGCAAGACCAGACCGCCGGTTGACCCCCAAGGAGGCCAACCGGGCAGGTTTGACCGAGGTCTTTACGCCTCCAGCCGCCACTGCAAGGCGTCCAGGGCATCGCAGCCGTCTTGCAGCAGCAGGTGGGCGGCGTTGACGAAGTGGTTCAGGTCGCGTTCGTCGACGCCTTTGAGGCTCAGGCAGTTGAGGCTGTGCAGCAGGTCGCGCGAGGCCTTGATGCGCTGCACCGCGCCGCCGTGCAAGTCCGCTGCCGGGGCGTCGCGGTCGAGGTGGAACACTGGGGTAGGGGTGAGATTGCTGTGTAGCGGGATGAAATCAGACATAGCGCACCTCCGTGTTTTTTGAGGAGCTACTACCTTTTGCGGCTAAACAAAGAGGGTGGCAGCTGCACGCGGGTTAGCCGACCAGAGGAATTCACGGAACCTCCGGCACACCCGAAGGTGTCCCGCGCACAGCCGCCATAGCAAAATGCCAGGCGGCAAAAAGCGCCGGCATTATAGGCAAGCGCTTGTGCGTCCGTGAACAGGCTCGACCGGCTAAGATCGGCCGCCGATGCATCGGCGACCGGGCAACTATGCGGTTCCCCCTGCGCTGCAACAACCGCCAATGTGTTGCCATTACCTACAGCCGGCCTTCGATTCAATCATTACCCTCAGCGTAACGATCCAACGCCGCGCTTGATTGATGCCCCCCGTTTTCACTCCTAAGGTGACTGCCACGACAGCGAACCCGTGGAGTGAGCATGACAACAATAATTTCCCCCGACGCGCGCTGGTCGCGGCGGCGCAGCGAAAAGCAGCGGCGCCTCGAGCAGGTGCGGGCCCTCGCCGATGGCGTGGTGTTGCCGACCGACAAGATCGTCGCGGCGCTGGAGGCTCTGATCCTGCCCGGCGACCGGGTGGTGCTGGAGGGCAACAACCAGAAGCAGGCGGACTTTCTCTCCCGCTCCCTGGCCAAGGCCGACCCGGCCAAGCTGCATGACCTGCACATGATCATGCCCAGCGTCGGCCGCTCCGAGCACCTGGACCTGTTCGAGCGCGGCATCGCCCGCAAGCTGGACTTCTCCTTCGCCGGCACCCAGAGCCTGCGCATCAGCCAGTTGCTGGAAGACGGGCTGCTGGAAATCGGCGCCATCCACACCTACATCGAGCTCTATGCGCGGCTGGTGGTGGACCTGATCCCCAATGTGGTGCTGTCCGCCGGCTTCATGGCCGACCGCGCCGGCAACATCTACACCGGCCCCAGTACCGAGGACACCCCGGCGCTGATCGAGCCGGCGGCCTTCAGCGACGGCATTGTCATCGTCCAGGTCAACCAGTTGGTGGACGACGTCAGCGAGCTGCCCCGGGTCGACATTCCCGCGTCCTGGGTGGATTTCGTGGTGGTGGCCGACAAGCCGTTCTACATCGAGCCGCTGTTCACCCGTGACCCGCGCCATATCAAGCCGGTGCACGTGTTGATGGCGATGATGGCGATTCGCGGCATCTACGAAAAACACAACGTACAGTCGCTGAACCACGGCATCGGTTTCAACACCGCGGCCATCGAGCTGATCCTGCCCACCTACGGCGAATCCCTGGGGCTCAAGGGCAAGATCTGCCGCAACTGGACCCTCAATCCCCACCCGACCCTGATCCCGGCCATCGAAAGCGGCTGGGTGGACAGCGTGCATTGCTTCGGTACCGAATTGGGCATGGAGAACTACATCGCCGCGCGCCCGGACGTGTTCTTCACCGGCCGCGATGGCTCGCTGCGTTCCAACCGGATGTTCTGCCAACTGGCCGGGCAGTACGCGGTGGATCTGTTTATCGGCGCCACCTTGCAGGTGGATGGCGATGGCCATTCTTCCACCGTGACCCGCGGCCGCCTGGCCGGTTTCGGCGGTGCGCCGAACATGGGCCACGACCCGCGCGGGCGCCGCCACGGCACTCCGGCCTGGCTGGATATGCGCCAGGATCAAAGCGATGCGCCCCAGGCCATGCTCGAACGCGGCAAGAAGCTGGTGGTGCAGATGGTGGAAACCTTCCAGGAAGGCGGCAAACCGACCTTCGTCGAGACCCTGGACGCGGTGGACGTGGCGCGCAAGAGCGGCATGCCGCTGGCGCCGATCATGATCTACGGCGACGACGTCACCCACCTGCTGACCGAGGAGGGCATCGCCTACCTGTACAAGGCCCGCTCCCTGGAAGAGCGCCAGGCGATGATCGCCGCCGTGGCCGGAGTCACTGCCATCGGCCTGCGGCACAACCCCAAGGACACCGCGCGCATGCGCCGTGAAGGCCTGATCGCCTTGCCCGAAGACCTGGGCATCCGCCGCACCGATGCCAGCCGCGAGCTGCTGGCGGCGAAAAGCGTCGCCGATCTGGTGCAGTGGTCCGGTGGCTTGTACAACCCACCCGCCAAGTTCAGGAGCTGGTAATGCACGCACTCAACCTGCAATCACAACCCCTGAGCCTGGCCGAGCGCCTGGCGGACCTGGCGGTGGACGCGCTGATCGACGAGGCCGACCTGTCGCCCAAGCCGGCCCTGGTGGACCGCCGTGGCAATGGCGCCCACAGCGACCTGCACCTGGGCCTGATGCACGCTTCGGCCCTGGCCCTGTGGCCGGCGTTCAAGGAAATGGCCGAGGCGGCGCTGGCATTCGGCGCCGTCGGCCTGCCCCTGCGCGAAGCCCTGGGGCGCATCGGTCGTGAAGGCGAGCGAGCCATGCTGACCACCACCGGCGGGGTGAACACTCACCGTGGGGCGATCTGGGCCCTGGGCCTGCTGGTGGCCGCCGCCGCGCTGGAGCCGCGATCCACCCGTGCCGGCAGTGTCGCGCTGCGGGCCGCGCGCCTGGCCCTGCTGGAGGATCGCTATGCCCCACGGCCCCTGAGCCACGGCGCCCAGGTGGCGCTGCGCTACGGCGTGCGTGGCGCTCGGGAAGAAGCCCAGCAGGGCTTTCCCGCGGTGCTGCAATGGGGGTTGCCGCAGCTCAAGCGCAGCCGTGCCCAGGGCCATGGCGAACAGAACGCCCGACTCGATGCCTTGCTGGCGATCATGAGCCGGCTGGCCGACACCTGCGTGCTCTACCGCGCCGGTGAACAAGGCCTGCTGGCCATGCAACAGGGCGCCCAGGCGGTGCTCGATGCCGGTGGCAGCGCCAGCCTCGCCGGGCGCCGCCGCCTGCACGAACTGGACCTGCAACTGTTGACCTTGAATGCCTCGCCCGGCGGTGCCGCCGACTTGCTGGCGGCCAGCCTGCTGCTGGACCGGATCGAATCCGCCGACGCCTTTCACCCGGGAGCGAACTGATGGAAACCTTGTCCTTTGAATTTCCCGCCGGCCAGCCCGGTCGTGGCCGCGCCCTGGTGGGCTGTGTCGGCTCCGGCGACCTGGAAGTGCTGCTGGAGCCGGGGCAGCCCGGCAAACTGACCATCCAGGTGCAGACCTCGGTCAATGGCAGCGCCGCGCGCTGGCAGCACCTGTTCGAGCGCATGTTCGACGGCCAGACACCGCCGGCGCTGCTGATCGATATCCATGATTTCGGCGCCACCCCGGGGGTGGTGCGCCTGCGCCTGGAACAGGGCTTCGAGGAGATCGGCCATGACTGACAGCGCACGTTTATTGAACAAGCACAGCTTCGTCGAGCTGGGTGCTCGGCAGCGCGCTCGGGCCTTGCTGGATGCCGGCAGTTTCCGTGAGCTGCTGGACCCGTTCCAGCGGGTCATGTCGCCGTGGCTGGCGCGCCAGGGCGTGGTGCCCCAGGCCGATGACGGGGTGGTGATCGCCAAGGGCAGCATCGACGGCCTGCCGGTGGTGGTGGCCGCCATCGAAGGCGCCTTCCAGGGCGGCAGCCTGGGTGAAGTGGGCGGGGCGAAGATCGCCGGGGCCCTGGAACTGGCCGCCGAGGACAACCGCAACGGCACCCCGACCCGCGCCGTGCTGCTGCTGGAAACCGGTGGCGTGCGCTTGCAGGAAGCCAACCTGGGGCTGGCGGCGATTGCCGACATCCATGCGGCGATTGTCGACCTGCGCCAGTACCAGCCGGTGATCGGCGTGGTGGCCGGCAGCGTCGGCTGCTTTGGCGGCATGTCGATTGCCGCCGGGCTGTGCAGTTATCTGCTGGTCACCCAGGAAGCGCGCCTGGGGCTCAACGGCCCGCAGGTGATCGAACAGGAGGCCGGGCTTGAGGAATACGACTCCCGGGACCGGCCGTTCATCTGGAGCCTGACCGGCGGCGAGCAGCGTTTCGCCAGTGGCCTGGTGGACCGGTATGTGGCCGACGATGTGGCGCAGATCCAGGCCCAGGTCCGCGAACTGCTGGCCCTCGGCTTGCCGCAACGGCAACGCAGCCGCGAGGCCGAACACTACCTGCAACGTCTGGCTCGTCTGGACACTGGGCCGCAAATCGATGCGGCGACGGTTCGCGATCTGTATCAAGGAGACCGCTCATGAGTGCGTGTTCGTTGCGGGGCCTGAACTGGTTCAACGCCTTGAGTGGCGGCGTCGCGCCGCTGACCGGCCTGCCGCCGTCGCTGCGGGTGGCCGATGGCGAGCTGGCCGGGCAGCCGGTGCGTTTTATCGCCGTGGTGGCCGACCCGGAGAATCGTTTTCCCCGTGCCCGCCAGGGCGAGGTCGGCCTGCTGGAAGGCTGGGGCCTGGCCAAGGCGGTGGATGAGGTGATCGATGCCGACCGCGACCAGCCCCACAAGCGGGCGCTGATCGCCATCGTCGATGTACCGAGCCAGGCCTATGGCCGGCGTGAAGAAGCCTTGGGCATTCATCAGGCCCTGGCCGCGGCCGCCGACAGCTATGCCCGGGCCCGCCTGGCCGGACACCCGGTGATTGCCCTGCTGGTGGGCAAGGCCATGTCCGGAGCCTTTCTGGCCCACGGGTATCAGGCCAACCGCCTGATCGCCCTGCGCGACCCGGGGGTGATGGTGCACGCCATGGGCAAGGCCTCGGCGGCGCGGGTCACCCTGCGCAGTGTCGAGGAACTGGAAGCCCTGGCCGCCAGCGTGCCGCCCATGGCCTATGACATCGACAGCTACGCCGGCCTGGGCCTGCTCTGGGAAAGCCTGTCGGTGCGGCAGATCGAACAGCCCACGGCCGAGGATCGGGTCGCGGTCGAGGAGTGTCTGCTGGCGGCCATCGTCGATGTGCGGGCCAAGGGCGTCGACCTGAGCGGCCGGCTGGGGGCGGCGAACCGGGCGGCGTCGAGCCGGGTCCGCCAATTGCTGCGGGAACAATGGTGAACGGCTTCGGCCCCTGGCTGCCCCACGACCTGCTGTGGGGCATGACCCCGGCGCAGTTGGCCGCCGATGCGCCGGATTGGGCCTTTGCCGTGCTGGAGGCGGGGCAGCCGGTGGTGGTGCGGCGGGCGCTGACGGCGCCGGGGCAGATCGCGGTCGGCCTGCGCGGCCGCACCCGCGAGCAGCGCTACCCGGCGTTGCTGGCGCTGGACTCGGTGCAGCGCGGGGTGTATCCCGAAGCGCTGTGCCAGTTGAATGGCACACGCTCATTGCCGGCGCTTCAGGCCTTGCAGCAACTGCGGGGCGAGCTGAATGCCCTGGGCCTGGTCTGGGGCGTCAGCGGCAGTGCCGGTTTCGAGCTGGCCTCCGGGGTGGCTGCGCTGCATCAGCACAGTGACCTGGACCTGATCCTGCGCACACCGGAACCCTTTTCCCGGGCTCAGGCCCGGGAGCTGCTGGCCCTGCTGGAGCGCGCCGAGTGCCCGGTAGACCTGCAACTGCAGGTTCCGGCCGGGGCCGTGGCGCTGCGTGAATGGGCGGGAGCGGCGCCTCGGGTGCTGCTCAAGAGTGCCGAAGGCGCGCGCTTGGTCAGTGATCCTTGGTGCCTTCTGGAGCAGGTGGCATGAGCAGCCTGTTGGTGTTTCCGGGCCAGGGCGCGCAGCAGCCGGGGATGCTCCAGCGTCTGCCGCCAAGCCCGCAAACCCGCGCCTGCCTGCAGGAAGCCAGTGAGGTCCTGGGGGAAGACGTACTGACCCTGGATTCGCCCCAGGCCCTGGCCAGCACCCGGGCGGTGCAGTTGTGCCTGCTGATCGCCGGCGTGGCCAGTGCCCGGACCCTGTTGCAAGCGCCGCTCAAGGCGGACTATGTGGCGGGCCTGTCCATCGGTGCCTATCCGGCGGCGGTGGTGGCCGGGGCCCTGGAGTTTGCCGATGCCTTGCGCCTGGTGCGCCTGCGGGGCGAGTTGATGCAGCAGGCGTATCCGCAGGGCTATGGCATGACCGCATTGATCGGCCTGGATCTGGCGGCGGTGGAGGATTTGCTGGCCCAGGTCCACAGCCCGCAGACGCCGGTGTACCTGGCCAATATCAACGCCGACAGCCAGGTGGTGATCGCCGGCAGCGATGCGGCGATGCAGGCGGTGGCCGAGCTGGCCCGGGGTTGCGGAGTCGGCGTGGCCAAGCGGCTGGCGGTCAGCGTGCCGTCCCATTGCCCGCTGCTGGAGCAACCGGCCCAGACCCTGGCCGCGGCCTTTGCCGAAGTGCCCCTGCAGATGCCCGTGCTGGGTTACCTGAGTGGCAGTCGGGCCCGACCGCTGCGCACGCTGGAGCAGCTGCGCGACGACCTGGCGTTCAACATGTGCCGGGTGGTGGATTGGCGCGGCACCGTGCAAGGCGCCTACGAGCGCGGGGTACGCTTGCAGATCGAATTGCCTCCCGGTGCGGTACTGACCGGGCTGGCCCGCCGGGTGTTTGCCCAAGGGACGGTGATCGCCTTCGACGGCGCGCGCCTGGACACCCTGCAAGCCCTGTTGAGTGAGGAGGGAAGCCGCGACCGATAGAGCACCGACTCAGGCTGACGAAGCACAAGAACAACAACTTCGACGATGCACTTTGAGGACAACAACAATGATTATCTACGGTGTGGCCTTTCTGGCCTTTTGTACCCTGGTGGGTATTTTCATCGGTGAGCTGCTGGGCAAATTGATCGGCGTGCCGGCCAATGTCGGCGGTGTCGGTATCGCCATGCTGCTGTTGATCGGCTTGGGCAGCTACCTGCACAAGCGCGGGCTGTTCGCCGGCAAGTCCGAACAGGGCGTGGAGTTCTGGGGCGCGGTGTACATCCCCATCGTGGTGGCCATGGCCGCGCAGCAGAACGTCTACGGCGCGCTCAAGGGCGGGCCGATGGCGATTCTCGCGGGCACCCTGGCGGTGGTGATCGCCTTCGCCCTGGTGCCGGTGCTGGTGCGCATCGGCAACAAGGCGCCGGATGCGGCCGTTGCTCAGAAAACAGTGGGGTAAGGGCCATGTACGAATCGATGATGAAGGTCATTACCGGCTACGGGCTGATCAGCGGTTTCGCGGTGATCGGGATCACCATGTGGGTGTCCTACTGGATCTCCAACACCTTTACCAAGGGCCGCCTGCACGGCTCGGCCATCGCCATTCTGCTGGGGCTGGTGCTGTCCTATGTCGGTGGCGCCTTCACCGGCGGGCAGAAGGGCGTGGTGGACATTCCGCTGTTGTCGGGCATCGGCCTGCTGGGCGGGGCCATGCTGCGGGACTTCGCGATTGTCGCCACGGCCTTCGGGGTCAGTGTCGAGGAGCTCAAGCGTGCCGGGTTCGTGGGCGTGCTGGCGCTGTTTGTCGGGGTTGGCTCGTCCTTTGTCGCCGGGGTCGGCGTGGCCATGGCCTTTGGCTACACCGATGCGGTGAGCCTGACCACCATCGGCGCCGGGGCGGTGACCTACATCGTCGGCCCGGTGACCGGTGCGGCGATTGGCGCCAGCTCCGAAGTCATGGCGCTGTCGATTGCCGCGGGGTTGATCAAGGCGATCCTGGTGATGGTGATGACGCCGTTCGTGGCGCCGTTGATCGGCCTCAACAACCCGCGCAGCGCGGTGATCTTCGGCGGCCTGATGGGCACCTCCAGCGGCGTTGCCGGGGGCCTGGCGGCCACCGATCCGAAGCTGGTGCCCTACGGTTGCCTGACAGCGGCGTTCTACACCGCCCTGGGTTGCCTGCTCGGGCCGTCGTTGCTGTTCCTGCTGATGCGCGGCCTGCTGGGCGCGTAGGGGCCGGCTTGCGGGCACGTTCGCTGGCAAGCCAGCTCCTACGAGGCGAGTGCATCGCGGATTTCGTGTAGGAGCCGGCTTGCCGGCGAAGGGGCCCTCGGAGTTTGTGCCGGGCTTGCGCATGCTTTCGCTGGCAAGCCAGCGCCCAGGCAAGGCCGAGCCGAGCGCCGTTGGGCGGGCTTCTAGGTACTTTGCCGGTTGGCGTACATCCGGCATTCAGCCAGCAGCGCCAACAGGTTGGGGTCGCGCTCCTTGGCCTTGAGAAACACCACGCCGATATGTTGCTGCAGGCGGTAGCGCGCCTGCAGCGGTATCAGCTTCACGCGGTTTTCATACACCGCGGCAATCCTTCCCGGTAGCAACGCATAACCGACCCCGGAGCTGACCATGCTCAGCAGGGTGAAGATGTCATTGACCTGCATCGCCACCTTCGGTTCGAACCCCGCCTGCTTGAACACCCGCACCCCGTCCTGATGGGTGGCAAAGCCCTGGGTCAGGGTGATGAAGGTGGCGTCGCGCACGTCGGCCAGGTCCACTTCGCGCTGCTGGGCGAAGGGCGAATCGGCCGGGGTGGCGAGGAAGATATCGTCGGAAAACAGCGGCAACTGCTCGCAGTCCGGGTCGTTGACGCTGTCGTCCAGGGAAATCAGGATGGCGTCCACTTCCATGTTCTTGAGTTTGTACAGCAGGTCGATGTTGGAGCCCAGGATCAGGTCGATATTCAGTTCGCTGCGGCGCAGCTTCAGGCCCATGATCAGTTGCGGCACGGTTTTCACCGTCAATGAGTAAAGCGCGCCGAGCTTGAAGCGTTCTGCAGAGAAGCCTGCCGCTTCACGGGTCAGGCGCACGCTCTCGACCACGTCCTGCACCAGCTTCTGCGCGCGTTCCTCCAGCACGAAGGCGCTTTCCAGCGGCGTCAGGTTGCGTCCTTCATGCTTGAACAGCGGGCAGCGCAGGGCGTTTTCCAGGGAGTGGATGGCCCGATGCACGCTGACATTGCTGGTCTGCAACTCGGCGGCGGCGCGGGCCAGGTTGCCGGTGCGCATGAAGGCCAGAAACACTTCGAGCTTTTTCAGGGTCAACTCTTCGTCGATGAGCATGGTCCGGCCTCGGCTGATGAGGGGCTGATGATGCCCGATGAGTCCGAAAGTGGCCGCTGGTTTTTTATCCGCCGTGCCCCCATTGAGCTATTGCGCTTTCAAACTGCAGGCCTGAGCCTTGCGTGGTTTTTCATGTTTCAAGGGTGAGTGACCGATGTATCACGGAGAAAGATTCAACGCCTGGACCCACTTGCTGGGGGCGATCGCGGCGTTTATCGGCGGCATCTGGCTGGTGGTGCTGGCCAGTATCGACGGCAGTCCGTGGAAGATCGTCAGTGTGGCGATCTACGCCTTCACCTTGCTGGTGCTCTACAGCGTGTCCACGGTCTATCACAGCGTGCGCGGCCGGGCGAAGAACATCATGCAGAAGGTCGATCACTTTTCGATCTACCTGCTGATTGCCGGCAGCTACACGCCGTTCTGCCTGGTGACCCTGCGCGGGCCCTGGGGCTGGACCCTGTTCGGGATTGTCTGGGGGCTGGCGCTGATCGGCATCCTCCAGGAGATCAAGCCGCGTTCCGAGGCGCGGATCCTCTCCATCGTGATCTACGCGGTGATGGGCTGGATCGTCCTGGTGGCGGTCAAGCCGTTGCTGGCGGCCCTGGGAACCGCCGGGTTTGCCTGGCTGGCGGCGGGTGGGGTGCTGTACACCGTGGGCATCATCTTCTTCGCCCTGGACAGCCGCCTGCGCCATGCCCACGGCATCTGGCACCTGTTCGTGATTGCCGGCAGCCTGCTGCATTTCGTCGCCATCCTCTTCTACGTCCTGTAGGAGCCGGCTGGCCGGCGAAGAGTCCCTCGCGATTTGCACCGGGCTTGCGGCCGCTTTCGCTGGCAAGCCAGCTCCTACGGGGCGAGGGACTGCGGATTGGTGTAGGAGCCGGCTTGCCGGCGAAGAGTACCTCGCGATTTGCACCGGGCTTGCGGCCGCTTTCGCTGGCAAGCCAGCTCCTACGGGGCGAGGGACTGCAGATTGGTGTAGGAGCCGGCTGGCCGGCGAAGAGTCCCTCGCGATTTGCACCGGGCTTGCGGCCGCTTTCGCTGGCAAGCCAGCTCCTACGGGGCGAGGGACTGCAGATTGGTGTAGGAGCCGGCTTGCCGGCGAAGAGTCCCTCGCGATTTGCACCGGGCTTGCGGCCGCCCTCGCTGGCGAGCCAGCGCCTACAAGGGATGGTCGAGTTGGGCCTGGGCCTGGCGGGCGAAGATCTCCAGCAGGCTGGCCAGGGTGTGGGGCGGCGGTTCGGCGGCGCGGGTCACCGCGTACAGGGTGATCGGCAGCGGCGGGCTCAGGGGCCGGATGACGGTGCTGGCGGTTGATGCGCCCAGGGCGGTGAACGGGTCGATCAGTGCCAACCCGGCGCCGGACTCGACCATGGCCCGGGCCAGGGAGTAGGTCTGTACGGCAATGCTGATCCGCGGCGGCGGCTCCACGGCCTTGAGGTAGCTGTCCAGGCGCGCCGACAGCGGGTCGCTGCTGCTCAGGCCAATCAGCGGTGCATCCGCCAATTCCATCAGGGCCAGCGGCTGGCCGCGCACGGCGGGCGGCCAATAGTCCAGCGGCGCCAGGGCCACCAGCACGCCCTCGGCCAGGGGCTGTGCGCAGAGCCCGGGGTGATCCGGGCGCTGCAGGGTCAGGGCCACGTCGATTTCCCGCATCAGCAGGTTCTGCACCAGTTCGCGGCTGTGGGCGCTGGACAGTTCGCACAGGCTGTCCGGGTAGAGGCGGGTCCATTCACGGATGGCCGGTGGCAGCAGCGCCAGGGCCAGGGCCGGGGTGGCGCCGATGCGCAGGCTGTGGCCCGGTGCCCGGCGCAGGTTCTGGGCCAGGCGCCGCACGCCTTGCAGGCTTTCGCTGACCTTGTCCACTTCGCGCTCCAGCTCCAGGGCTTCCGGAGTCGGCTGCAACTTGCCCCGCACCCGCAGGAACAGCGGGAAACCCAGCTGCAGTTCGGCGTGCTGCAGGACCTTGGTCACCGCCGGTTGCGAGACGTGCAGCAACTGCGCGGCGCCGCTGATGGAGCCGGCCTGGCGGATGGCCTGGAAGATTTCGATATGACGCAGGCGCATGGGGCAGCCCATAACCTTTGTTTATGGGAGGTGCATCTTTATTCATTGTCCGGCGCCTGTCACCTGCCCCTAACCTTGGGCCATCGAACAATCGGTCATCGAACAACGGGCCAGGGGCAGTCATGAGTCAGCAGGTTTGCATCATCGGTGGCGGCGTCATCGGCTTGGCCAGTGCCTACGCCCTGGTCCGCCAGGGCTTCGAGGTGACCCTGGTGGAGGCCCAGGACTCCCTGGGCAGCCAGACCAGCTTCGCCAACGGCGGGCAGTTGTCCTATCGCTATGTGGCGCCTTTGGCCGATGCCGGCGTGCCCTGGCAGGCCTTGGGCTGGATGCTCAAGGGCGACTCGCCGCTCAAGCTGCGCCCGCGCCTGGACCCGGCGCAGTGGCGCTGGCTGGCGGGGTTTCTCGGGGCTTGCCGGCACTCGGTGAACCAGCGCAATGGCGCTCACCTGTTGCGCCTGGCGCTGCTCAGCCAGAGCACCCTGCAACGCTGGCGCGAAGAGGATGGCCTGCAGGGCTTCGACTGGCGGCGCAACGGCAAGCTGGTGACCTTTCGCGAGCCCGGCAGCTTCGAACATGCCCGGCGCAACCTGGCGGACAGCCGCCAGCAGCAGGTGTTGTCCGCCGCCGAATGCACCGCCCTGGAGCCGACCCTGGGGGACACGCCCTTCGTCGGTGGCATCTATACCCCGGATGAAGAAGTGGCCGACTGCCACGCGTTCTGCCAGCAGCTGGCGGCGTGGCTGCGGGCTTCCGGGCGCTGCGAAATCCTCCTCGGCCAGCGGGTCCGGGCCATCCACCATGGGGGCGACCGGGTCCAGGCCATCGACCTGGGCGAGCGCCAATTGCCGGTGCAACAGCTGGTGCTGGCGGCCGGTCATCGCAGCCCCGAGTTGCGCCTGCCGGGGCTCAAGCTGCCGCTGTATCCGCTCAAGGGCTACAGCCTCAGCGTGCCCATCGGCCCGCAGCACCGGGCACCGGAGATCAGCATCACCGACTACAACCGCAAGATCGTCTACGCGCGTATCGGCCAGCAACTGCGGGTGGCGGCGATGGTCGACATCGTCGGCTTCGATCCGTCCCCGGAACCGGATCGCCTGGCCCTGATGCGCCGGCAGGCCGAGCAGACCTTCGCCGACGCCGGCGATTATCAGGCCGCCATCGAATGGGCCGGCATGCGTCCGGCCACCCCCAGCGGCGTGCCGCTGATCGGCGCCACCGCCTACCGCAACCTGTGGCTCAACCTCGGCCACGGCGCGCTGGGTTTCACACTGGCCTGTGGCAGCGGCCAGTTGCTGAGCGAACTGATCGGCCAGCGCTCCACCAGCATCGACATGCAGGGCCTGACGCCCCGCGTCGCCTGAACGTTCAAGGGAGTCTTCAGATGAGTATCCAGCGTATCCACAGCAACGAGCGCCTGAGTGGCGCGGTGACCTTTGCCGAACTGGTGTTTCTCTCCGGCCAAGTGCCGGGGGCCAGCAGCGACATCGGCGGCCAGACCCGTGAGGTGCTGGAGAAGATCGACGCCTTGCTGGCCGAGGCCGGTAGCGACAAGGACCATCTCTTGAGCGCGACGATCTACCTCAAGGACATCCAGGCCGACTTCGCGGTGATGAACGAAGTCTGGTCGGCCTGGCTGTCTCCCGGCCAGGCGCCGGCGCGTACCACCTTGCAGGCGGCCCTGGCACGCCCGCAGATCCTTGTCGAAATCAGTGTCATCGCGGTTCGCCGCTGAGCCGCCTTAACCCACAACGGAGAATAACAATGCATAAGATCACGTTGCTCGGCTGCACCCTGGGGCTGTTGTTCAGCGCCATTTCCCAGGCCAACGAGGCGCCCCTGGATGGCACCCTGGCCAAGATCGCCAACAGCGCCAGCATTACCTTGGGTTATCGCGACGCTTCGGTGCCCTTTTCCTACGTGGGCGACAACAGCGGCAAGCCCATGGGCTATTCGGTGGAGCTGGCGAGCAAGGTGGTGGAGCGCATCCAGCAGCAGTTGCACCTGCCCAAGCTGAATGTGAAGTACAACCTGGTGACCTCGCAGACGCGCATTCCCCTGGTGCAGAACGGCACCGTGGACCTGGAATGCGGCTCCACCGGGGTGACCGCCGAGCGGCAGAAGCAGGTGGCGTTCTCCTACGGTTTTATCTACGTCAAAGGGCAACTCTTGACCGCCAAGGACAGTGGGATCAAAAGCTTCGCCGACCTGCGGGGCAAGAACGTGGTGACCACGGCGGGGACCACCAACGAGCGGTTTCTCAAGAACTACAACGTCGAGCACAAGATCGACATGTTCGTGATCAGCGCCAAGGACCACGGCGAGGCGTTCCAGATGCTGCAGACCGGGCGCGCGGCGGCGTTCTACATGGATGATGCGCTGCTCTACGGCGAACGGGCCAAGGCTCGCGATCCGCACAATTGGGTGGTGGTGGGGGAGGAGCAGTCGCGGGAGATCTACAGCTGCATGGTGCGCAAGGATGATCCGCAGTTCCTGGCGCTGGTCAACGGCGCCTTGGCGGATCTGTACCGCTCCGGGGAAATCAACGGCATCTACCAGCGCTGGTTCCAGCAGCCGATTCCGCCCAAGGGCCTGAACCTGGAGTTCCCCATGACCGCCGAGCTGAAAGCCATCATCGCCCGGCCCACCAGCGATCCGGTGGAGTAACCGGCTGTTGCGCCGCCACCTGTAGGAGCCGGCTTGCCGGCGAAGGGGCCCTTGAGACGTGTACGGGACTGGTGGGCGCCTTCGCTGGCAAGCCAGCTCCTACGGTGGGTGTTTGACCGGGGACTGTTTTAGAAATCGCCCCACAGTTGCTGGGCCACGGCCAGGGCCACCACCGGGGCGGTTTCGGTACGCAGCACGCGAGGGCCGAGGCGGGCGGGCAGGAAGCCGGCGCCGTGGGCCTGCTCCACTTCGGCATCGGACAGGCCGCCTTCCGGGCCAATCAGGAAGGCCAGGGTCTGCGGTTTGGCATGGCTTTCCAGGGGCTCGGCCACCGGGTGCAGCACCAGCTTCAGGTCGGCCTCGGTCTGCTTGATCCAGTCCGCCAGCAGCACGGGCGGATGAATCACCGGGACTTGCGAGCGCCCGCATTGCTCGCAGGCGCTGATGGCCACCTGGCGCCAGTGCAGCAGGCGCTTGTCGGCGCGTTCGTCCTTGAGCCGCACTTCGCAGCGCTCGCTGAAGATCGGGGTGATCTCGCTGACCCCCAGCTCCGTGGCTTTCTGAATCGCCCAGTCCATGCGTTCGCCCCGGGACAGGCCCTGACCGAGGTGAATCCGCAGCGGCGACTCTGGCTGGCCGGCAAAGCGTTCATCCAGCTGCACGCGCACGCGCTTCTTGCCCACTTCCACCAGGGTGCCGCGAAACTCCGTTCCCGAGCCGTCGAACACTTGCAGCGCATCGCCTTCAGCCATGCGCAGCACGCGCCCGATGTAGTGGGCCTGGGCTTCCGGCAGTTCGTGCTCGCCGAGGCTCAGGGGGGCGTCGATAAAGAAGCGGGACAGTCTCATCTGGGTTCTCTGTTGAATGTGTATCGGTGGAAAGCCTTCTGTGGCGAGGCAGCTGGCTCCCGCTCGGCGGCGAAGCCGTCGTTGAAGCCGCCGAGGTGCTCAGCCTGGTTTGGGACCGCTACGCGGTCCCTCGCCACCCTTGATGGCCTGCTCTAGCCCGGATCGCGAAAGCCCGGGTGGAAGTCCTTGGGCACGGCCACGCTGACGCTGTCGCGGGTGGCGATGTCGATGCCTTCGCTGGCCACTTCGGCGAGGAAGTCGATCTGCTCCGGGGTGATCACGTAGGGCGGCAGGAAGTACACCACGCTGCCCAGGGGACGCAGCAGCGCACCGCGCTCCAGGGCGTGCTGGAACACCTTCAGGCCACGCCGCTCCTGCCAGGGGTAGGCGGCCTTGCCGGCCTTGTCCTGGACCATCTCGATGGCCAGGACCATGCCGGTCTGGCGCACTTCGGCGACGTGGGGGTGGTCCACCAGGTGCGCGGTGGCGCTGGCCATGCGCTGGGACAGGGCGCGGTTGTTGGCGATGACGTTGTCCTGCTCGAAGATGTCCAGGGTCGCCAGGGCCGCCGCACAGGCCAGCGGGTTGCCGGTGTAGCTGTGGGAGTGGAGGAAGGCGCGCAGGGTCGGGTAGTCGTCGTAGAAGGCGCTGTAGACGTCGTCGGTGGTCATGCACGCGGCCAGGGGCAGGTAGCCGCCGGTCAGGGCCTTGGACAGGCACAGGAAGTCCGGGCGGATGCCGGCCTGTTCGCAGGCGAACATCGTGCCGGTGCGGCCGAAGCCGACGGCGATCTCGTCGTGGATCAGGTGCACGCCGTAGCGGTCGCAGGCTTCGCGCAGCAGCTTGAGGTACACCGGGTGGTACATGCGCATGCCGCCGGCGCCCTGGATCAATGGCTCGACGATGACCGCGGCTACCGTGTCGTGGTGTTCGGCGAGGGTCTGTTCCATGGCGGCGAACATGTTTCGCGAGTGTTCTTCCCAGCTCATGCCGTCGGGCCGCAGGTAGCAGTCCGGGCTCGGCACCTTGAGGGTGTCCAGCAGCAGGGCCTTGTAGGTTTCGGTGAACAGCGGCACGTCGCCCACCGACATCGCGGCGATGGTTTCGCCGTGGTAGCTGTTGCTCAGGGTGACGAAGCGCTTCTTGTTCGGTTGGCCGCGGTTGATCCAGTAGTGGAAGCTCATCTTCATCGCCACTTCGATGCACGACGAACCGTTGTCGGCGTAGAAGCAGCGGGTCAGGCCTTCGGGGGTGATCTGCACCAGGCGCTCGGACAGCTCGATCACCGGTTGGTGGCTGAAACCGGCGAGGATCACGTGTTCCAACTGGTCCACCTGGTCCTTGATGCGCTGGTTGATGCGCGGGTTGGCGTGGCCGAAGACGTTGACCCACCAGGAACTGACGGCATCCAGGTAACGTTTGCCTTCGAAGTCTTCCAGCCAGACGCCTTCACCGCGCTTGATCGGGATCAACGGCAGTTGTTCGTGGTCTTTCATCTGGGTGCAGGGATGCCACAACACCGCAAGATCGCGTTGCATCCACTGGTTATTCAGGCCCATGTACAGTCTCCTGGAGGCAGCTCGCTGAGGGGGCGGGCGAACAATCGGGCAAGCCTATGCAATGCATGGCCGCGGGACAACCTATTGTGCAGGGCGGCAACCGGGGACGGCGCGACCCAGGGGTAAAGACGTAGCCGCTCGCTGCCAGGGCACGGGTGGCGATGGCCTCGAAAGCGTCAGAAAATGCCCTTAATCTTTTCTTAATACCCTGAGCCCAGAGTACTGATCGTATTTCTCGATATTTCAAAGCAAATTTTTTCGCTTTAATTCGATAGGTAAATCGCTAGTCTTGGTCAGCGTTTCTTACAGGATGCAACTGATGCAGTTACGTAATTCTTCTTCTCGCTACGGCTGGGTAAGCATTGTTCTGCACTGGGGCGTGGCCCTGGCAGTCTTCGGTCTGTTCGCCCTGGGCCTGTGGATGGTCGGCCTCGACTACTACAGCACCTGGCGCAAAGACGCGCCGGACCTGCACAAGAGCATTGGCCTGACGCTGTTCGCGATCATGCTGCTGCGGGTGTTGTGGCGGTTTGTCAGCCCTCCGCCGCCAGCGCCGGCCAACCATGGACGTCTGACCCGCCTGGGGGCCAAGTTGGGACATGGGTTCCTGTACTTGGGTCTGTTCGCGGTGATGATTGCCGGCTACCTGATTTCCACCGCAGACGGCGTGGGTATCCCGGTGTTTGGCTTGTTTGAAGTTCCTGCCCTGGTTTCCGGACTGCCGGACCAGGCAGATGTAGCAGGTGTGGTGCATCTGTACCTGGCCTGGGCGCTGGTGATTTTCGCCGGCATCCATGGCCTGGCCGCCTTGAAGCACCACTTTATCGATCGTGATGCGACCCTCACCCGTATGCTGGGTCGCAAAGCCTGATGTTCAACCTTGACTCAAAAGGAATAGAAAGCATGTTGAAAAAGACTCTCGCCGCATTGGCCATCGGTTCTGCTGTATTGGCGGCCGGTCAAGTGATGGCAGCGGACTACGTGATCGACAAGGAAGGCCAGCACGCCTTCGTCGACTTCAAGATCAGCCACCTGGGCTACAGCTTCATCACCGGTACCTTCAAGGACCTGGACGGCAAGTTCAGCTTCGACGCGGCCAAGCCGGAAGACGCCAAGATCGAAGTCAACGTGCGCACCGCCAGCGTGTTCACCAATCACGCCGAACGTGACAAGCACATCACCAGCAAGGACTTCCTGGAATCCAGCAAGTTTGCCGATGCCAAGTTCGTCTCCACCAGCGTCAAGCCCACCGGCAAGAATGCCGATGGCAAGCTGA
This sequence comes from Pseudomonas sp. Os17, assembly GCF_001547895.1. Lineage (NCBI taxonomy): Bacteria > Pseudomonadati > Pseudomonadota > Gammaproteobacteria > Pseudomonadales > Pseudomonadaceae > Pseudomonas > Pseudomonas sp. Os17. The sequence goes on along the minus strand of NZ_AP014627.1, from coordinate 6,405,311 downwards.
CCGCCGACGTGGCGGGCGACCTGACCCTGCACGGCGTGACCAAGCCGGTCGTGGTCAAGGCCACTTTCCTGGGTGAAGGCAAGGATCCATGGGGCGGCTACCGTGCCGGCTTCGAAGGCACCACCAGCATCAATCGCCAGGATTTCGGCAAGATGATGGACCTGGGCCCGGCGTCCAACAACGTCGACCTGTACATCAGCTTTGAAGGTGTGAAAGCGAAGTAATGCTTCGCCTGTAGCCGCTGCCGCAGGCTGCGACAAGGCCCGCAGGGCCTCCGCGATTCAATTCGCACAGCCCGTATTGGACCGATCGCAACCTGCGCCAAGGCAAAAAAAGCGCCCCCGACCACAAATCGGGGGCGTTTTTTATTGCCCGTCATGCAACCCGGTGAGCCTGGCAGGCCCTTGCGCCGAGTTCCCCGTCGTTCGCAGCCTGCGGCAGCGGCTACAGAAAGCACTCTCGACCAGCCCCCACAAAAAACGCCCCGGGTCTTGCGACCAGGGGCGTTTTTCATTTCAGCGCGGTGACTCAGCGATTGCGGGTCAGCAGCGCCGGCTTCTCGCCCCGTGGACGGCTTGGCAACTGGTCCAGTTGCTCAGGCGTCGGGAAACGATCGATCTTGGACTCTTTGTGCATGATCTTCGGCTGGTTGCTCCGAGGGTTCTGCACCGCAGGCTCCTGGCGGGCCTGATCGTCACGGTTCGGCCGGCGATTGCGCGATTCGTCGCGACGGCCCTGGCTGTCACGCGGGGCGCCGTTGCGTGGACCGCCGCTGCGCTTGGCGGGTGCGGTGCCGGTGGTGCTGCCGTTGCTGTTGCGCGGGCTACCGGAGCGACCCTGGCCGCCGCCGCGAGGCGGATTGCCGGCACCGGCGCCTGCACCCAGGGCCGGAGCCCCTGGACGGCGGCCGCGGCCCTGGTTGTTCTTGTTCTGGTAGGGGCTGACGTAGTCGGCGCGGTTACCGAAGTTGTCCACGTCGTCGTCGAGGAACTCGTCCGGTGCCCGATCGGCACGGGGCGTCGGCTGGCGCTGTTCGCGAGCCGGGGTGCCTTCGCGGGGCTTCTGCTCGCGGGCCGGGCGTTCGCCACGGGCCGGCTTGTCTTTGCCGCCCTTGTCCTTGCCCTTGTCCTTGCGACCACCGCCGCCACCGCCGCCGTTCGGGCCGTCGCCACGTGGGCCGCGAGGATTGCGCGGGTTGCGTACGTCCGGACGCTCGCGCACTTCCGGCTTCTCGGCTTCCACGGCGCTGGCATCGAAGCCCATCAGGTCGCCATCGGCGATCTTCTGCTTGGTCATGCGCTCGATGCTTTTCAGCAGTTTTTCTTCGTCCGGGGCCACCAGGGAGATGGCCTCGCCCGAGCGACCGGCACGGCCGGTACGACCGATACGGTGCACGTAGTCTTCGTCGACGTTAGGCAGCTCGAAGTTGACCACGTGGGGCAATTGGTCGATATCCAGGCCGCGAGCGGCGATATCGGTGGCCACCAGGATCCGCACGTCGCCGGCCTTGAAGTCGGCCAGGGCCTTGGTGCGGGCGTTCTGGCTCTTGTTGCCGTGGATCGCCACGGCGCTCAGGCCGTGCTTGTCCAGGTACTCGGCCAGGCGGTTGGCGCCATGCTTGGTGCGGGTGAACACCAGGACCTGTTCCCAGGCGCCGGCGGTGATCAGGTGCGCCAGCAGCGAGCGTTTGTGGCTGGCGGGCAGGCGGAACACCCGCTGCTCGATGCGCTCCACCGTGGTGTTGGGCGGAGTGACTTCGATGCGCTCGGGGTTGTGCAGCAGCTTGCCGGCCAGGTCCGTGATGTCCTTGGAGAAGGTCGCGGAGAACAGCAGGTTCTGGCGCTTGGCCGGCAGGCGCGCGAGGACTTTCTTCACGTCATGCACGAAGCCCATGTCGAGCATGCGGTCGGCTTCGTCGAGCACGAGGATTTCCACGTGGGACAGGTCGACGCTGCCTTGGCCGGCCAGGTCCAGCAGACGGCCGGGGCACGCCACCAGCACGTCCACGCCACGGGCCATGGCCTGGACTTGGGGGTTCATGCCGACGCCGCCGAAGATGCAGGCGCTGACGAACTTCAGGTCGCGGGCGTACAGCTTGAAGCTGTCATGCACTTGCGCGGCCAGTTCGCGAGTCGGGGTCAGGACCAGGACGCGGGGTTGGCGCGGGCCGTGACGCTGGGATTTGTCCGGGTGACCGTTGGGAAACAACCGCTCCAGGATCGGAAGGGCGAAACCGCCGGTTTTACCAGTACCTGTCTGTGCCGCGACCATCAGATCGCGACCTTGCAACACGGCGGGGATGGCCCGCTGTTGCACCGGAGTAGGCTGGGTGTAGCCGGCGGCTTCGATGGCGCCGACTAAAGCCTCGGAGAGACCGAGGGAAGCAAAGGACATGAGTAATCCTGTTTTAGTGAGGGCTTGGCCCAAAGGGATAATCTTGCCGAGCGTGAATGGCGTTTAAGAGGACGCAATCCCGTCCGGTCCTGCTGGCCTGAAGGCTCATTCACCGGTGGCTCGCGCGGGCCGGATGGCTGCGCCGTAGCGGGGTGGAGAGGCCTTGAACAGGGTCCAGCGTCCGGGCGTGAGCCTGGCGGGAGGCCGGAGTATAACAGAGCATTCGATGTGCGCTGCTTTCCTACTGCTCAACGGTTTTTTCTGACTCTCGGGTGGATGAGGACCTGACAGGGGGCAGAATGGGTTCCGCGCCGTACTTGGCGCTCAATTCGGCGTAGGCCGGTTCGCGCTTGAAGCGCTTGAGTTCGGCGCCGAAGCGTTGCACCAGCAGGTCCATTCCGGCATTGCGGCGCAGCGCCAGGTACTGGCTCTGGCGGCTGATGACGGTGGAGTTCTGGCTGACCTGATCGCGGATGCCCAAGCTGTCCAGCAGGTGCTGGCCGACCCGTTTGTCGGTGATCAGCAGGTCAATCCGCCCCAGCAGCAGCTTGCCGAAGTTGGCTTCGTGGGTCGGTGCCGGTTCGCGTTTGAACAGGGTCGATTGACTGAAGTCATCGCTGTACAGGTAGCCGGGCGAGGTGCCGATGGTCAGGCCCTTGAGCTCATCCAGATGCTTGAACGGATGGGGGCGCTGCTTGGCGTAGAACATCACGAACTCGACGTCCGACAGGGGCTCGCTGGGGTAGAGCAGGGTGCTGTCGCGCTGGTCGCTGTGAAAGATGTCCAGGGCCCCGTCGGCCTGGCCGGTTTCCAGCATCGCCAGGCAGCGCTTCCAGGGCAGGAATTGCCATTCCACATCTATCCCCAGGCGCTGAAAGACAATGGCCGTGGTTTCGTAGTCCAGCCCCAGGACCTTGCCGTTTTCTTCGTAGACGTAGGGCGCCCAGGGCTCGGTGACAATACGCAGCTTCTCGCCATGGGCCGCGAGGCTCAGGCAAGTGCAGAGAAGGGTGATCAGCAGCCGGGCAATGACAGACATTGCTGGAGATTACGACGGGAGATCATGCAATTGCTAGGGGCAGCGCCAGCCGCTCTAGTTCAAGGCTGATGCAAATAAAAAGGCCCCGTCTGTGCCGGGGCCTGGTGAGGCTTTGCCGATCAGCGCGGCAGCTTCAGGTTGTTCCAGATCGCCAGGCTCGGGTCGGCCTGGTTCAGGGTGTAGAAGTGCAGCCCTGGTGCTCCGCCTTGCAGCAGGCGTTCACACATTTCGCTAATCACCTGCTCGCCAAAAGCCTGAATGCTGGCGCTGTCGTCGCCGTAGGCTTCCAGCTGCTTGCGGATCCAGCGCGGGATCTCGGCGCCGCAGGCGTCGGAGAAGCGCGCCAGCTTGCTGTAGTTGGTGATGGGCATGATGCCCGGCACGATCGGGATGTTCACGCCCATCTTCTGCACGCGCTCGACGAAGTAGAAGTAGCTGTCGGCGTTGAAGAAGTACTGGGTGATCGCGCTGTCGGCACCGGCATTGGCCTTGCGGGCGAAGTTGCGAAGATCGTCTTCGAAATTGCGCGCCTGTGGGTGCATTTCCGGGTAGGCGGCGACTTCGATATGGAAGTGGCTGCCAGTCTCTTCGCGAATGAAACTCACCAGGTCGTTGGCGTGGCGCAGTTCGCCGCTGGCCATGCCCATGCCCGAAGGCAGGTCGCCACGCAGGGCGACGATGCGCTTGATGCCGGCTGCCTGGTACTGCTTGAGCAGGCCGCGCAGGTCGTCCTTGCTGTCGCCGACGCAGGACAGATGCGGCGCCGCGGGAATTTTTACTTCGCTCTCCAGTTGCAGCACGGTGTTGACCGTACGATCACGGGTCGAGCCGCCGGCGCCGTAGGTGCAGGAGAAGAAGTCGGGGTTGTAGCCGGCCAGCTGACGGGCAGTGGCGAGCAGTTTTTCATGTCCAGCATCGGTCTTGGTGGGGAAGAACTCGAAGCTGTAACGACGTTCTTGGGACATGGAGGGAACCTCCAGCTACAAGCCGCAAGCCGCAAGGTCCAGGAGAAGCGTGGGTGCGCTCGTCTCCTGTTCCTGGAGCTCGTTGCCTGACGCTGTTTAAGCAAATAGGGGCGAAGCGTGAGGCTTTGTGCGGCAAGCCCGGCTTGTGGCCCTGGCTTGCCGCGTGAAGCTCAACGCTTGCAGCTGCTCTTAGTAGCGATAGGCGTCTGGCTTGAACGGGCCTTCGACGGTCACGCCGATGTAGTCAGCCTGTTGCTTGGTCAGTTGAGTGACCACGCCGCCGAAGCCGCGGACCATTTCCAGGGCCACTTCTTCGTCGAGTTTCTTCGGCAGTACTTCAACGGTCAGGCGCTCGGCTTTCTGGGCCGGCGACAGGTCGGCGTACTTCTGGCCGAACAGGAAGATCTGCGCCAGCACCTGGTTGGCGAACGAGCCGTCCATGATGCGGCTTGGGTGACCGGTGGCGTTGCCCAGGTTCACCAGGCGACCTTCGGCCAGCAGGATCAGGTAGTCGTCGTTCTGTGGGTCGAAGTCGCCGTGGCCGGTGCGGTGGATCTTGTGCACCTGTGGCTTCACTTCTTCCCATGCCCAGTTCTTGCGCATGAAGGCGGTGTCGATTTCGTTGTCGAAGTGGCCGATGTTGCAGACCACGGCGCGCTTCTTCAGGGCCTTGAGCATGTTGGCATCGCAGACATTGACGTTGCCGGTGGTGGTCACGATCAGGTCGATCTTGCCCAGCAGGGCCTTGTCGATGCAGGCTTCGGTGCCGTTGTTGATGCCGTCGATGAACGGCGAAACCAGTTCGAAACCGTCCATGCAGGCTTGCATGGCGCAGATCGGGTCGACTTCGGACACCTTGACGATCATGCCTTCCTGACGCAGGGACTGGGCCGAGCCCTTGCCCACGTCACCGTAGCCGATGACCAGCGCTTGCTTGCCGGACAGCAGGTGGTCGGTGCCGCGCTTGATGGCATCGTTCAGGCTGTGACGGCAGCCGTACTTGTTGTCGTTCTTGCTCTTGGTCACCGAGTCGTTGACGTTGATCGCAGGAATCTTCAGCTCGCCCTTGGCCAGCATGTCCAGCAGGCGGTGTACGCCGGTGGTGGTTTCTTCGGTCACGCCGTGAACGCGTTCCAGCACCTGTGGGTATTTGTCGTGCAGCAGCTGGGTCAGGTCGCCGCCGTCGTCGAGGATCATGTTGGCATCCCAAGGCTGGCCATCCTTGAGGATGGTCTGCTCCAGGCACCACTCGTACTCTTGTTCGGTCTCGCCTTTCCAGGCGAACACAGGAATGCCGGCAGCGGCGATGGAGGCAGCGGCCTGGTCTTGAGTCGAGAAGATGTTGCAGGACGACCAGCGTACTTCGGCACCCAGGGCAACCAGGGTTTCGATCAGCACGGCGGTCTGAATGGTCATGTGGATGCAGCCGAGGATTTTCGCGCCCTTGAGTGGCTGTTCAGCCAGGTACTTGCGGCGCAGACCCATCAGGGCCGGCATTTCCGACTCGGCGATGATGGTTTCGCGACGGCCCCAGGCGGCCAGGGAAATGTCGGCGACTTTGTAGTCGGTAAAATCTGCAGGCGTGTTTACAGCGCTCATGAAGAGCCTCCATTCGTAGTGTGCGAATGGGCGCCGTTGTGCGTTTAGTGTCCGTACAGGGAAGCCTGTACCGACAACGCCCCATCCGAGCCTGACAGGTCATGCCTGCTGCAGCGCCCCTCGGACAGGTGGCGGGAAAACGGTATCAGGTGCAGATGACCGTTTTGAAACGGTGGCGATTATAGCTTTCTTTAAGCAGCAAGGTGCAAGCCACAAGCAGCAAGTAAGAGCAGGTCGGTTTTTACTTGCAGCTTGTGGCTTGAAACTTGAAGCTGGGAGCGTCAATTGCACTCGTTCAAGCACCTTGGAGTCCCCCATGAATTTCCACACCCGCAAGTGGGTCAAGCCCGAAGACCTCAACCCCAACGGCACGCTGTTCGGTGGCAGTCTGTTGCGCTGGATCGACGAAGAAGCGGCGATCTACGCCATTGTCCAGCTGGGCAACCAGCGGGTCGTCACCAAGTACATCTCGGAAATCAACTTCGTCAGCGCCTCACGCCAGGGCGACATCATCGAGCTGGGCATCACCGCCACCGAGTTCGGTCGCACCTCCATCACCCTGACGTGCGAAGTGCGTAACAAGATCACCCGCAAATCCATTCTCACCGTCGAGAAGATGGTCTTCGTCAACCTCGGTGAAGACGGCCTGCCGGCACCCCACGGCCGTACCGAGATCAAATACGTCAAGGACCAGTTCAAGGACGAAGCCTGACAGTAGGCCGAGATTGCCCGGCAAGCGCGCCCCGCTCCGGACGGAACAGCCCTGAACCCCGCGTGTCGTAACCATACGACTCACCTGGTTCAGGACTCCCATGGACACTCGCAACGACGGTAAAACCCCCGGACTTTCAGTCGAAGAGCAACAGGACGTCGACCGCAACCAGCCGCCTCGCGCGGCGGTACTGCACGAGATCATCCGCACGCAGGGCGACCAGGAACTGGAGCGCAGCGTCGCCGCCCTGTGGTGGTCGGCCCTGGCCGCCGGCCTGACGATGGGCCTGTCTCTGATGGGCATGGGGCTGCTCAACTCCCGGCTGCCGGAGGGCGAAGCCTTCAAGGTTGTCGCCAGCTTCGGCTATTGCGCGGGCTTTCTGGCGGTGATCCTCGCGCGCCAGCAACTGTTCACGGAGAACACCCTGACCGCGGTGCTGCCGGTGATGAGCAAGCCGAGCCTGAAGAATGCCGGGCGCCTCCTGCGCTTATGGGGTGTGGTGCTGACGGGCAATCTGTGCGGCACCCTGTTGGTGGCATACGTGATGCTGCATCTGCCGATCTTCGACAGCCGCACCGACCAGGCCTTTCTGGAAATCGGTCGCCAGGTGATGGAGAACGACCGCGCGCAGATGTTCGCCAAAGGCATCATCTCCGGCTGGATGATTGCCACCATGGTCTGGATGATCCCGTCCATGGAGAGCGCCAAGCTGTGGATCATCATCCTCATCACCTACCTGATGGCGCTGGGGGATTTCACTCACATCGTGGTGGGTTCGGCCGAGGTGTCTTACCTGGTGTTTGCCGGGGAGCTGGGGTGGCGGGATTTCTGGCTGGTGTTTGCCGGGCCGACCCTGGCAGGGAACATCATCGGCGGCAGTTTCATCTTTGCCTTGATCAGCCACGCTCAGGTGCGCAGCGAGAGCGGCAAACCAAGTGGCCGCACGGATCGGGCGACGGCGCCCGATCCGCGTGGGATCAAGAAATGATCAATGGCCTTGAGCCGTGGCCGCCGGGGCATCCTGGGTGACATGACGCACCAGTCTGCCGATGCTCAGACCCTGCAACAGGATCGACGACAGCACCACGATGTAAGTGATGCTCAGCACCAGGTCACGCTCCGGACCCAGGGGCAGGGCCAGCGCCAGAGCCACCGAGACGCCGCCCCGCAGGCCGCCCCAGGTCAGCACGCGAATGGTGCCCCGGGGCACGCTGCGCCAGCGCCGCAGCAGCAGGATCGCCGGGGCCACGGTGAGCAGGCGCGAGAGCACGATGGCTACCGCCAGCAGGCTTGCGGCCGCCAGGTGTAGCCAATTGAACGGCAGCAGCAACAGTTCCAGGCCGATCAGGGCGAACAGCAGGGCGTTGAGCATGTCGTCTAGCAGTTCCCAGAAGCCGTCCAGGTAGCGCCGGGTCATGTCGTTCATCGCCAGGTTGCGCCCCAGGTTGCCGATGATCAGGCCCGCCACCACCATGGCGATCGGCGCCGAGACATGGATCTCGCTGGCCATCGCCGAGCCGCCGATCACCAGGGCCAACGTCAGCATCACCTCGATCTGGTGCTGCTCGATGCTCTTGATCATCAGGTACACCAGGTAGCCGATCAGCCCGCCGAACAGCACGCCGCCAATGGCTTCATGCACGAACAGCCAGGCCGTGGCGCCCACTGTCGGGGTTTCACCCAGTTGCGCGATGCCCAGCAGCACGGTGAACACCACCACCGCGGTGCCGTCATTGAACAGCGACTCGCCGACGATGGTGGTCTTCAGTGGTTTGGACGCGTTGGCGGTACGCAGTACGCCCAGCACCGCAATGGGATCGGTGGGCGAGATCAGTGCACCGAACAGCAGACAGTAGAGGAAACTCACGTGCCAGCCGAACAGGCCGAAGATCCAGTAGGCCAGGCTGCCGATGACGAAGGTCGCGATCAGCACGCCGACCGTGGCCAGCAGGCCGATGGGCCAGCGATAGCTGCGCAGGTCGTTGAGGTTGACGTGCAGGGCGCCGGCGAACAGCAGGAACGACAGCATCCAGTTCATCAGCAGATCGCCGAAGTCGATCTTGCCGATCAGTTCCTCGACGTGTTCCTCAAGGCCAGGGAAGCCCAGGTAACTCAAGCCCTGCAGCAACAGCGAGAACAGCAGGGCGGTGACCATCACGCCGATGGTCGGTGGCAGGCCGATAAAACGGAAATTCACATAAGTGAGCAGGGTGGTCAGGCAGATAAAGGCGGCGACAAGTTCAAGCATCCGGACTCCTTTGGATGATCGCAGGGAAAAAAGCTTCAAGCGGCAGGTGTGCAGCGTCTGGCCAGGGGCCTGAGGTGGTTGGTGCTGGGGTTTACCCGCCCCATTGACCGCAGTAGTGGCACGATGTTGCAGGCGCTTGCCTAAAAAGGCGGGTATCGGGACCCGGCTGGGGTGACGTCGGGCAGCAGGCCCATGCTGACGAAGTGCGTGCTATCGCTGCCAAAAATGCCGGCAGCCCGTGCAGGCAGGCCAGCGTCATGCGAGGATTCGCCCTCGGCGGTCGGCGCAAGTATAGGCGGCCGGGAACGCAGGATGAATCGATTCTCTTTCGGGCCAACAGGGAGTGTGAGGTGCTGGCGACAAGTCTGGTTCTGGTGGCGGCGCTGCTGCATGCGGCATGGAACACCCTGATCAAGTTCAGCGGCGAGCGCCTGTTGGTGGTGGCCTGCATGGACAGCGTGGCTCTGCTGTTCGTGGCGAGCATGCTGTTTTTCCTGCAGTGGCCGCCGTTGGAACTCTGGCCCTGGATCATCGCCTCGGCTGCCTTCGAACTCTTGTACCGCTATCTGTTGATCCAGGCGTATCGGGTGGGCGACCTGGGGCTGGTCTATCCACTGATGCGCGGTCTGTCGCCATTGGTGGTGTTGGCCTTGACCCTGATCTTTGCCGGCGAGGAGCTCAATACCCAGCAGATCCTCGGCATCCTGCTGATTCCCTTCGGCATGCTCTGCCTGCTCTGGCAGGGGGGCGGTGGGGCGCGCCTGCCCTGGAACATGTTGCCGGTGGTGGCGTTGATCGGCCTGTGCATCGGTTGCTACACCTTCATCGACGGCCAGGCCTTGCGCCGCTGGTCCCATCCGCTGGACTACCTGACCTGGGTCACCCTGCTCAGCGCCTGGCCCTTTCCTCTGTTGGCCGTGGTCTGCAAGCGCCCGTCCTTCATCCTGTTCTGGCGTGAACAATGGCGCCTGGGGCTCAGCGTCGGATTCTGTGTGCTGTTCAGCTACGCCCTGGTGCTGTGGGCCATGCAGTTGGGGTCGATTGCCGAAGCGGCGGCGTTGCGCGAGATCAGTGTGATTTTGGTGGTGCTGTTCGGCATGCGCTACCTGAAAGAACCTTTCGGCCGGCCCCGGCTCTTAGCCTGTGGGTTGGTGCTGATCGGCATGTTGGTGATGAAGTTCTGAAGACCCCCCTGAAAACTCATAAAAAAGGATGTGCTCCATGACTGTCGCTTTCTGGTGTGTATTGATCGCAATTGTCCTGCCGTACCTGTGTACCGCCATTGCCAAGGGCGCCGGCAAATATGGGCTTCGTTACAACCATGATCCGCGGGCGTTCCTGAATACCCTGGAGGGGCTGCCCAAGCGGGCCCATAACGCGCAGCTCAACGGTTTCGAGGTGACCCCGGCATTTGCGGCGGCAGTGATCATCGCCCATGTGGCGGGCAACGCCGAGCTGGTGACGATCAACGTGCTGGCGGTGCTGTTTATCACCAGTCGCCTGCTGTACATGATCTGCTACCTGGCGGACTGGGCGATCCTGCGCTCCCTGGTGTGGTTCGTGGGCATGGGCCTGATCGCCAGCTTCTTCTTCGTTTCAGTCTGAAACACCCTCTTGCAGCAGCCGGCTTGTCGGCGAAAGCGCCTTCATGGTCGCCTTCGCCGACAAGCTTGCTCCTGTAGCGGGTCACGGGGTATCGGGCACTTCCGGCACTTTGGGCAGTGGCGCGCCTTTGGGCCAGAGCATCCAGATCTGCCCCTGCTGCTTCATGTCGCCGGCCAGTTGCCCGGCCGCCTCGCCAGTGCCCCAGAACAGATCGGCACGGACTTCGCCGGTAATCGCGCCGCCCGTGTCCTGAGCGGCCACCGGGCGCACCAGGCTGCTGCCATCCGGGCGCGTGGTGGATAACCACAGCAAGCTGCCCAGGGGAATCACCTTGCGGTCCACCGCGACGCTGTAGCCGGACGTCAGCGGCACGTTCAATGAGCCTCGGGGGCCTTCGTTGCTGTCCGGGTTGCGGTTGAAGAACACGTAGCTCGGGTTGCTGCCCAGCAGTTCGGGAATCCGCGTCGGATGAGCCTTGGCCCAGGCGGCGATGGTGCCCATGGTCACGTCTTCTTTCTTCAATTCGCCCTGCTCCACCAGCCAGCGTCCGATGGGCCGGTACGGGTGGCCGTTCTGGTCGGCGTAGCCGATCCGCAGTTGGCGTCCGTCGTCCAGCTGGATCCTTCCCGAACCCTGGATCTGCAGGAATTGCAGGTCCATCGGATCGGTCAGCCAGGCCAGCACCGGAGCCTTGACCCCCTTGGTTTCGATGGTCGCCGCGTCGTCATAGGGCTTGAGCACCCGACCTTCGAGCCGGCCTCGCAGGCGCTTGCCCTTGAGTTCCGGGTAGAGACTGTCCAGGGCAACGATGATCATGTCCTCCGGCACCCCGTACACCGGCACACTGGCGCTCGGTGTCTGGGTCAGGCTGCCGGGATACACCGGTTCGTAGTAGCCGGTGATCAGGCCGGTGCTGCTGCCGCTGCCCGAGCGCAGGCCGTAGACCTCCAGGCGCTCCTTGAGAAAACCGCGGATGGCTGTCGGGGTCTGCGGCACATTGGCCGCTGCAGCGCAGGTGGCACCCCAGATCGGATCAGCCTTCAAGCGGGTGCAGGCACTGCGCCAGGCACCGAAGCCGGCCAGCAGGTCGTTATCGGCAACGCTGGGCAGGGACTCCCAGGGGGCGCTGTTGTAAGTGGCCAGGGCGTGGGTCTGTGGGGCCTTGCTGTTGTCGCCGCCGTTGCAGCCGGCGAGCAGTGCCAGGGCTGGCAGGGCCCAGAGCAGGTGGCGACGCCAGCGGAGGAAGCTCGGGTTCATGCTGTGTTTCCTTGGGGGGTATCCATCAGCGGCATGACGATGGACAACCCCTATTGTTAATAGGGCTATTGGTGTTTGCCGGGGAGGCGAGGATACTGGCCGCCGTTTCCGTGACCTGACCTGAAGCCACCATGACGCTAAAAAGACTTTCCGTTGTATTGCTGGCCTGCCTGACGCTTTCCGCCTGTGGCGGTGTCGACCCCAACTCTCCCCTGGGCCAGCGCAAGGCGATCTTCAAACAGATGCTCAAGACCGGCGAGGACCTGGGGGGCATGCTGCGTGGGCGGATTCCTTTCGACGGCGCACGTTTTGCCGAAGGCGCGGTGAAGCTGGATGCCCTGTCCCATGAGCCCTGGAAGCATTTTCCCGAGGTCAGGGAGCAGGACCACAGCAGCGCCACCGATGATGTCTGGCGCAAGCAGGCGCGTTTCCAGGAGCTGGCGCGCAACCTTGAAGCGGCCACCGCCGAGCTGGTGACCATCAGCCAGGTCCAGCCCTACAAGGCCAGCAATCTGGGGCCGGCCGTGCAGAAAGTCGAGGACGTCTGCAGTGCCTGCCACAAGGAGTTTCGTAATCACTGAGTGAGGTCGTTGCCAGGGAGGGCAGCGCTTACTTGTCCAGTTCGTCCAGGGCTTGCTGCAGTTCCTTGCGGGACTCGGCGAGCTTGTCCTTGCGCTTGTTGATCTTCTCCGAGTCGCCTTTCTTCATGGCCTTTTCCAGGTCGGCCTGACGCCGGCTGACTTCATGCTTGGCTTCCAGCACCTTGTTTTCCCGATCCTTCTTCAGCGAGGCATCGGTGCAATGGGTGGTGACTTCGCTCAGGGCGCGCTCCAGGCCGGCCTGCTGATCGCTGTTGCCATGGGCCTTGGCCTGTTCGATCTGGGTCATGATCGCCTGGCGCTTGGCGGCGCAGCCGGTCAGTGGCTGGGCTTGTTCGGCGGCCAGCAGGGGCGCGCTCATCAGGCTGCACAGGGTCAGGGCAGCGAGGGACGGAAACAGTTTCATGGAGGGCTCCAGGTGAAAAAAGATCAAAAAATAACCAATGAAAAAATACTGACTGTCATACCGGGAATGGGCTGTTGGAGCGCATTCCTGCCGGGGTGGTTCAATGTGCGCTCCCGGATTGCGGCCTAAAAGCCTTTGATTCCGGCCTGATTCAGGGTCGCCTGCAAGGCCTGCACCTGGGGCTCGCGAAAAAACGCCACCAACTGCGCAGCCCGTTCCGGGCCGACACCGGCTTCGTTCTGCCAGTCCAGGCTGTTGCGTGAGGCCAGCACCTGCCATGGACCGTTCAGTTCGGCCGAGCCGCTGGGCGGCAGGCCCAGAGCCTTGAGCCAGCGTGCGAAGGGTCGCTGCCTTGCCTGTTGCAGACTCTCGATCAGTCGCAGGCTGCTGCGTGCGCCGAAGCCGGCAATGGTAGCAAGCTCTGCCTGATCCAGGGTCAGCCAATCCAAAAGGCCTTTGATACGGCCTGTTTCAACCAGCCTGGCCCAGGTTTGTTCGCCGATATGGTCCAGGTGCAGTCCCTGTTTGCCGCTGAGCCAGGCCAGGCGGGCGACAAACTGGCCTTCGCATCCGGGGGTTGGCCGCCAGCAGCTCAGGGCATGAAAGTCCTCCGGCGCTGGCGCCTGGATCGCCTGGCGTTGCTGGCTCCTGAGGACCACGCCATCCAGGCGGGGGAGGGTCAGTCCGGCCAGGCTGATGGCCACCTGGTCGCCGGGGACGATATCCAGGGCTTGCCAGCGTTGCAGCGAGCCGACGCTGACGCGGCGGATCTGTCGGTCATCGAGGACCACCGGGTCGATGTCCAGCAAGGGACTGATGCGCCCGGTGCGGCCGATCCGGAAGCGCACCTGACGCACATTGGCCAGGGCCTGGGCATAGGGGTATTTCCAGGCTGCAATCCAATGTGGGGCCCTGGCCTGCCAGCGTTCGGCGGCGGGGCGCAGGCTCTGGCGCAGGATGATGCCGTCGCTGGCAAAGGGCAGGGGCGAACGGTACCAGTGTTCTCGCCAGTGCCGGGCTTCGCTGAACCCGGCGATCGGGCGGCTGTACTCGGCGCCTTCGGTGAAGCCCAGCTGCGCCAGTTGCTCCAGGCGTTCACTCAGGGAGGCGGGGCCTTGGGGCCAGTCCCAGACGAACAGGCCGATTTGTGCCGCCTCTGCCGCCGACAGGTGTTTGCGTGCCAGCCATCCGGCGACCCGACTGCGGGCATTGAGGCTGCCGGAGCGGGCCTGGATGTGTTGCTCCAGTCGTTGATAGAGCTCTCCCTGCAAGAGCAGGTCCACGGGCTGGGGCAGTTGTTTGGGGATGGCCGCGATCTGCCGGGCGCGGGCGCTCCAGTCCTGGCCGTGCCAGCCATCACCCCGGCTCAGTGCCTGGTGGAAACGGCCCTGGCGGTAGATCAGGGTGACCGCCACGCCATCGATCTTGGGTTGCGCCCAGATGCCTTCACGGCCTTTCAGCCAGAGCTGTACTGCGTTGTCGTCGGGGAGTTTTTCCACTCCGGTGTGGGCGATGGGGTGGGGCACGGGGCCCCGGGCGCCGTGCAGGGCAGGGGCCGCGGCGACGGGAAGCTGGGGGAAGCATTGTTGCAGGCGGGTCAGGCGCTGCCGGGACTGATCATAGAGCTCGTCGGCGACGGGCGATTGACCGTGTCGGTGATAGCGGATGTCCCAGGCCTCGAGCTGTTGTTGCAGGGCGGTGAGTTCCCGTTCGGCCCGGGCACTGGACCAGTCGGGGCATTGGGCCAGGGCGGGCAGGCCGGTGAGGGCCAGAAACAGCAGGAAGAGTCTTGGCAGCATGGGGAGCGTCCTTGCTCGGAATGGGCATGCCTTGAAGGGTAGGTGGGCGTGGGGCGATTTTTCGGCGAGGTGGTTGCGGGGTGTTTCATGATGGCCTGGGGCGCTGGCTTGGCCAGTGGATACCTGGACAATTGTCCTGCTGAGAGAAACCTCTGGCGACAAAAAAGCCCCGCCGGTGGTGCCGGCAGGGCTTTGTCTGTTACCGGGTGACGCTTAGAGGCCGGCGGCAGCGCGCAGGGCGTCGGCGCGGTCGGTCTTTTCCCAAGTGAAGGTGGTGAAGGTGTCGTCACCCACGGTCTTGGTTTGCGGAGCACGGCCGAAGTGACCGTAGGCTGCGGTTTCCTGGTACATCGGGTGCAGCAGGTCGAGCATGGTGGTGATTGCGTAAGGACGCAGGTCGAAGTGCTCGCGAACCAGCTTGACGATCTTGTCGTCGCTGATCTTGCCGGTGCCGAAGGTGTTCAGGGAGATCGAGGTCGGTTGGGCCACGCCGATGGCGTAGGACACCTGGATCTCGCAGCGCTCGGCCAGGCCGGCGGCGACGATGTTCTTGGCCACGTAGCGACCGGCATAGGCCGCGGAGCGGTCGACCTTGGATGGGTCCTTGCCGGAGAACGCGCCGCCGCCGTGACGGGCCATGCCGCCGTAGCTGTCGACGATGATCTTGCGCCCGGTCAGGCCGCAGTCGCCCACCGGGCCACCGATGATGAACTGGCCGGTCGGGTTGATGTGGAACTGGGTGTCCTTGTGCAGCAGTTCGGCTGGCAGCACATGCTTGACGATCAGCTCCATCACGCCTTCGCGCAGGTCGTTGTACGACACTTCAGGGTTGTGCTGGGTCGACAGCACCACGGCGTCGATGCCGACCACGATGCCGTTTTCATAGCGGCAGGTGACCTGGGACTTGGCGTCCGGGCGCAGCCATGGCAGCAGGCCCGATTTGCGTGCTTCAGCCTGGCGATGGACCAGCTGGTGCGAGAAGGCGATCGGCGCCGGCATCAGCGCGGCGGTTTCGTTACTGGCGTAGCCGAACATCAGGCCCTGGTCGCCGGCACCCTGATCTTCAGGCTTGGCGCGGTCGACACCCTGGTTGATGTCGGGGGACTGCTTGCCAATGATGTTCATCACACCGCAGGTGGCGCCGTCGAAGCCAACGTCGGAGCTGGTGTAGCCGATGTCGCAGATCACGTCACGGACGATCTGTTCCAGGTCGACCCAGGCGCTGGTGGTGACTTCCCCGGCGACGATGGCGACACCGGTCTTGACCAGGGTTTCCACTGCCACGCGAGCGTGTTTGTCCTGGGCAATGATGGCGTCCAGCACCGCATCGGAAATCTGGTCAGCGATTTTATCCGGATGCCCTTCAGACACGGACTCGGAGGTGAAAAGGGAGTATTCGCTCATCTCGACGGTTTCCTAAAATTTACCGATGGTGAGTGTCGCCAGCCGGTCGCTGAAAATGGCGGACCTGGATCTGGAAACCATTACGTAAGCCCACATAGAGGCTTTCCCCGGGAATCAGTCCCGCAGCGGTGGCCCAGCGGGCCAAATCATCTTGTTCGAACCCTAGCCAGAGATCGCCGCAAGCCTCTTTGGCCCAACTCTGGTTGTGGCTGCACAAGTCTGTTACCAACAGGCTGCCGCCTGGTTGCAGCAATTGGGCCATCTGCTTGAGGGCCTCGGCCGGTGCGGCGAAATGGTGCAGGACCATGTTCAGTACCACGCAGTCGGCCGTCAGTTGTACGCCATCCAGTGCATCGGCCAGTTGCAGGCTGACGTTAGCCAGTGTTTCGCGTTCACACAGCTGACGGGCCAGTTCAAGCATCGCCGGACTGTTGTCCAGCGCGGTGACCCGGGCAAAGCGTCGGGCCAGGTCGGGGAGAAAACCACCGTCGCCGGGACCCACTTCAATGGCCGTGGCCATTGCTTTGAAGCTCAGCTTGTCCAGTAGCGCGAGCACGCTGTCGCGGTACTGGGGCAGTCCTGCGATCAGGTCCTGCTGGGCGCGGAATTTATCCGCCACCCGGGAAAAGAAGTCCTGGCTGGCCGCGGCCCGTTGCCGGTGCACCAGGCCAATCCGGTTCTGGACATCCACCGGCAGTCGCACCTGGTCGACTTCGTCCAGCAGGGCGGCGTGCAGCTTGCCGCCCAAGAGTTCGGTGTGGGGCAGGGCACGGCGGTAGAAAATCGCGTTGCCTTCACGGCGGGTCGCCACCAGGCTGGCCTGGGCCAGGACCTTCAAATGGTGGCTCATGCCCGACTGGCCGATGGCAAAGATCTGCGCCAGTTCCAGTACGCCGAACGAGTCGTTGCTCAGGGCGCGCAATACATTGAGTCGCAGAGGATCGCCGCCGGCCTTGCACAGGGCGGCCAGCTCGTCGCAATCGTCATGATCAATGGAGGGTGCGCTCAGGTTCATAGGGGCGCAGTCTAGAGGTGCCTGCAAAGGCCTGCAAGATCAATATCAAAAAGTTTTGATATTGCCCCTCAAGGGGCTTCTGCCAGAGCCCTGGTGGCCCTGTCGGCCGGCGACAAGCGGGTTTGCTCAGTGGATTGCCGGCTTATCCATGGGAAAAACATGCCTGAGTGACTATCTGTCATTGCCCCCGCCAGACGCCTGAGGGAAAATGCAGGCCTTTTTTCCGTTTCGTTTTATTCAATCCTCAGGAGATCAGCGATGCCCAGCCGTCGTGAGCGTGCCAACGCCATTCGTGCCCTCAGCATGGATGCCGTGCAAAAAGCCAACAGCGGCCATCCAGGTGCCCCCATGGGTATGGCGGATATCGCCGAAGTGCTTTGGCGTGACTACCTCAAGCACAACCCGAGCAATCCATCCTTCGCCGACCGTGACCGCTTCGTGCTGTCCAACGGTCATGGCTCGATGCTGATCTACTCGCTGCTGCACCTGACCGGCTACGACTTGTCGATCGATGACCTGAAGAACTTCCGCCAACTGCACAGCCGCACCCCGGGCCACCCGGAATTCGGCTACACCCCGGGCGTTGAAACCACCACAGGTCCTCTGGGCCAGGGTCTGGCCAATGCCGTGGGCTTCGCCCTGGCGGAAAAAGTCCTGGCGGCGCAGTTCAACCGTCCGGGGCACAACATCGTCGATCACCACACCTACGTGTTCCTGGGTGATGGCTGCATGATGGAAGGCATTTCCCACGAAGTGGCCTCCCTGGCCGGTACCCTGGGCCTGGGCAAGCTGATCGCCTTCTACGATGACAACGGCATCTCCATCGACGGTGAAGTCGAAGGCTGGTTCACCGACGACACGCCCAAGCGTTTCGAAGCCTACAACTGGCAGGTGATCCGCAATGTCGACGGCCACGATCCGGAAGAGATCAAGACGGCCATCGACACCGCGCGCAAGAGCCCGCTGCCGACCCTGATCTGCTGCAAGACCACCATCGGTTTCGGTTCGCCGAACAAGCAGGGCAAGGAAGACTGCCACGGCGCGCCACTGGGTGCCGAGGAAATCGCCCTGACCCGCGCTGCGCTGAAGTGGAACCATGGCCCGTTCGAAATTCCGGCTGACATCTATGCCGAGTGGGACGCCAAGGAAGCCGGCCGCGCCGTGGAAGCCGAGTGGGACCAGCGTTTTGCTGCCTACTCCGCCGCATTCCCGACCGAAGCCAACGAACTGGTGCGTCGCCTCGCAGGTGATCTGCCAGCGGACTTCGCCGAGAAGGCCAACGCCTATATCGCTGAAGTGGCGGCCAAGGGCGAAACCATCGCCAGCCGTAAAGCCAGCCAGAACACCCTGAACGCCTTCGGTCCGCTGCTGCCCGAGTTCCTCGGCGGCTCGGCCGACCTGGCCGGTTCCAACCTGACCTTGTGGAAAGGCTGCAAGGGCGTCAGCGCTGAAGACGCCAGCGGCAACTACATGTACTACGGCGTGCGCGAATTCGGCATGACCGCCATCATGAACGGCGTCGCCCTGCACGGCGGCCTGGTGCCTTACGGCGCGACCTTCCTGATGTTCATGGAATACGCCCGCAACGCGGTGCGCATGTCGGCGCTGATGAAGCAGCGGGTGATCCACGTCTACACCCACGACTCCATCGGCCTGGGCGAAGACGGCCCGACCCACCAGCCGATCGAGCAACTGACCAGCCTGCGCAGCACCCCGAACCTCGACACCTGGCGCCCGGCCGACGCCGTGGAATCGGCGGTGTCCTGGAAGTACGCCCTGGAGCGCAAGGACGGTCCTTCGGCGCTGATCTTCTCCCGCCAGAACCTGCAGCACCAAACCCGCGATGCCGGCCAGATCGCCGATATCAGCCGCGGTGGCTACGTGTTGAAGGACTGTGCAGGCGAGCCTGAGCTGATCCTGATCGCCACCGGTTCGGAAGTGGGCCTGGCGGTTCAGGCTTTCGACAAGCTGACCGAGCAGGGCCGCAAGGTGCGGGTGGTTTCCATGCCGTGCACCAGCGTGTTCGACGCCCAGGATGCCGGCTACAAGCAATCGGTGCTGCCGCTGCAGGTCAGCGCGCGGATCGCCATCGAAGCCGCCCATGCCGACTTCTGGTACAAGTACGTGGGCCTGGAAGGCCGCGTGATCGGCATGACCACCTACGGCGAGTCGGCGCCTGCGTCGGCCTTGTTCGAAGAGTTCGGTTTCACCCTGGACAACATCCTGGGCCAGGCCGAAGAGCTGCTGGAAGACTAAAAAAGCACGCGGTGGCCCAGCCACCGCGATCCCTTTGTAGGCGCTGGCTTGTCAGCGATTCGCGGTCTGCCTGACACACCGCTGATCGCTGGCAAGCCAGCTCCTACGATGGGTGCGTATAACAAGTTCGTCTGCCTGTGCCTGATCGAGAACCCCATGCCTCAACCGCGTCCCTATAAAGTTGCACTCAACGGCTACGGCCGGATTGGTCGTTGCGTCTTGCGTGCTCTGTTCGAGCGAGGGGCTGCGGCCGGGTTCGAGATTGTCGCCATCAACGATCTGGCCGACATGGCCAGTGTTGAATACCTGACACGCTTCGACTCCACCCACGGGCGGTTTCCCGGTGAGGTGAAAGTCGACGGCGACTGTCTGCATATCAATGGCAACTGCGTGAAAGTGCTGCGCAGTGCCACCCCCGAAGGCATCGATTGGGCGTCCCTGGGCGTCGATCTGGTGCTGGAATGCTCCGGTGCCTACCACACCCGCGAAGACGGCCAGCGTTTCCTCGACGCCGGCGCGCCGCGGGTGCTGTTCTCCCAGCCGATGGCCAGCGAGGCGGATGTCGACGCCACCATCGTCTACGGGGTCAATCAGGATTGCCTGACCGGCGCCGAGCTGCTGGTGTCCAACGCCTCCTGCACCACCAACTGCGGCGTGCCGCTGTTGCGTCTGCTGGATCAGGCCATTGGCCTGGAGTACGTGTCGATCACCACCATTCACTCGGCGATGAACGACCAGCCGGTGATCGACGCCTATCACCACGAAGACCTGCGCCGGACCCGTTCGGCGTTCCAGTCGGTGATTCCGGTGTCCACCGGTCTGGCGCGAGGCATCGAGCGCCTGCTGCCGGAACTTGCCGGAAGAATCCAGGCCAAAGCAGTGCGGGTGCCGACGGTCAACGTGTCCTGCCTCGATATCACGATGCAGACCGTGAGCGATACCGACGCCACCGAGGTCAATCGGATTCTGCGCGAGGCCGCCACCAGCGGTCCGCTCAAGGGCCTGCTGGCCTATACCGAGCTGCCTCACGCCAGCTGTGATTTCAATCATGACCCCCATTCGGCGATCGTCGATGCCAGTCAGACCCGTGTTTCCGGCCCTCGGCTGGTGAACATCCTGGCCTGGTTCGACAACGAATGGGGCTTCGCCAACCGGATGCTGGATGTTGCTGGGCACTACCTGCAAACGGCCACTCCACGCTCTGCCACTAAACTCTCTGTTTCTGAACAACAGTAACCCAGGAATTGCGACCCATGACCGTGTTGAAGATGACCGACCTCGATCTGCAAGGTAAGCGCGTGCTGATCCGCGAAGACCTCAACGTCCCAGTCAAGGACGGTGTTGTCACCAGCGATGCGCGGATCCTGGCTTCGCTGCCGACCATCAAGCTGGCCCTGGAAAAGGGCGCGGCTGTGATGGTCTGCTCGCACCTGGGCCGTCCGACCGAAGGCGAGTTCTCCGCCGAGAACAGCCTCAAGCCGGTAGCCGATTACCTGAGTCGTGCCCTGGGCCGCGAAGTGCCGCTGGTGGCCGATTACCTGGGTGGCGTCGAGGTCAAGGCCGGCGACGTCGTGCTGTTCGAGAACGTGCGCTTCAACAAGGGCGAGAAAAAGAACGCCGACGAACTGGCCCAGCAATACGCCGGCCTGTGCGATGTGTTCGTGATGGACGCCTTCGGCACCGCGCACCGGGCCGAGGGTTCGACCCACGGCGTGGCCAAGTTCGCCAAGGTGGCCGCCGCAGGTCCTCTGCTGGCCGCTGAACTGGACGCGCTGGGCAAGGCCCTGGGCAACCCGGCCAAGCCAATGGCGGCCATCGTTGCCGGCTCCAAGGTGTCCACCAAGCTGGACGTGCTCAACAGCCTGAGCCAGATCTGCGACCAACTGATCGTCGGTGGCGGCATCGCCAACACCTTCCTCGCTGCTGCCGGGCATCCGGTGGGCAAGTCGCTGTACGAGCCGGATCTGTTGGACACCGCCCGTGCCATCGCCGCCAAGGTCAGCGTACCGCTGCCGGTGGACGTGGTCGTGGCCAAGGAGTTCGCCGAAAGCGCCGAAGCTACCGTCAAGCTGATCGCTGATGTTGCCGCTGACGACATGATCCTCGACATCGGTCCACAGACTGCTGCGCAGTTCGCCGAGCTGCTGAAATCCTCCAAGACCATCCTCTGGAACGGTCCGGTAGGCGTGTTCGAATTCGACCAGTTCGGCAACGGCACCAAGGTGCTGGCCCAGGCCATCGCCGACAGCGCCGCGTTCTCCATCGCGGGTGGTGGCGACACCCTGGCGGCCATCGACAAGTATGGCGTGGCCCAGCAGATCTCCTACATTTCTACCGGTGGTGGCGCGTTCCTCGAGTTCGTCGAGGGCAAGGTGCTGCCGGCGGTTGAAGTCCTGGAAGCCCGGGCCAAGGCCTGAGAGTCCCGTTGGCCGGGCAAAGGAGTGTTCTGATGGTCAAGACGTTGCCACTGTTGATGGCCGTGGCGTTGCTGGCGGGGTGCTCCAGTGCTCCGCCGGCAAAACCGGCGGACGAGACCGGCGAGCCGGGCCAGGGCTGTTATCAGGCCGACTGGCAGGCCGAGACCGCGCCGGTGATCAACAAGCGCCTGGGCCCCGAAGGCCTGGAGAAGTACGAGACACCGTCAAAGACCAGGGAACAGGGTTGCCCTTGACCGGTCAGATCGGATAACGCAATGCGCTGGGGCCCCTGGGCTGCCGGCCGAGGAACATTGATGAAAGCTTTGATCGCCGTGGCGATCCGCTGTGTGCCTTGGCCGGTTGCGCCAACCTTAACCTGCTCAAGTCGCCGGCTACCGACAACTGGACGACCTGGACCTGCGACAGCCAGGCCCAGGTGCTGTGGCGCTACACCGACGACAGCCGCAAGGCGGTCGACGTGCGCCTGGGGGCGACGACCAGGTTCGGCGCCTGAAGCTTGAGCCCAGTGGTTCGGGCTCGCTGTACAGCGACGACATGCTGGCGTTTCACGTCAAGGGCGAGGAGGGCCTGGTCTACTGGGTTGCCACCAACGACCTGATCGGCCGCGGCTGCAAGGCCATGTAGAGGCTGGCTTGCCAGCGAAGGCGGCCTCCGGACCTGTGCAAGGCCCAGCGTCCCATTCGCCGGCCAGCCGGCTCCGACAAGGCTGTAGAGATTTGGTTTTAACGGATACAACAGAGCGGGCCGACCCCCGATCTGCAATCACTTGAACAGCAGTCGCCGCTACGGCAGGCTTGCACGATTAACGACCCTCGACCGGGAGAGACACACACAATGGCACTCATCAGCATGCGCCAGATGCTGGACCACGCAGCCGAATTCGGCTACGGCGTTCCAGCCTTCAACGTCAACAACCTTGAGCAGATGCGCGCCATCATGGAAGCCGCTGACAAGACTGACTCTCCGGTGATCGTCCAGGCTTCGGCCGGCGCCCGCAAATACGCCGGCGCGCCGTTCCTGCGCCACCTGATCCTGGCCGCCATCGAAGAATTCCCCCATATCCCGGTGTGCATGCACCAGGATCACGGCACTAGTCCTGACGTCTGCCAGCGTTCCATCCAGCTGGGCTTTTCCTCGGTGATGATGGACGGCTCCCTCGGCGAAGACGGCAAGACCCCCACCGACTACGAGTACAACGTGCGCGTCACCCAGCAGACCGTGGCCATGGCCCACGCCTGCGGCGTGTCGGTAGAAGGCGAGCTGGGCTGCCTGGGCTCCCTGGAAACCGGCATGGCCGGTGAAGAAGACGGCATCGGCGCCGAAGGCGTGCTGGATCACAGCCAGATGCTGACCGACCCGGAAGAAGCTGCGGACTTCGTCAAGAAGACCCAGGTCGACGCCCTGGCCATCGCCATCGGCACCAGCCACGGTGCCTACAAGTTCACCAAGCCGCCTACCGGCGACGTGCTGGCCATCGATCGCATCAAGGAAATCCACAAGCGCATCCCCAACACCCACCTGGTGATGCACGGTTCGTCTTCGGTTCCGCAAGAGTGGCTGGCGATCATCAACCAGTACGGCGGCGACATCAAAGAAACCTACGGCGTACCGGTTGAGGAAATCGTCGAAGGCATCAAGTACGGCGTGCGCAAGGTCAACATCGACACCGACCTGCGCCTGGCGTCCACCGGTGCCATGCGTCGTCTGATGGCCACCAACCCGAGCGAGTTCGACCCGCGCAAGTTCTTCGGTGCCACCGTGACCGCCATGCGCGACGTGTGCATTGCCCGTTACGAAGCCTTCGGCACCGCCGGCAACGCTTCGAAGATCAAGCCGATCTCCCTGGAAGCGATGTTCCAGCGTTACCTCAAGGGTGAGTTGAACGCCAAGGTCAACTAAGCCCTAGCGTCATCCGGAAAGCCCGCAGCGATGCGGGCTTTTTTATGCCTGGCGTTTCTGCCTCGGCAGGCAGCGAAGAGAGCCACTGGGCATGCGCGGGGCTCAAGGCTGCCTGCGCCGGCAGCTAGATTTTGTTGTGGTCGATATCCAGCTTGGAGAAGGTCACCTTGCCGCCTTCGCTGGTGTAGCCGCTGTTGTCCTGGACGTAGACCCCGGCCTTGAAATACAGCGGCTTGTCGCGCCACTTGGCGCTCAATTGCCCACCCCATTGCTGGCCGGCAGCACTGAGCCCCAGGGCGCCGCCTGGGCTCAGGTGGATCAAGTAGGAAAAGTCGCGATTCATGGGCACGTTTTCGGCCAGGGTGATGACCCGGCCCTCTTCGTCGTCCGGGCGCATGCGCACCTTGGCCACGATATTGCCGCTGCCTTTGCTGGTCTTGTACTGGTACTCCACTTTGACCAGGGGCTTGGTGCTGTTGTAGGCGTGAATCTGACCCACGACGATCTTGCCCGACGATGGCACCTGGTTCACCGCCAAGGTGGCGTACAGCAGGTTGTCGGCTTCGGGATAGGTCCAGTTGCGCAAAGTGCCGTCGGCATAGGTCTCGCGCAGCTCGGTGCGCGGATAGATGGCGTTCTCGGTTTTCGAGCCGGTGACCGGTGACCAGAAGAACAGAGTGCCGCTATCGGCGTGGAAGTACCGGTCCTTGAATCCTTTGACCAGTGTCGGGGTGTCGATGGTCGCCGGAGGGTTGCCGACGGGAACGCTGAGGTTCCAGGTTGCCAGGTCGATCATGCTGGAGATTCCGCAAGGGGGGAGGGGCTGGTGCAGGTCGCCGAAGGCTTTAGCCTGCGCTTCTTGGGGCGTCTTTATAGCGCAGAACTGGCTGCCTGGAATGCCCGTATGGCGGATAAATGACGTCAGCAAAATGTCGAAATGCCATCCTCCCCGGGTTTCATAAGGCATAACTGTGACCGTTAGTCGGGTGCCAGGGCCATTGGTGAAGTGATGGCCGGGTGGCAGCTTCTGCTTTTCAGGATCCGGGTCTAGAGTGGTCCACAGATTTGTCAGGTTTTCTCACCCGTTCAGTCTTACTACAGACAAGAGAAGCAGCATGGAATGCGTGCAACCGGAGGCCTTCGAAGGCGACTCCACTCTTCTGATCGTTGATGACTATCCTGAAAACCTCCTGAGCATGCGGGCACTGTTGCAGCGCCAGGACTGGCGGGTGATGACCGCGGCCTCCGGTCTTGAGGCCCTGGGCCTGCTGCTCGAGCATGAAGTGGATCTGGTCCTGCTGGATGTGCAGATGCCCGGCATGGATGGTTTCGAAGTGGCCCGCCTGATGCGCGGCAGCCAGCGCACGCGTTTGACTCCGATCATCTTCCTCACCGCCAACGAACAGTCCCAGGATGCCGTGATCAAGGGCTATGCCAGCGGTGCGGTGGATTACCTGTTCAAGCCGTTCGACCCGCAGATCCTCAAGCCCAAGGTCCAGGCGCTGCTGGAGCACCAGCGCAATCGTCGGGCCCTGCAGCAGCTCAGCCACGATCTGGAAGTGGCGCGGGCGTTCAACGCCTCGGTGCTGGACAACGCAGCCGAAGGCATCCTGGTGGTGGACGAGGGCGGACTGGTGCGCTACGCCAATCCGGCGGTTTCGCGCTTGCTCAATGCCCAGGTGAAAGAGCTGGAGGGCTCGCTGTTCCTCGACTACCTGCAAAAGCCCCATGTTCCCGACTGGAGCGAATCCGAGCTCCTGGCCTGCTATCGACGCGGGCAGACCTACCGCCTGCATGATGCTCTGCTGCGTACCGTGCCTGGCCAGCAGCTCAGCGTGGCGCTGTCCTGTGCGCCCTTGCCCAGCGAGCAGAAGGCCATGGTGGTGACCCTGCTGGACATGTCCGAAGTGCGCCACCTGCACCAGCAACTGGAGTATCAGGCGGTCACCGACCCGCTCACGGGGCTGCTCAACCGCCGCGGTTTCTACCAGACGGTGGAAAACATCCTGTTGCGCAGTGATCGTCCGGGCAAGACCCTGGTCCTGCTCTACCTGGATCTTGACGGCTTCAAGCGGGTCAACGACTCCCTGGGGCACGATGCCGGCGACCGGGTGCTGCGCTGGGTGTCCGAGCAGTTGAAGGAGTGCCTGCATTCCTTCGACATCCTCGGGCGCATGGGCGGTGACGAGTTCACTGCCCTGCTGGAACTGAGCTTCCCCGAGCAGGCGGCGAAAGTCGCCGAGAAGCTGATCGAGCGCCTGTCCATCAGCCAGCAGATCGACGGCCTGGAGGTGGTGCTGGGCGCCAGCATCGGCATCGCCATCTATCCCGACTGCGGCTCCAACCTGGACGGCCTGCTGCGGGCGGCAGACATCGCCATGTACGAAGCCAAGCGTGCGGGGCGCCAGCAGTACCGCTACTACGATCACGAGATGAATGGCCGAGCACGTTCCCGGCTGATGCTCGAGGAAAGCGTGCGCAGCGCCGTGGAGCGCAAGGAATTCACCCTGGTGTATCAGCCTCAGGTGGCCATTGCCGATGGCCGTTTGCGCGGCTTTGAGGCCTTGCTGCGCTGGCGTCACCCAAGTGTTGGCGATGTGCCGCCGGGGCTGTTCCTGCCGCTGCTGGAAGAGGCGCGGTTGATCAGTCGCCTGGGCAGTTGGATCTATCAACAGGGGGCGGCCCAGCGCAAGGACTGGGAGCAGGTGTTCAGCCCTGATCTGGTGCTGGGCGTCAGTCTCAGCGCCACCCAGTTCGGCATGCCCAATCTGGCCAATGAATTGCGCCAGGTGCTGGTGCGCCATGGCTTGCAGCCGCGCCAGCTGGAAGTGGAGGTCACCGAGGCGGCGTTGACCCAGAACCTGGCCGAGACCCGCAAGCAGTTGCAGCAGTTGCATCAACTGGGGGTGCGGGTGGCCCTGGACGATTTCGGCTCGGGCAGTTGTTGCCTGGCCTATCTGCGCGACCTGCAACTGGACACCCTCAAGCTCGACCGGCACCTGATCGCCCGCCTGCTGACCTCGCCGCGGGACGCCGCCATCGCCCGCAGCGTGATCGACCTGTGCAAGCAGTTCGGCTTGCTGGTGATCGCCGAAGGCGTGGAAACCCACGAGCAGTACCAATGGCTCAAGGCCAACGGCTGCGAATACGTGCAGGGGTTCCTGGTGGCTCGGCCGCTGACCGCCGCCAGCGCCAGCCAGTTTGCCCAGCCCTTTGACTGGAGCGCGTTGCCGGCCTGAATTCGCTACACTGGCGCCCTTCGTACCTTGCGCTGCCCCTCCATGACCGTACTCAAATACCTCCAGGCCTATCCCGTCGCCCTGCAACAGCAAGTGCGTCAACTGATCGTCGAAGATCGCCTTGGGGAGTACCTCACAGGGCGTTATCCGCACAAGCATTCGGTGCAGAGCGACAAGGCGCTGTACAGCTACGCCCTGGAGCTGAAGCAGGAGTACCTGCGCAACGCGCCGGCCATCGACAAGGTGCTGTTCGACAACCGCCTGGACCTGACCCACCGCGCCCTAGGCCTGCACACCACGGTGTCCCGGGTGCAGGGCGGCAAGCTCAAGGCCAAGAAGGAGATCCGCATTGCCTCGCTGTTCAAGGAGGCGGCGCCGGAGTTTTTGCGGATGATCGTGGTGCACGAGTTGGCGCACTTCAAGGAATCGGAACACAACAAGGCGTTCTACAAGCTCTGCGAGCACATGCTGCCGGGCTATCACCAGCTGGAATTCGACCTGCGGGTCTACCTGACCTGGCGCGACCTGCAGGCCAGGTCGGGGACGGCGGATTAATTCATGGCAATAGGGAGTGGGCGATGGATGTAAGCAAGACCAAGAGCAGTTTCTACCGCCGTCTGTATGTGGCGTATCTGATCGACAGCGGGCTGGCCAGCAGCGTACCGGCGCTCACCGAAGTCACCGGCATGCCCCGGCGCACCGCCCAGGACACCATCGCCGCCCTGGCGGACCTGGATATCCTCTGCGAATTCGAACAGCAAGACGGCGCCCGCAATCACGCCGGGCGCTATCGGATTCACAACTGGGGCGCCATCGACAAGGGCTGGATCGAGCCCAACCTGCGGCAGATCAAGGCCGTGCTGGGCTATCCCTGAGGCTCAGGGCCGGCGCATGCCGATGTGTGGAATATCGTCTTCCAGGTACTCCTCGCCCGCCACCACGAAACCGTAGCGGCCGTAGTAGGCCTGCAAGTGAGCCTGGGCCGAGAGGTAGATCGGGGTGTCGGGCCAATGCCGTTCGGCCTGCTTCAGTCCCTGTTCCATCAGGGTGTGGCCCAGGCCCTGGCCTCGCGCCTGTTCAGCGATGAGCACGCGGCCGATGACCACGTCACCGCCCTGGGAGATGGGGTCCAGCAGGCGCAGGTAAGCCACCAGCCGGTCACCGTCCCAGGCCATCAGGTGACAGGTGTCGCCCTCCAGGTCGCGGCCGTCGACCTCTTGATAGGGGCATTTCTGTTCCACGACGAAGACTTCGGTACGCAGTTGCAGGATGGCGTACAGCTGCTCCTTGCCCAGATCGGTGTGATGCTTGCAGACCCATTCGATGGTCATTTCCAACTCCTCTAGAAAGTGCTGCGCGAAATACTAGGCACATCGCCCGAGGATGTCTCGTGGGTTGGCGCGGTGAAGTTGTTTCTGTGAGATAGGTCAAAATGCCATTACTGCGCTAACCGCCGTTTGTCTTCTTTGTGTAATCTGTTTTCAAGTCCTGTGCATTGGCGTTGATGAGCTAATGTTAGGACCTGGGGCGAGCCGTCGAGCGTGGGTCGCCACCCTTGGGTGTGGGCTGGAAAGCGCCGGGCTCTGTGCCCGCTAAGGATCTATTAGCATGCTGCGATTGCATCGAGCGTTAGCCTTGATCGGATTGCTGTTGCTGGGCCACAGCGCTTCTGCGGAGAAGTTGCGACTGGTCGCTGACGCCTGGCCTCCCTTCACTGATGCGACCCTGGTCAATGGTGGCGTGGCCACCGACATCGTCAGTACCGCCCTGTCCCGCGCCGGCTATGCCAGCGAGTTCGAACAGGTGCCCTGGGCCCGGGCCTTGCTCGGCATCGGCGAGGGTCGCTACGACGTGCTGGTCAATGCCTGGTACAACAAGGAGCGCACCCAGTTGGGGCAGTTCTCCGCGGAGTACATGATCAACCGGGTGCGCTTCATCAAGCGCAAGGACGCCCCGCTGGAATACAACAACCTCAAGCAGTTGCACGAGTACCCGGTGGCCGTGGTGCGCGGCTATGCCTATTCCCCGGAGTTCGACAATGACCCGGACCTGCAGAAGGTCCCGGTGCACAACTTCGCCATGGCGGTGCGCATGCTGGCGGCGGACCGGGTCAAGCTGACCCTGGAAGATGAATACGTCGCCCGTTACTACCTGGCCCGCGAGTCACCGCGGGTGCGCAACGCCGTGGAGTTCCTGCCCAAGCCGTTGAGCGAGAACAGCCTGCATATCCTGGTGAGCCTGAAGAATCCCGAGCATGCGCAGATCGTGGCGCGGTTCGATCGGGAGATTGCCGCCATGAAAGCCGACGGCAGCTACGATCGCCTGCTGCGCCAGCACGGCATGTAAGAGGGGCAGCGGCAAGCTGCAAGCGGCAGGCTAGAGCCGTTCACGCAGTGCTTGCCGCTTGTGGCTTGAAGCTTGCCGCTGCTCTTAAGCTGCCTTGATCAGGTGCGCCGCCAGGGTCCGCAACGGGCCCAACTGGCGACAGATCAATGCCAGCTGGGTCTGCACCAGGCGCTGGCCTTCGTCGATCTCATCCGGCATCTGCTCCAGCTCATTGGCCAGCGCTTCCTCGGCATCGCTCTGGATGGCGATCGGGGTCTTGTTGGCCAGGCCCTGGGCGATTTCATCGATGCTCGCCGCCAGACTGACGCCCGCGCCATTGATCAGATGCTCGCGCACTTCGCCCGGAAGTTGGGTCTCCCGGTGTGCGCCCAGGCCCGACAGGTAGCTGAGCAGGGTGTGGGACAGCACCAGGAAGCGGAAGCCCACGTCGGCCTCCTTACGGAAATGCCCCGGTTCCATGAGCATGTTGGCCAGGGTGGTGGACAGCGCCGCATCGGCGTTGTGGGCGTTGCGCCGGGCCAGGCGGTAGGCCAGGTCGTCGCTCTTGCCGGCGGCGTACTGCTGCATGATCTGGCGCAGGTAGATGCTGTTGCAGGTCAGGGTGTTGGCCAGCACCTTGTTCAGGCGCCGGCCCTGCCAGTCCGGCAGGAACAGGAACACCGCCAGCCCGGCGATCAGGCTGCCCAGCAGGGTATCGAACAGCCGCGGCAGGAACAGCCCGTAACCGTCGCCCACCTGGTTGAAGCAGAACAGCACCATCAGGGTGATGGCGGCCGTGGCCAGGGTGTAGCGGGTGGTGCGGTTGGTGAAGAACACCACCCCGGCGGCGATGGCGAACAACGACTGCACCAGGGGACTGGGGAACAGGTCGAACAGCGCCCAGGCCAGCGTCAGGCCGATGGCCGTGCCGACGATCCGCTGGCCCAGCTTGCGCCGGGTGGCGCCGTAGTTGGGCTGGCAGACGAACAGCGTGGTGAGGATGATCCAGTAGCCCTGGGACGGGTGGATCAGGTGCACCATGCCATAGCCGATGCTCAACGCCAGGGGCAGGCGCAGGGCATGGCGGAACAGCAGCGAAGTCGGCGTCAGCTGGGTGCGCAGGCGGGTCCAGACATCCTTGAGATTGCGTGGCGAGCGATCCAGCAGGCTGCTGTCGGTGGCGTCGGCCAGGGCGTCGGGGTTGCTGGCGTCGCTGAGCAGGCGGTCGAGGGTGCCGAGGTTCGCCGCCAGGGCCCGCAGCGAACGCAACAGCCCGCGCCAGGCCGGGTTGCTCTGGATGCGCAAGTGTTCCAGGGAGGCGTGCAGGTCGCTCAGGGCCTCGGCGAAGCTGGCGTCGTAGACGAAGGGCTGGCGCAACTGGATGGATTCGGCCAGGGCGCGGCAGGCCTTGCCCTGCTGGCGCAGCAGGCGCTGGCAGCGGAACAGCACGTCGCTGTGGAAGAAGGCGTCGGCCAGGGCGTTGTACGGGTAGTGGGACGAGCTGGCGCGCTCGTGGATGTCCTGGGCGAGGAAATACAGCTTCAGGTAGCGACTGACCTTCGATCCCGGCCGACCATTGCCGACCCGGTGCAGGATGATCTCCTTGGCCGCGTTGAGGGCCGCCACCACCTTGCCGTTTTGCTGGGCCAGTTCCAGGCGCCGGGCCTCCACATCCAGTTGGCGGATCGGCTCGAACAGCGACGACTTGAGCTTGAGGTAGAAGCCCAGCTCGCGAAACAGCCGGGCCAGGCTCTGCTGCACCGGCTGGTTGGAAAACAGTGCCTGCCACAGCACCGAGAGCAGGCCGTACCAGGCGGCGCCGGCCACCAGCAGCACCGGCTCGTGCCAGAAGTCGATCACCGCGCCGCCGCGCTGGTCCACGCCGATCATGGTGTAGACCGAGAGAATCAGGGTCGCCGAGGCAATGGCGCCATAACGTTCCCCCAGTGCCCCGAGCATGGTCAGGCCGAAGCTGGCCAGGGCCAGGGCGATGGCGAAGATCCAGGGGTAGGGGAACAGCAGTTCCACCGACAGCGCGGCAATGCTGAAGCACACCAGGGTCACGGCCAGGGCATTGAGCCGGCCTTGCCAGCTGTCGTCGGTTTCCGCCAGGGCGCTGGCGATGATGCCGAGAAACAGCGGGATCAGCAGGCCCATTTCATCCTGATACCAGCACAGCGCCATGCTGCCGGTCAGGGCGATGAATACCCGCACGCTGTAGCTGAATTTATCCAGCGCCCAGAGGCGGCGCAGAGACTGACGAAAAGAGGTCGATGACATGGAGTGGGACAGGCCTTCCGGGGCGATGCAGCTAAATTGAGCCAGTATTGACGACGGCGCAATGCCGTCGTCACATCCGCCGGCAAATTCTGTTGCCGTTGCCGGTCGGGCGCCTACAGGGACACACAGCGGCTCAGACGTACTGCGCCGCCGCGTAGCCCGAGGCCCAGGCCCACTGGAAGTTGAAGCCGCCCAGGTGGCCGGTGACGTCCAGCACTTCACCGATGAAATACAGCCCCGGGCTCTTCAGCGACTCCATGGTCTTGGACGACACCTCGCGGGTATCGACCCCGCCCAGGGTCACTTCGGCGGTGCGGTAGCCTTCGGTGCCCGCCGGCACCAGCTGCCAGCTGCCGAGTTTCTGCGCCACGTCCGCCAGCTCCGCCGGGGTGTACTGCTTCATCGGCTTGGAGACGAACCAGTGCTCGGCCAGCAGGCCGGCCATCTTCTTGGTGAAGATCTCCCCCAGCAGGGTCTTCAGTTCGCTGTTGGGGCGCTCGGCCTGCTGCTGTTGCAGCCAGCCCAGGGCGTCGTGGTCTGGCAGCAGGTTGATCTCGACACTGTCGCCGGGTTGCCAGTAAGAGGAAATCTGCAGGATCGCCGGGCCGCTGAGGCCCCGATGAGTGAACAGGATGTTCTCGCGAAAGCTCTGCTCGTTGCAGCTCACCAGACAGTCCACCGAGGTGCCCGACAACTCGCTGCACAGTTCCTTGAGCTGGTCGGTGATGGTGAACGGCACCAGGCCGGCACGGGTCGGCAGCAGTTCATGGCCGAACTGCTTGGCGACCTGATAGCCAAAACCGGTAGCGCCCAGGGTCGGGATCGACAGGCCGCCGGTGGCGATCACCAGGGACTGGCACTGCACCGCGCCCAGGGTGGTCTGCAGCAGGTAGCCGGACTCAAGCTTTTCGATCTGCTGGATCGAGGTGTCCAGGCGCAGCTCGACGCCGACCTGATCGCATTCGTCGAGCAGCATGCCGAGGATGTCGCTGGACTTGTTATCGCAGAACAGCTGGCCGAGTTTCTTCTCGTGGTAGGGCACGCCGTGCTTGGCCACCAGGCCGATGAAGTCCCACTGGGTGTAGCGGGCCAGGGCCGATTTGCAGAAATGCGGGTTCTGCGAAAGGAAGTTGGCGGGCTCGGTGTACATGTTGGTGAAATTGCAGCGGCCACCGCCGGACATCAGGATCTTCTTGCCGGCCTTGTTGGCGTGGTCCAGCAACAGCACCTGGCGGCCCCGGCCGGCCGCGGTCAGGGCGCACATCAGGCCGGCGGCGCCAGCGCCGATGATCACGACTTCGGTAGAACGCAAAACGGAGTCCTCGCACAAATTTGTTTAGGAGCGAGCTTGCTCGCGATAACGGTGCCGGGTTCAACCTCGATGTCGGCTGTTCGGACGCTATCGCGAGCAAGCTCGCTCCTACAGGGACGGTGGGGTTAGAGGACGCGCACGCGCAGCGAACGGCCCTTGATCTTGCCGTTGTTCAAGCGCTGCAGGGCCTGCATGACCACGCTGCGATCAACCGCCACATACGACTGGAAGTCGAAGATCGCAATCTTGCCGACCTGGGCGCCCGGGATCCCGGCGTCGCCAGTCAGTGCACCGAGAATATCGCCCGGACGCACTTTGTCCTTGCGCCCGCCGGCGATGCACAGGGTGCTCATCGGTGGCTGCAGCGGGGCGCCGCCCTGGGACTTGAGGTTGTCGATCTGATCCCAGTTCAGCGGGGTTTTCTGCAACTGCTCGATGGCTTGCGCGCGATGGGCTTCGGACGGTGCGACGAGGCTGACCGCGATGCCTTTTTCGCCAGCGCGACCGGTACGGCCGACGCGGTGAATGTGGATTTCCGAATCGCGGGCCAGCTCGACGTTGATCACCATGTCCAGCGCATCGATGTCCAGGCCGCGGGCGGCCACGTCGGTGGCGACCAGTACCGACGTACTGCGGTTGGCGAACATCGCCAGTACCTGATCGCGGTCACGCTGTTCCAGATCACCATGCAGGCCGACGGCGGAAATGCCTTTGGAGGTCAGGTGATCGACGGTTTCCTGCACCTGCTGCTTGGTGAAGCAGAAGGCGACGCAGGAAGCGGGACGGAAGTGGTGCAGGACTTTGGTCACTGCGCTCATGCGTTCTTCCGGGGAAATCTCGTAGAAACGCTGTTCGATCTGCGTGTCGTCGTGGAACGCTTCGGCTTTCACCGTCTGCGGATCACGCATGAACTTCGACGCCAGCTGCTTGATGCCCACCGGGTACGTGGCGGAGAACAGCAGGGTCTGCCGGCGCGACGGGGTCTGCTCGATGATGTCTTCGATGGCGTCGTAGAACCCCATGTCGAGCATGCGGTCGGCTTCGTCGAGGATCAGCGTGTTCAGGCCGTCGAGCACCAGTGAACCCTTGCGCAGGTGTTGCTGGATACGCCCCGGGGTGCCGACGATGATGTGCGCGCCGTGTTCCAGGGAGGCGATCTGCGGGCCGAAGGACACGCCGCCGCACAGGGTCAGGACCTTGATGTTGTCTTCGGCGCGGGCCAGGCGACGGATTTCCTTGGCCACCTGGTCGGCCAGCTCGCGGGTCGGACAGATCACCAGGGCCTGGCAGCCGAAGTAGCGCGGGTTGATCGGGTTCAGCAGGCCGATGCCGAAGGCTGCGGTCTTGCCGCTGCCGGTCTTGGCCTGGGCGATCAGGTCCATGCCCTTGAGAATCACCGGCAAGCTTTGCGCCTGGATCGGCGTCATCTGGGCATAACCGAGGGAGTCGAGGTTAGCCAGCATGGCGGGAGACAGGGGCAAAGTATTAAAAGCGGTGGCAATGGTGGTCACGGGACTGGCCTGCAAAACAAAATGTCGCGCAGTGTATCAGTCCCGCTCCCACAACCTGCAAATTCTGGACGAGCAACCGCGCAGGGGCGGTTCTGGGTAGGAGCTGGCTGGCCAGCGAAGGCGGACGCAAGGCTCAAGGGCCTCTTCGCCGGCAAGCCGGCTCCTACGGAGGGAGGGGGCGGCTCAATGCTCGATGTGCTGTTCCTCGACCTTGCGTGCGCGACGGCCGTCGGTGGGCGACAGCTGGAGGAAGATTGCCGCGGCCAGCATCGCCATGATGCCTACGGTGAGGAACGTCAGTTGGAAGGCACCGAGCACGGTGTCCACGCCGTCATTGCCCACTTGTGCGGTGAAGCCACCCAGCAGCGCACCGGCACAGGCCACCCCTAGGCTCAGGGACAGTTGCGCCACCACCGACAGCAGGCTGTTGCCGCTGCTGGCGGCGGCATCGTCGAGGTCGATCAGGGTCACGGTGTTCATGGCCGTGAACTGCAGCGAGTTGATCGCTCCCAGTACCGCCAGCATGGCCAGCAGCAGCGGGTAGGGCGTTTGTTCGCTGACCAGCCCCATGCTCGCCAGCATCAGGCCCAGGGCCAGGGTGTTGCCGGTCAGCACGATGCGGTAGCCCAGGCGCTCGATCAGGGGGCGGGCAATGGACTTGGCCACCATGGCCGCGGCCGCCAGGGGTAGCATGCTCATCCCGGCCTGGGATGGCGAGTAGCCCAGGGCCACTTGCAGCAGCAGGGGCACCAGGAACGGCAGGGCTCCGCTGCCGAGGCGGGCGAACAGGTTGCCGAGGATGCCCACGGCAAAGGTCCGGACCTTGAACAGCGACGGGGCGAACAGCGGGTTATCGACATGCCCGGCCCGCAGCCAGTAGGCCGCCAGGCAGGCCAGGCCGCCAAACAACAGCAACATCACCCGCAAGTGCGGCAGGTGCAGTTCACCCAGGCCTTCCATGGCGATGGTGATCAGCACCATCGCCGCGCCGAACAGCACAAAGCCCAGGCCGTCGAAGCGCGTGCGTTCGCTGCCCCGCAGGTCGGGAATGAAGCGCCATACCGCGTAGCAGCCCACGGCCCCCACCGGCAGGTTGATCAGGAAGATCCAGTGCCAGGTCAGGTACTGCACCATCCAGCCGCCCATGGTCGGGCCGATCAACGGCCCCAACAGCCCCGGAATGGTAATGAAGCCCATGATCCGTACCAGCTCCGAGCGCGGGTAGGCCCGCAGCACCACCAGCCGGCCCACCGGCAGCATCAGTGCCCCGCCCAGGCCCTGGATCACCCGGGCGCCGATCAGTTGGCTCAGGGTGTTGGACAGGGCGCACAGCAGCGAACCGACGCTGAACAGCAAAATGGCGCCGAAGAAGATCTTCTTGGTGCCGAAGCGGTCGGCGATCCAGCCCGAGGCCGGGATCAGCAGGGCCACGGTGAGCATGTAGGCGATGATCACCCCCTGCATGCGCAGCGGGTCTTCCGCCAGGTCCTGGGCCATGGCCGGCAGTGCGGTGTTGAGGATGGTGCCGTCCAGGGACTGCATGAAGAAGGCGATGGCCACCACCCAGGGCAGCCAGCGGGCGGTGGTGGCGTCGAGCGGCGAGCGTTCGGGCATGGGACCTCAGTCAGGGCAGCGTTAAGTGGCCAGCTTCAAGCCGCAAGCTTGTGGCTTGCAGCTTGAAGCTGATTTCACAAGGTCAGGGTCAGGCGGCTGATCAGTGCTCCGGGCAGGTGCATCGAGGCGGTCTGGCGCTGGCCGTAGGTACTGGCCGAAAGCAGCAGCTCCCGCTGTTCGGTCAGCGCTTCCAGCTGTGAACCCAGCAGGCTGTAGACGCTGTCGTCGAAACGCATGGTGCTGACCGGGGCCTGGATCTCGCCGTTTTCCACCCAGAAGGTGGCGAAGCGGGTCATGCCGGTCAGGCGCGCCGCCGGCAGGTCCGAGTAGTTCAGGTACCACAGGTTGCTGATGTACAGGCCGGTGCCCAGCTGCTTGAGGATCTCCTGCTGGGCGAGCTGGCCCGCCGCCATGTTCAGCGCGCTGGGGTATTCGCCGCTGCCGGCGCCGTTGCTGCTCAGGCCGTATTCGGCGGCGCTGCGGGAGTTGATCAAGCGGTCATTGGCCGCGCCCCGGGCGATCAGCGACAGGTCACTGCGCGGATAGCCTTCGTCGGAAAACGCCGGGCTCAGGGAGCCGCTGACCTGTTCGTCGAGGGCTATCAGCGGGCTCAGGGCGGCGTCGCCGGCATAGAGTTTCTGCAAGGGGCTGTGCTTGCTGGCAATCGATTGGGCCGAGAAACCGCCCCAGGCCAGCATGCCCATGATTTCCTCCAGGGCCGCCGGTGCCAGGTAGGCCCGGTATTGCCCGGGCGCCAGGGTGCGCAGCGGGCGGCCGAGAAATTCCAATTGCTGGCGGGCCTGATCGAAGCGCTGGGCAAAGGCGTCGCTGTCCCAGGCGTGTCCGGCATAGCTGGCCTTCACCGCTTCGCCGTTGGCGTGGAACAGGCTGAAGTCGAAATTGAAGCTATTGGCCTGGTGCCAGCCGAAAGCCCCGGCGGAGCTGGCGAAGCCGCGACTGATGGGGCCGGCGGCGTAGATGCCCACCAGATCCAGGCCCGCCGCCGCGCGGCCGATCTGCGCCACCACCTGCTCGCTGCCGGGCAGCGGGTGTTCCTGTACGTGATGGGATTGCCACTGGCTGTGGTTGAGCATCAGGTAGGGGTCCACCGGCAGCAGCGCCAAGGTGTCCCGCAGCTGTTGCAAGCCTTCGGCCAGGCGCTGGCGATCCACCTCGGGGTCATTGCTCAGGGTGATGTCCAGATCGGCGTGACGGCCCTCCTCGATCAGCTTGAAACGCAGGCTGGCCTGTTGCACCTGCCCCGCCTGGCGCACCTTGGCGTGGTTGAAGCGGATGAACTCCGAGGCTTCGGCCGAGTAGCTGAGGGTGAACTGCTCTGGCGCCCTGATCGCTTCCCGCAGCCATTGCACCAGGTCCTTGAACTGCTCGGCCTGATTCATCGTCCTGGTCATCAGGCATCTCCTCCAAATACGTCAATCTTGCTGAACACGCAGGCCGGCGAAGCATGGCCCACGCGGATCACCTGGTTGGGTTCGCCCTTGCCGCAGTTGGGCGTGCCCAGGACCTGGAAGGTGCTGCGATCGCCCACCGCGCAGAGGTTGCGCCAGAACTGCGCGGAAATGCCCCGGTAGTTGGGGTTCTTGACCACGCCCTTGAGCTCGCCGTTCTCGATCAGCTGGCCCCATTCGCAGCCGAACTGGAACTTGTTGCGCGCATCGTCGATGGACCAGGAACGGTTGGTGGACATCAGGATGCCGTGCTCGATCTGGCCGATCAGGCGGTCCAGGGGCTGGTCGCCGGGCTCGACGTTGAGGTTGGCCATGCGGTCGATGGGGGCGCGGTTCCAGCTGCTGGCGCGGCTGTTGGCAACCCCGTCGAGGCCGCTGCGGTATTGCGACAGGGCGCTGCCCAGCGGCCGCACCAGCAGGCCTTCGCGGATCAGGAACTGTTTGCTGGCGGCGCTGCCGTCGTCGTCATGGCTGTAGCTGGCCAGTTCCTCGGGGATCTGTGGGTCGAAGGTCACGTTGAGCAGGGAGGAGCCGTATTGCAGGCGGCCGAAGTCTTCCTGTTTGACGAAGCTGGTGCCGGCGTAGTTGCGTTCGTCGCCCAGAATGCGGTCCAGCTCCAGGGGGTGACCGATGGATTCGTGGATCTGCAGCATCATCTGATCCGGCATCAGCAGCAGGTCGCGCTGGCCTTGCGGGGTGTTCGGCGCCAGTAGCAGTTGCAGGGCCTGGTCGGCCACTCGGGGCGCGGCCCCCAGCAGGCCGCAGCGGCTGATCACATCGCCGGCGCCCTGCTGGCCGAAGTTTTCCCGGCCCAGGCTGCGGGTCTGGCTGTCGCTGCCGTCGTAGGCGGTCACGTCCAGGCCCGGGTAGACGAAGCGCTGGGCCTGGCGCAGCTCGGCGCCGGCGCTGTTGAGGTAGATCTGCTCGACCTGGGTCACGCCGATGCCCACTTGCCAGTTCACCAGGCGTTCATCCTTGGGCACCGAGGCCGACTCGTCGCCCAGCAACTGGTAGCAGTCGCTGAGGGACGGAAATGCTTGCTCCAGGTTCGGCGAAAGGTAGTCCCCGCGGTGGCTGGACACCGGCTGCTCGCGCAGGTCCAGCAGGGCGTGGGCGGCAATCACCCGGGCCTGTTGCTCGGCCCGCTCGAGGGCTGCCTGCAGGCCACGTTGCGACAGGTCGTTGGTGGCGGCGTAGGCTTCCACGCCACGTACCCGCACGGTCAGCATCGCCCCTTCGTCACGGCCCAGGCTCGGTGGTTCGGCGATGTTCTTGCGTACCGACAGGTACTGGTTCGACTCGCGCACATAGCGCAGGGAAAAGAATTCTGCGCCCGTGCGCAAGGCAGCGAAGCGCTGCTTGAGCTGGGGGTGAAAGTCGAACATGGGGGACCTCCTTGTGAGGCGCGCGAGCGGGCTGGCGCGTTTCGCCAGCAAGCTGGCTTCTACAGGTGTAGAGGCTGATGGGCTCAGGGGCGAAGGGGATGTGCAAGTTGCAGAACTGTAGCCGCTGCCGGAGGCTGCGATCAAGGATGTAGTTCTGGGGGGAGGCGGGGAAGTGAAGCAGGGCGCCGACCCTTGCGGTCGGCGCCCGTGTCGCTTACTGGGCGGTCGCAGTGACGTCGCGCAGCGGCTTGCCACGTACCGGAGCGTCGCCGGCTACGTAGTAGTCGGCCTTGCTGCGGGGCAGCGGCTGACGGCCACGGATCTTGTCGGCGATTTTCTCGGCCATCATGATGGTCGGCGCGTTGAGGTTGCCGGTGGTGATGATCGGCATGATCGAGGCATCCACCACGCGCAGGCCCTGCATGCCGTGCACGCGACCCTGGCCGTCGACTACCGCCATGTCGTCGGTGCCCATCTTGCACGAGCAGGACGGGTGGAACGCGGTCTCGGCGTGCTCGCGGATGAACTTGTCCAGCTGCTCATCGGTTTGCACTTCGATACCCGGGCTGATCTCGCGACCGCGGAAGGCATCCAGGGCCGGCTGCTGCATGATTTCCCGGGTCAGGCGGATGCCGTCGCGGAATTCCTGCCAGTCCTGCTCGGTGGCCATGTAGTTGAAGAGGATGCTCGGGTGCTGGCGCGGGTCCTTGGACTTGAGCTGCACGCGACCACGGCTCGGCGAGCGCATGGAGCCCATGTGCGCCTGGAAACCGTGCTCTTTCACGCCGTTGCTGCCGTTGTAGTTAATCGCCACCGGCAGGAAGTGGTACTGGATGTTCGGCCAGGCGAACTCCGGACGGGTGCGGATGAAACCGCCGGCTTCGAACTGGTTGCTGGCGCCGATACCGGTGCCGTTGAATAGCCACTCGGCACCGATGGCCGGCTGGTTCCACCACAGCAGCGATGGGTACAGCGAAACGGGCTGGGTGCAGGCGTACTGCAGGTACAGCTCCAGGTGGTCCTGCAGGTTCTCGCCGACGCCCGGCAGGTCGTGAACCACCGGGATGTCCAGGCTTTCCAGCAGGGCCCGCGGGCCGACGCCGGAGCGTTGCAGCAGTTGCGGCGAGGCGATGGCGCCGGAGCTGACGATCACTTCCTTGCGGGCGCGGGCTTCCACGCGCTCTTCGGTGCTGCCTTGCAGGTAGCTCACGCCCACGGCGCGCTTGCCCTCGAAGAGGATCTTGTCGGTCAGGGCGTGGGTGACGATGGTCAGGGTCGAACGCTTCTTGGCGATGTCCAGGTAGCCACGGGCAGTGCTGGAGCGACGGCCTTTGGGGGTCACGGTACGGTCCATCGGGCCGAAGCCTTCCTGCTGGTAGCCGTTCAGGTCTTCGGTACGCGGGTACCCGGCCTGCACGCCGGCTTCGACCATGGCGTGGAACAGCGGGTTGTTGCCGGCCTTGGGCGTGGTCACGCTGACCGGGCCTTCGCCACCGTGGTAGTCGTTGGGGCCGATGTCACGGGTTTCCGCCTTGCGGAAGTACGGCAGGCAGTCCAGGTAGGTCCAGTCTTCCAGGCCTGGCAGTTTGGCCCAACCGTCATAGTCCATGGCGTTGCCGCGGATGTAGCACATGCCGTTGATCAGCGACGAGCCGCCCAGGCCCTTGCCGCGACCGCACTCCATGCGCCGACCGTCCATGTGTGGCTCCGGGTCGGTCTCGTAGGCCCAGTTGTAGCGCCGGCCTTGCAGAGGGAAGGCCAGGGCCGCCGGCATCTGGGTCCGGAAGTCGAAACGGTAGTCCGGGCCGCCGGCTTCCAGCAGCAGGACGGTGACGCCCTCGTCTTCAGTCAGACGGGTCGCCAGGGTGTTACCGGCCGAGCCGGCACCGATGATGATGTAATCGAATTCTTGGGCCATTGGAGCCTCCGTGGAGAGCTGCAAGCCTCAAGCTTCAAGCTGCAAGTTAAAGGCAGCGAAGCGGGCTTGGCATTGAATGAGGAGCAGGCGGCAAGCCAGGCTGTTGCCCTGGCTTGCCGCTTGTAGCTGGCTGCTAGCGGCTGCTTAGAACACCGAGGCGTAGTCGCCCAGCTCGACCTGTACCGACTTGATGCGGGTGAAGTTGTTCAGCGAGCTGATGCCGTTCTCACGGCCAACACCCGACTGCTTGTAGCCGCCAACCGGCATCTTGGCGTCGGATTCGCCCCAGGCGTTGATCCAGCAGATACCGGCTTCGAGCTGATGAATCACGCGGTGGGCGCGGTTCAGATCCTTGGTGACGATACCGGCGGCCAGGCCGAAGTCGGTGTCGTTGGCACGGCGGATCACTTCTTCCTCGGTTTCGTAGGTCAGGATCGCCATCACCGGGCCGAAGATTTCTTCACGGACGATGGTCATGTCGTCGGTGCAGTCGGTGAACACGGTTGGTGCCACGAAGGCACCCTTGGCGAATTCGCCGTCGGTCAGGCGCTCGCCGCCGCACAGTACGCGGGCACCTTCTTCCTTGCCCTTGGCGATGTAGCCCAGCACGCTTTCCATGTGCTGGAAGCTGACCAACGGACCGAAGTTGGTGTTTTCGTCTTCCGGGTTGCCGATGCGGATGCGCGCAACACGCTCGGCGATCTTGGCTTCGAAAGCGGCTTTCAGGTGGCTCGGTACGAACACGCGAGTGCCGTTGGTGCAGACCTGACCGGAGCTGTAGAAGTTGGCCATCATGGCGGTGTCGGCGGCGCGATCCAGGTCGGCGTCGTCGAAGATGATCAGCGGCGACTTGCCGCCCAGTTCCATGGTCACGTCTTTGAGCGACGAGCTGGAAGCGCTGGCCATGACCTTCTTGCCGGTGTCGGTGCCGCCGGTGAAGGAGACTTTCTCGATGCGCGGGTGCTCGGTCAGCCAGGTGCCGACTTCACGGCCGCTGCCGGTCAGGACGTTGAACACGCCCGCCGGTACGCCGGCTTCGGTGTAGATCTCGGCCAGTTTCAGGGTGGTCAGCGAGGTGACTTCGCTGGGCTTGAAGATCATTGCGTTGCCGGCGGCCAGGGCTGGCGCGGATTTCCACAGGGCGATCTGGATCGGGTAGTTCCAGGCGCCGATGCCGGCGACCACGCCCAGCGGCTCGCGACGGGTGTAGACGAAGGATGTGGTGCGCAGCGGGATCTGCTCGCCTTCGATGGCCGGTACTAGGCCTGCGTAGTATTCCAGCACGTCGGCGCCGGTGACGATGTCCACGTACTTGGTTTCGGAGAAGGCTTTACCGGTGTCCAGGGTTTCCAGAGCGGCCAGTTCGTCGTTGCGCTCGCGGAGGATTTCCACGGCACGACGCAGGATGCGCGAACGCTCCATGGCGGTCATGGCGGCCCAGATCTTCTGGCCTTTTTCGGCGCTGACCACGGCGCGTTCCACGTCGTCAAAGGTCGCACGTTGCACTTGTGCGAGAACTTCACCGTTGGCCGGGTTGATGGCATCGAAGGTAGCGTCGCTGCCGGCATCGGTGTAGCCGCCGTCGATGTAGAGTTTTTGCAGTCCGAAACGGGCCATAGTGTCCTCGCAAGTGCATTAAGTAGTGGGCTTGACCACCGGGCGTATCCCGAAGTTCAGGACACGTTGATCAGTGGCGGGTCAGGGGCCGAGCGTGTCTTTTGTGCTCTGGCGCTCCTGCTTAGCCAGTTGTAGATCCATGTATTCGTAAGCGATCCGTATCGCCTGGTCGGTATCGAATGCATCACCCGACAAGGCACCACGCAACCACAAACCGTCGATCAAAGCCGCCAGGCCGCGAGCTGCCTTGCGCGCATGGTAGAGCGGCAGGGCACGGCGGAACTGGCAACACAGGTTG
The DNA here is from genome assembly GCF_001547895.1 of Pseudomonas sp. Os17. Taxonomy (NCBI): domain Bacteria; kingdom Pseudomonadati; phylum Pseudomonadota; class Gammaproteobacteria; order Pseudomonadales; family Pseudomonadaceae; genus Pseudomonas; species Pseudomonas sp. Os17. Next base: position 6,362,708 of record NZ_AP014627.1, on the reverse strand, counting down.
GAATACAAGCGGTGGTCGTTGATCCGCTGCAACCTGTGCAAATCGGGCTGGTGCATGCTGGAGGCCCAGAAGGCCAACCAGGTTTTCATTGCCGGGCCGTTCACCTGGCTGGCATCGAAGTTGCCCTCGATGATCACTTTCAGGTGAGCGCGCGGGCTGTCGTCCGTCAGGGCCTGGCGGCGTGCTCGGACGCCTTCGTTGAGCATGCTCATGATGTAACCCATCGTCGCTGCGATCAGGCCGTTCTTGTCCCGAAAGTAGTGACTGATGATGCCGTTTGAAACACCGGCCAAACGGGCGATCAGCGCAATGCTGGCGTCCCCCATTCCGACCTGATCGACCGCTTGCAGCGTGGCTTCGATCAATTGCTGGCGGCGTATGGGTTGCATACCGACCTTGGGCATCTGATACCTCTCCTTAGGCCTGTCGGCGGGCGTATGACGCCGGTCGACTTGTGGGCCAGTCTATTTTGTTTTGATTGAACGTTCAATCAACAAAGAATAAGATCTGCGACAAATCGTCGCTGCCTGGGGAGGTTTTCCTACTCGCGGACGGCGGGAAAACGACCTCCGAAATAGCCCAAAACTTACACGTGGCATGGCGTGGACCGGCAAGAGTAAGGACGTGTTGAAGGGGCAGGACGCTCCGGGGAACAGGCGACGAGCTGCAGGTTCGTCACTGACCTTGGATGCGGGTGCACAACGCGGCTTTTGCGGTTTCGGGCTTTTTCGGGGTGTCTTTATATCACCCGATGATCGGCTGCCAACTAACCGATTGGTCGGGTGCGGTGTTGCCTTGTGTCCTTCTCTCGCACTGCCTGGAGCATCTGTGCAATGAGTTCTGCCTCTCTTATAAAGACCCCACCGGAGAAGGTGCGGGTCAACGGTTGGGTGTTCTACACCTCCACCGCGCTGATCCTGTTGTTGACCGCCATTCTGATCATCGCCCCGCAAGAGGCCGGCAGATTGCTGGGCATTGCCCAGGCCTGGTTGTCCCGCAGCTTCGGCTGGTACTACATGGTGGTGATCGCCGCCTACCTGGTGTTCGTGGTGGGCCTGGCGTTCTCCTCCTACGGCAAGCTCAAGCTGGGGACCAAGCAAGACACCCCGGACTTCAGCTACGGCGCCTGGGCCGGGATGCTGTTCTCCTCCGGCATCGGCATCTCGCTGTTGTACTTCGGTGCTTCCGAGCCCCTGGACCACTACTTCAACCCGCCCGAAGGCGTACCCGGCAGCAACCTGGCGGCACGCCAGGCGCTGCAACTGACCTTCCTGCACTGGGGCCTGCACGGCTGGGCGATCTATGCGCTGGTGGGTTTGGCGGTGGCGTACTTCGCCTACCGGCATAACCAGCCGTTGGCGCTGCGTTCGGCGTTGTACCCGCTGGTGGGCGAGCGCTGGGTCAAGGGCGCTGCCGGCCACGCGGTGGACGGTTTCGGCATGTTCGTGACCCTGCTGGGCCTGGTGACCAACCTGGGGATCGGCTCGATGCAGGTGTCTTCCGGCCTGGAAAACCTGTTCGGCATGGAGCACAGCAACACCAACCTGCTGATCGTGATCATCGTCATGAGCACGGTGGCCACCATCGCCGCCGTGTCCGGTGTGGAAAACGGCATTCGCCGCCTGTCCAACCTGAACATCGTGCTGTTCAGCGGCCTGTTGATCTTCGTCCTGCTGTTCGGTCCGACCCTGCACCTGCTCAACGGCTTCGTGCAGAACATCGGCGACTACCTCAACGGCGTGGTGCTCAAGACCTTCGACCTCTACGTGTACGAAGGCGACAACGCCAAGTCCGACCGCTGGCTGGGCCTGTGGACCCTGTTCTACTGGGCCTGGTGGATTTCCTGGGCCCCATTCGTGGGCATGTTCATTGCGCGTATCTCCCGCGGTCGCACCGTGCGTGAACTGGTGGCCGGCGTACTGCTGATTCCCCTGGGCTTCACCCTGGCCTGGCTGTCGATCTTCGGTAACTCGGCCCTGGACCTGGTGGTGAACCAGGGAGCGGTAGAGCTGGGCAAGACGGCCCTGGAACAACCGTCCATGGCGATCTACCAGCTGCTTGAACACTACCCGGCCTCGAAGATTGTCATCGGTGTCTCGATCTTCGTCGGCTTCGTGCTGTTCCTGACCCCTGCCGACTCCGGCGCGGTGATGATGGCCAACCTGTCCTGCAAGGGCGGCAACGTCGACGAAGACGCCCCGCACTGGCTGCGGATCTTCTGGTCGGTGGTGATCACCCTGGTGACCATCGGTCTGTTGTTTGCCGGCAACTTCGAAGCCATGCAGACCATGGTGGTGCTGGCCGGCCTGCCGTTCTCGGTGGTGCTGATCTGCTTCATGTTCGGCTTGCACAAGGCCATGCGCCAGGACGTGCAGATCGAGCAGGAACAAGCGCAACTGGCCGAGCGCGGGCGTCGCGGTTTCAGCGAGCGCCTGAGCCAGCTGGACCTGCAACCGACCCAGTCGGTGGTCCAGCGCTACATGGACAAGCACATCAGCCCGGCCCTGCAGGAAGCCGCCGCGCAACTGCGCAACCTCGGCCATGAGGTGCAGACCAACCTGGGCAAGTCCAAGAACCTGTTGGGCCTGCGGGTGGAAATGGAGGAGGGCAATCCCTTCGTCTATGAAGTGAGCCTGGACGGCTACCTGGCGGCGCCGAGCGAATCGGCCCAGCCGGAAGGGGCGGACAGCGAAGTCCGTAGTCGTTTCTACCGCGCCGAGGTCTACCTGCACAACGGCAGCCAGGAATACGACTTGATGGGCTTCACCCAGGAGCAGATCACCCGTGATGTGCTCGATCAGTTCGAAAGCCATCGGCAGCTCCTCGGCCGTGTCTATAGCTGAGTGAAGTAGCGATCCGCTCCCGACGGAGCGGTTCCACCTGCTGTAGGAACCGGCTTGCCGGCGAAGGCGCCCTCAAGGGCACTGCAAGGCTTCAGGGCCTGTTCGCTGGCAAGCCAGCTCCTACAGAAGGTGGTTGGTGGTTAAAGCAAAACGCCGCGATTGCTCGCGGCGTTTTTGTGTCTGCTGCTTAACCCAGGTTCTTGCCGAGCAGCGCGTGGTAGAGCTCGCTGTCGCCAAGGATGCCCACCACTTTCTGGTTGTCGTGGAGCACCAGTTTGTTGCCGGTCTGGTAGCGGATCTGCAGCGCGTCGCGCATGCCGATGTTGGAGTCCACCAGGGTCGGACGCCGGCCCAGTTCTTCCACGGACTGCCCCGGAACCCAGTTCTGCAGGTCCAAGTGCGAGCCATTGCGCCGCGCGCCCTTGATGGTGTTGCCTTCCGCCAGGTCGAGCCAGGAATCGCCACCCGGGTCCAGGCACACCGAGCCGTTGACCCGCTTGCAGTTGTCCAGGCTGCGCATCAGGCTGCGCCCGCAGAGCACGTTCAGCGGATTGGTGTGGGCGACGAAGGTGCGCACATAGTCGTCCGCAGGATTGAGCACGATCTCTTCCGGATTGCTGTACTGGATGATCCGCCCGTCTTTCATGATGGCGATGCGGCTCCCCAGTTTCAGGGCTTCGTCCAGGTCATGGCTGACGAAGACGATGGTCTTGCTCAACTTGCGTTGCAGCTCCAGCAGTTCGTCCTGCAGGCCCTGGCGGATCAGCGGGTCGAGGGCCGAGAAGGGTTCGTCCATCAGCAGGATGTCGGCGTCCATGGCCAGGGCGCGGGCCAGGCCGACCCGCTGCTGCATGCCGCCGGACAGTTCGTCGGGCTTCTTGTTGCGCCATTGGGTCAGGCCCACCAGTTCGAGCTTCTCGTCCACCAGCTTGCGCCGTTCCTTCTCGGGACGGCCCTGCATCTCCAGGCCGAAACTGATGTTCTCGCGCACCGTCAGCCAGGGCATCAGGGCGAACTTCTGGAACACCATGGCAATGCGCTTGGTGCGCATCATCTTCAGCTCGGCGGGGGTGCAGGAGGCAATGTCGATCTGCTTGCCTTCGTGTTCGACGAACAGCTTGCCGCGGCTCACGGTGTTGAGGCCGTTGATGCAGCGCAGCAGGCTGGACTTGCCGGAGCCGGAAAGGCCCATGAGTACGCAGATCTCGCCTTTCTGGATGTCCAGGCTGGCTTTTTCCACGCCGACGATCTGCCCGGTCTTTTTCAGGATCTCGTTGCGGGTCATGCCCTGGTCCAGCAGCTTGAGCGCCTCCCGAGGGTCCTTGGAGAAGATAACGTCTACGTTGTCGAAGCGGATTATGCTCATGCGTCACCCCCTACTTTGGCTTCAGGTTGTTTGCAGATACGGTCGAGCATGATCGCCAGCAGCACGATGGCCAGACCGGCTTCAAAGCCCAGGGCAATGTCGGCGGTATTGAGTGCGTTGACCACGGGTTTGCCCAGGCCGTCGGCGCCGACCAGGGCGGCGATCACCACCATCGACAGCGACAGCATGATGCACTGGGTGATGCCGGCGGCGATGCTCGGCATGGCGTGGGGCAACTCAATGCGCGACAACAACTGACGGCGCGAACAGCCAAAGGCCTTGCCCGCATCCATCAACTCTTGTGGAACATCGCGAATGCCCAGGTAGGTCAGGCGAATCGGCGCGGCGATGGCGAACACCACGGTGGAAATCAGGCCGGGCACCACCCCCAGGCCGAACAGGGTCAGGGTCGGGATCAGGTAGACGAAAGTGGGAACGGTCTGCATCAGGTCCAGGACCGGACGCATCATGGTGTAGAACAGCGGCTTGTGCGCGGCGACGATGCCCAGGGGCACGCCGATCAGCACGCAGACCAGGGTGGCAAACAGCACCTGGGCCAGGGTTTCCATGGTTTCCTGCCAGTACCCCAGGTTGAGGATCAGCAGGAAGGAGAGCACGACGAAAACAGTCAGGCCCCATTTGCGCTGAATCAGGTGCGCCAGCAGGGCGATCAGGCCGATCAGGGCCAGGGGATTGAACCAGGTCAACGCGAACGTGACGCCGTGGATCATGGTTTCCAGGGTGGTAGCGATCGCGTCGAAGGTGCTGGCACCGTGTTTCGTCAACCACTCTACGAAAGCCGCGATGTACTGGCCCAGGGGGATTTTCTGATCAGTGAGCATGGTATTGAACGTCCGCATGCAAGGAAAAAACAGCCCGGGCGGGCAAGCCCGCCCGGCGTAAGCGATTACTGGGCAAGCTTGGCTTTCACGGCTTCCAGGCCAGGTTTACCGTCAATGGTGGTCACGCCGGCGAGCCAGGTATCGAGCACCTGTGGGTTTTTCTTCAGCCAGGCCTTGGCGGCCGCGTCAGGCTTCATCTTGTCGTCCAGCACGTTGCCCATCAGGGTGCTTTCCATGTTCAGGGTGAACGACAGGTTCTTCAGCAACTGGCCAACGTTGCTGCACTCGCTGGTGTAGCCCTTGCGGGTGTTGGTGTAGATGGTGGCCTGGCCGAAGTTGGGGCCGAAGTACTCGTCGCCCCCGGTCAGGTACTTCATCTTGAAGCGCGTGTTCATCGGGTGCGGTTCCCAGCCCAGGAACACCACCGCGGTGTCGCGTCGCTGAGCACGCTCGACCTGGGACAGCATGCCCGCTTCGCTGGACTCCACCACCTTGAAGCCGGCGTCCTTGAGGCCGAAGGCGTTCTTGTCGATCATCGTCTGGATGGTGCGGTTGCCATCGTTGCCCGGCTCGATGCCGTAGATCTTGCCGTCCAGCTCCTTCTTGAACTTGACGATGTCGGCGAAGTCTTTCAGGCCCTTGTCATACAGCGACTCGGGCACTGCCAGGGTGTACTTGGCGTTTTCCAGGTTGGCCCGCACGGTTTCCACGGTGCCGGCGTCGCGGTAGGGCTTGATGTCGTTTTCCATGGTCGGCATCCAGTTGCCGAGGAACACGTCCATGTTCTTGCCATCGGCCAGGGACTTGTAGGTCACCGGCACGGAAATCATCGTGGTCTTGGTCTTGTAGCCCAGGGCGTTGAGCACGACGCTGGTGGTGGCGGTGGTCACGGTGATATCGGTCCAGCCGACATCGGAGAAGTTTACGGTGCTGCATTGCTCCGGTTCTGCGGCGTGTGCCAGAAGCGGCAGACTCAGCATGGCGGCCAACAACAACGACGGGGAACCTTTCATAGGGGGGACTCCTGGATGTTTTTCTGGCGGCGTATGGACCGCGCTTATAAGTGTGGCGGTTGGTGTGCCGGGGACAGCTCTACCACCGTGCCTTGCAATCGAGTCGAGACTGATCATGTACCAGTGAAAAACTGTCGCCTACGGGGTGCGTCGTATCCAGTACAGGGAGGGTCGCATCCAGTGTCGGTGAGGTCGCTTACAGTGTTTCCGGGCATTTTTTCCTGCATCTGCACCGCAAAAAACGCCCAGAACCCGAGCCTCGCGCCAGGCGGCGTTGGTGGGCATGAGTGGGTCGGTGTCAGACGCCGCGAGTCGCTGTAAAAGCCTGATGATGCGCCCTTCTCGGCGGATTGCAGCTTGAGCGTAGCAGCTCCGTCAGAGGGCGTTTTCGACGCCTGGACTGTGCTCATCGAGGAGTTAAGCAGTAATGGCTATCAGTGTTTTCGACTTGTTCAAGATCGGCATCGGCCCCTCCAGTTCCCACACCGTCGGCCCCATGCGTGCCGCGGCGCTGTTCGTCCAGGCATTGAAGGAAAGGCACCTGCTGGAGCAGGTGCGGCGGGTCGAGGTGCAGTTGTTCGGCTCGCTGTCGGCCACCGGCATCGGCCATGGCAGCGACAACGCGGTGATCATGGGGCTGATGGGGGAGTGGCCGGACGCGATCGACCCTGCGCTGATCGGCCCGCGCATCCAGCAGTTGCGCGACAGCGACACCTTGCTGCTGGACGGGCGCCTGCCGGTGCCGTTCTTCTGGGCTCGGGACATGCGCCTCCTGGACGAGAACCTGCCCTTTCACCCCAACGCCATGACCCTGGTGGCAGAGGCGGAAGGCACGGAGCTGTACCGCGATACCTACTATTCAGTGGGCGGCGGTTTTGTCGTCGACCAGGCCCAGGCCAGCAGTGGCGTGGCGGACCTGGATCGCAGCGAGCTGCCTTATGACTTCTCCAGCGCGGTGGAACTGCTCAACCTGTGCCAGAAGCACAACCTGCGGGTTGCCGAGCTGATGCTGGCCAACGAGAAGGTCTGGCGTTCGGAGGAGGAAATCCGCAGCGGCCTGATGGCGCTGTGGCGCGCGATGCAGGATTGCGTGGAACAGGGGCTCAAGCACGAAGGCATCCTGCCCGGCGGGCTCAATGTGCGCAGGCGCGCGGCCAAGCTGCATCGCAGCCTGCAGGAACTGAACAAGCCCAATGTGATCGGCTCCACCTTGAGCGCCATGGAGTGGGTCAACCTGTTCGCCCTGGCGGTGAACGAGGAGAACGCCGCCGGTGGACGCATGGTCACCGCACCCACCAACGGCGCGGCGGGGATCATTCCGGCGGTGCTGCACTACTTCATGAAATTCAGCGAGGACGTGACTGACGCCAACGTGGTGGATTTCTTCCTCGGCGCGGCGGCCATCGGCATCCTGTGCAAGAAGAACGCTTCGATCTCCGGGGCCGAAGTCGGCTGCCAGGGCGAGGTGGGCTCGGCCTGCGCCATGGCGGCGGCGGGGCTGGCGGAGATTCTCGGGGCCAGCCCCGAGCAGTTGTGCAACGCCGCGGAAATCGGCCTGGAGCACAACCTGGGCCTGACCTGCGACCCGGTGGGCGGACTGGTGCAGGTGCCCTGCATCGAGCGCAACGCGATTGCCGCGGTGAAGGCGATCAATGCCGCGCAGATGGCCTTGCGCGGTGACGGCCAGCACTTCATTTCCCTGGACCGGGTGATCCGCACCATGCGCGATACCGGCGCCGATATGCACGACAAATACAAGGAGACGTCCCGTGGCGGCCTGGCCGTGAGCGCGGTGGAATGCTGAGCCGCCCTCGCTGGCCAGCCGCATGCGAACCAGGGACGTCGGCGCGCGCAAATGGCTCACTCGGGCCACCGCGCGCCACCTTTTAGCGCGTCGCGAATAGACAAGTTGCCCGGTGCGCCGGCGGACCAGTCGGTGGGTCGGCGCGCTGTGCTTTGAGTGACACTCGCCGGCCTCGGCGCAACGCCTTGGCGGCCCAAGTGCTACCTAACTGCTCACCGCTTTTGTCGGCGCCTGTGCGCCGCGCCTTTCGGCGCTTCTTATCCGCACATTGACAAGGGCTATATAGACGCGTCGCGACGTCGTTTTCAGGAGTTATTGAATGCCCATTCAACTTTAGGCATGGCAATTGCTCTGTGAATACCAAGCCCGCCTCCGAAGCGTCGCAGGGCACATAAAAAGAGCCTCCGCCTGAGGCCATCACCCGCTTTGTGTGAGGAGATATCGCGATGACGTCGTTCAACTCCGGGGCCCAACCCCAGAACCGTGCGCCTCAATCCATCGGCTTTCTGCTGCTGGACAATTTCACGCTGATTTCCCTGGCCTCCGCAGTCGAACCCCTGCGCATGGCCAACCAACTGTCCGGCCGCGAGCTGTATCGCTGGACCACCCTCAGCGTCGATGGCGGTCAGGTCTGGGCCAGTGACGGTCTGCAAATCACCCCCGACGCCTCCATGCACAAAGCCCCCAGCCTCGACACCGTGATCGTCTGCGGTGGCATCGGCATCCAGCGCACCGTGACCCGTGAACATGTGTCCTGGCTGCAAAGCCAGGCGCGCCAGTCCCGTCGCCTCGGCGCGGTGTGCACCGGCAGCTGGGCCCTGGCCTGCGCCGGCCTGCTGGACGGTTTCGATTGCAGCGTGCACTGGGAATGCCTGGCGTCGATGCAGGAAGCCTTTCCCCGGGTGGCCATGAGCACCCGCCTGTTCACCCTCGACCGCAACCGCTTCACCAGCTCCGGCGGCACCGCGCCGCTGGACATGATGCTGCACTTGATCAGCCGCGATCATGGCCGTGAGTTGTCGGCGGCGATCTCGGAGATGTTCGTCTACGAACGCATCCGCAACGAACAGGATCACCAGCGCGTGCCCCTCAAGCACATGCTTGGCACCAACCAGCCCAAGCTTCAGGAAATCGTCGCGCTGATGGAGGCCAACCTCGAAGAGCCGATCGATCTGGACGAGTTGGCGGTGTACGTCGCCGTGTCCCGGCGTCAGCTGGAGCGGCTATTCCAGAAGTACCTGCATTGCTCGCCGTCGCGCTATTACCTCAAGCTGCGGCTGATCCGCGCGCGGCAACTGCTCAAGCAGACGCCGATGTCGATCATCGAAGTGGCCTCGGTCTGTGGTTTCGTCTCGACGCCGCACTTCTCCAAGTGCTACCGCGAGTACTTCGGCATTCCGCCCCGTGACGAGCGCATCGGTTCCAACACCACCCAGCAGGTGGCGATGATGCCGCTGCCGCAAGCCATGGTCCTGGCGCCGCTGTCCGGCCCGCTGTCGGCCCTGAGCCAGGCGCGCAACGAATCGACCTTCGCCAGCGTGCGCCTGTAGTCACAGGCGTTTCTTGAAATACACCACGCGCTCGGTTTCCTCGAAACCCAGCGCGTGGTGCAGGGTCTGGCTGGGCAGATTGTCCAGGCTGGTATCCGAGGCCAGCTCCACGCAGCCTTGTTGTCGTCCCCATGCAGCCACCTGCTCGATCAGCCGCTGGGCGATGCCCTGGCGGCGGGACTCGGGAGCCACATAGATCCCTTCGAGAAAGACCACCGGCGAGCTTTCGGTACCGTTGACGTAGTCGTGGCGCAACGCCGCCTCGGCCAGTCCTGCCGCCACCCCGTCTGCCCCATAGGCCAGCCAGCAGCCATAGCGCTGAGGTTCTGCCAGCATCTGGCGGATTTCCGCTTGGTGCTCTTGAGGCGGGCAGTCGGGCCATAGCTCCCGGCGCAATTGCAGCCAGTCGGACTGTTCGCTGAGGGCGCCGGATTGAATGCGGATCATGAGGAAATGGCCTGTGTCGGTGTGGGAAGAGCGGACTCTAGCAACCGACTCAGGCGTTGGGGACATTCACGCGCGCTTGTGCTGCAGGTATTCGGCCAGGGCCGGCAGCAACTGACGGTCGATGGCCTGGCGCACCGCCGGCAGAATGGTCGCATTGCCGGTGAGCATCTGCTCCACCATGCCCTTGAGCGCCTTGGCCCGCGCGTCGCTCAAACCCCTTACCGCACATTCGCAGGCCTGCTCGGCGCTGGCGCCAGCGGGCATTTCGAAACCCAGGGCCCGGAGTTGTCCCAGCAGGTCGTCCTGGTCAATCAGATCCGCATGCATCATGACTTTTATCCTTGTTCAGGGAGCGTGGTCGTCAACCGATTCTGGTAGGGCGTCCGGGTGGCGGCAAGGGCAGATTGTCGTGATGGCCCGTTTACCTATGAACAGGTCGTTTTCGGCTAACTCGGTGGCCTGGAGCCGGTTGTCGCGCTGCTATGGATCTGACTTGCATTTCAGATTTTTCCGCCTTGTTTGACCTGGCTCCTGGCGGCATAAGAGGTAGCGCAATGATTCAGGCGTTATCGCTGAACGCCATTCTCAAGGAGCAATCATCATGTCAGGGAAGCCCGCCGCACGAGCCACCGACCTCACCGCCTGCCCAATTCCCGGGCATGGCGTGAATCCCATCGTCAGTGGCTCGCCCGATGTCATTTTCGATGGATTACCCGTTGCTCGTGAGGGTGACCAGACAGCCTGTGGAGCGGTTCTGACGGGTAACTTGATCAGCAATGTGCTGATCAATGGACGACCCGTGGCCACCACGGATTCGTTGGGTAGCCACGGCAATGTGGTTATTGGCGGGTCGGGAACGGTCATTATCGGGACTACGGTCACCGTTGCTGAGTTTACCTCCATCACGCCATTGGCCATTCAGCACCGCCACAACGCACAGTTTGAGCTGCTGGATACCGATGGCGAACCTGTGCCTGATTTCAAGTACAAGGTCGTGACGCCGGACGGCAAGGTATATAGGGGCATTACGGATCAAAATGGATTGACGCAACGGTTTTTTACTGACGTCAGCGGGCTGCTCCAAATAGACCCGGATGACTCGGTTTGAGGCGTTGTTCATGAGTCAGATTGTGCTTGCGAATAATGTGCATGCCGCTACCCGGGATGTGAGCGCTCGGCAACGTGTCGGGGTAACGACCAAGTATGTGAGACGGGCGGATGACAAGGGCTGGCTGGGCTTTAGACCTATGTTTTCCCATGAGGCGAGTTTTATCTATTTGTGTGAATACACCAAATTGGTCATGGTGAAAGCGTCAGAAAAATATGCTCACTTCCAAGTGAAGGATGGCAATAGTGGCTTTATTGGTAAAGAAGTGGCTTTGAGTCACCGCAATGTCCCCTTGTATCTGTCTGACATTGGGCCAGAAAAAAATGCGGCAACGATCCGAGTGAAATACGCGAATTTAGAGACAGGGGTCAGGTCAGAAATCAAGAATTTTGCATTCACTCAGCAGTGGGCTGTGGCTGAGTTTTCAGGAATCAGCGCAAGGGTTACGCTTAACAGCGTCTGGGGCAGGGCGTTTACGCCCATAGCCCCAGGTAGGCACCGAATCATGGCCCCTGATTTCTCTCACGCAGAAGTTGACACTTCGGGATATAGAGCTGCTTATCCTGGGAAGATAATTTGCACCGATGTCTGGTTTCCTATTGCCTTGGAGGGTACGGAAACCAACAGTACGCGATATATACATATTGGTCATGTGTCAGAAGGGTGTGTAACGCTCTATGAGTTAATAAAGTGGAATGCTTTATATGAGTATCTGATCAATAAGCGCGTGCCTGGGGCTCAGGGAAAATTTGTGGGTTATCTAATAGTGGAGCAGTAGTTGATGAGGGTGTTTTTCAGTATTTGCGTGTCTGTATTGTTGTGCCTATCTTCTCATGTCGCTTCGGCAGCGGATGAATGTGGGGACTTTTTGAGGGCGATGGTGGGGGTTTCAGATACTATCGAATATGTTAAATGCGATTCGGAACCAGAGAGGCAAAGTGCTCCTTTGACCGCCCTATATCGGATTAAAGGAAGGGATGCACAAGCAGTAGAACAGTATCTGCATGATAAATTTGGTGTGAGTGAGTATCTGAAGTTTGTTTGTTGTCTCTGGGAAGTTAGAGGGATGACCTCTTACGAAGACAAGAAAACCGGCATCACGTATCACATTAGAATGAGCTCCGAAGAAACTATCTACAATAAAAGAGATGATTGGGGGAAGATTGGTTATTTTTATATTACGGTTGTTCGTTTCATGGAAGACGTTTGATCAAACAAGGTTGTAGTTTTATATCTGTTTTGCGGAAGTTGTTGGATGGGTTGCCGAGGGCCGATGATAGCCGGCATGACCCTTTTACCTATGAACACGTCGCTTTCGGCTAACTGGAGTCAGGGCCGAATCGGCAGACTGAACCCAGCTGGCGTCGTGATGGTTTGGTCACCTTCTCACCGCAGCTCCTCAGCAGTAGTCCCTGCCTCGATCCTGTCACGGCTTGATCGGGGCTTTTTTTTGCCTGGGGAAGGCTGCCGGCAAGTTTCGCCGGCAAGCCGGCTCCTACCGGGAGCCGGTGCTGGCGGGGTGAGGATCAGCGTTGCAGCACGAGGATTCTGGAGAGCAGTTCGTCGCGGTCGATGTAGCAGCCCTGGAAGTGTCGGGCGCCGCTGGCCGGGTCGAAGGCATTGCGCGCGTGCAGGGTGCGGCGGTTGTCGAAACACCAGAGCTGGCCCGGATCGAGGCGCTGGATCACCCGGAACCGGGCTTCGCGGGTCAGGGCGATAAAGCGTCGGTAGGCGCGATACAGCCGGGGCATCTGTTGTTCGGTGGTGTCGAAGGGACCGCGCAGGAAGTTGGCCATGCGGATTTCCGCCACTTCGCCCAGGGCATCCAGGGCAATGATCGGCGCCAGGCAGCGGTAGTCGCTGTGGCGGTCCTTGTTGCGAAACTCCACGGGTATTTCACACAGCGCGCGGAACGCGTCGGGGTCTTCGTGGCGCAAGGCATCGGCTATGGCGAAACCGTCGACGAAAATGCTTTCGCCGCCCGTCGCGTCATTCACCAGGCAATGCAGAAATTGCAGCCCCGGTTGCAGTTCGCGGGTCGGCAGGTCGCTGTGCAAAGGCAGGTTGAAGGCGGTGTAGGCATTGCTGTCGGCGTCGGCCTTGGACTGCACGTTGAACAGCACGCCGAAGTTGCTCTCGCGGATGAACGCAATGCGCCGGGCGATCAGGGCCAGGGAGCCGGGTTCGGTGGGCGCGCCACGCACCTGGGTCAGACCGATGTCGCGCAGGGCCAGCAGCCATTGCAGCAGCGCCTTGGGGTCGTCCATCAGGGCCTGATAGTCGAATACCGGCAGTTGCAGGCGGCTGTCCCACAGCTGGCTCTGCGCCTTGTGGGCGCGGCGTTCCTCGCGGGATTGCCGGTCATAGGCGTGGGCTCGCAACCAGCCGGGGTCGAAGCGACTCTGGTGGCCGTCCGCCCAGTCCAGGCACAGGCAACCCTGGCTGTCGATGCGTGCCCCGAGGCAGCCGAGGTCTTCGGGCACGTCGATGATTTCCAGTACCTGTTCGCGGGTCACGCTGTAGACGCATTGCGTGCAGGGGCAGTTGTCCCGCAGCCACTGGTGATGAAAGGGGCTGAGGCGATCATCGGCCCAGCGCACCTGAACCCGGTCCGGCAATACCTGGACGGCGCTTAACGGGCTGATCAGCGGGTAACGGCGATAGTCGGCAAGGGCGGCGGTGTTCACGGTGATCTCCTTTTCTACGGCTGATTATTTTTCCGCGGGCAGGCCGATGACCCGGCCGATGTAGGCGGGGCGCGGCAGATCGGCCTGTTCGGCCGCCATGCTTTGCAGGCGCTGCAACACCGCTTCGTCGAACGGCGCGGAGCGGGGGCCGGCGAGGTCGACGTGGAGCAGCATCTGCTCGTTACCGGCCAGCTCCTGGGGATCTCCGGCCCTGTGCAGGCTGTGATACAGGTGCAGGCGCTTGCGGTCGTGGCCGATGATCTGGGTATGGACCTCGACCTCGGTGCCCTGCTTCACCTCGTGCAGGTAGTTCAGGTGCAGTTCCAGGGTGAACAGCGAGTGGCCGCTGGCGTCGCGGTTGTCGCTGTCGAGCCCCAGGCGATCCATCAGGGCATCGGTGGCGTAGCTGAAGATCAGTAGGTAGAAGGCATCGCGTAGATGGCCGTTGTAGTCGACCCAGTCTTTGATGATGCGGGTGCTGTAGGTGGTCAGGGCAGGCATGGGATCACCGGATAACGGTAGGAGCCGGCTTGGCGGCGAAGGCGTCCGTTGGGTGTGCGCCTGGCTTGAGGGCCTATTCGCTGGCAAGCCAGCTCCTACGGGGGTTGGGTTAGTCGTGAAAGTGCATGCCGTGCTTGGCCTTGGTGGTTTTCACCGCCTCCAGCACCGCCAGCAGGCAGTCATCACGATAGCGCTCCAGGGCCGAGATGCTGTGCGTGCCCAGTTGCTCGGCCGTGCCTTCGACCACGTCGTCGATCAGCTGGTCGGTCAGCTCCGGGGCCGGCAGGTAGGTCCAGGGCAGTTGCAGCGCCGGGCCGAACTGGGCCATGAAATGGCGCATGCCGGCGTCGCCCCCGGCCAGGGTGTAGGTGAGGAAGGTGCCCATGAACGACCAGCGCAGGCCGGCGCCAAAGCGGATCGCATCGTCGATCTCCCCGGTGGTCGCCACGCCGTCGTTGACCAGGTGCAGGGCTTCGCGCCACAGCGCTTCGAGCAGGCGGTCGGCGATGAACCCCGGTACTTCCTTGCGCACATGCAAGGGGCGCATCCCCAAGGATTCATAGACCTTGATTGCCGCCTGGATCGCTGCGGGTGCGGTGCGCTGGCCGCCCACCACCTCCACCAGCGGCAGCAGGTACACCGGGTTGAACGGATGGCCCACCACGCAGCGTTCCGGGTGGGTCGAGCCCTCATAGAATTCACTGGGCAGCAGGCCCGAGGTGCTGGAGCCGATCAGGGCGTCGGGCTTGGCCGCGGCGCTGATCTTGCTGTGCAGTTCCAGCTTGAGTTCCAGGCGCTCGGGAGCGCTTTCCTGGATGAAGTCGGCGTCTTTCACGCACTCTTCGATGGTGCTGACAAAGCGCAGGCGCTGTGGCGAGGCTCCGGGGGCCAGGCCCTGTTTTTCCAGAGCGCCCCAGGCGTTGGCGACCCGCTGGCGCAGGGCTGCTTCAGCGCCCGGCGCCGGGTCCCAGGCCACCACGTCCAGGCCGTGGGCCAGGGCGCGGGCCACCCAGCCGCTGCCGATCACGCCGCTGCCTAGGGCGGCGAAGGTTTTGATGTTGGTGATAAAAGTCATCGCGTCTTCCTGAAAAAAGAGTCTGTAGGCGCGGGAAGCTGTTGGCGGCCGTGTGGGCCGCTTCGCGAGCGAGCTCGCTCCTACAAGGGGAGGGTGGTTCGGGTTAGCCGCGTTGTTTCAGGCCCATTTTCTGGCGGCCTTCTGCCGGTGTCAGGACTCGGGCGCCGAGGCGGCTGAGGATCTCCGTGGCCCGTTCCACCAGTTGGCCGTTGGTGGCGAGCACGCCGCGATCCAGCCACAGGTTGTCCTCTAGGCCGACCCGCACGTTGCCCCCCAGCAGCGCCGCCTGCGCGGCCATGGGCATTTGCATGCGGCCGATGCCGAATCCGGCCCAGACCGCGTCCGCCGGCAGGTTGTCGACCATGGCCTTCATGGTGGTGGTGTCCGCCGGGGCGCCCCAGGGAATGCCCAGGCACAGCTGGAACAGCGGGTCGTCCAGCAGGCCTTCCTTGATCATCTGCTTGGCGAACCACAGGTGGCCGGTGTCGAAGATCTCCAGCTCGGCCTTCACCCCCAGCTCCTGGATGCGCTTGGCGCCTGCGCGCAGCTGGGCCGGGGTGGACACGTAGATGGTGTCGCCGTCGCCGAAGTTGAGGGTGCCGCAGTCCAGGGTGCAGATCTCCGGCAGCAGTTCCTCGACATGGGCCAGGCGGGTCAGGGGGCCGACCAGATCGGTGTTGGGGCCGAACTCCATGGGGCGTTCGCCGGCGCCGATCTCCAGGTCGCCGCCCATGCCGGCGGTGAGGTTGACGATGATGTCGATGTCGGCCTCGCGAATCCGCTCCATAACTTCGCGGTACAGCGCCACGTCCCGGCTGAACTTGCCGGTCGCCGGGTCCCGGACGTGGCAGTGGACCACCGTGGCGCCAGCCTTGGCGGCCTCTACCGCGGCGGCGGCAATCTGCTTCGGGGTGACCGGCACATGGGGGCTCTTGGCGGTCGTGTCGCCAGCACCGGTGAGTGCGCAGGTGATGATGACGTCGTGGTTCATGGTGCGGTTCCTTACAGGCAGTTTGCTGGGGGCGTGGGGTGGCCGTGCGCAGCCCTGGGCGGGCTGCGGGGCGCGAGTGTGGGTGGTTTATTTACTGGTCAGTTGCAGGTGTTCGGCGGCCGGCTTGCCATCGAAGGTGGTCACCCCTTCCAGCCAGCGCTGCTGGTCCTGCGGGTGATCCTTGAGCCACTGTCGGGCCGATTCCAGGGCGTCCTTGTGATCCAGCAGCGGCTGCATCATGCGACTCTCGTCTTCGGCGCTGAAGGTCAGGTTGGTCAGCAGCCGGTGCACGTTCGGACACTGCTCGGCGTAGGTCGGCGCGGTGACGGTCCACACCGTGGCCTGGCCTTCGTTCGGGCCCAGGGCATCCTGGCTGCCACTGAGGTAGGTCATCTTGAAGTTGACGTTCATCGGGTGCGGCGCCCAGCCGAAGAACACAATGGCTTCGTTGCGCTTAACCGCCCGGGCCACCGCCGACAGCATGCCGGCCTCGCTGGACTCCACCAGCTGGAACTGGCCCAGGCCGAACTGGTTCTTGGCGATCATTTCCTTGATCTGGGTGTTGGCCCCCGAGCCGGGTTCGATGCCGTAGATCTTGCCCCCCAGCTCCTTCTGGAAGCGGGCGATGTCGGCGAAGGTCTTCAGCCCCTTGTCCGCCAGGTAGGCGGGCACGGCCAGGGTGGCGCGGGCGTCCTTGAGGCTGGGCTCGGCCAGGACCTTGACCTGATTGGCCTCGACGAACGGGGTAATGGTCTGGGTCATTAGCGGGTTCCAGTAGCCGAGGAACAGGTCCAGGCGCTGGTCGCGGATGCCGGCAAAGATGATCTGCTGCGAGGCACTGGTCTGCTTGGTCTTGTAGCCGAGGCCGTCGAGCAGGACCTGGGTCATGGCGCTGGTGGCGATCACGTCGGTCCAGTTGACCACGCCCAGGCGCACGTTCTGGCAACTGGGGGCGTCGGCGGCCATGGCCCCTGACATCAGAAAAACGCTACCACCAAGCGCAAGCACACAGCGGCTGATCAGTCGTTTCATGAGGGTTCCCTCGGCAGGTCGTTATTGTCGGTTCCGACGTCTTGGTGCGTCGGTGAGCTCAAGGTACGCAGGCGCCGCGGACGGCAAACGCACAGCGGCGACCGACTCTTGCACTGCAGCGACCTGGCCCCTTGTGGCTGGGGGGCATTTGGCGTATCACAGGGCCCACGCTGGCCGTCACCGGAGTGGGTTGCATGTCCCAGGATGTCTATTTCCTGCTGATGCCGGGGTTCTCCGCCATCGGTTTCATCTCCGCCATCGAGCCGCTACGGGTGGCCAATCGCTTTCGTGGCGAGCTGTATCGCTGGCATGTGCTCAGCACCGACGGCGGAGCGGTGCTGGCCAGCAACGGCATGTCGGTCAATGTTGACGCGGCCCTGGAGCCGCTGAAGAAGGGCGCGACCCTGTGGGTGGTGGCCGGCTTCGAACCGTTGAAGTGCCTGACGCCAGCCCTGGAGCACTGGCTGCGCCGCCTGGACCTGGAGGGCGTGACCCTTGGCGGCATTGACACCGGCAGCGTGATCCTCGCCGAAGCCGGGCTGCTGGAGGGGCACCGGGTGACCCTGCACT
Organism: Pseudomonas sp. Os17; assembly: GCF_001547895.1. Classification (NCBI taxonomy): domain Bacteria; kingdom Pseudomonadati; phylum Pseudomonadota; class Gammaproteobacteria; order Pseudomonadales; family Pseudomonadaceae; genus Pseudomonas; species Pseudomonas sp. Os17. Next base: position 6,344,879 of record NZ_AP014627.1, on the reverse strand, counting down.
GGGAAGCCATCGAGGCGTTCAAGGAGTCCTATCCGCAGTTGAGCGTGACCCAGGAGTTGTTCGAGATCGATCGGCGGCGCATTACCTGCGCCGGCGGCACCGCGTCCATCGACATGATGCTCGACCTGATCGCCCAGGCCCACGGCCCGCAACTGGCGATCCAGGTCAGCGAGCAGTTCGTGCTCGGGCGCATCCGCCCGCGCAAGGATCACCAGCGCATGGAAGTCGCCAGCCGCTACGGCATCAGCAACAAGAAGCTGGTGCAGGTGATCGGCGAGATGGAGCAACACAGCGAGCCCCCCCTGAGCACCCTGGCCCTGGCCGAGTCGATCAAGGTCACCCGACGCCAGCTGGAGCGGCTGTTCCGCCTGCACCTGAACGACACCCCGAGCAACTTCTACCTCGGCCTGCGCCTGGAGAAAGCCCGGCAGTTGCTGCGCCAGACCGACATGAGCGTGCTGGAGGTGAGCATCGCCTGCGGCTTTGAGTCGCCGTCCTACTTCACCCGCAGCTACCGCGCGCGTTTTGTGAATTGTCCGCGGGAAGACCGGCGTCAGTCGGGCGGTGGCCGGGAGCAGGCTTGACTCGTGCCCGTTAACGCTGGCAGACCCGTTAGCAACGGCAAGCCGGCTCCTGGGGTTATTTTTTGAACAGGGCGGCGCAGGCCGCTTTGTAGGCTTCGTGCTGGTACTTGTTGAGGCTCGCCGGCAGGGCGAAGTCGTGCTTCTTGTGCTGGGCGTTGAGGGTCTGCGGCGACAGCAGGGTCACCTCGCAATTGTCCAGCAACTGAAACACGCCCTCGATCTTGAAGGTGGTAGGGCCACCGGCGAATTCGCCTTTCTTGCTGCGTTTCTTGATGGCGATGCGGGTGATCCCGTGTTCGCGGACAAAGGCGCCGACCTGGGCGGCGAAGGCCCGGACGTTGCCCGCCTCATCGTCGTCTTCCAGGGCGATCTTCTTGGTGGCCAGCGCCAGGTGCTGCGGCGTGCCGTCTTGCAGGGTGGCGAGGGCGAAGATGGCTTCGCTGCCTTTGATCTCGATACCGCAAATGCTCATGGGGAACCCTTTCAATCAGTGAGTGAGGCGCAGCTTACAGCTCCAGCTGGTCGGTGCGTATGCCGAAGGCGACGATCTTTTTCCGGGTGCCCCGGCGCGGGCGGGCGACGCTTTCCTGCCGGGCAAAGGCCGACTGGGAGATCCCCAGGCGCCTGGCGACTTTGTCTTGGGCCAAGCGCAGAACCTTGTCCCTTTGTTGCCCGTGCCGCCGTCACCAGGTCGTGGACTGCCCGCGCCGGTCCACTTCGTACACCTTCTGGCGCAGCAGCCGTTCCTTGAGCCAGCGTTCGGCCTTGCCCATCACTCGCTGCCGGGCCCACAGCAGGTCCACGCCCACCAGCCAGTCGGTGTGGGGGTAGGCGTCCAGTTGCAGTTCCACCAGCTCGCCCTGGGCCAGTTCGCGCTGGATCAGTTGCCGGGGCAGGGTGGCCCAGCCCAGGCCGGCGCGGACCATCTCCAGCAGCGCCAGGTAGTTTTCCGCCTGCCACAGTTGGCTGCAGCGCAGGTACTCGCTGCTGGGCAGCTTGTCGGCGTGGGCGCTGAAGGCCAGGCGCCGGTGTCCATGCAGGTCGTCGAAGGTCACCCGTTCCAGCCGGGCCAGGGGGTGCTCGGGGTGGCAGACGTGCAGCATGATCAGCTTGCCCAACTGCTGGAACTCCAGCTCCCGGGGGTAACCGGGCTGGGAGAAGGCGATCCCCAGCATGGCCTCGCCCCGGGCCACCAGTTCGCTGGCATCTCCGGACAGTGGATGACGGATCAACAGGTCGACATAGGGAAAGGCCTGTTCGAACTCGCGCAAGACCGGCATCAGCGGGCCGTAAGGGGTTTCGATGACGAGGGTCAGTTGCGGCTCCAGCGCCTGGGACAGGCAATCGGCACTGGCCTGCAGGGTCAGGCAGCGCTCCAGCACCGCCTCGGCCTGCAGCAGCATTTTGCGCCCGCTGGCCGTCAGTACCGGGCTGCGGCTGCTGCGGTCGAACAGCTCCACCCCCAGGTCGGCCTCCAGATTGGCGATGGCCACGCTGACCGTGGACTGGGTCTTGCCCAGCTTGCGTGCCGCGGCCGAAAACGAGCCGGTTTGTGCGGCTTGGACGAACATCTGCAGTTGTTCCAGTGAGAAGTGCATCGCGTCTCCCGACCCAAGGACAGGCTGGTGCAATCCATCGTTAAAAACGATGGGTGCTCATTTGTTGCATCGCATTCAAGCACAGATCATGGGCGCCGCCGTCCGAACTTCCTGCCGGGGCGCTGCTCCCGGATGCCTGCCAGAACAACAACAGCCGCACCTTCAGGAGACCTGCGACATGACTATTTCCCGTGTTCATCCCGTGGACGAGGTCCTGCCCGTTCGCCAGTTGTTCAGCTTCGGCCTGCAACACGTGCTGGTGATGTATGCCGGTGCAGTGGCGGTGCCGTTGATTCTAGGCAATGCCCTGGGCCTGACCCCGGCCCAGGTGGTCTTGTTGATCAACGCCAACCTGCTGACCTCCGGAATTGCCACGCTGATCCAGACCCTGGGCTTCTGGCGGTTCGGCGCACGGCTGCCGTTGATCCAGGGCTGCTCGTTCATTGCCCTGGCGCCGATGATCATGATCGGCAAGCAGTTCGGTTTGACCGAAGTGTTCGGCGCGGTGATCGCTGCGGGCCTCATCACCATGGCCCTGGCGCCGCTGTTCAGCCGCCTGTTGCGGTTCTTTCCGCCGGTGGTGATCGGCAGCCTGATCACCATCATCGGCATTTCCCTGATGCCGGCGGCGGCGATCTGGCTGGGGGGCGGCAACCCGGCGGCAGCGGATTTCGGCGCGCCGGCCAATCTGCTGCTGGGCCTGGCCACGGTGGCGGTGACCCTGGTGATCTACGGCAAGTTTTCCGGGTTCATCGGCAACCTCAGCGTGCTGATCGGCCTGCTGGCGGGCAGCCTGATTGCTGCCGCCTTCGGCATGACCCACTTCGCCCAGGTCGGCGATGCGGCCTGGTTCGAACTGAGCCCGCCCATGGCTTTCGGCACCCCGCAGTTCTCCCTGATGCCGATCCTGATCATGACCCTGGCGATGCTGGTGATCATGGCCGAGACCACCGGCAACTGCCTGGCCATCGGCACGCTCACCGGCAGGCCGACCACCCCGCGCACCCTGGGCGATGCCTTTCGCGCCGACGGCCTGTCGACCCTGGTGGGCGGCCTGTTCAATAGCTTTCCCTATAACGCCTTTACCCAGAACACTGGGCTGATCGCGCTGTCCCGGGTCAAGAGCCGCTTCGTGGTGGCCGCCGCCGGGGCAATCATGGTGCTCATGGGCCTGTTTCCCAAGCTCGGCGCCCTGGTGGCCGCGGTGCCGACCCCGGTGCTCGGCGGCTGCGCCATCGTCATGTTCGGCATGACCACCGTGGCCGGTATCCAGGAATTGTCGCGGGTGAGGTTCGAGGGCACCCGCAACGCGATCGTCGTCGCGGTGTCGGTCAGTGTCGGGGTGCTGCCGATGTCCTTTCCGGCGCTGTTCGCCCACGCCCACGGGCCGCTCAAGCTGCTGCTGGAAAGCGGCATCTTTCTCGGCGCCATCACCGCCATCGTCCTCAATCTGCTGCTCAACCCTCGCGAGCCGGCGGCTGATGCGTTGCCGGCCCATGCCGGGCTCAATGATTGACGGTTGCTTTCCAACCCGCCTTTTGCGGCGGGACTCTGCCCATGAAAAGGAGGTCACCATGACCCAGATACTGTCTCCCATCCCTGCCGGCGTCAGCGAACTGGACCTGCACCTGCTGCGTCAGAGCATCGAACTGGCAGAAGAAGCCAAGGCCCGTGGCCGCCACCCGTTCGCCGCCCTGGTGGCGGACCGTGACGGCAAGGTCATCGCCAGCGCCGGCAACAACTCGATGCCCCCCGAAGGCGACCCGACCCAGCACGCCGAACTGGCTGCCGCTGCCAAGGCCGCAAGGCTCCTGGGCCCCGAGGAGCTGGCCCAGTGCACCCTGTACACCAGCGCCGAGCCCTGCTGCATGTGCGCCGGGGCCATCTACTGGACCGGGATTGGCCGGGTGGTCTATGCCCTGTCCGAACACGCCTTGCTGGAACTGACCGGCGATCACCCGGAAAACCCGACCTTTTCCCTGCCGTGCCGTGAAGTCTTTGCCCGCGGGCAGCGGCAGATCCCGGTGCTGGGGCCAATGCTGGAACACGAAGCGGCCCGGGCCCATGTGGGGTTCTGGAAATGAATGGCGGGGTGTCGATCCACGTGGTGGATGTCGCCAGCGGCCAGGTGGCCGAAGGCATGGCGGTGCGGGTGCGGCGCCTGGGCGGCGATTGGCTATGCCAGGGGCGGATCGACGGCAATGGCCTGCTCGATGGCCTGCCGGAGTGCGCGGCCAGCTTCGGGCCGGGCGTCTACGAAGTGGAGCTGGAGGTGGCGGCGTTCTATCGCGAGCTAGGCCAGGCGCTGCCGCCGGTGCCCTTCCTCGATGTGCTGGTGTACCGCTTCGGCCTGGATGACCCGCGCCAGCATTACCACCTGCCGTTCAAGCTCACCGCCTGGGGCGTCTCGTGCTTTCGCGGCGGCGCCTGACCCGGTGTTGACCTGGCGTTGACTTGCAGGAGCGAGCTTGCTCGCGAAACCCCCGCAACCGCCGCACCGGGTTCGGCAGGGCGTTTTTTACGGGCAAGCCCGCTCCTGCCGGCGCTAGCGGGTCATTCCTGGGCGATGGATTCGATGAATTCCGAACGCTCGTCGCTCATCCGCGCCAGGCAATCGTTGGTGGCGATGGTGTAGGCCTTGGTCCCGGGCTTGGCCGGGAAGGATTCCATCGCGCAGTCGGCTTCGCGCTGCTTCTGCCACAACTGTTGGGCGTTCTTGACCTTGGCGCTGATGTCGGCCAGTTGCGCCTTGTCGTTGCCGTACAAGGTGCCCAGGCGTTCCAGCAGGCTTTGCACGTTGTCACTCAGCAATTGCTCGGCGGTGGTGCGGTTGTAGGTCGCGCATTCCAGGGTCTGCACGTCGTTTTCCACCCCGTCGCAGGGCGTGTTGTCGGTCTCTTCGGCCGCCTGTACGCCGGTCGCTATCAGTAACAAGGCCAGGAAGATCGGTTTCATTGCAGCGCTGCCCTCATCCAGTGATGCTTTCGTTGAAGCGGCGAATTCTGGCGCAAGCCCCCGGCAAAGAACAGAGGTGGCCGGTGCCCTCCGTCCGGCCCTTTGTCGGTGCTTGACGCTTTCGGCAATTCCCCTGTCGTTTTTGCACCCAGGCGCCCCGGCCCTCAAGCATATGCTGACCCCAAAGCGCCGGCAGACGATTCGGCGCATGAATCGCCAACAAGGGGACAGCCTGATGAGCCCAGCCGAATTACACGCCGACAGCATCGTTATCGACGGGCTGATCATTGCCAAGTGGAACCGCGAGCTGTTCGAGGACATGCGCAAGGGCGGCCTGACCGCAGCCAACTGCACGGTGTCGGTTTGGGAAGGGTTCCAGGCCACGGTCAACAACATTGCCGCCAGCCAGAAACTGATCCGCGAAAACAGCGACCTGGTGATGCCGGTGCGCACCACCGCGGACATCCGTAAGGCCAAGGAAGTGGGCAAGACTGGCATTCTCTTCGGCTTCCAGAATGCCCATGCCTTCGAGGACCAGATCGGTTATGTCGAGGTGTTCAAGCAGCTGGGCGTGGGCATCGTGCAGATGTGCTACAACACCCAGAACCTGGTAGGCACCGGCTGCTACGAGCGCGACGGCGGCCTGTCGGGCTTCGGCCGCGAGATCGTCGCCGAGATGAACCGCGTCGGGGTGATGTGCGACCTGTCCCACGTAGGTTCCAAGACCAGCGAGGAAGTGATCCTCGAATCCAAGAAGCCGGTGTGCTACTCCCACTGCCTGCCGTCCGGGCTCAAGGAACACCCGCGCAACAAGTCCGACGCCGAGCTGAAATTCATCGCCGACCACGGCGGTTTCGTCGGCGTGACCATGTTCGCGCCGTTCCTGGCCAAGGGCATCGATTCGACCATCGACGATTACGCCGAAGCCATCGAATACACCATGAACATCGTCGGAGAAGACTCCATCGGCATCGGCACCGACTTCACCCAGGGCCACGGCCAGGACTTTTTCGAATACCTGACCCACGACAAGGGCTACGCCCGGCGCCTGACCAACTTCGGCAAGATCATCAACCCCCTGGGGATCCGCACCGTGGGCGAGTTTCCCAACCTCACCGAAACCCTGCTCAAACGCGGCCACAGCGAGCGCGTGGTGCGCAAGATCATGGGCGAGAACTGGGTCAATGTCCTCAAGGACGTCTGGGGCGAGTAAGACCACCCCCCACAGCACATTCCTGTAGCCGCTGCCGCAGGCTGCGATCGGCTCCGAAGGAGACGCGCTCTAGCGGCCCTCGGAAGGCTCTTCGAGCCTTTTCCCAGCCTTCGGCAGCGGCTACAGACGTACTTATCCACAGAATTCCGGAGTTTTGAAACATGGCCAAGATCGCCCCGCAACTGCCTATCGAAGTCGACAGCGAAACCGGTGTCTGGACCTCCGACGCCCTGCCGATGCTCTACGTGCCGCGGCATTTCTTCGTCAACAACCACATGGGCATCGAGGAAGTCCTGGGCGCCGAGGCCTACGCCGAGATCCTCTACAAGGCCGGCTACAAGTCCGCCTGGCACTGGTGCGAAAAAGAAGCTGAATGCCACGGCCTGGAAGGCGTCGCAGTGTTCGAGCACTACATGAAGCGCCTGTCCCAGCGCGGCTGGGGGCTGTTCAAGATCCAGGACATCGACCTGGATAAAGGCACCGCCAGCGTCAAGCTCGAACACTCGGCGTTCGTCTACGTCTACGGCAAGGTCGGGCGCAAGGTCGACTACATGTTCACCGGCTGGTTCGCCGGCGCCATGGACCAGATCCTGGCCGCCCGTGGCAGCAAGATCCGCACCGTGGCAGAGCAGGTTTACGGTGGTTCCGAAGAAGGCCACGACGATGGCCTGTTCGTCGTCAAACCGTTGTAAGCGGAGTTAAGACAAATGGCTTTCGAAGCGATGTTCCAGCCGATCCAGATCGGCAAACTGACCATCCGCAACCGCGTGCTCAGTACCGCCCACGCCGAGGTCTACGCGACTGACGGCGGCATGACCACCGAACGGTATGTGAAGTACTACGAAGAAAAGGCCAAGGGCGGCATCGGCCTGGCGATCTGCGGTGGTTCCTCGGTGGTGGCCATCGACAGTCCCCAGGAATGGTGGAGTTCGGTGAACCTGTCCACCGACCGCATCATCCCGCACTTCCAGAACCTGGCCGACGCCATGCACAAGCATGGCGCCAAGATCATGATCCAGATTACCCACATGGGCCGCCGCTCGCGTTGGGACGGCTTCAACTGGCCGACCCTGATGTCGCCGTCCGGCGTGCGTGAGCCGGTGCACCGCGCCACCTGCAAGACCATCGAGCCGGAAGAGATCTGGCGGGTGATCGGCAACTACGCCCAGGCCGCACGCCGGGCCAAGGCCGGCGGCCTGGACGGCGTCGAACTGTCGGCGGTGCACCAGCACATGATCGACCAGTTCTGGAGCCCGCGGGTCAACAAGCGTACCGACGAATGGGGCGGCACCTTCGAGAAACGCATGCGTTTCGGCCTGGAAGTGCTCAAGGCGGTGCGCGCCGAAGTCGGTGACGATTTCTGCGTCGGCATGCGCATCTGCGGTGACGAGTTCCACCCGGACGGCCTGTCCCACGAGGACATGAAACAGATCGCCAAGTACTACGACGACACCGGCATGCTGGACTTCCTCGGCGTGGTCGGCTCGGGCTGCGACACCCACAACACCCTGGCCAACGTGATCCCCAACATGAGCTTCCCGCCGGAGCCGTTCCTGCACCTGGCGGCGGGCATCAAGGAAGTGGTCAAGGTTCCGGTGCTGCACGCACAGAACATCAAGGACCCGAACCAGGCCACGCGGATTCTCGAAGGCGGTTACGTCGACATGGTCGGCATGACCCGCGCCCACATGGCCGACCCGCACCTGATCGCCAAGATCAAGATGGGCCAGATCGACCAGATCAAGCAGTGCGTCGGCGCCAACTACTGCATCGACCGCCAGTACCAGGGCCTGGACGTGCTGTGCATCCAGAACGCCGCCACGTCCCGTGAGTACATGGGCGTGCCGCACATCATCGAGAAAACCACCGGCATCAAGCGCAAGGTGGTGGTGGTCGGTGCCGGTCCTGCCGGTATGGAAGCCGCCCGTGTCGCCGCCGAACGTGGCCACGACGTGACCCTGTTCGAGAAGAAGGACGCCATTGGCGGGCAGATCACCACCGCCTCCAAGGCCCCGCAACGGGACCAGATCGCCGGTATCACCCGCTGGTATCAGCTGGAACTGGCGCGCCTGAAAGTCGACCTGCGCCTGGGCACTGCGGCGGACACCGCGACTATCCTCGACCTGCGCCCCGACGTGGTGGTGCTGGCCGTGGGCGGCCATCCGTTCATCGAGCAGAACGAGCACTGGGGCGCCGCCGAAGGGTTGGTGGTCAGCAGCTGGGACATCCTCGACGGCAAGGTGGCGCCGGGCAAGAACGTGCTGGTCTACGACACCATCTGCGAGTTCACCGGCATGTCGGTCACCGACTTCATCGCCGACAAGGGCTCGCAAGTGGAGATCGTCACCGATGACATCAAGCCGGGCATCGCCGTCGGCGGCACCTCGTTCCCCACCTACTACCGCAGCCTGTACCCCAAGGAAGTGATCATGACCGGGGACCTGACCCTGGAGAAGGTCTACCGCGAGGGCGACAAACTGGTGGCGGTGCTGGAGAACGAATACACCGGCGCCCGCGAAGAGCGGGTGGTGGATCAGGTGGTGGTGGAAAACGGCGTGCGTCCCGACGAGGAGCTCTACTACGGGCTCAAGGAAGGTTCGCGCAACAAGGGCCAGATCGACGTCGAGGCGCTGTTCGCGATCAAGCCGCAGCCGTGCCTGAGCGAGACGGGGGAGGGCTACCTGTTGTTCCGCATAGGCGACTGCGTATCCCAGCGCAACACCCATGCCGCGATCTACGACGCACTGCGCCTGTGCAAGGACTTTTAGCGGCAGCGGCAAGTTTCAAGCTGCAAGCGGCAAGTTGAAGCAGGCGTTCGCGATTGCTCTTTCTTGCTGCTGGAAGCCCGCGGTCGATAGGACGCACTCGGCTCTGTGAGGATTTTTAGCGGCAACTGCAAGTTTCCGGCTGCAAGCTGCAAGCGAAAGCACTGCTCACATTGCTCTTTCTTGCCGCTTGAAGCTTGCCGCTTGCAGCTGACTGTAAGGTGACTGTGATGTTGAACACCCTTCTTCCCATTCTGTTGTTCGCCGCCGTCGGCCTTGCGGTCCTCGGCGCGCTGCGGCGCGTGGCCCTGTGGCGCCAGGGGCGGGCCTCCAAGGTCGATCTGCTCGGCGGCCTGCTGGCCATGCCCAAGCGCTACATGGTGGACCTGCACCATGTGGTGGCCCGGGACAAGTACATGGCCAACACCCACGTGGCCACGGCGGGCGGCTTTGTCCTGGCGGCGGTGCTGGCGATCCTGGTGCATGGTTTTGGTCTGCATAACCGCATCCTCGGCTACGCCTTGCTGCTGGCCACCACGCTGATGTTCGTTGGCGCGCTGTTTGTCGCCAAGCGTCGGCGCAACCCGCCGGCGCGGCTGTCCAAGGGCCCGTGGATGCGCCTGCCGAAAAGCCTGCTGGCGTTTTCCGTGAGTTTCTTTGTGGTGACCCTGCCCGTGGCCGGGATCCTGCCGGAACACTTCGGTGGCTGGGTGCTGGCGGCGATCCTGGCGGTCGGTGTGCTGTGGGGCGTGTCCGAGCTGTTTTTCGGCATGACCTGGGGCGGGCCGATGAAGCACGCCTTCGCTGGCGCCTTGCACCTGGCCTGGCACCGCCGCGCCGAACGCTTTGGCGGCGGCCGCTCCACCGGCCTCAAGCCGCTGGACCTGGAAGACCCCAGCGCGCCCCTGGGCGTGGAAAAACCCAAGGACTTCACCTGGAACCAGCTGCTGGGCTTCGACGCCTGCGTGCAGTGCGGCAAGTGCGAGGCGGCGTGCCCGGCCTTCGCCGCCGGCCAGCCGCTGAACCCGAAGAAGCTGATTCAGGACATGGTGGTCGGCCTGGCCGGTGGCACCGACGCGCAGTTCGCCGGCAGTCCCTATCCAGGAAAGCCCATCGGCGAGCACGGCGGCCATCCGCACCAGCCTATCGTCAACGGCCTGGTGGACGCCGAGACCCTGTGGTCCTGCACCACCTGCCGGGCCTGCGTCGAGGAATGCCCGATGATGATCGAGCACGTCGATGCCATCGTCGACATGCGACGCCACCTGACCCTGGAGAAGGGCGCGACCCCGAACAAGGGCGCCGAGGTCCTGGAAAACCTCATCGCCACCGACAACCCCGGCGGCTTCAACCCGGGCGGACGGATGAACTGGGCGGCGGACCTGAACCTGTCCCTGCTCAGCGACAAGCAGAGTACCGACGTGCTGTTCTGGGTCGGCGACGGCGCCTTCGACATGCGCAACCAGCGCACCCTGCGGGCCTTCGTCAAGGTGCTCAAGGCGGCCAAGGTGGACTTCGCCGTGCTCGGCCTGGAAGAGCGCGACAGCGGCGATGTGGCCCGGCGCCTGGGGGACGAAGCGACCTTCCAGCTGCTGGCCAAGCGCAATATCCAGACCCTGGCCAAGTACCGCTTCAAGCGCATCGTCACCTGCGACCCTCACAGTTTCCATGTGCTGAAGAACGAATACGGCGCCTTCAACGGCCACTATCTGGTGCAGCACCACAGCACCTACCTGGCTGAGCTGATCGACGCCGGTGCACTGAACCTGGGCCAGCACAAGGGCAGCAGCGTGACCTATCACGACCCTTGCTACCTGGGGCGCTACAACGGCGAGTACGAAGCGCCGCGCGAAGTGCTGCGGGCCCTGGGCATCGAGATCAAGGAGATGCAGCGCTCGGGCTTCCGTTCCCGTTGCTGCGGCGGTGGCGGCGGCGCGCCGATCACCGACATTCCGGGCAAGCAGCGGATTCCCGACATGCGCATGGAAGACATCCGCGAGACCGGCGCCGAGCTGGTGGCCGTGGGTTGTCCACAGTGCACGGCGATGCTCGAAGGGGTGGTGGAGCCACGGCCGATGATCAAGGACATCGCCGAGCTGGTGGCCGATGCCTTGCTCGAAGACGTCGCCCCGGGCAAAGCCCCGGTGGCGGTGAAACCCGAACCTGCGGAGGTGCATTGATGAGCGAGATTATCCGCCGCGATCCCCGCGCCGAGTGGATCGCCCGCAACCGCCTGCACCCGCTGCACGCGGCCATGCAGCCGGCGCAGCACAGCTGGATGGGGCCCAATGGCCTGATCCGCAAGAACCCCCATGGCATCGGTTTCATCGGCCCCAACGGCCTCAAGCGCATCGACCGCAGCGGCGCCCAGCAGGGCGGCAGTGCCAAGCGCACGGCGGCGGCCGAGGTGCAGTTGCCGCTGCATCAGGTGGCGCAACCGGCGTTCTACATCAACGTGGTGCCGGACATGGTCGGCGGCCGACTGAGCAGCCACGACCGCGACCTGCTGGGCCTGGCCCGGCAACTGGCGGGCCAGGACGGCGCGGTGCTGGCAGTGGTGTTTGGCGAGCACAAGGAGTCGGCCTTCGCCACCGCGGGCGTCGACCGCCTGCTGGTGCTGCCTGGCAGCGAGTTCGACGGTTATGCACCGGAACAACGGGTGCAGGGCCTGCGGGCTGTGGATAACCAGTTCAGCCCGCGTCACTGGCTGCTGCCCGACAGCCGCACCGGTGGCGGCGAACTGGGTCGGCGCCTGGCCGCGGCCCTGGGCGAACGCCCGGCGACCCGGGTCTGGCAGGTCAAGGACGGGCAGTGCATCGGCCGGGCCGGTGCCGGCCTGCAGGACCTGGCGCGGCCGGCGCCACGCCTGATCCTGGCCGCCGCCGAATGCGCCGAGCCGGTCAGCGAAACCCGTCACGAAGCGTTGCCGGTGGAGTTATCCACAAGCGTGGCCCGCAGCCTGGCGCGCATCGAGGATCTGGGTGCGGTGGCGGTGGACCCGGCGGCGATTCCCATGGCCGAGGCCGAATTCATCTTTTCCGGGGGCAACGGGGTCAAGGATTGGCCACTGTTTCACCAGACCGCCGCGGCCCTGGGCGCCACCGAAGGCGCCTCGCGGGTGGCGGTGGACGACGGCTTCATGGCCCGTGACCGGCAAGTGGGGGCCAGCGGCATCTGGGTCACCGCGCGGGTCTATGTGGCGGTGGGGATTTCCGGGGCGATCCAGCACCTGCAAGGCATTGGCGCCTGCGACAAGGTGGTGGCGATCAACCTCGATCCGGGCTGCGACATGATCAAGCGCGCCGACTTGTCGGTGATTGGCGACAGCGCGGAAATTCTCAGGGCCTTGATCGCGGCGGTAGCGGCCTACCGCAACGACGCCAAGCGCGATGCGGCTTAAGGGGACGTTATGAACAGCAATGTGATCAGCCTGGTATCGATAGGCGCGCACCCGACTTCCGGCCGCCCACGGCGCGCCGAACAGGACGCCCGCGCGGTGGAACTGGGCCTGCAACTGGCGGGGGACAAACTGCAGGTGCTGCATGCCGGCGACGTCGCCGAACCGGCCCTGCGTGCTTACCTGGGCATGGGCCTGGAACAGCTGCACGTGCTGGAACAGCCAGCGGGCGCTGATGCCCTGCCGATCCTGACCCAGTACCTGCGCGAGGCGGGCGCCCAGGTGGTGCTTACCGGCAGCCAGGCGGAAACCGGCGAAGGCTCCGGCATGCTGCCGTTTTTGCTGGCGGAGAACCTGGGCTGGCCCCTGGTGGTGGGGCTGGCGCAAGTCGAATCCCTGGCCGACGGCGTGGCCCATGTGCTGCAAGCCTTGCCCCGTGGCCAGCGGCGCCGGCTCAAGGTGCGCCTGCCGTTCCTTGCCACTGTGGATAACGCTGCGCCGAAACCGCGCCAGAGCGCCTACGGCCCGGCGCGCCGTGGTCTGTTGCAGGCCGATCAGGTCATGGTGGTGGAGGACGAGTTGTTCACCACCTCCAGCTTGCAACCGGCCAAACCCCGGCCCAAGCGCCTGAAGGTGATCAAGGCCAAGAGCGGCGCGGATCGCATGAAGGCCGCCACTGCCAAGGCCAGCGGTGGCACCGGCCAGGTCCTCAAGGGCGTGAGCCCCGAGGCGGGCGCCGAGGCCATTCTCAAGTTGCTCATCGAAGAAGGCGTGGTGCGCTGAGCTCAGGTTTATGCACAGCCCTCGGGCCGTGCACCCACCTCTGAGCACCGCCGTTCGCTGGCAAGCCAGCTCCTACCAGGGAAATCGCGCCTGCACCCACCGGTAGGAGCCGGCTTGCCGGCGAGGGGGGCGTCATGGTTTTGCACATCTCTGGGCACCGCCATTCGCTGGCAAGCCAGCTCCTACCAGGGAAATCGCGCCTGCACCCACCGGTAGGAGCCGGCTTGCCGGCGAAGGGGGCGTCATGGTTTTGCACATCTCTGGGCACCGCCGTTCGCTGGCAAGCCAGCTCCTACCAGGGAAATCGCGCCTGCACCCACCGTAGGAGCCGGCTTGCCGGCGAAGGGGCGTCATGGTTTTGCACATCTCTGGGCACCGCCGTTCGCTGGCAAGCCAGCGCCTACCAGGGAAATCGCGTCTGCACCCACCGTAGGAGCCGGCTTGCCGGCGAAGGGGGCGTCATGGTTTTGCACATCTCTGGGCACCGCCGTTCGCTGGCAAGCCAGCGCCTACAAGAGTAGCGATGGGTTACTCACAATCCCTGTGTGCGTACCTGTGGATAAGGTGTTCGCGCCTTGCTCAAGCCCCTATGCAACAAGCCCTGTAGCCGTCTGTACGAAATTTGATCAGGCTAAGCTGGCGTTTTTCATGGCTTTTTTTCCTGGGCAGGGCAACAGCCGCAGAGACTTTTGCACAGCACTTGCCCCCAAAGTCTGTTGGCGCTTCTGTGGATAAGATGTTCGCTTAGCGCTACAGGCCTTGCAGATCGCGCCTTGCAGGCTTTTGATCAAAAAACAGTCAAATGCGGCTTTTTCTACCCGTTACCCCGCCATGAACCCGATTATTCGCGGCTTTCAAGGGTTTTCCACAGTGCGCCGGGTCATTCACCACAGTTGCCCCCAAAGTCTGTTGGCCTTTCTGTGGATAAGGTGTTCGCCTTCCGCTGCGGGCCACGGCAGACGTGGCTTTCAAGCTTCTGTTCAAAAACTGATCAATGCTGTCAAAAACCGCTGATTCTGCATAAGTCACGGTTTTTATTGCCATTGGCCGACGAACTATCCCCACCCCCGGTGCACTTGCCCACAGTTGCTGTGGGTCAAGGTGTGGATAAGGTGTTCGCCAACGGCTGGACGCCTTGTGATTCATAGCGTGCCCGGCAATAGGTCAAATTTCATACAGTTCTAAGGGCTTTCTTGACACTGGCAATGGGCCTGTCTTCACTGAGGCATCAAGGACTTAGCGGCAACTTATCCACATCCGGCTCAGGGAGCGAAGGCAATGGATTGTCGTTCATCGCAGGTTTATCCGACCGGGGCCCCCCTCCCTAGACGTACCCGTCGCCGTGCCGCCAACCAGCGCGCACGCCTATAGCCCTGCCCTGCGCTTTGTTCCGTCACTGACTGCACTGCTGATGTTTCAGGCGCCTGGGCCTGCCTGTGCGGCTGCCTGCGCGTCAACGGATGCACCCATTAGAGGCAACCCACGAGTTGCCCCATCTGCCTGAGAGGAACTCCGCCATGACTCGGATCGCGACCCCCATCAGCGAGATCCAGGAACACTACGACGTGATCGTCATCGGCTCCGGCTATGGCGGCGGCATTGCCGCCTCCCGACTGTCCCGGGCCGGGCGCCGCGTCTGCCTGCTGGAGCGGGGGCGGGAAATCCAGCCCGGCGAGTACCCCAACACCCTGGCCAGCGCCACCGAGGAGTTGCAGGTGCATGACCCCGAAGGTCATATCGGTTCGCGAACCGGGCTCTTCGATCTGCACGTCAACGCCCAGCAGAACGTGGTGGTGGGCTGTGGCCTGGGGGGCACTTCGCTGATCAACGCCAACGTCGCCCTGGAACCCGAACCCGGAGTCTTCGATGACCCGCGCTGGCCCCAGGCGGTGCGCGAACACCGTGACACCCTGCTCAAGGAAGGCTTCGCCCGGGCCCGGGAGATGCTCAAGCCCAATCCCTATCCGGAGTCGGCGCCGACCTTGCCCAAGCTGGTGGCTCACCGCAAATCCGCGGAGTTTCTCAAGCAGGGCTCGCACTTCTACAAGCCGCCGATCAACGTGACCTTCAGCAAGCTGCCCAATAACCTCAACCATGTCGGGGTCGAGCAACTGCCCTGCAACCACTGCGGCGACTGCGTCTCGGGCTGTAACAACAAGGCCAAGAACACCACCCTGATGAACTACCTGCCGGACGCCTGCAACCATGGCGCGCAGATTTTCTGCCAGGCCCAGGTGCGCTACCTGGAGCGTGACGGTGACGGCTGGATCGTGCACTTCCAGTACCTGGACAGCGGCCGCGAGAAGTTCTCGGCGCCGACCCTGTTCGTCAAGGCCGACATCGTCGTGCTCAGTGCCGGCACCCTGGGTTCCACGGAAATCCTCCTGCGTTCCCGGGCCAAGGGCCTGTCCACCTCGGCCCAGCTCGGCGAGCACATGAGCGGCAACGGCGACATCCTCGGCTTTGGCCACAACTGCGAGCAGACCATCAATGGCATCGGCTTCGGCACCCATTCGGCCAGTGAGCTCAAACCCGTGGGGCCGTGCATCACCTCGGTCATCGACCTGCGCACCGAAGGCGACTGGCGCAGCCGCATGGTGATCGAGGAGGGTTCGATTCCCGGCGCCCTGGGGCGGGCCATGGTGCCGAGCATGGCGCTGTTCGCCGGGACCCTGGGCAAGGCCACCGACAACAGCCTCAGCGGTCAGTTGGGCTACAAGGAGCGCGAGGCCGAAAGCTTTCTGCGCGGGCCCTACTACGGCGCCCTGCACAACATGCAGACCTACCTGATCATGAGCCACGACAACGGCCGCGGGCGCATGCTGCTCGATGACCAGGACCAGCTGCGCATCGACTGGCCGGGCGTTGGCGAGCAGCCCAATGTGGTCCTCGGCAACGAACGCCTGCAGCAGTGCACCAAGGCCCTGGGCGGGATCTGGGTGGAGAACCCGATCTGGACCCAGCTGCTCAAGCACAGCATCGTCTCGGTGCACCCGCTGGGGGGCTGCGTGATGGGCGAGGATGCCGGGCAGGGCGTGGTCAACCACAAGGGCCAGGTGTTTTGCGGCGCCAGCGGCAGCGATGTCTATCCCGGGTTGTATGTGGCCGACGGCGCGGTGATTCCGACGTCACTGGCGGTCAATCCGCTGCTGACCATCTCGGCGGTCAGCGAGCGCAACATGCGCCTGCTGGCCGAGGACCGCGGCTGGAAGATCGACTACCGCCTGCCCTCGGCACCGAGCAAGGCGGTGCCGGCGCCGACCCTGGGCGTGCAGTTCACCGAAACCATGAAGGGCTACTTTTCCACCGACTTCACCCAGCCCCAGGGCACCGATCTGGCGCTCTACCAGGCAGCGGCCCAGCGCGGAGAAGCGCAGAACTCGCCCATCGAATTCACCCTGACCATCACCGCCGCCGACCTCGACCGGATGATCAAGGAACCCGAGCACGCCGCAACCCTGGTCGGCACCCTGAATGCCCCGCTGTTGTCGGCCCAGCCCCTGGTGGCCAGCCACGGCGTGTTCAACCTGTTCGAGGAGTACCAGGAGCAGGTTGGCGTGCGCCACATGAACTACGACATGCGCCTGAGTGCCGAGGACGGCAGTGAGTATTTCTTCAGCGCCTTCAAGACCGTGCCCGAGGATCACGGCGTGCTGAACATCTGGCCCGACACCAGCACCCTCTACGTGACCCTGTACCGCGGCCGGGACAAGAACGCTCCGGTGCTGGGCAGCGGGGTGATGCACATCCTGCCGGCGGACTTCGCCCGGCAGATGACCACCATGAAGGTGCTCAACGCGCGCAACGAACGCGAGCGCATCGAGGCCCTGGCGCGCTTTGGCAAGTTTTTCGCCGGGATTCTCTGGGAGAGCTACGGCGGGGTCTTCGCCGGGGACATCTACTTCAACCCCGATGCGCCGCCCCGGCTGAAACGCCCCCTGGACGCGCCGGTGCCGACCGTGCATTTCTTCCAGACCGAGGACCATGTGCACCTGCGCCTGACCCGTTATCAGGCCGGCAGCAAGGGCCCGGTGATGCTGGTGCACGGGCTGGGCGTGGGCTCCAACATCTTCTCCACCGACACCATCCAGACCAACCTGCTGGAGTACCTGTGCAAGCACGACTATGACGTCTGGCTCCTGGATTTCCGGGTCAGCATCCTGCTGCCGGCGAGCAAGCAGGAATGCAATGGCGACCAGATCGCCGCCTACGATTTCAAGGCCGCCATCGGCCAGATCAAGCAGGCGACCGGGGCCCGGGACGTGCAATGCGTGGTGCATTGCTATGGCGCCACGACCTTCTTCATGTCGCTGCTGGCGGGCCTGCAGGACGTGCGTTCGGTGGTCTGCTCGCAGATCGCCGCCGACACCGTGGTGGCCGCCGCCACCGGGATCAAGGCCGGGTTGCACCTGCCGGGCATGCTCGACGCCATCGGCATCAAGTCGCTGACGGCCTATGCCGACAGCAAGGAAAGCTGGTTCAACAAGCTCTACGACACGGCCCTCAACGGCTATGCCCGGCTTGAAGCCCAGGGTTACTGCACCAACCCGGTGTGCCACCGCATCACCTTCATGTACGCCTCGCTGTACCGCCACGACACCCTCAACCAGACCCTGCACGACAACCTGCACGAGCTGTTCGGCGCATCCAACATCGAAACCTTCGAGCATCTGGCGCTGATCTGTCGCAAGGGCCACCTGGTGGACTTCAAGGGGCGCGACGTCTACATGCCGCATTTCGACCGGCTGAAGTTGCCCATCTGCTTCATCAGCGGCGCCGACAACCAGTGCTACCTGCCGCAAAGCACGCAGAAGACCTACGAGCGCCTGTGCCAGCTGCATGGCCCCGAGCTGTTCAGCCGCCATGTGGTGCCGGGTTATGGGCACATCGACTGCATTTTCGGCAAGAACGCGGTGGTGGATGTGTACCCGCTGATCCTTGCGCACCTGGACAAGACCGCCCGGGGCTGACCCTGGCCGGCCCGCGGCGCGGTTGCCGCGGGCTTGGGCCAGGTCAGGGAACAGGCAGCGCAGCAAGCACGCTTCGAGGTCGAGTGCAGGCTGCGGCGGCCGCTACACATGGATGCAGGGAAGGTTGAGATGAACGCTTATATCCGCTGGTTCCAACGCTTCATCTGGCTGGGCATCGCCATGAACATGGTGTTCGCCCTGCCGGCGCTGTTTGCCCCGGCGCTGCTGACCGCGGTGGTCGGCCTGCCGCCGGTGCTGTCCGATCCCTGGCTGGAAAACACCGGCATGCTGCTGGTGGGCATCAGCCTGTTCTACATGCCTTCGGGCTGCAACGCTCCGCGTTTCGTGGTGCATTCCTGGCTGTGCGTGCTGTCGCGGCTGATCGCCGTGGCGTTCTGGATCTACCTGATCAATACCAGCAACCAGTCCCAGGTGTTCGTGCCCATGCTGATGGGCGACCTCGGCATGTTCCTGGTGCTCGGCCTCCTGCTGTACCTGGGCAGTGCCCCGGCCAATCGGCCCTGGGCCCTGCTCTGTGCCGGGCTGCAGGCCTTGCGTGAACACTGGGCCGCCTGCTGGGCGCGCCACAGCTTTCGTGTCGGCGCCCTGGTGACGCTGCTGGTGCTGGGGTTTGTTGGCTACCAGACATGGGTCAACATGCTGCGCGAGGTGCCGCAGCCGGTGGAAGCCTCCGACGAGGACCACTTCAAGTACGCCGCCATCGGCCTGGGCATCGAGGCGCGGATTCCCTACTACCTGTTCGCCGTGCTGCCACAGATGTGCCCGGAAAAACTGCCCCGGCCCGGCGGCTACGAAGTCTTCGGCTTCCTCTACGAGAACGGCCGGGACCTGCCGGTGGGCATGGCCAAGCGGCAGCTCGGCTACCCCACGGTGGAGCCCAACTGCGCCCTGTGCCACACCGGTGCCTACCGCGCCAGCGCCGGCGATGTGTCCCAGGTGGTGCCCACGGCGCCGGCCAACCTGATGCAGCTCCAGGCCTTCCAGTGGTTTGCCTACGATTGCGCCAGCGATCCGAAATTCACCGTGGATGCGCTGATGGACGCGATCAACGCCAAGTTCCAGCTGGGCTTCATCGAGCGCCTGTACAACCGCTACCTGATCATGCCCATGGCCAGGAGCGCGCTGCTCAAGCAGAAGCAGGCCTACGCCTGGCAGAAGTTGCGGCCGCCGCAAGGGCCGGGGCGTACCGACACCTTCAACCCGACCAAGATGGTGGTGTTCGGTTTCCCCGACGACTCCACCATCGGCACCGTGGACCTGCCGCAGATCTGGAACCAGAAGCCCCGGGAGTCGATGTACCTGCACTGGGACGGCAACAACAACCAGATCCGCGAGCGCAACTACGCGGCGGCGATGGCCGTGGGCGCGACCCCGCAATCGGTGCTGCCCGAGAGCTTCAACCGGGTCACCAACTGGTTGCTGGGGCACAAGCCGCCGGCCTGGCCGTTCGCCCTCGATCAGGCCAAGGTGGCCCAGGGCAAGCCGCTGTGGGAAGCCAACTGCGCCGGTTGCCATGATTTCGGCAAGGCCGACACCGGCCAGGTCACCACCAATATCCAGGCGCTGGGCACCGATCCCCATCGCCTGGATTCCTTCACCACCGGGCTGGTCCAGGCCTTCCACGGCTTCAAGAAGCCGCCGTTCGACTTTGGCGCCTATCGCAAGACCCAGAGCTACAGCAACACCCCCACCGACGGCGTCTGGCTGCGCGCGCCGTACCTGCACAACGGCTCGGTGCCCAGCCTCTGGGACCTGTTGCAGGCCCCGCAATTACGGCCCCAGGTGTTCTACACCGGCTCGGATGTGTATGACCCGCAGAAGGTCGGCTTTGTCACCAGCGGCCCGACGCTGCAGGGCCCGGGCTCCTTCAAGTACGACACCCACCTGGAGGGCAACAGCAACAGCGGCCACCTGTATGGCACGCAGCTTTCAGAGCAGCAGAAGTGGCAACTGATCGAGTACATGAAGACCCTGTGACGCCCGTTCGGCGTTTGGGCAAAGGGACCATCAAGAGGGATGCCGACATGTCATTTGTGAGTAATCTGGAACACGAATACGAACAGGTGAAAGCCCGGGTCGACGGGCTGCTGGCCAGGCTCGACCTGGCCTGGAAAAAACTCCGTAGCCAGCTTGAGCCGGCGGAGCTGCAGGCGATCGTGCAACTGCTGCAGCGCGCCCATGACCAGGCGCAGTACGCCCTGATTCACGGCGACTTGCCCCCCGGTCAGGCGCCGGTGCCCTGGGAGTTGGCCCACGGCCTGTCGGTGCTGCACCTGGGCAACGCCAAGCCCCTGCCGCAAACGGTGGCCGAGCTGCAGACCCAGGTGATGAAGGACGGCACCCTGTTGGGTTGTCGCCAGTGGGAGCTGCTGGACCTGCGCTGGAGCGAGGCGCTGCTCAACTGGATCGAGAACCTGCGCAAGCACGCGCCCTTCGGCACCACCCCGGCGCTGATCGAGATGGCCGACAACGTGCTGCTGGACATGGCCGGGGACTGGGGCACCGGCTACTTCCAGCCCCATTCGGCGGCGCAGCGGGTGGCGGACCTGATCAAGCAGGACCAGGCGGATTTCACCGTCCACCTGGGAGATGTGTATTACGCCGGTACCGGCAGCGAAGAGAACGCCGACCTTGCCGATTGGCCCATGGGCCGCCAGGCGTCATTCAGCCTCAACTCCAACCATGAAATGTACAGCGGTGCCCATGGCTACTTTGCCGAGATCGCCGCGCTGTTTCCCCAGCAGCAGGGCACCAGCTACTTCACCCTGTTCAACAGCCACTGGCTGATCGTCGGCCTGGACAGCGCCTATGCCGCCGACGAAATGAACCTGTACATGGACGGCAACCTCAATCCCCCGCAGCAGCAATGGCTCAAGGACCTGGTGGCCAGCAAGGGCCAGGGGCGCAAGATCATGCTGCTCAGCCATCACCAGGGGCTGGATATCAGCGGCCAGCAGCAGACCGCGCTGTACAAGCAGGTGGTCGCGGCCCTGGGCCGGGTGCCGGACTACTGGTACTGGGGGCACCTGCACAATGGCATCTGCTATGCGCCCAAGGACGGCATGTACGGGCGCTGCATCGGCCACGGGGCGATTCCCTATGGCGTCACCCGCGAATTGAAAGGCAACCCTCAGGTGCTGTGGTCGGAAACCCTGTCGGCGGATGATCCGAACTACCCGCTGCGGGTGCGCAACGGTTACGTGAGGGTGAAGCTGGATGGGGCGCAGATCAGCGAAGACTTCATTGGCGAGACCGGCGCAGTCAGTTGGTCACTGCCTCGAAGGCCCTGAACCCCCTGAAACCCTGTAGCCGCTGCCGAGCCCGCGAGGCTGCGACAAGGTCCGCAGGACCTTGCTTGACGGTCGCCAGACGAACCTCTGTCGCCTGCAAGATCCTTACGCGCGCTACGTCGCAATCCCGCCCAAGCCGTTCGCAGCCTGCGGCAGCGGCTACACCAACCCTGTAGCCGCTGCCGAGCCTGGGGGGTCAGCCGGTGACCGGCACGCCCTTGAGGTAGGGCGCCGGTTCCGCGCCGAGGTTGCTCAGCATGCGCTCGCTGTACCAGTCGACGAAGTTGACCACGCCGAACTCGTAGGTCTTGGAGTACGGGCCCGGCTGGTAGGCGGTGGAGTTGATGCCGCGCTGGTTTTCTTCCGCCAGGCGCCGGTCCTGGTCGTTGGTGGCGTCCCACACCTGGCGCATGCGCTCGACGTCGTAATCGACACCTTCCACGGCATCCTTGTGCACCAGCCACTTGGTGGTGACCACGGTTTCCTGGGCGCTGATCGGCCACACGGTGAACACGATGATGTGGTCGCCCATGCAGTGGTTCCACGAATGCGGCAGGTGCAGGATGCGCATCGAGCCCAGGTCCGGGTTCTTGATCCGCCCCATCAGCTTGGCGCAGCCCTGCTTGCCGTCCATGGTCATGGACACGGTGCCCTTGAGCAGCGGCATGCGCACGATACGGTTGCGCAGGCCGAAGCTGGCGTGGGCGTAAGGGATCTTCTCGGCTTCCCAGGCGGCGGCGGAGGCGGCCACGTGGTCCTTGAACGCCTGGTCGGCCCGCGGGTCGGTGACGTCGTCCCATTCCAGCAGGGTTTTCAGCAATTCGGGGTGCGAGCCGCCGCAGTGGTAGCACTCGCGGTTGTTCTCCAGCACCAGCTTCCAGTTGGCCTTTTCATGCAAGGTGGTCTGCACCGCCACCTTGGTGTTCTCCATGTCGTAGGGCTCCATGTAATGGGCCAGGGTCGCCAGGAAGTCGTCGATGGCCGGCGGGTTCTCGGCCAGGGAAATGAAGATGTAGCCGCCGGCGGTCTTCACGTTCACCGGTTTCAGGCCGTACTGCTTCATGTCGAAGTCGGCGCCCATCTCGGTGCCGGCGAACAGCAGGCGACCGTCCAGTTCGTAGGTCCACTGGTGGTAGTGGCAGACCAGCTTGGCGACCTTGCCCTTGTCGCTGGTGCACAGCCGCGAACCGCGGTGGCGGCAGACGTTGTGGAAGGCGTGGACCACGCCGTCGGCGCCGCGGATGACGATGATCGGGTTCTTGCCGATCTGCAGGGTGATGTAGTTGCCCTTGGTGGGGATCTCGCAGGTCATGCCGGCGATCAGCCATTCCTTCTGGAAGATCTCCTGCATGTCGATATCGAACAGCCTTTCATCGCAGTAGAAGGGCTGCGGCAGGGAGAAGGTCCGCTCGCGCTCCTGCAGCATCTGTGCAGTGGCCTTGCGTGCAGGTTCCAGTGGATCGCCCAAGCTCAGGGTTGCGGTGACGTCCATCGTTCAAGTCCTCATGGCCGTTCTGTGCGGCCGGCGAATTAAATAGTGGCTACGGTGGGTGCTACGCAAGTCACGAAAAATCGGTTGTCGTGTTTGAGGCGAGTGTGGGTCCGCGGGCGCCTTGAACCTTATCCATGGGCGACATGGCCCAATCTGTTCCCGACGCGCCAGCCCCGGCAGCTGGGGGCTGGTCGCGATAAGCATGTGAATGTCGCAGATAGGTAAATGGGCGCGAGAAGCCTTACGCAGAATCGCTGACAAGACGCCGACAGTCGGCCGTGGAGAACAGCATGTCCAACACCTTCCTCAACCCGGTAACCACCCAGACCTGGGCCAATGGCCGTCACATCGTCCGTTGCGTCAAAGTCATCCAGGAAACCTGGGACGTGCGGACCTTCTGCTTCATGGCCGACCAGCCGATCATGTTCTTCTTCAAGCCCGGGCAGTTCGTCACCCTGGAGCTGGAGATCGAAGGCCAGCCGGTGATGCGCTCCTACACCATTTCCAGCTCGCCGTCGGTGCCCTACAGCTTTTCGGTGACCATCAAGCGCGTGCCGGGGGGCAAGGTCTCCAACTGGCTGCACGACACCCTGCATGAAGGCCAGGAGCTGGCGGTGCACGGGCCAGTGGGGCTGTTCAACGCCATCGACTTCCCCAGCCCGAAAGTGCTTTACCTCAGCGGCGGCGTCGGCATCACCCCGGTGATGTCCATGGCGCGCTGGTTCTACGACACCAACGGCAACGTCGACATGGTGTTCATCCACAGCGCCCGCTCACCCAAGGACATCATTTACCACCGCGAGCTGGAGCACATGGCCTCGCGGATCGACAACTTCAGCCTGCACCTGATCTGCGAGAAACACGGCCTGGGCGAGCCCTGGGCCGGCTATCGCGGCTACCTGAACCACAAGATGCTGGAGCTGATGGCCCCGGACTTCCTGGAGCGGGAAGTGTTCTGCTGCGGGCCGACGCCCTACATGAATGCGGTCAAGCGCCTGCTGGAAGCTGCCGGTTTCGACATGGCGCGCTACCACGAGGAATCCTTCGGCGCGACCCCGCCCGAAGCCCGGGCCGACGCCGTGGAACACGCCGAACAGGCGGCCGAGGCGCCGGAGCCGGATCTGGCCGATCTGCATCAGGTGGAGTTCACCGCCTCCGGCAAGAGCATCCGCGTGGCCCCGGGGGAAACCGTGCATGCCGCTGCGGCCAAGCTCGGCCTGATGATCCCCAAGGCCTGCGGCATGGGCATCTGCGGCACCTGCAAGGTGCTCAAGCTGGGCGGCGAAGTGGTGATGGAGCACAACGGCGGGATCACCGAGGAAGACGAAGCCGAAGGCTACATCCTGTCCTGCTGCAGCGTGCCCAAGGGCGACGTGCGAGTGGAATACTGATCCCGCTCTGGTGGTGAGTGAGCAAGCCGCTCACTCACCCCACGCGGGCCTTGCGCTCAATACAGCGCCGGGCGCCGATCCAGGTGCACATGGTTATGTTCGCTGATGGACTTGTGCCAGGCCTGGGCCAGGTCCAGCTCCGCCAGCAGCAACTGCTCGGCACTGTGCCGATCCTTGCCCGCCAGCGGATAGCCGTCGGCATCGACAATGGTCGAGCCACCCACCCAGTCAACGTCGCGCTCCTGGCCACAGCGATCGCAAGCGGCAACGAACATCCGATTGACCGCCGCGTTGGCCTGTACCCGGATCATCTCCGCCGGGCGTTCGCTGGCCGGGCGCGGGCCGTCCGGCCAGTTCACCGGTGCACATAAAAGTGCCGCCCCGGCCAGGGCCGGCAGGCGCACCCATTCGGGAAACTCCAGGTCATAGCAGATCATCATGGCGATCGGCCCGAAGCGGGTGGGCACCACCGGTGGCGGTTCGTCGCCGGGGGTGAAGATCAGGTTTTCCTGATCCCACAGGTGGGCCTTGCGATACACCGTCAGCGTTCCTTCGGGCTCGATCAGCGCCGCGCTGTTGGCCACCCGTTCCTCATCCAGGCGCTCGCAGAAGCCGCCGACGATCACCACCTGCAGCTCTTCGGCCAGGGTTTTCCACAGGCTCAGGGTCGGTCCGTCGAGGGTTTCCGAGAGTGCCAGCGCTTCTTTCCGGTCGCGGAACACATAGCCGCTCTGCACCAGTTCCGGCAGCACCACCACCTGGGCGCCACGGGCAGCGGCCTGGCGGATGGCCTCGGTGCTGAGGGTGCGGTTGTAGTTCAGATCGCCGATCCGTGGTGCCAGTTGCTGGCAGGCCACTTTCACAGAGCCCTGAGGAATCATTGCGCGCCTCCTTCCAGTTGCTGTTCGCTGGCCTGGATGGCCAGGCGTTCGGCTTCCAGGTCCAGGTTACGGGTCAGGCCCCAGTAGACCAGCCCGGCCACCGCCAGGCCAATCACGAAGGCAATGTCGGCGCCGCCCAGGGCCTGGGACAGCGGCCCCTGATAGAAGCTCAGGGACATGAACGGCACCATCGCCAGCAAGCCGAGGAAGTAGGCCAGCAACCCGGCGCTGGACCAGCGGCCATAGATGCCGGCGGGATTGAAGATGTGGCTGATGGCGTAATGGCCTTTGCGCACCAGGTAGAAGTCCGCCAGGTTGACCGCGGTCCAGGGCACCAGGAAGTACAGCATCAGCAGGACAAAGGTGTTGAAGCTGCCCAGGTAGCTTTCGGGAATGTTCATGGCGATCAGGAAGATCACCACCGCCACCAGCAGGATGCCGGTCACCCGGCTCTTGAGGTTGGGCTTGATCGACTTGAAACCGTCAATGGCGCTGATGCCGGTGAGCATGGCGCCGTAGCAGTTGACCGCCATGATGCCCACCAGCGCCGGCACCGCGATCAGCACGGTGAAGGTGCCAAAGCCGGGAATCAGGGTGTTGCCCACTTCGCGCACGCTGGCGATGGCGTCCGGCGAGGGCAGGGCGGACGCCAGGAAGGCCCCCAGGGACATCAGCCACAGGGCCGAGCCGGCGGCGCCCAGGTAGGTCCAGAAAATCACCTGGCGCGACGGCGTCTGGTGCGGCAGGTAGCGCGAATAGTCGGAGACGTACACCGAGTAGCTGATCTGGTAGCCGGCGGCAGCCGACAGCTGGATCAGGAACGCCGACCAGGAAAAATGCGCATCGGCCACGGCGGAGTCGGCCTGCAGGGTCAGCAGGGCGCTGACGGTGAGCACCGCGAACACGCTGATCATCACGTAGGTCAGCCAGCGCTGCACGGTATGCAGCAGGTCATGGCCGACCACCGCGATCAGCACCGCCACGGCGATCATCAGGCTGTACCAGGGCGCCCGGGCCCCAGGAATCACCGTGTTGATGGCGTCGGTGGCGAGGATCACGTTGAACACGTTGAAGCCGATGTAGACGAACACCACCGCGGTGAACGGCACGATGGCGCCCCGCAGGCCGAACTGCGCGCGGGACTGGATCATCTGCGGCAGGCCCATGCGCGGGCCCTGGTTGGCGTGGAAGGCCATGCAGAAGGTGCCCAGGCACACACCGATGACGATCGCCAGAATGGCATAGGGCAGGGCCAGGCCCAGGGCCGCGCCGGTGAAGCCGGTGACCATGGTGGTGAGCACGAAGTTGCCGGTGAACCAGAACGGTCCCTGGTGCCAGACCTTGCCGTGGCGCTCGTTGCGCGGCACGTAGTCGATGGAACGGGTTTCGATCGCAAGGCCGGGAGACTGGGCCTTTTCGGTGACGCAAGACTGAGTCGTCATGGGTGGAGCCTTTGTTTTTATAGGTCGACCCCGGAGTCTCGGACAAAGGTGGCGGATGTTGAATCAGCAGGGGCAAATAATCAGTTCAGGAATTTGTGAACTGATGCTTTCGCTGGCCAGCCAGTTCCCATGGAGGAGGGCGTGTCGTTGCAGGAGCCGGCTTGCCGGCGAAGGCGCCCGTGAGATCGGCGTCTGGCTTGCGGGCCTGTTCGCTGGCCAGCCAGCTCCTACGGGCGGGAGGTGCTCTAGCTATTGTAGGAGCCGGCTTGCCGGCGAAGGCGCCCGTGAGATCGGCGCCCGGCTTGGGGGCCTCTTCGCTGGCCAGCCAGCTCCTACGGGGCGAGAGGTGCGCGGGCAATTGTAGGAGCCGGCTTGCCGGCGAAGGCGCCCGTGAGATCGGCGCCCGGGGTGCGGGCCTCTTCGCTGGCCAGCCAGCTCCTACGGGGCGAGAGGTGCGCGGGCTATTGTAGGAGCCGGCTTGCCGGCGAAGGCGCCTGTGAGAGCGGCGCCCGGGTTGCGGGCCTGTTCGCTGGCCAGCCAGCTCCTACATGCGGAGGGGATGGGTCAGGCGCTCATCACGGTGCGGATGTCCGCTGCCAATTCGCGCACGCGCTCTTCTTCGGTGTCCCAGGAGCACATGAAGCGCGCGCCGCCCTTGCCGATGAAGGTATAGAAGCGCCAGCCCCTGGCGGTCAGGGCGGCAATCGCCGGTTCCGAGAGTTGCAGGAACACGCCGTTGGCCTGCACCGGGAACATCAGCTCCACGCCAGGGATGTCGGCCACTAGCTGGGCCAGCAACTGTGCGCAGTGGTTGGCGTGGCGGGCGTGCTTGAGCCAGGCGTCGTTTTCCAGCAGGCCGACCCAGGGCGCCGAGAGAAAGCGCATTTTCGAGGCCAGCTGGCCGGCCTGTTTGCAGCGGTAGTCGAAGTCTTCCGCCAGCTTGTGGTTGAAGAACAGGATCGCTTCCCCCACCGCCATGCCGTTTTTCGTGCCGCCAAAGCACAACACGTCGACGCCGGCCTTCCAGGTCAGCTCCGCCGGGGTGCAGCCGAGGAAGGCGCAGGCGTTGGAGAAGCGCGCGCCGTCCATGTGCAGGTTCAGCCCCAGTTCCTTGCAGGTGGCGCTGATGGCGCGGACTTCTTCCGGGGTGTAGACGCTGCCCACTTCGGTGGCCTGGGTCAGGGTCACCACCCGCGGCTTGGGATAGTGGATGTCCTGGCGCTTGAGGGCGATCTCGCGGATCGATTCCGGGGTCAGCTTGCCGTTCTGGGTGCCGGCGATCAGCAGCTTGGAACCGTTGGAGAAGAACTCCGGGGCGCCGCATTCGTCGGTTTCGACGTGGGCGGTTTCCGAGCAGATCACGCTGTGATAACTCTGGCACAGCGACGACAGGGCCAGGGAGTTGGCGGCGGTGCCGTTGAAGGCGAAGAACACTTCGCAGTCGGTTTCGAACAGTTTGCGGAAATGATCCGAGGCGCGAGCGGTCCACTGATCGTCGCCGTAAGCGCGCTCGTGGCCGTGGTTGGCCTGCTCCATGGCGGCCCAGGCTTCGGGGCAGATGCCGGAGTAGTTGTCGCTGGCGAATTGTTGGCTCTTGTCGGTCATGGCCGGCTCCGTGGTCGATGATGGTGCGCACTTTACCCAAGATTAATGGCTCAGCACACGCTCTGTTTATGCAGGAATAATGCAGGGCCCATAAGGATTTATGCGTGATGCGATGCTGAAAACCGACAACAGCCAGCGCGATGGGGCGCTGGATGCACTGAAGTGGCTGGCGCTGCTGAGCATGGTGCTGGATCACCTGCGGTATGTGGGCCTGAGCCTGGACTGGCTGTATGTGCCGGGGCGGCTGGCGTTTCCCTGGTTCTGTCTGGCCATGGCGGTGAATCTGACGCGCCTGAGCGAGCGTGCCGGACGCCCGACCGGGCAATGGCGCTACCTGGGCTGGCTGCTGCTGTTCAGCGCGCTGAGTGAGATTCCCTATCGCCTGTTCGTGCCTGATCCCGACACCTTGAATGTGCTGCCGACCCTGGCCCTGGGCTTGCTGGTGGCCCGGGGCTGGCAGCAGCGTCGGGGACTGGCCTTGGCGCTTGGCCTGGCGGCCCTGTTGCTGGCGCTGGGTTTGTCCCGCTGGCTGATGTTTGGTGCCTTCGGGGTGTTGCTGCCGCTGGCCCTGCTGCTGGTGCTGCGCCGACCCTGGTATTTCAGCCTGTTGCCCGGGGCCTTGTGCCTGGCGGCCAACCAATGGGAAACCTTGTTCCCGGCGGCGCGCCTGGGCAATCCGGTGGCGACCTGCGGTATTGCCGTTTGTCTGCTGGCGCCGTGGCTGGGAGTGATGCTGCTGCGAGTGTTGCGCGGTTGTACGGTGCCGGCCATGCGGCGCTGGGCCTACCTGCTGTACCCGGCGCACTTTCTCCTGCTGCTGGCCCTGCGCCAACTCCTGTAGCCGCTGCCGCAGGCTGCGAACGGCTTGGGCGGCATTGCGACGCAGCAGACGCGGCGATCTTGAGGGCGTAGAGGTGTGGCTGGAGATCGCCAGGCAAGGTCCTGCGGACCTTTGCGCAGCTTCGCAGGCTCAGCAGCGGCTACAGGGGCGGGCGCCTTTCGCCTGCGGCCCGGACCTGTGCTGCGCCGCAAGGTGTCGATCCAGAGCCTTCGCCCGGCTGTGGCCCGAGGCATTTATCTCCGTGCGCCAAGGCATGTCGTAAACGCACCTTTGCGTGGCGTCCATAGGCATTTGAGTTCCCCTTGCCGGTCATACCATCGCATCCAAAGGGCGCAGCTTTAAGGCTGGCCTCACCGAGACGAAAGGCGCAGCGCCGCCGCTGGGAGAGACGTGATGTTCAGCAAGCAAGACCAGATCCAGGGTTACGACGATGCACTGCTGGCGGCGATCAATGCCGAGGAACAACGCCAGGAAGATCACATCGAGCTGATCGCGTCGGAGAACTACACCAGCAAGCGGGTGATGCAGGCGCAAGGCAGCGGGCTGACCAACAAGTACGCCGAAGGCTATCCGGGCAAGCGCTACTACGGTGGCTGCGAGCATGTGGACAAGGTCGAGGCCCTGGCCATCGAGCGTGCCAAGCAGCTGTTCGGCGCCGATTACGCCAACGTCCAGCCGCACTCCGGCTCTTCCGCCAACAGCGCGGTGTACCTGGCCCTGCTGCAGGCCGGCGACACCATTCTCGGCATGAGCCTGGCCCATGGCGGTCACTTGACCCACGGCGCCAAGGTGTCGTCTTCGGGCAAGCTGTACAACGCCGTGCAGTACGGCATCGATACCCGCACCGGGCTGATCGACTACGACGAAGTCGAGCGTCTGGCCGTGGAACATAAGCCGAAGATGATCGTCGCTGGCTTCTCGGCCTACTCCAAGACCCTGGACTTCCCGCGTTTCCGGCAGATCGCCGACAAGGTCGGGGCGCTGCTGTTCGTCGACATGGCCCACGTCGCCGGGCTGGTGGCCGCCGGTCTGTATCCCAACCCGCTGCCCTATGCCGACGTGGTCACCACCACCACCCACAAGACCCTGCGCGGTCCCCGTGGCGGCCTGATCCTGGTCAAGGCCAACGAAGAGATCGAGAAGAAGCTCAACGCTGCGGTGTTCCCGGGTGCCCAGGGCGGTCCGTTGATGCACGTGATCGCCGCCAAGGCGGTGTGCTTCAAGGAAGCGCTGGAGCCCGGGTTCAAGGTCTACCAGCAACAGGTGATCGACAACGCCCAGGCCATGGCCGGCGTATTTATCAAACGCGGCTACGATGTAGTGTCCGGTGGCACCGACAACCATCTGTTCCTGGTCAGCCTGATCCGTCAGGGCCTGACCGGCAAGGATGCCGACGCCGCCCTGGGCCGCGCCCACATCACCGTGAACAAGAACGCCGTGCCCAACGACCCGCAGTCGCCGTTTGTCACCTCCGGCCTGCGCATCGGCACCCCGGCGGTCACCACCCGCGGATTCAAGGTCACCCAGTGCACCGAGCTGGCGGGCTGGATCTGCGACATCCTCGACCATCTCGGCGATGCCGACGTCGAGGCCAATGTCGCGCGCCAGGTGGCAGCCCTGTGCGCTGATTTCCCGGTTTACCGCTGAGAGCCGCAACTGGAGCAATGACTATGCAACGCTATTCGGGCTTCGGCCTCTTCAAGCACTCTCTCAGCCACCATGAAAACTGGCAGCGCATGTGGCGCACGCCGACCCCGAAGAAGGTCTATGACGTGGTCATCGTCGGTGGTGGCGGGCATGGCCTGGCCACGGCCTACTACCTGGCCAAGGAACACGGCATCACCAACGTCGCGGTGGTGGAAAAAGGCTGGCTGGGCGGCGGCAACACCGCGCGCAACACCACCATCGTGCGTTCCAACTACCTGTGGGACGAGTCGGCGCAGCTCTACGAGCACGCCATGAAGCTGTGGGAAGGCCTGTCCCAGGACCTCAATTACAACGTCATGTTCTCCCAGCGCGGGGTCTACAACCTGTGCCACACCCTGCAGGACATCCGTGATTCCGAGCGTCGGGTCAGCGCCAACCGCCTCAACGGCATCGATGGCGAGCTGCTCAACACCCAGCAGGTGGCGGACGAGATCCCCTACCTGGATTGCTCGAAAAACACCCGTTATCCGATCCTTGGCGCCACAGTCCAGCGCCGTGGCGGCGTGGCCCGTCACGACGCCGTGGCCTGGGGCTTTGCCCGGGCTGCCGACGCCCTGGGCGTGGACCTGATCCAGCAGACCGAAGTCATCGGTTTTCGCAAGGAAAACGGCGTGTGCATCGGCGTCGAGACCAACAAGGGCTTTATCGGCGCCAAGCGCGTCGGTGTGGTCACCGCCGGTAACTCCGGGCACATGGCCAAGCTCGCGGGCTTCCGCCTGCCGATCGAATCCCACCCGCTGCAAGCCCTGGTGTCGGAGCCGATCAAACCGATCATCGACAGCGTGATCATGTCCAACGCGGTGCACGGCTACATCAGCCAGTCGGACAAGGGCGACCTGGTGATCGGCGCCGGTATCGACGGCTGGGTCGGCTACGGCCAGCGCGGCTCCTACCCGGTGATCGAGCACACCATCCAGGCCATCGTCGAGATGTTCCCGATCCTTTCCCGAGTGCGCATGAACCGCCAGTGGGGCGGCATCGTCGACACCAGCCCGGACGCCTGCCCGATCATTTCCAAGACCCCGGTGCCGAACATGTTCTTCAACTGCGGTTGGGGCACCGGCGGCTTCAAGGCCACCCCGGGCTCGGGCAACGTGTTTGCCGCAAGCCTGGCCAAGGGCGAAATGCATCCATTGGCCGCCCCTTTCTCCATCGACCGTTTCCACAACGGTGCGCTGATCGACGAACACGGCGCTGCTGCGGTCGCCCACTAAAAGGACAACTCCCTATGTTGCATATCTTCTGTCCTCACTGCGGCGAGCTGCGCTCCGAAGAGGAATTCCATTCGTCCGGCCAGGCCCACATTCCCCGGCCCCTGGACCCCAACGCCTGCACCGACGAGGAGTGGGGCGACTACATGTTCTTCCGCGACAACCCCCGCGGCCTGCACCACGAGTTGTGGATTCACGCCGCCGGTTGCCGCCAGTACTTCAACGCCACCCGCGACACCGTGACCTACGAAATTCTTGAAACCTACAAGATAGGCACCAAACCGCAGTTCACCGCCAAGGCTGCTGGAGAGAAGGTATGAGCCAGACCAATCGCCTGTCCAACGGCGGACGCATCGACCGCAACAAAGTCATCACCTTCACCTTCAACGGCCAGAGCTACAAAGGCTTTGAAGGCGACACCCTGGCCTCGGCCCTGCTGGCCAACGGCGTGGACATCATCGGTCGCAGCTTCAAGTACTCCCGGCCTCGGGGCATCTTCGCCGCGGGCTGCGAAGAGCCCAACGCCGTGCTGCAGATCGGCGCCACCGAAGCCACCCAGATCCCCAACGTGCGCGCCACCCAACAGGCGCTGTACCAGGGCCTGGTGGCCACCAGCACCAACGGTTGGCCCAGCGTCAACAACGACATGATGGGGATTCTCGGCAAGGTCGGCGGCAAGCTGATGCCGCCGGGCTTCTACTACAAAACCTTCATGTACCCGCAATCGTTCTGGATGACCTACGAGAAGTACATCCGCAAGGCGGCGGGCCTCGGTCGCTCGCCCACCGAGAACGATCCGGACACCTACGACAACATGAACCAGCACTGCGACGTGCTGATCGTCGGCGCCGGCCCGGCCGGCCTCGCCGCCGCCCTGGCCGCTGCCCGCAGCGGCGCCCGGGTGATCCTCGCCGATGAGCAGGAAGAGTTCGGCGGCAGCCTGCTGGACAGTCGCGAAAGCCTGGACGGCAAGCCGGCGGCGGAGTGGGTGGCCAGTGTGGTCGCCGAGCTCAAGTCGCTGCCGGACGTGTTGCTGCTGCCACGGGCCACGGTCAACGGCTACCACGACCATAACTTCCTGACCATCCACGAGCGCCTCACCGATCACCTCGGCGACCGCGCGCCGATCGGCCAGGTGCGCCAGCGTATCCACCGGGTCCGCGCCAAGCGCGTGGTGCTGGCCACCGGCGCCCATGAGCGGCCGCTGGTCTACGGCAACAACGACGTGCCGGGCAACATGCTGGCCGGCGCGGTGTCCACCTACGTGCGTCGCTACGGCGTGGCCCCGGGCAAGAAACTGGTGCTGTCCACCAACAACGACCACGCCTACCGCGTGGCCCTGGACTGGCTCGACGCCAGCCTGCAAGTGGTGGCCATCGCCGATGCGCGGCACAACCCCCGCGGCGCCCTGGTGGAAGAAGCCCGGGCCAAGGGCATCCGCATCCTCACTTCCAGTGCGGTGATCGAGGCTCGTGGCAGCAAGCACGTGACCGGCGCGCGCGTAGCAGCCATCGACGTCAAGGCGCACAAGGTCACCAGCCCCGGCGAATGGCTCGACTGCGACCTGATCGCCAGTTCCGGCGGCTACAGCCCGGTGGTGCACCTGGCCTCGCACCTGGGCGGCAAGCCGGTGTGGCGCGAAGACATCCTCGGTTTCGTGCCCGGTGAAGCACCGCAGAAGCGCGTGTGCGTCGGAGGCATCAACGGCGTCTACAGCCTCGGCGACACCCTGGCCGACGGTTTCGAAGGCGGTGTGCGCGCCGCCAGCGAAGCCGGGTTCCAGAGCGTCGAGGGCGTGTTGCCCAAAGCCCTGGCCCGCCTGGAAGAACCGACCCTGGCGCTGTTCCAGGTGCCCCATGAAAAAGGCACCGCTCGCGCGCCCAAGCAATTCGTCGACCTGCAGAACGACGTCACCGCCGCCGCCATCGAACTGGCGACCCGCGAGGGCTTCGAGTCGGTGGAGCACGTCAAGCGCTACACCGCCCTGGGCTTCGGCACCGATCAGGGCAAGCTGGGCAACGTCAACGGTCTGGCCATCGCCGCTCGTTCGCTGAACGTCAGCATTCCGCAGATGGGCACCACCATGTTCCGCCCGAACTACACGCCGATCACCTTCGGCGCCGTGGCTGGGCGTCACTGCGGGCACATCTTCGAGCCGGTACGCTTCACCGCGCTGCACGCCTGGCACGTGAAGAACGGCGCCGAGTTCGAGGACGTCGGTCAGTGGAAGCGCCCTTGGTACTTCCCGAAAAACGGCGAAGACCTGCATGCCGCGGTCAAGCGTGAATGCCTGGCGGTGCGCGACAGCGTCGGCCTGCTGGACGCCTCGACCCTGGGCAAGATCGACATCCAGGGCCCGGACGCCCGGGAGTTCCTCAACCGCATCTACACCAACGCCTGGACCAAGCTCGACGTGGGCAAGGCCCGCTACGGCCTGATGTGCAAGGAAGACGGCATGGTCTTCGACGACGGCGTGACCGCCTGTCTGGCCGACAACCACTTCCTGATGACCACCACCACCGGCGGCGCGGCGCGCGTGCTGCAGTGGCTGGAGATCTACCAGCAGACCGAATGGCCGGATCTCAAGGTGTACTTCACCTCGGTCACCGACCACTGGGCCACCATGACCCTGTCGGGCCCCAACAGCCGCAAGCTGCTGAGCGAAGTCACCGACATCGACCTGGACAAGGACGGCTTCCCGTTCATGACTTGGAAGGAAGGCCTGGTGGGCGGCGTGCCGGCGCGGGTGTTCCGTATCTCGTTCACCGGCGAGCTGTCCTACGAGGTCAACGTCCAGGCCGACTACGCCATGGGCGTGCTGGAGCAGATCGTCGAGGCTGGCAAGAAGTACAACCTGACCCCCTACGGCACCGAAACCATGCACGTGCTGCGGGCCGAGAAGGGTTTCATCATCGTTGGCCAGGACACCGACGGCTCGATGACCCCGGACGACCTGAACATGGGTTGGTGCGTGGGCCGGACCAAGCCGTTCTCGTGGATCGGCTGGCGCGGGATGAACCGTGAAGACTGCGTGCGCGAGGAGCGCAAGCAACTGGTGGGCCTCAAGCCGATCGACCCGACCCAGTGGCTGCCGGAAGGCGCGCAACTGGTGTTCAACCCCAAGCAGGCGATCCCGATGAGCATGGTCGGTCACGTGACCTCCAGCTATGCCCACAACTCCCTGGGTTATTCCTTTGCCCTGGGCGTGGTCAAGGGCGGCCTCAAGCGCCTGGGCGAGCGGGTCTTCGCGCCCCTGGCCGATGGCCGGGTGATCGAGGCGGAAATCGTTTCCTCGGTGTTCTTCGACCCCAAAGGCGACCGCCAGAACATCTAAGGCACAACACGCCCATGTAGGAGCTGGCTTGCCAGCGAAGGCGGCCTCAAGGCTGCCACAAGGCCCAAGGGCCTCTTCACCGGCAAGCCGGCTCCTACAGGGCGTTATCAACAGAATTCAGGACAGGTGCTCTATGACCGCAGTCAACGTTTACCAACAGCGCCCCACCACCGGGGCCAAGGCCGAGTCGCCCCTGCACCACGCCGACCTGCCGAGCCTGGTGGGCAAGGGGCGCAAGAACGCCGGTGTGATCCTGCGCGAGAAAAAACTCCTCGGTCACCTGACGATCCGTGGCGACGGCCACGACCCGGCCTTCGCCGCCGGCGTGCACAAGGCCCTGGGCATCGAATTGCCGGGCGCCCTGAGCGTGGTGGTCAAGGGCGAGAGCAGCCTGCAATGGCTGGGCCCGGATGAGTGGCTGCTGATCGTGCCCAGCGGTGAAGAATTCGCTGCCGAGCAGAACCTGCGCGCCGCCCTGGGCGACCTGCATATCCAGATCGTCAACGTCAGCGGCGGCCAGCAGATCCTCGAACTGTCCGGCCCCAACGTGCGCCAGGTGCTGATGAAGTCCACCAGCTACGACGTGCACCCCAACAACTTCCCGGTGGGCAAGGCGGTGGGCACGGTGTTCGCCAAGTCGCAACTGGTGATTCGCCGCACCGGCGAAGACACCTGGGAGCTGCTGGTACGCCGCAGCTTCTCCGATTACTGGTGGATGTGGCTGCAGGATGCCGCGGCCGAATACGGCCTTAGCGTCCAGGCCTGACCCCGCTTGGCCTGGTAGGAGCGAGCTGGCTCGCGAACTCGCGAAGGATGGATTTCCCGGAAGACCACAGCGCCCTTGGATTTTTCGCGAGCAAGCTCGCTCCTACAGAGAATCGACCGCGCTGCGGTTGCCCCAACGAACAGGAGTTACTGCCCATGAGCCGCGCCCCCGATACATGGATTCTCACCGCCGACTGCCCCAGCGTGCTCGGCACGGTGGACGCGGTGACCCGCTTTCTGTTCGAGCAGGGTTGCTACGTCACCGAGCACCACTCCTTCGATGACCGGCTCTCGGGTCGCTTCTTCATCCGCGTGGAATTTCGCCAGCCCGACGGCCTCGACGAACAGGGCTTTCGCCAGGGGCTGGCCGAGCGCGCCAAAGCCTTCGAAATGAACTTCGAGCTGACCGCGCCGCACTATCGGCCGAAGGTGGTGATCATGGTCTCCAAGGCCGATCACTGCCTCAACGACCTGCTCTATCGCCAGCGCATCGGCCAGTTGCCCATGGACGTGGTGGCGGTGGTGTCCAACCACCCGGACCTCAAGCCCCTGGCCGACTGGCACCAGATTCCCTACCACCACTTCCCCCTCGACCCCAACGACAAGCCGTCCCAGGAGCGTCAGGTGTGGCAGGTGATCGAGGAGTCCGGCGCCGAACTGGTGATCCTTGCCCGCTACATGCAAGTGCTGTCGCCGGAGCTGTGCCGCAAGCTCGATGGCAAGGCGATCAATATCCACCACTCGCTGCTGCCGGGCTTCAAGGGCGCCAAGCCTTATCACCAGGCCTACAACAAGGGCGTGAAACTGGTGGGTGCCACCGCGCACTACATCAACAACGACCTGGACGAAGGCCCGATCATCGCCCAGGGCGTGGAGGTGGTGGACCACAGTTACTACCCTGAAGACCTGATCGCCAAGGGTCGCGACATCGAGGGCCTGACCCTGGCCCGGGCAGTGGGCTACCACATCGAGCGGCGGGTGTTCTTGAACGGCAACCGCACGGTGGTGCTCTGATGATTCTTGGGGCTGCTGCGCAGCCCTTCGCGAGCAAGCTCGCTCCTACAGGCGTTGCGCCTGTTTGCGCGAAAACGATTTTGAAAACGAAACAGCATCCGTACCCGAGCAATCCACGTGTTTCCCCCTTTGGGTAACGCGGTTCCATAACAACAACAGCGAGGTGAAAGCATGTCTGGTAATCGTGGTGTCGTGTATCTGGGCAGCGGCAAGGTCGAGGTACAGAAAATCGACTATCCAAAAATGCAGGACCCGCGCGGCAGGAAGATCGAGCACGGCGTCATCCTGCGCGTAGTCTCCACCAACATCTGCGGCTCGGACCAACACATGGTCCGCGGCCGTACCACCGCCCAGGTCGGCCTGGTCCTGGGTCATGAAATCACTGGCGAAGTGATCGAGAAGGGCAGCGACGTCGAGAACCTGAAGATCGGTGACCTGGTGTCGGTGCCGTTCAACGTCGCGTGCGGACGCTGCCGTTCCTGCAAGGAACAGCACACCGGGGTCTGCCTGACCGTCAACCCGGCCCGCGCCGGTGGCGCCTACGGGTACGTCGACATGGGCGACTGGACCGGTGGCCAGGCCGAGTACGTGCTGGTGCCTTACGCCGACTTCAACCTGCTGAAACTGCCGGATCGCGACAAGGCCATGGAGAAGATCCGCGACCTGACCTGCCTCTCCGACATCCTGCCCACCGGCTATCACGGCGCCGTCACCGCCGGCGTTGGCCCGGGCAGCAGCGTCTACATCGCCGGTGCCGGCCCGGTCGGCCTGGCCGCCGCTGCGTCTGCGCGCCTGTTGGGGGCGGCGGTGGTGATCGTCGGCGACGTCAACCCGGTGCGCCTGGCCCACGCCAAGGCCCAGGGGTTTGAAATTGCCGACCTGTCCAAGGACACCCCACTGCACGAACAGATCGCCGCCCTGCTGGGCGAGCCGGAAGTTGATTGCGCGGTGGACGCCGTGGGCTTCGAAGCCCGTGGCCACGGCCATGCCGGTGCCCAGCACGAGGCCCCGGCCACCGTGCTCAACTCGCTGATGGGCGTGGTGCGTGTGGCGGGCAAGATCGGTATTCCCGGCCTGTACGTCACCGAAGACCCGGGCGCGGTGGACGCCGCGGCGAAGATGGGCAGCCTGAGCATCCGCTTCGGCCTGGGCTGGGCCAAGTCCCACAGCTTCCACACCGGCCAGACCCCGGTGATGAAGTACAACCGCCAACTGATGCAGGCCATCATGTGGGACCGCATCAACATCGCCGAAGTGGTGGGCGTGCAAGTCATCAGCCTCGACGACGCCCCGCGCGGCTATGGCGAGTTCGATGCCGGCGTGCCGAAGAAATTCGTCATCGACCCGCACAAGCTGTTCAGCGCCGCCTGAGGACCGTCAGCCTTTGGCTTGAAGCCTGCCGATAACGAAAAACGCCGCCTTCTCTTGCCGAGAACGCGGCGTTTTTTCTGTGGCGAGGGAGCAAGCTCCCGCTCGGCCGGCCGGCCGGCCGGCGCCCCGGCGCGTAGCGGTCGTAAAACCTACTGGCGTGGCTTGTCAGGCTCACCGCGTAGACGCTACCGGGGGCGCTGCGCACCCCAGCGGGAGCAAGCTCCCTCGCCACATCCAGCGGTTGCAGTCAGGCGATCAGCGTGGCGCGCAAGCGCCGTCCCAGCACATCCATCAGGTCGCAGCCATCGCGCAGGGGAATGGCGCAGAGCTGGGCCAACTCCTGGGCCAGTACCGGGTCCTTGCCCAGCGCATCGCTCAAGGCCAGTTGCTCCAGCACCTGGGTCACGGCGCGGATACGGAAGGCGGCGGCTTCATGGAGCACATCCAGCGGCGCCTGGGTATCGATCAGTAGAGAGGGAATGTTGCAGTCGTGGCCGGTGATCGGCATGTAACGGTTCATTCGATAACACTCCTGTGTCGTCTTCCTGAATGCCGCCACTCATTTGTCGCCAAGCATTGGGTGGCAGCTGTACGCAGGTTGGCGAACCGGAGACACAAGAACCCGGCAGACCCGAAGGTCTCCCGCGCACAGCTGCCATAAAGCAACGGATGCGCATGCGCTCACGTTTTCCACTGTGCGCGGAAACCGTGTACGCCTTGTATCTGACGGGTCGCCAAACCCGGTCGCCATCTCGGCGACCGGCGGACTATAAGCCGCCGGCGCAGGGGCGGCAAGGCGTTGGGGGGTGGATGTCTTGCAGGAGGTTTCGTCTGCTGTGGCGTCGCTGAACGTGCACGAGGTCCTGTTCACGAGTCGGGTCCACTGAAATCGGTTGACCGAAAAAGGCAAAGCTCCCAGAATGCATTTCGTGGCCACAACGTAGCTACAAATAACTAATAGAGGTGATACCTTGGCTGCATTACTGAAAACCACTGATGTGCGTTGCCGCATAGACGAGGACTTGAAGGTGAGTGCTACTGCTGTGCTGGAAGCCTGCGGGCTGAGCCTCAGTGAGGCCATGCGCCTGTTCCTGCGTCAGGTTGTGGCCGTGCAGGGACTGCCTTTCGAAGTGCGTGTCCCATCGGAGAAAACCGCTCGTGCCATGGCGCAGGCGCGTGAGATTCGACGTCAGTACGATTCGATCGACGAGATGTTGAGGGATGCTGATGGCGAAGCCGGAGAAGAAGCAAAAGCGCGCTGACCTGCCCAGGCAGTGCGCGCAAACAGCAGAGTTCAAGAAGTCATGGGAGCGCTACCAGCGCGCGGGGCGTCGCGATATGCACGAAGTGCGCAAGGTCATGGTGCTGCTGTTCCTGGGGGAGCCACTACCGGCCCAGTACCTCGATCATGCGCTGAAGGGGGAGTGGGACGGTTTCAGGGAGTGTCATATCGGTGGCGATTTTCTGCTGATTTATGACGTGGCCCGAGCCGGGCTGGTGACCTTTGTCGATCTTGGCAGCCATGCCGAGTTGTTCAGATAGTTCATACCGACTGAAAAGCCCGCCCATTGGCGGGCTTTTCGTTGCCTGCGAACCCGACTCGATCAATAGCCCCTGCCCGGGTAGTCGAACCAGTGTTCGCCTCTCAGGATTTCCTTTATGTCGGTCTCGGCCAGGATGCCTGGCGCATCCCGCTGGAAGCGTGAGCGCCACTGGGGCAGCCACCAGTAGTTCAGCGCCGTGCCTCTTGGTATCAGCACCAGGGTCAGGACGGGGCGGTCCATGGCCCCGCGCTGATACAGCTGGTGGCTGCGGTCCATGAGGTCCAGGTAGTAATCGAGGGGCAGGGACAGCATCAGGGCCGTGGTATGCACCTTTTCCGTCTGGGTTCGCTGTGGGTCCTGCAGCAGGTTCAGGGCTTCGCAGTAGTAACGCTCGGGTTGGCGGGCGAACGGCTGGGCCTCGGCAACGCCAAGAATGCCCAAGGCGCTGCCGTCGTCGCGCCAGTCGGCTCCCTGGCGGTCGCTGAAGTGCTGGCGGATAAAGCCGGTCAGGGGGCCCGGGGCCGTGTTGGCGCATTGGCTGCTATCAACCGGGGTGCCGATTCGCCAGAGCAAGACGGTGATTGCCAGGGCCAGCAGCAGGCCGCTGTAGAGCGCAGCTTTCATAAGAGTCTGTTCGGTGGATGGCGCCAGGCGAGGCGGGGGCTTGCATGGCAGGCAAGGGCCTGCCTGCAAGGAGGCAGCGGGGGGCCTGGGCGCGGAGTTTACCCTGACGGCGTTCGCGGGCAAGCCCGCTCCTACGCCACCAGGTGCCTGTTACAGCGAGGCCAGTTGGCCCTGGTACAGCACCGGTCCGGTGGGTTGGCCGGTGGGCGAGCCGCCGTGGGGCTCAAGGCTTACCGCCAGGGCAATCGGCGTATCGAGCAGGGCGCGCTGGGCCGGGCTCAGGTTGATCTTGCCTTGGCCGCCGACCGGCACCACGCCGAGGGAAATCGGCTGGCCGTCGGCAGGGATCGCCCAGAGTTCCAGGCTGCGGTCCAGGCCGATGGCGGCCAGGGTCAGGGGTTCGACTTGCAGGTACTGGGCGTGGGCCTTGATCCGCAGGGCCGGTTGCTGGTCGGCGCTGAGCAGGGTGGCGCTGTAGCGCACCTGGTCGCTCTGCTGGATAAAGCCGATGTACAGGGTCGCCAGCACGGCGCAGGCGGCAAGCGCCAGGCGCAGGCGCATCCACAGCGGTTTCTTCTGCGGTACGTGCAGCACTTGCGGTTCGATGCGTGCCTGGATGCCCGCCCAGACCCGTTCCGGCACCGCCGCTTCAGGCAGGGCTTCGGTCAGGCTGGCGAGGCTTTCCTGCCACTGCGCCAGTTCTTCGCGCAGGGCGGCGTCGTCCAGCAGGAGCATTTCGAAGCGCCGGCGGGCGGCGCCCTGCATCAGGCCGATGGCGTAGTCGGCGGCCAGGGCGCGGCGGCGTTCAGGGGTTCGATAGTTCATGATTCAAGGCACCGGCGCAGGCGTTCCATGCCCCGACGAATCCAGGATTTGACCGAGCCCAGGGGCGCGGCCAGGTGTTCGGCCAGCTCCGAGCAGGACAGGCCCTGGAAGTAGGCCACGGTAATGGATTGGCGCTGCATGCCGTCGAGGCTGTCCAGGCAGCGGTTCAGGGCCCGGGCGGCGCGGGCGCTGTCCAGTTGGTCGTGGGCCGAAGGGCTTTGATCCTCCAGCTGTTGTTCTTCGAGTTCGCCCAGGGGCCGTTCGCGCTGTTTGCGCAACTGGTCGATGGCCTGGTTGCGGGTGATGTTGACCATCCAGGTCAGGGGCGCGGACAGGTGCGGCTGGTAGCGCACGGCGTTGTTCCAGATGCGCACGAAGCTTTCCTGCAGCACTTCCTCGGCCAGATCGCGACGGCCCATGAAGCGCAGGGCGACGCCATGCAGGCGCGGGGCAACCATGCGATAGAGGGTTTCGAAGGCCCGGCGATCACCCAGTGAACACTGGGCCAGCAGGTGCCGCAGCTGATCGGTGTCGAGGCTCGAGATGGCGATTCTCCTGACAGGAACTGGGACAAGGGCCAGCGACAAGCGCCGACTGACGCAGCCAGAGATTAGTCCAGGGTGGGTGGTTGTTCCATTCACGTCCTGCTGCCTCATGCCGGAGCCCGAAGGTGGCGCTTGTGGACGATATACGCAGCAGCAGCGCAGCTGGATGCAGGCGCCGGACGGCAGGGCAGGCGCTGGAACATTCGCCTGGGGTTTCAGTCAAAACACTGGTTTCCCGCCGCCCGAGTCCGGACGGTTTCCCGCCCCATGAGGTTGTTTCGATGAATATTCCACGCGGTTTTGCTTTGGCTACCCTGATGACCCTGGCAGCCGGTTCGGCGTTGGCCGGCGGTTTCAGCTTGAGCGATGCGGCCAACGCCATTGCCGGCATGCAGGGCGGCGACAAGGCCGCTGCCGCCGCGCCGACTTCCCAGACCGCCGGCCTGCTGGGCACCCTGGCGCAACTCAATGTCACCCCTGAGCAGGCCATCGGTGGCACCGGCGCCATGCTCGGCCTGGCGAAGAATCAACTCAGCAGCACCGACTATTCGCAACTGAGCCAAAGCGTACCGGGCCTGGACCAGCTCTCGGGCAGCAACGCCCTGGGCAGCCTGGGCGCCTTGAGCGGCCTGCTCGGCCAGTCTTCCGGCAACAGCGCCGGCCTGGGCAGCGCCCTGGGCAACGTCAAGGACACCCAAGACCTGAACAACGCCTTTGGCGCCCTGGGCATGGACAGCGGCATGATCGGCCAGTTTGCGCCGCTGATCCTGCAGTACCTGGGCCAGCAGGGCGTTGGCGGTTCCCTGCTGCAAAGCCTGGGCGGCATCTGGGGCGTGAACCAGTAACGCCTCCCGGCCCCGGCGCGATCGGCGTCGGGGCCATCGGTGGCGGAGCGCTCGATGTCGAAGCTTCCCCCCGAGCCCTGAAACTTTACCTTTGCGCAGTTTTCGCCCCATCCGGCCTGTGCTATATCTCGCGCCCCGTTTTCCAAGGAAGCTTGAACGCGATGTTCATGGATGCACTGAAGATGTCTCTGCCCGCCGACGCGGTGCTCGGTTTCATGCTCTACATGCTGGGCGCTGCCCTGGTGTTTGCCCTCTACGCGTTCATCTACACGCGCCTGACCCCCTATAACGAATTCGCCCTGATCCGCCAGGGCAACAGTGCCGCTTCCATCGCCCTGTCCGGCGCCTTGCTGGGCTTTGCCATTCCGGTGGCCAGCGCGATTTCCCATTCCATCTCGATCATCGATTTCCTGCTCTGGGCCGGCATCGCCGCGGTGGTGCAATTGCTCACGTTCCTGGTGGTCAGCCTGACCCTCAAGGGCCTGTCCCAGCGCATTGCCAACCAGGAAAACGCCGCGGCGATCCTGGTGGCGGCGGTGTCTGTCGGTGTCGGCCTGCTGAATGCGGCCTGCATGACCCCATCGGTCTGAGGGCGCCGGCATGAAACGCAGTAAAAGCGTGCGCCTGGTGCTGCTGGGCAGTGTGCCATTCGCCCTGGTTGCCTGTGACGGCCAGCCTCAGGCAACCCGCGAAGTGCGCCAGACCCAGCATTTCAGTAGTGTCCGCGACTGCGTACTGGCACAGGTTCCGTCCGCGATCTGCCAGGCCGCTTTCGATGATGCCCGCGAGCGTGGAGAGCTGATAGCGCCGCGTTATCTCGACCTGCAACGCTGTGAAGACGACTTCTTCGCGGGCAACTGCATGGTGTCCAGAGACAACCGCGCCTACGTGCCGATTGCCAAGGGCCTCGCCCTGACCACCCAGCGCACGGTGCCGGTTCAGCCCGAGGACGAACAACCCGAGCAGGCCAGCTCCAGCAGTTCGAGTGGTGGTGGTGGTGGTGGTGGTGGTGGTGGTCACTCCTATGGCGCCCGCGCAGGTTCCAGCTTCTGGCGCTGGATCGGCCTGGATTCCACGCCCGAGCCGCGCTATTTCAGCGAGACGCTGTACAAGGAGCGTGACGGTCGGGGCGGCTCGCAACTGAGCACCCTCAGCCAGCAGGTGGAGGCCGGCAAGACCTTCTCCGGCGCCAACGGTGGACGCTTCGGCATTTCCAGCCCGGACCACTTCACCAGCGCCGGCAATCCCCTGGCCGGTGCCCATGAAGTGGTCAGTCGTGGCGGCTTCGGTTCCTCCAGCCGCAGCAGTTGGAGCTTCGGTTCTTGAAGCGCATTCCCAGCACCCCTCGCGCGGATTGGCAGGCCACGGCGCAGCAGTTGGGCTTTGCCTTCCACACCTTCGACGGCGAGCCGTACTGGGACGAGTCGGCCTACTACCGCTTCAGCCTGCGGCAGATCGAGGACGACCTGGAGGACCCGACCCAGGAACTGCACGAGCTGT
Source organism: Pseudomonas sp. Os17 (assembly GCF_001547895.1). Classification (NCBI taxonomy): domain Bacteria; kingdom Pseudomonadati; phylum Pseudomonadota; class Gammaproteobacteria; order Pseudomonadales; family Pseudomonadaceae; genus Pseudomonas; species Pseudomonas sp. Os17. The sequence continues at coordinate 6,300,366 of NZ_AP014627.1, read as the reverse complement.
GCATGGCCCTGGTGGCCGAAGTGGTGGACAGCGAAGCGTTGCTGGAGCGCCTGGCCATTCCCCGGGCCTTTCACGAGTTGATCCGCCAGTCGTGGAAGCAGGGCGACCCCCATCTCTACGGGCGCATGGACCTGTGCTACGACGGCAGTGGCCCGGCCAAGCTGCTGGAGACCAATTACGACACGCCGACGTCGCTGTATGAGGCGAGCTTCTTTCAGTACGTCTGGCTTGAGCAGCAGTTGCAGCGCGGGCAGTTGCCGGCTGGCTGCGATCAGTTCAACAGCATCGAGGACAAGCTGCTGCAGGCCTTTGTCCAGGGCGGCTTCAAGTCGCCGATGCACTTCGCCTCGGTGCGGGATTCGCTGGAGGATCGCGGCACCGTCGAATACCTGCGCGACATTGCCCGTCAGGCGGGCCTGGGCACGCGCCTGATCAATATCGAGGACATCGGCCTGAATGCCGGTGGGCGTTTCGTCGACCTGCTGGAGATGCCCATCGACAGCCTGTTCAAGCTCTATCCCTGGGAACAGCTGTTCACCGAAGCCTATGGCCCGGCGCTTGCCGGCAGCGGCACGCAGTTTGTCGAGCCGCCGTGGAAGGCGATTCTTTCCAACAAGGGCGCGCTGGCCCTGCTCTGGGAGCGGCATGCGGGGCATCCGAACCTGTTGCCGGCGTTCATCGACGACGATCCCGCTGCCAGCCTGGGCCCGGGCTGGGTGCGCAAGCCGTTCTTTTCCCGAGAGGGCGCCAATGTGGAAATCTGCACCGAGGGCGGTGAGCGCCTGATCGAGGCCGGGCCCTATGGCGGGCCGTGCATCCGCCAGCGGTTTCACCCGCTGCCGGTGTTTGCCGGCAACCACACGGTGATTGGCAGTTGGGTGATTGGCGATCAGCCGGCGGGGATTGGCATTCGTGAAGACAACTCGCCGATCACCAAGGACAGCAGCCGTTTCCTGCCCCATGTGATCAGCGATTGATCAGCGGCGTTCGCTCAGCAGTTCGCTGATGCGCTGGTCCTTGTCGGTCCACAGCCGGTTGACCCAGTCCTGCACTTGCTGGCGGAACGCCGGGTCGTTTTCGTAATCGCCGTGCCACAGCGCCGGGTCCAGCTCGCGGGTGCGGATGTCGATGATCACCTTGGGCACGCTGCCGCTGATCAGGTCCCAGAAACCGGGAATGCGTTGCTGGGGATAAACCACGGTGACGTCCAGCACCGCGTCCAGCTGTTCGCCCAGGGCCGCGAGGACGAAGGCAACGCCGCCGGCCTTGGGCTTGAGCAGGTGCTGGAAGGGCGAGTCTTGCTGCTGGCGCTTGGCCTCGGTGAAGCGGGTGCCTTCCAGGTAGTTGACCACAGTCACCGGCTGGCGCTTGAACAGCTCGCAGGCCGCCTTGGTGATCTCCAGGTCCTTGCCTTGCAGCTCCGGGTGCCTGGCCAGGAACGCCTTGCTGTAGCGCTTCATGAAGGGGTAGTCCAGGGCCCACCAGGCCAGACCGAGGAACGGCACCCAGATCAGCTCCTTCTTGAGGAAGAACTTGAAGAACGGCGTGCGCCGGTTGAGGGTCTGGATCAGCGCCGGGATGTCGACCCAGGACTGGTGGTTGCTCACCACCAGGTAGGAGGTGTCGACCCGCAGGCCTTCGCCGCCGCGAATGTCCCAGCGGGTCGGGATGCACAGGGCGAAGATCAGCTTGTCGATCTCGGCCCAGGTCTCGGCGATCCACATCACCGCGGCCGAGGCGCAATCGCGCAGGCGTCCCGGCAGAACCAGCTTGAGCAGGGCGAACACCATCAGCGGGCCGAACAGCACCAGGGTGTTGAGCAGCAGGAGCAGGGTGACGAAACAGCCGGTGAGCAGGCGGCGCATAAGGCACTCTTTGCAATCTTTTGGGCGCGCCATGATAAGCAGCTTCGGTGGGCAGGCCAAATTCTAAGTGGCAGCGGCAAGCGGCAAGCGGCAAGCTCCAAGCTCCAAGCTCCAAGCTCCAAGCTCCAAGCTCCAAGCTCCAAGTTCCAAGTTCCAAGTTCCAAGCTCCAAGCTCCAAGCTTGAGGCTTGAGGCTTGAGGCTTGAGGCTGCTTCTATACGAACCAATTCGTTGGCTGCGGTCTAAAATCCCGCTGCCCCTCTCTTCAAGGAATCCACTGTCGTGAAATCTGTCCTTGCTCTTGTTTCGCTGTTGGCGCTGCCGGTGATGGCCGCCGAGCCGACGCTGTATGGCCGTTACGAATACATCCGCCTGCCGGAAATCGGCGAAACCCTGCAGGCCAAGATGGACACCGGGGCCCTGACCGCGTCGCTGTCGGCCAGGGATATCCAGACCTTTACCCGCGATGGCGAGGACTGGGTGCGTTTCCGCCTGGCGACCAAGGATGCCGGGAACAAGGTCTACGAGCACAAGGTGGCGCGCATCAGCAAGATCAAGAGCCGCGCCGACGAGGGCGATGAGGCTGAAGAACCGCAGTCGGCCAAGCGCCCGGTGGTGGAGCTGGAGATGTGCCTGGGCAACGTCAAGCGCACGGTGGAGGTCAACCTCACCGACCGCAGCAGCTTCAACTATCCGCTGCTGATCGGTGCCAAGGCGCTGCGGGAATTCGGTGCGGCGGTGAACCCGGCGCGGCGCTACACCGCGGATAAACCCGACTGCTGATTGACGGCTTACCAGGCATCCGGCACCGTTCGCCCACTGAATTTGCGTGCTTGGATGCCATGCCCCATATCCTGATTGTCGAAGACGAAGCGGCCATTGCCGACACCCTGATCTTCGCCCTGCAAGGCGAAGGCTTCACCACCACCTGGCTGAGCCTGGGTCATGCGGCCCTGGAGCATCAGCGGGCAACCCCGGCGGACCTGATCATCCTCGATATCGGCCTGCCGGATATCAGCGGCTTTGAAACCTGCAAACAGCTGCGCCGCTTCAGCGAGGTGCCGGTGATGTTCCTCAGCGCCCGGGACGGTGAGATCGACCGGGTGGTGGGCCTGGAAATCGGCGCCGACGATTATGTGGTCAAGCCCTTCAGCCCGCGGGAAGTGGCGGCGCGGGTCAAGGCGATCCTCAAGCGCATGGCTCCGCGAGCGGCTCCCGAGGCAGCCCCGGCGCTGTTCGTCATCGACGCCGAGCGGGTGCAGATCAGTTACCGGGCCCAGCCCCTGAGCCTGACCCGGCATGAGTTCCGCCTGCTGCAATGCCTGCTGGAGCAGCCCGAGCGGGTGTTCAGCCGCGAGCAGTTGCTCGATGCCCTGGGGGTGGTGGCGGACGTGGGCTACGAGCGCAATATCGACAGCCACATCAAGAGCCTGCGGGCCAAGCTGCGCCTGGTGGCGGCCGAGGCCGAGCCGATCCAGACCCATCGCGGCCTGGGCTACAGCTACAGCCCGAGCCACGCCTGATGACCTTGGGCATCCGCATCTTCCTGGTCTATTTGCTGTTCATCAGCCTGACCGGCTATTTCGTGCTGAGCACGGTGATGAAGGAGATCCGCCCCGGCGTGCGCCAGTCCACCGAGGAAACCCTGGTGGACACCGCCAACCTGCTGGCGGAGATCCTGCGAGACGACTTCAAGGCCGGCACCCTCAGCGAGAACCGCTGGCCGCAACTGCTGCGGGCCTATGGCGAGCGGCAACCGGCGGCGACCATCTGGGGCCTGCCGAAGAATCAGGTCAACCACCGCATCTACGTCACCGATGCCAAGGGCATCGTGGTCCTGGACTCCAGTGGCCTGGCGGTGGGCCAGGACTATTCGCGCTGGAACGACGTGTACCTGACCCTGCGCGGCCAATATGGCGCGCGTTCGTCGCGCTCGCTGGCCGACGATCCCAATTCCTCGGTGATGCACGTGGGCGCGCCGATCCGTGACAACGGCCAGATCATCGGCGTGGTCACCGTGGCCAAGCCCAACAGTTCCCTGCAGCCCTATGTCGACCGCACCGAACGCCGCCTGCTGTGGTACGGCGCCGGGCTGATTGCCATGGGCCTGCTGTTTGGCGCCTTGCTGTCCTGGTGGCTGAGCGCGGCGTTGCGGCGCATGACTGCCTATGCCCTGGCAGTGAGTGAAGGGCGCCGGGCCGAGCTGCCGCACTATCGCGGTGGCGAGCTGGAACAGTTGGCAACGGCGGTGGAACGCATGCGCACCCAGCTCGAAGGCAAGGCCTATGTCGAGCGCTACGTGCACACCCTGACCCACGAACTGAAGAGCCCCCTGGCGGCGATTCGCGGGGCGGCGGAACTGCTGCAGAGCGAGATGCCCCTGGAGCAGCGCCAGCGTTTCGTCGGCAATATCGACAGTGAAAGCGCGCGCATGCAGCAGTTGATCGAGCGTCTGCTGAACCTGGCGCAAGTGGAGCAGCGCCAGGGCCTGGAAGAGCGGGTCAGCGTGCCCCTGGCGCCGCTGTGCAAGGAGCTGCTGAACAGCCAGCACGGGCGTATCGAAGGCAAGCAGCTGCAGGTGCAACTGCGGGTGCCAGCGGACCTGGCCTGGTCCGGCGAGCCGTTCCTGCTGCGCCAGGCCCTGGGCAACCTGCTGACCAATGCCCTGGATTTCAGCCCCGTGGGTGGCCTGTTGCGCTGCTCGGCGCAGCGGGTGGAGGACGGCGTGGAACTGGTGCTGTTCAACCAGGGCGAGCCGATTCCGGACTATGCCCTGCCGCGCCTGTGCGAGCGTTTCTATTCCCTGCCGCGCCCGGACAGCGGACGCAAGAGCACCGGCCTGGGGCTGAATTTTGTCGAGGAAGTGGTGCAACTGCATGGCGGCCAGATGCGCATTGAGAACGTTGCGGGTGGGGTGCAGGTGACCTTGCGGCTGCCCTGAGCGGGGATTCTCCACAGAGTCTCCACATTGCCCCCATAAAACCCCCATGCCCGGGTTCCAGACTCTCGCCCATTCCAACTGGGAGAGCCTCATGAACCGTAACCTGACCTTCAAACTCGGGGCCATTGGCCTGTTGATCGTGCTGTTGCTGATACCGCTGCTGATGATCAGCGGCCTGATCGGCGAGCGCCAGAGCCTGCGCGATGGCGTGCTCGAGGATATCGCCCGCAGCTCCAGCACCCAGCAGCAGATCAGCGGCCCGGTGATGGTGGTGGACTACCGCAAGACCGTGCGCACCTGGAAAACCGACGACAAGACCAAGAAGCGCTACCAGGAAACCAGCGAGCAGCAGGGACGGCTGTTCTTCCTGCCCGAGCATTTCGAACTGGACAGCAAGGCCCAGACCGAGCTGCGCGCCCGGGGGATCTACGAGGCGCGGCTGTTCCACGCCGACAACCACATCAGCGGCCACTTTGCGGTGCCCGAGCAGTACGGCATCAAGGAGGATTTTGCGGATTACCAGTTCGACCAGCCGTTCCTGGCGGTGGGCATCAGCGATATCCGCGGCATCGAAAACGCCCTGCAACTGCAGCTCAACGGCCAGACCCTGGACTTTGCCCCCGGCACCTTTGTCAGCTGGCTGGACGAAGGCGTGCACGTGCTGCTGCCGCCCCTGGACCTGAAGAAGAACACTCGCCTGGACTTCGCCTTCGACCTGCGCCTGCAGGGCACCGGCCAGTTGCAGGTGCTGCCGGTGGGCAAGACCAGCAAGGTGCTGCTGACGGCCAACTGGCCGCACCCGAGCTTTGTCGGCAACTACCTGCCGGTGCAGCGTGAGATTACCGAGCAGGGCTTTTCGGCGCTCTGGCAGACCTCGTTCTTCTCCACCAACCTGGAGCAGGCCATGGAGCGCTGCGCCTACAGCAGCCAATGCCAGGACTTCAACAGCCGCAGCTTTGGCGTGAGCTTCATCGACCCGGTGGACCAGTACCTGAAAAGCGACCGGGCGATCAAATACGCGCTGCTGTTCATCGGCCTGACCTTTGCCGGCTTCTTTCTCTTCGAGGTGCTCAAGAGCCTGTCGGTGCACCCGATCCAGTACGCCCTGGTGGGCGTGGCACTGGCGTTCTTCTACCTGTTGCTGCTGTCGCTGTCGGAGCACCTGGGTTTCGAACTGGCCTACGGCGTGTCGGCGGCGGCCTGCGTGGGCTTGATCGGTTTCTATGTCAGCCATGTGCTGCACAGTTGGCGTAACGGCGCAGTGTTCGCGCTCTCGCTGGCGGCCTTGTACGGCTTGCTGTATGGCCTGCTCAGCGCCGAGGACTATGCGTTGCTGATGGGCTCGCTGTTGCTGTTCGGCCTGTTGGGCGTGTTCATGGTGCTGACCCGCAAGCTGGACTGGTATGGCCTGGGCCAGAGCAAGACCCCGGCGCCCCTGCAGTTCGACCTGGAGGCCATCCATGAGTAAGTCACTGGGCTTGCGTGAGGACCAGCGTCAGCGCGAGCGCCTGACGCAGCGGATTGGCCAGTTGTTTCCACCGGAGGCGTGGTGGCGGGTGCGCCAGCAAGCTGCTCCCCGTGCTACAGGAGCCGGCTTGCCGGCGAACAGGCCCGAGCGCCTGACCGATTAGGCCGGCGGTCGGGTCGCCAGCATCGACGGCCGCTGGCTGACCTCGAAGTACCAGGCGGCCAGTTGAGGCTGGTCCTGGCGCCATTCCAGGTCGGGGTGGCGGAAGTCCAGGTAACCCAGGGCGCAGGCGACGCTGATGGCGGCCACGTCGAAGTGGCTGGCCAGCTCGGCAATCGCCTCGGCCTCCAGCACCGCCAGGGCGCGGCGGATCTTGTCGCGCTGGCCGTCGAGCCATTGCTCCCAGTGTTTTTCCGGGGCGCGCAGGGCCAGCTCGTAGCGCACCAGCACCGCGGCGTCCATGATCCCGTCGGCCAGGGCCGCGAGCGTCAGGCGGCGCCAGCGGGCCGAGCCATCCCGGGGGATCAGCGGGTTGCCGACGTGCTGCTGGTCCAGGTAATCGAGGATCACCCGGCTGTCATACAGCACCTGGCCGTCGGCCAGGCGCAGGGCGGGAATCTTGCCCAGGGGGTTGTCCTGGTTCAGGGTGGCGTCCGAGTTGACCGGGCTCAGTTGGCTGGCTTGCAGGGCAACCCGGTTCAACTGTCCGGTTTCATGCAGCAGCACCATGACTTTGCGTACAAAAGGTGATGCCGGGTTGTGGAACAGCGTCATGCTTGGGGTGGACATGAATATTCCTCGCGGGTGGAAGTCTCGCAGCCCGGGGATCTTAGCGCAGCCTGGGGCATGGGCCACAGGGGCGAGCGGCAGTACAGACAAGGAGTGATGAGTGCGCAGGTCCTATCTTTTACACGGGTTGTACAGCCTGGCCCTGACCTTGCTGGGCGCGCTGGCGGTGTACCTGGCGCTGCAATACGAGTTTCGTCGCAAGGGCGAGGGTGAGCCGGAGCTGATCATGGCGTTCGCCTACATCGCCTGGTACTGGGCCCTGCCGGCACTGGCCCTGCCGGGCCTGGCCTGCGCCCTGTTGCGCTTGCGCGGTCCCGACCCGGTGACCCAGCTGTGGCGCTGGAGCCTGGCGGCCAGCTATGTGCCGCTGCTGGGGCTGGCCTTGTTCAGCGTGCTGGTGGCCATCGAGGCGTTCCAGGAAAACCGGGTGTTCATCCCGGTGATGCTGATCGGCCTCGGGCTTGCGATGTACCTGTGGCGCGGCTTCCCGGCGCCGGGTTCAGGCCGCCGGCTTGCGCCGCAGCAGGCCGTGCAGGGCGATCAGGGTCGGTAGGCCCAGACCCAGCCAGCTCAGGCTGTCCCAGACGCCGTCGCCCAGCAGTGCGGCGAACAACCCGGCGGCGCTCAGCAGGCCAAGCGCCAGGGGCGCACCGAAGACCTTCCAGAAACTCGCTTGCCGCGGCTTCATCGGTGCCCCTCCCGGGTCGCCTTGCCGGCCCGCCGGCGGACGATCCACAGGTACAGGCCGCTGCCCAGGACAATGAGGGTCAGGACGTCCAGCGCCGCCCACAGCAGCTTCATCGGCAGGCCGCCGTAGTCGCCGAAATGCAGGGGCTGGGACATGCCCATGGCGTCCATGTACCAGGGCCGCTCGCCGACGGCGGTGACCTGCAGGCTGCTGGCATCGATCAGCACCGGGGTCAGCAGGTGCGAGGTCAGGTGGCTGCCGCCCTTGAGGAACACCGCGTAGTGGTGCTCGCTGGAGAAGCGCGTGCCGGGAAAGGCGATGAAGTCCGGCTGCATGCCCGGGGCGGCTTCCCGGGCGATGTCCAGCAGGCGGCTGGCGGGAGCCAGCGCGGTCAGGGGCGGGGCGTCGCGGTAGGGCGCGACCATGGCGCTGAGGCTGTCATTGCGCCAGGCGGCGATGATCAGGTCGGCGCAGGCGCTGATCACCCCGGTCACGCCCACCACCAGGGCCCAGGTCAGGGTCACCACGCCGATCAGGTTGTGCAGGTCGAGCCAGCGCAGGCGGCTGGATTTGTCCTGGCGCACCGTGGCGAACTTCAGGCGGCGCATGAACGGCAGGTACAGCACCGTGCCGGAGATGATCGCCAGCACAAACAGCAGGCCCATGAAGGCCAGCAGCAGCTTGCCCGGCAGCCCGGCGAACATGTCCACATGCAGGCGCAGCATGACCATCATCAGCCCGCCATTGGCCGAGGGCATGGCCACGGCTTCGCCGGTGCGGGCGTCGAGCATGAAGGTGTGGGAGGAATTGGGCTCGGTGCCGGCGGTCTTGGCCATGATCGCCATCACACCGTTGGGCTCGTCTTCGTCCCAGCCGAAGTACTGCATGACTTCCCCCGGGCGATGAGCTTCGGCGGCCTTGACCAGCTGTTGCAGGTCCAGGTGCGGGGTGTCGGCGGGCATTTCCTGCAGCTGTGGCGCGTCCCCCAGCAGGTGGTCGATCTCGTGGTGGAAGATCAGCGGCAGCCCGGTGAGCGCGAGCAGCAGCAGAAATACCGTGCAGATCAGGCTGCTCCAGGTGTGGATAAAGGACCAGCGGCGGATTGTCTTGCTTTTCATTTCTTAGCCTTCAGGCACACCAAGGCCGTCCTAGTCGGACGGCCTGGTTGTTAATTCAGCCGATTACCATTGATAGGTGGCGCTGGCGACCACGCTGCGCTGATCGCCGAAATAGCAGTAGGAACCATCGCAGGTGGACAGGTAGTCCTTGTCGAACAGGTTGGTGGCGTTGAGTTTCAGCGACGCCCCTTTGAGGCTGTTGTCCAGGCGACCGAGGTCGTAATGCACGGCAGCGTCGAACACCGTGTAGGCGTCGGCCTTGCCCAGCCAGGTGTTGGCCTGGTCGCCATAGGTATTGCCGGTGTAGCGGGCGCCGGCACCGATGCCGAAACCGTCGAGTACGCCGGAGTGCCAGGTGTAGTCCGTCCACAGGGAGGCTTGCTGGTTAGGCATCAGTTGCAGGCGGTTGCCTTTGTGGATGCCTTTTTGTACCTCGGACTTGGCCAGGGTGTAGGCCGCGATGACCTTGAGGTTGTCGGTCACGTCAGACACGGCTTCCAGCTCCAGGCCTTTGACCTTCACTTCGCCGGTCTGGTTGGTGATCGATTCGCCTCCTGCCCCGATGCTGGTGACCAGGACATTCTTCTGGGTCAGGTCGTAGATCGCCGCACTCAGCAGCGTGTTCGAACCCGGCGGTTGATACTTGATGCCCAGCTCCCACTGTTTACCTTCCGTGGGTTTATACGATTCGGTCGGTGAAACGCTGGCGTTGCTCGCTGGCTGGAAGGATTCGGCGTAGGAAATGTACGGCACGACACCCGAGTCGAACACATAGCTGAGCGCCGCATTGCCACTGAAGTTCTTGCTGCGATCAGTGTTGGTCGCGTCTTTCTTGTTGAGGTAGGTGGTGCCTTGGTGCACCCAGTCCTCACGACCACCCAGGGTCAGGCGCCAGTTGTCCAGGGCCATCTGGTCCTGGACGTAGAGGCCGGTCTGAATGGTTTTCTGGTCGTAGTCGTAGTAAGCGTCGGTGCGCGACGGACGAACGATCGGCTGGCCATAGACCGGGTTGAAGATATTGGTTTTGCCCCCGTCGCCATAGATCGACAGGTACGAAGTGCTGGTGCGCTGGTGGTCCAGGCCGATGAGCACGGTGTGGTCGATGTCGCCGGTGGCGAAGTTGGCCTGGACGTTGTTGTCGACTGCGAACTGGCCGATGTCTTCGTTGACGTTGGTCGAGGTCCGGCTGATGTTGCCCGCCGCATCAGCCGGGGAGTAGGCATAGGAACCCACGGTCAACTGCTGGAAGGACAGTTCCGATTTGGTGTAGCGCAGGTTCTGACGGAACTGCCAGACATCGTTGAAGCGGTGCTCGAAGGCGTAGCCCAGGGCGTAGTAGGTGCGGTCGTAGAACTCGTAGTCCGGGTCGCCCAGGTTCTTGTGATGGGAAACCTCGCCCAGTGGCGAGTTGATCTTGGTGCCCTGGATCGGCATGAACTGGCTGGTGGCACCGGTATCGTCGCGGGTGAACTGCGTGAGCAGGGTCAGGCGGGTATCGGTATCGATGTTCCAGGTCAGGCTGGGGGCGATGTTGTAGCGCTTGTTGTCGATGTGGTCGACCTGGGTGCCGGCATCGCGCACCACGCCGCTGAGCCCATAGAGGAACTGGCCCTCGTCGTCGATCTTGCCGGTGCTGGCGAAGTTGATCTGGCGGTAGTTGTCGCTGCCGTACTGGATCTGCACGGCATGGCTGGTGTCTGCGCTGGGGCGGCGGCTGACCATGTCCAGCAGGCCGCCCGGCGGGGTCTGGCCATACACCGAGGACGCCGGGCCGCGCAGCAGGGCCAGGCGGTCGAGGTTCCAGGTTTCCGCTTTCGGGTTGGCATACACGCCGCGGGGCAGGGGCAGGCCGTCGAGGAACTGGGTGGGCTCGAAGCCACGGACCCGCATCCAGTCATAGCGGGTGTCGCTGCCGTAGCTGGCAGAGACGATACCGGGCATGTAACGCACGGCATCGTCGAGGTTCTGCACGTTGCGGTCCTCCATCTGCTGGCGGGTCGCGACGGAAATCGAGCGCGGCGCTTCAACCAGCGCGGTGTCGGTCTTGGTGCCGGCGGCGGTACGTGTGGCGAGGTAACCGTCGACCGGGCCCCAGGCACTTTCGCCAGCCTGCTGGCCGGTGATGCTGGTGGGCGCCAGGGTCACCACGTCGTCGGCAATCGCCACCAGGCTGTAGCTGCCGGCAGGGCTGCGTTGCAGCTGCAGGCCGCTGCCACGCAGGGCCTCACGCAGGGCGCCGGGGGCGTCGAACTGGCCCTTGACCGGGGCCGAGCGCTTGCCCGCCGCCAGGGACGGATCGAGGCTCAGGGCCAGGCCGGCCTGGCTGGCGATCTGGTTCAGGGTGCTGGCCAGGGGCGCGGCCGGCAGGTCGTAGGCGCGCACGCTGGACGCTTGCTCGGCGGCCATCAGTCCCTGGCTGGCCAGCGGGGCGCAGAGGGCGATGGCGACAGCCAGCAGGCTGGGGCGTAACAGGGTGTCTAGCGAGCGGGACATGGGGGCGGCTCCTGAATGGAAATGTTTCGCAATTGCCTAGGTGCCGGACGAGATTGGAAAAGTGATAGGGGCGGATTGAAAATAATCTGGATTCGGATTGATGGCGGGCGATTGGCTGGCAAGCCAGCGCCTACGGGATCGGTGTAGGAGCCTGCTTGCTGGCCAAGACCGCGACGCCGACCTCAGCGCTTGGCGTCGGCCTTGGCCGCCACGGTCACCCACCAGTCGGTGTGCCGCTCGATCGTCACCGGCAGGGTGGGCAGCAGGGCATTGAGCGCCAGGTCGGTGTCCTGCAGCGGAAAGCTGCCGGTAATGCGCAGGTCGGCCACTTCCGGGGCGACGCCCAGGTAGCCGCGACGGTAACGTCCCAGTTCCTTGATCAGGTCGCCCAGGCGCGCGTTGTCCACCACCAGCATGCCCCGGGTCCAGGCGTCGGCCCCCGGGGTCAGGGGCGGCAGCGGGTCCAGGCCAGCGCGGCGCATCAGCACCTGCTGGCCCTGCTTGAACACCTGCTCGTCCCGAGCGGCTTGCGGTCGCGCCGCCACCGCCGATTGCAGCACGCCGAGACGGGTGCCCTGGTCTTCACGCTGGACCAGGAACCGCGTGCCCAGGGCACGCATCCGCCCGTCGCGGGTTTCGACGATGAAGGGGCGGCTGTCGTCGTGTCCGGTCTCGATGAGGATCTCGCCTTCCTGCAGCACGATCCGCCGTTGCTGCTCATCGAAGCGCACGTCCAGCGCACTGTGGGTGTTGAGGTTGATCCGCGTGCCATCGCTCAGGTGCAGGGTGCGCTGCTCGCCGGTGGCGGTGCGCTGGTCGGCCAGCCAGTAATCCACTGGCAGGTAACGCTCCCCGGCAAACAGCGCCAGCCCGACCACCAGCACCACACTGGCGACCCCACGTCCCAGCTTGCGTACCTGCCGGCGCAGGCCTTCGCGCGATTGCAGCAAGGCGTTGCGCGCAGGCCCCGAGGCGACGCTGACGCGCTGGTCAAGCATGCCCAGCTGGCGCCAGGCCCGGGCATGTTCTTCATGGGCGGCGTGCCATTTGGCGAACTCCTCGCGCTCCAGTGCGCTGGCGCCGCCATCCAGCGACAGCTGCCAGGCGATGGCGGCGTCCAGTACCCGTGCCGAAACCGGTTTGGAACTGATGGGGGTCATAGCGGCTCCCCGTACAGGGCGATGTAGCACTGGCGAATGCCCTGGGCCAGGTACTGGCGCACCCGCGGCACCGAGACCCCGAGGCGTGTGGCGATCTCGGCGTGGCTCAGGCCGTCGAGGCGGTTATAGAGAAAGGCCATGCGGGCCTTGCTGGAAAGCTTGCCCAGCAGGCGGTCGATGGCCTTGAGGTCTTCGAGGATCATCTGCTGCTCCTCCGGCGAGGGGTGCTCGCTTTCGGGGATCAGCATCAGTTCGTTGAGGTAGGCCTGTTCCAGGGCTGCGCGGCGGAAATGATCGAACAGCAGGCCCTTGGCAATCGCCAGCAGAAAGGCCCTGGGCTCCCGGGGCGCCTGGAGTTCGTCGCGACCCAGCAGGCGGACGAAGGTGTCCTGGCTCAGGTCCTCGGCCCGCTGGCTGCAGGCCACGTTGCGCCGCAACCAGGCCAGGAGCCAGCCGCGATGGTCGCGATACAACGCACCAACCAGCTCATTGCGAGGGCTTTGGACTGACGACAACCGGGTTCACCCACCGAAAGGTTTGAATTAACGAGAATTATTCGCGATTGTCGCAGAGGCGAAACAGCGGCGCAATTGACGTCGGTCGGCTGTCTTGTCGCGGAAGGTGGCGGGTGCTGAAGAGGTTTGCCTGCAGAGAAAGCCCGTTGTGGCGAGGGAGCATGCTCGCGCTGGCGTGCGCCGCACGCCCAAGGCTCTGTGTCAGGTGGAACCGGGACGCGGGTTTACGGCCGCTGCGCGGCCGAGCGGGAGCAAGCGCCCTCGCCACGGTTGTGATGGATCAGAACGAAGGGACCTGCTGGCGACGCTTCCACTGGCTGAGGCGCTGTTGCAGGTTCAGCGGACTGTGGATCTGTTGCTGGCGGGCGCGGTTGAACAGGATCAGTGCCAGTTCGGCGGTGGCCAGGGCGTCGGCCGCCGCATGGTGGCGCTCCACCACTTGCAGCTTGAACTCACTGATCCAGTCGTCCAGTCCGGCTTCGCGGATGTGGGCCTGGGGGCAGAGCATGGGCGCCATGTCCGCCACATCGAGGAAGCGGTGCTGCAGGCGATAGCCCAGGCTGTCCTTCAAGGCCCTGCCGAGCATGTGCTGGTCGAAGGGCGCATGAAAGGCCAGCAGCGGGCTGTCGCCGACGAACTCCATGAAATCCAGCAGGGCTTCTACCGGATCGCAGCCGGCGGCGATGGCGCTGGGGCCCAGGCCGTGGATCAGCACGCTGGGGCTGAGTTTGTGGCCCTCGCGCTGCAGGGTGCGCTCGAACTGCTGGCTGAAGTCGATGGCGCCGTCCTCGATCACCACCGCGCCGATCGACAGCACCTGGTCGCGGTTGAGGTTGAGGCCGGTGGTTTCCAGGTCCACCACTACCCAGCGCTGTTCACGCAGGCTGCCTTCACCCAGTTCGGTGAAGGCTGGCAGACGGTCGCGGCGTTGTTGCTGCTCGGCGGTCAGTACGCTGACCGCGGGACGGAACCAGGCAAACAGACTCATAACGGATAGCTCATAACTGGTAGCGCAGGGCCAGGCTGCTTTGCAGGCGCTGGGCCTGGCGCAGGGATTCGCGCAGGATGCGCCGGTCCAGGTGGTTCAGGCTGTCCGGGTCGACCCGGTTGGAATAGGGCTGGTTCTCCCGGGTCTGGCGTTGATGCTGTTGCATGCGGGTCTGCTGGATGAAGTGGTAGGCCTCTTCATAGGCGGCGCCGTCCAGGGGCTCGATGACTTGCCTGGACACCAGCTGGCGCAGGCGTTCCAGGGTATTGATGGCGCCGATGCCGTTGGCCAGGGCCAGCAGGCGCGCGCCGTCGACGAAGGGCGTGAGGCCCTGGACCTTGAGGTCGAGGGTGGCCTTTTCGCCGTTCTTGCGGGCCAGCACGAACTCGCGAAAGCGTCCCACCGGCGGGCGCTGGCGCAGGGCGTTTTCCGCCATCATGCGCTGGAACAGGCGGTTGTCCGCGACCTGGTCGAGGATGGCGCGGCGCAGTTGTTCGGCGCCTTGTTCATCGCCCCAGACCACCCGCAGGTCGAAATAGATGCTTGAAGCCAGGAGGTTTTCCGGGGTCGCCTCGCGGATGAAGGCGGCAAAGCGTCGGGCCCATTCGGCGCGGGACAGGCACAGCTCGGGATTGCCGGCCATGATGTTGCCCTTGCACAGGGTGAAGCCGCACTGGGCCAGGCTCTGGTTGATCTGCTGGGCAATGGGCAGCAGCTTGCCGCGAATTTCCGCGGCATGGGCAGCGTCCCGGGCTTCGAACAGGATGCCGTTGTCCTGGTCGGTGTGCAGGGTCTGTTCGCGCCGGCCTTCGCTGCCGAAGCACAGCCAGCTGAAGGGCACGCCGGGGTCGCCCTTGTCCGCCAGGGTCAGTTCGATCACCCGGCATACGGTGTGATCGTTGAGCAGGGTGATGATGTGGGTGATCTGGGTCGAGGAGGCGCCGTGGGCCAGCATGCGTTCCACCAACTGGCCGATCTCGCCCCGCAGCGCCACCAGATGCTCGACCCGGGGGGCGTTGCGGATGGTCCGGGCCAGGTGCACCAGATCGACCCGTTGCAGGGAGAACAGGTCGCGTTCGGACACCACGCCGCACAGGCGCTGGTCCTTGACCAGGCAGACGTGGGCGATATGGCGTTCGGTCATGGCGATGGCGGCGTCGAAGGCGCTGTGGTCCGGGCTGAGAAAGAACGGCGCCTGGGTCATGTGGCGTTCGATGGGCTGGTTGAGGTCCTGGCTGCCGTCGGCCACCACCTGGCGCAGGTCGCGCAGGGTGAAGATCCCCAGGGGCGCCTTGTTTTCGTCCACCACCACGATGCTGCCCACTTGCTGCTCGTGCATCAGTGCCACGGCTTCGCGCAACGGTGTGTGCGGACTGCAGGCCACCGGATGGCGCATGGCTAGCTCGCCGAGGCGGGTGTTCAGCGAGTACTGGGTGCCGAGGGTTTCCACGGCCTTCTGCTTGACCTGCTGGTTGACCTGGTCCAGCAGGCTGCTGACCCCGCGCAGGGCGAAATCGCGGAACTCCGCGGACAGGGCGAACAGCTTGATGAAGGCGTTCTTGTTCAGTTGCAGGCAGAAGGTGTCTTCGGCGGCTCGATGCTCGGTGCGGGTCGCCCGTTCGCCGAGCAAGGCGGCGAGGGGAAAGCACTCGCCGGTGGTGATTTCGAAGGTGGTTTCGGTGCTGCCCTTGGCGGCGTGGGTGCGTTCGCCCACCACGCGCCCCTGCTTGACGATGTAGAAGTGCTCAACCGGACCGTCGGCCGGCTTGATGATGCTGTCGCCCGGACCATAGAAGCGCAGCTGGCATTGTTCCACCAGGTAGGCCAGGTGGAGGTTTTCCATCTGGTTGAAGGGCGGGAAACGCTGCAGGAACTGCACGGTCCCCTGGATGTTCTGCAACACCGCGGTCTTGCCGGCCTGGGTGAAGGCGTCCGCTTTACTCATAACGATTACCGCAGTCTTTTTGGAGTTGTTGTGGTCGGGTCACGGCAATGGTCGGCGCCTGGGGCGGGAGTGCCCATTGGACGTAAGTCTAGGTAGCGCTCGCGTTCCAGGGCATTTGGCTTTGAGCCTGCGGTCATCCATGCGAAAAAGCTCTGATCGGGGCACTTGGCAATTTTTCCGACGAAGTGCACATTGGAAACCTGCTTAGCGATGTCTGACCACAGTGCTAGGGGATTGATTGGTTCATGTAGAGAAATGTATGCCCGACCACGATATTTTGAGTGACGCCGAGCGCGAGGCTCTGAGCGAGGCCATGCTCGAGCCGGACCTGCCCGCTCAGCGTGTGCTCATTGCCGATGACGACAAGGATGCCCGGGAGCTGCTTGCGGAGATTCTGGGTCTGGATGGCATTCGCTGCATGACCGCAGCCAGCGGCAAGGCCGCTCTCAAATTGCTCGAATCGAACAAATCCATCGGCCTGCTGATCACCGATCTGCGCATGGCGCCCTGCAGTGGCCTGGAGCTGATTCGCCAGGTGCGTGAGTCGGAGCGCGCCGCGTTGCCGATCATCATCATTTCCGGCGACGCCGATGTGCGGGATGCGATTGCCGCCATGCACCTGAGCGTGGTGGATTTCCTGCTCAAGCCCATCGATACCGGCAAGCTGCTGGCCCTGGTCAAGCATGAGCTGGGCGTGGTGCGGTAGAAGGCTTTCGACACGCGGAACAAAAAAAGCCCCGGTCCACTGGACCGGGGCTTTTTCATGGGCGTGGCCGGGCGATGTTACAGGCCGTTCTTGGCCTTGAACTCGCGACGACGACGGTGCAATACCGGCTCGGTGTAGCCGTTGGGCTGCTGGGTGCCTTCGATCACCAGCTCCAGGGCGGCCTGGAAGGCGATGTTGCTGTCAAAGTCCGGCGCCAGCGGGCGGTACAGCGGGTCGCCGGCGTTCTGCCGATCAACCACCGGGGCCATGCGCTTGAGGCTTTCCAGCACCTGCTCCTGGGTCACCACGCCGTGGCGCAGCCAGTTGGCGATGTGCTGGCTGGAGATGCGCAGGGTGGCGCGGTCTTCCATCAGGCCGACGTCGTTGATGTCCGGCACCTTGGAGCAACCCACGCCCTGGTCGATCCAGCGCACCACGTAGCCGAGAATGCCCTGGGCGTTGTTGTCCAGTTCGTTCTTGATCTGCTCGGCCGACCAGTTGGTGTCGCTGGCCAGAGGGATGGTCAGGATGTCGTCCACCGAAGCGCGGGGGCGCTTGGCCAGTTCGGCCTGACGGGCGAACACGTCGACCTTGTGGTAGTGCAGCACGTGCAGGGCGGCGGCGGTTGGCGACGGCACCCAGGCGGTGTTGGCACCGGCCAGCGGGTGGGCGATCTTCTGTTCGAGCATGGCGGCCATCAGGTCCGGCATGGCCCACATGCCCTTGCCGATCTGCGCACGGCCTTGCAGGCCGGTGGATAGGCCGATATCGACGTTCCAGTTCTCGTAGGCGCCGATCCATTTCTCGGCCTTCATGTCGGCCTTGCGCACCATGGCGCCGGCTTCCATGGAGGTGTGGATCTCGTCGCCGGTGCGGTCGAGGAAGCCGGTGTTGATGAACACCACGCGCTCGCTGGCGGCCTTGATGCAGGCCTTGAGGTTGACCGTGGTGCGGCGCTCCTCGTCCATGATCCCGACTTTCAGGGTGTTGCGCGGCAGGTTCAGCACCTCTTCGATGCGGCCGAACAGTTCGTTGGTGAACGCGGCTTCTTCAGGGCCGTGCATCTTCGGCTTGACGATGTACACCGAGCCGGTGCGGCTGTTCTTGCGCGAGGTGTTGCCGTTGAGGTTGTGGATCGCCGCGAGGCTGGTGACCAGGCCGTCGAGGATGCCTTCCGGCACCTCGTTGCCGTGCTTGTCGAGGATCGCGTCGATGGTCATCAGGTGGCCGACGTTGCGCACGAACAGCAGCGAGCGACCGTGCAGTTTCACCGGCTCGCCGTTGACACCGGTGTACTTGCGGTCGGCGTTCATGGTGCGGGTGAAGGACTGGCCGCCCTTGGAAACCTCTTCCGCCAGGTCGCCCTTCATCAGGCCGAGCCAGTTGCGGTAGATCACCACCTTGTCATCGGCATCGACGGCGGCGACCGAGTCTTCGCAGTCCATGATGGTGGTCAGGGCCGCTTCCATCAGCAGGTCCTTGACCCCGGCGGCGTCGGTCTGGCCGATCGGGCTTGCGGCGTCGATCTGGATCTCGAAGTGCAGGCCGTTGTGCTTGAGCAGGATCGCGGTAGGGGCCGCGGCATCGCCCTGGTAGCCGATCAGTTGCGCGTCGTCGCGCAGGCCGCTGTTGCTGCCGCCCTTGAGGCCCACCACCAGCTTGCCGCCGACAATCTTGTAGCTCACCGAATCCACGTGGGAGCCGGCGGTCAGCGGGGCTGACTCATCGAGGAAGGCGCGGGCGAAGGCGATGACCTTGTCGCCGCGAACCTTGTTGTAGCCTTTGCCCTTTTGCGCGCCATCGGCTTCGCTGATGGCGTCGGTGCCGTACAGCGCGTCGTACAGCGAGCCCCAGCGGGCGTTGGAGGCATTGAGGGCGAAGCGTGCATTCATCACCGGCACCACCAGCTGCGGGCCGGCCATGTGGGCGATTTCTTCATCGACGTTTTGCGTCGTGGCCTGGAAATCCGCCGCTTCTGGCAGCAGGTAACCAATGTCTTGCAGGAAGGCTTTGTAGGCCACGGCATCGTGTGCCTGGCCGGCACGGGACTGGTGCCAGGCATCGATGCGCGCCTGGAAATCGTCGCGTTTGGCGAGTAGGGCTTTGTTCTTCGGTGCCAGGTCATGAATGACCTTGTCGGCACCGGCCCAGAACGCGTCGGCGGTGAGGCCGGTACCGGGAATGGCTTCGTTGTTCACGAAGTCGAACAGGACTCTGGCGACCTGCAGGCCACCGACTTGAACGTGTTCAGTCATTGCTTGCCTCACTCTGCTCAGCTATTTCGCTTTTCAGCTCTTCAAATTAACAATGAAGCCGGCGGCCATTTAAAGCACAACCCTGTTCACCAGTACATGCCATTGCGGGCGGCTGGGTGCTTCCAATCAACGGCAGAGCCTTGCTGATGGGGGGTTGCAGGGGTTGCAGTCAGGCCTTGGCGGACATCGTTCCAACGTTATGTAGTGCGCGCTGCGGCATACTACATGATGAATTGCGGTTGTGAAAATTAGACTAAATTCGTCGTTCCGCGACTTAAGAATGCAGTGCGGTCACGCTGGGGGACGCGGTGTTCTCAAAAAGCCGGTGGATTGTTCCATATAAATACAAAAAGTTGTACACGATTTGTGTTTTGCCCTGCACGCGCTCCCGGGTGTCGGCTGGCCGGCGAAAGGATCCTTGGGGTCTGTGCCGGTCTTTCCAGCGCCTAGGCTGGCATACCAGCCCCTGCACCCGCCCGCTTTGATCCTCGCTCCTTGTGATGGAGCGGCAAGGCGCGGGGAATGAGGCTGCCTATAATTGCTCTTTCACTCACCCAAGAGGGCTGCGCCATGGACCATCTCGTTCTCACGGTATTCGCCCCGGACAAGGCCGGGCAGGTCGAGCGGATCGCCCAGTGCATCGCCGAACATGGGGGCAACTGGCTGGAAAGCCGCCTCTCGCGCATGGCCGGGCAGTTTGCCGGCATCCTGCGGGTCGGGGTGCCGGCCGAGGCCTACGACGAGCTGGTGGATGCCTTGCAGGGTTTGTCGGCCCAGGGCATCCGGGTGTTGATCGCCGAAAGTGGCATCGAACAGTCCTGCACCTGGAAACCCATCGCCATGGAGTTGGTGGGCAACGACCGCCCGGGGATCGTTCGCGACATCACGCGCTTGCTGGCGGAGCAGGGGGTCAATCTCGAACGGCTGGTGACCGAGGTGCGCCCGGCGCCCATGAGCAGCGAGCCGCTGTTTCACGCGGAGGCGATTCTGGCGGTGCCTCTGACCCTGTCGCTGGATGTATTGCAGTCGCGCCTGGAAACCCTGGCCGACGACCTGATGGTGGAGTTGGTGCTGCGCAGCGAGGTCTGAGTGCCGCCCTGCGGGTTATCCCAGTAAACCGTGCATGCGCCTGTGGATAACCTGTAGAGACCCGGCGCCAGCCCAACGGCGCCGCGGCTTTCCGGAGCTTGATCAAAAAACCATCAATTTCAAGGGCTTGTGCACAAAGGGCGGGGATCAGGTTGTGGATAACCTTGGGAAGAACCGCTGCAGGCCACGAACGGCTTGGCCTGCAGAGTGTTGGGTGTTTTTTGATCAGCGCCGGCCGCGCAGGCTGAACCAGGCATCGACGCTGTACACCGCCAGTCCCGCCCAGATGAACATGAAGGCCAGCAGGGTACTGGAGGACAGCTGTTCGCCGAACAGCAGCACCGCCTGCAGCAGCACCAGGGTCGGCGCCAGATATTGCAGGAAGCCCAGGGTGGTGTAGGGCAGGTCCCGGGCGGCGGCATTGAAGCACACCAGGGGAATCAGCGTGACTGGACCTGCGGCCACCAGCCACCAGGCTTGGGAGCTGCTCCAGAATTCGGCATGGGCACTGCTGGCATCGGGGTGCAGCAAGAGCCAGGCCAGGGCGATGGGCACCAGCATCCAGGTTTCCACCACCAGCCCGGGCAGGGCCTTGACCGGTGCCTGCTTGCGGATCAACCCATAGAAACCAAAGCTCAGGGCCAGTATCAGCGACACCCAGGGCAGGCTGCCCACCTGCCACACTTGCTGGGCCACCCCCAGCGCCGCCAGGATCACCGCCAGCCACTGCAGGCGGCGCAGGCGTTCGCCGAGAATCAGCATGCCCAGCAGGACATTGACCAGGGGGTTGATGTAGTAGCCCAGGCTCGCTTCGAGCATGCGTCCGTTGTTCACCGCCCAGACATAGGTCAGCCAGTTGCCGGCGATCAAGGTGCCGCTCAGGGCCAGGATCGCCAGGCGCTTGGGGTTGTCCCGCAGCTCGCGCCACCAGCCCGGATGCTTCCACACCATCAGCAACAGGGCGCCGAACAGCGCCGACCAGAGCACCCGGTGGATGATGATTTCCACGGCGGGAACGCTGGCGATGGCTTTGAAATAGAGCGGAAACAGACCCCAGATGATGTAGGCGGTCAGGCCCAGAATGTACCCGCGACGCGGGTTGGCGGCTTGCATGGAGAGTCCTTGCTTAGGCAGCTAACAAAGCGGCAATTGTAAGGACAATTGTCTAGACCTGTCCTGACTTTTGCGCCGCCCGTTTCTTTGGGGGAGGGCTTGTGGGCAATGGCGAACTTACGGGCCTCTTCGCTGGCGAGCCAGCTCCTACAGTTGGCGCTGTATCAAGGCGGATTCTTGTAGGAGCCGGCTTGCCGGCGAAGGCGATCTCATGGGCCCCTTCGCTGGCAAGCCAGCTCCTGCAGGCAGGGTCAGAACAGCTTGAGGGGTTCTTCGTTGAGGGCCGCCAGCTGTTCGCGCAGGGCCAGGATCTGTTCGCCCCAGTAACGCTCGCTGCCGAACCAGGGAAAGCTGTGGGGGAACGCCGGATCGTCCCAGCGCCGGGCCAGCCAGGCGCTGTAGTGCATCAGGCGCAGGGCCCGCAGCGGTTCGATCAGGGCCAGCTCCCGCGGGTTGAAATCGTGGAACTCGCTGTAGCCGTCCATCAGTTCCGAGAGCTGGCCGAGGCAGTCCTGGCGATCGCCGGCGAGCATCATCCACAGGTCCTGCACGGCAGGCCCCATGCGGCAGTCATCCAGGTCGACGATATGGAACATCTCGTCGCGGCACATCATGTTGCCCGGGTGGCAATCGCCGTGCATGCGGATGTTCTGGTGCGGGGTGGCCTGGTACACCTCTTCCACCCGCTTGAGCAGGTCCCGGGCCACGGACTCGTAGGCCGGCAGCAGGCTCTTGGGAATGAAGTTGCCTTGCAGCAGGGTGGCCAGGGACTCGTGGCCGAAGTTCTGCACCCCCAGGGCCTCGCGGTGCTCGAAGGGGCGGGTCGCGCCCACGGCGTGCAGGCGCCCGAGCAGCTGGCCGAGGCGATAGAGCTGGTCCAGGTTGCCAGGTTCCGGGGCCCTGCCGCCGCGGCGGGGAAACAGGGCGAAACGAAAGCCCGCGTGTTCGAACAGGCTGGCGCCGTCGTGGACGATGGGCGCCACCACCGGAACCTCGCACTCGGCCAGTTCGAAGGTGAAGCGGTGCTCTTCGAGAATGGCTTCGTTGGTCCAGCGCTGGGGCCGGTAGAACTTGGCGATCAGTGGTTCGCTTTCGTCGATGCCTACCTGATAGACGCGGTTTTCGTAGCTGTTGAGCGCCAATACACGGGCGTCGCTGAGAAAACCGATGCTTTCAACGGCGTCCAGGACCAGGTCGGGGGTCAGTGTTTCAAACGGGTGCGACATGCTTACTCCTGCTCGCAGCAGGCTGCCGCGTCCGGCCAGGCATGGTAACGCAGACGACGGGCCAGCGGGGGAGGGTTTTCCGGCGGTCGGGCAGGGCGCCGGGCTCGTCGGCGAGCCGGCCCCTGCACGGGTAGGGGCCGGCCGGACGGGAAGCAGGATCAGGCGCCGATGATGCCGCCGTCTTCCCGGGTGATGGCCATTACCGAGGAGCGCGGCTTGCCGTTGGGCAGGTGCTCGGGGAAGGTCGAGCCGCCGTTTTCTCCGGGGTGCTGGATGCCGACGAACAGGGTCTTCTGGTCCGGGGCGAAGGCGATCCCGGTGACCTCGCAACCCACGGGCCCCACCATGAAGCGGCGGATCTCGCCGCTCTCCGGGTCGGCGCAGAGCATCTGGTTGTTGCCCATGCCGGCGAAGTCGCCGCTGTTGCTGTAGTCGCCGTCGGTGAGGATCCACAGGCGTCCGGCCTGGTCGAAACCCAGGCCGTCGGGGCTGTTGAACATGTTCTCTGGGGTGATGTTGGACGAGCCGCCCTTGGCCTGGCCGGGATGCACGCCGGGGTTGCCGGCGACCACGAACAGGTCCCAGGTGAAACTCAGGGCGCCATGATCGTCGTTGCCGGTGCGCCAGCGCAGGATCTGCCCGTAGACGTTCTTCTCCCGCGGGTTGGGCCCGCCCACCGGCTGGCCGTCTTCGCCGCGTTTGACGTTGTTGGTCAGGGTGCAATAGACCTGGCCGTCCTTGGGGCTGACCACAATCCATTCCGGACGGTCCATGCGGGTGGCCTGGACCACGCTGGCGGCCAGGCGCGCCTGGATCAGCACCTGGCCCTGGTCGGCGAAGCCGCTGCTGGCGTCGATGCCGTTCTTGCCGTGGGTCAGCTCGATCCACTGGCCCTGGCCCTTGGGCCGGTCCGGATTGCCGTCACCGGCATCGAAGCGCGCCACGTACAAGGTGCCGTGGTCCAGCAGGTCGCGGTTGGCCTTGGGGTTGCGGTGGTTGATCTTGTCGCGGCTGATGAACTTGTAGATGAATTCGCCGCGCTCGTCGTCGCCCATGTAGACCACGGCGCGGCCGTCGCGGGTTTGCGCCAGGGCGGCGTTTTCATGCTTGAAGCGGCCCAGGGCGGTGCGCTTGACCGGGGTCGATTGCGGATCGAAGGGGTCGATTTCCACCACCCAGCCGTGGCGGTTGAGTTCATTGGGGTTCTTCGCCAGGTCGAAGCGCGGATCGTGGGGATGCCAGTTGATTTCCTTGCTGGCCACCACGGCGCCGTAGCGTTTCTGCGCGGCGTCGAACTTCTGCTCGGGGTTGCTGCTGCCGAAACAGTCGGTGAAGTTCTCTTCGCAGGTCAGGTAGGTGCCCCAGGGCGTCTTGCCGTTGGCGCAGTTCTGGAAGGTGCCGAGGACCTTCTTGCCCTTGGGATCGGCCGCGCTCTTGAGCAGGTCGTGGCCGGCGGCGGGGCCGCTGAGGCGGATCGGTGTGTTGCCGTGGATGCGCCGGTTGTAGCGCGAGCCCTGGACGAACTGCCATTGGCCGTTCCTGTACTGCACTTCGATCACCGACACCCCTTCGCTGGCCTGGGCCTTGCGCACGTCTTCGGCCGATTGCGGCTGGCCGCCGTGGGGATAGAGGTAGCGGTAGTTGGTGTATTCGTTGTTGATCGCCATCAGCGCCCGGTGCTTGTCGTCCGCAAAGGCGAACAGGCTCATGCCGTCGTTGTTGTCGCCGAACTGCACTTCCTGGGCCTGGGCGGTGCCATTGCCGCTGGGGTCGAAGGCCGGTCCGTTCTTGGCCAGCGGCTGGCCCCAGCTGATCAGCACCGAGGACCGGTAGCCCGGTGGCAGGGTGATGCTGTCGCTGGTGGCCGCAGCAATGCCGGTAAAGCCCAGCAGCTGGCTGTTGCCGGCGCTGACACCGGCGGCCAGGGCGCTGCGGCCGAGCAGTCCGCCACCGAGAAACAGCGCGGCGCCGCACAGGGCTCCGGCACCGATGAAACCGCGGCGGCTGAGGCCGACCATCTGTTCCAGGTCGGTGGGTTGGTCTTCTTCCAATAGCAGGCTCATATCAGGCTCCCTGAAGGTTTTTGCAGCCACCTTAGTGAGCCTCTATGACGAACAGGTTGCAGTCGCAAGACGCCGGTTACGGCTTAGAGCGGGGTGCCGAGCAGGACCTGGGCGGGGGAGAAGTGCACCTGGACGGCCTGGCGTTCTCCAAGCCCGAGGTCTTTGAGCCGGCGGGGCTCGGCCAGGGCGCAGAGGGTCTGGCCGTTGGGCAGGAGCACTCTGACTTCGCAGGGGCCATCTTCGGCGTCGAGAATCTGCTCGATGGTGCCGTTCAGGCAATTGTGTCCAGTTGTTGCCGGGGCGCCGATGGGGTGCAGCTCCAGCCAGCCGGCCTTGATCAGCGCCACCACCTCGGTGCCGGCGGCCAGTTCCAGGCGCTGGGTGCTGTCGTGGGTGATTTGCGCCTTGAGAATCAGGCCCTCGGCCAGCCCCAGGCTGATCAGGTCGTTGCAGCCCTGGCGGGCGATGGCCTGGACCTTGCCGTGCAGCTGGTTGCGGGCGCTGGTACGCAGCATCAGGCGTCCCAGCAGGTCGAGGTCGCTGGCCTCCTCCGCGGCTTCCAGGACCTGGGCTTGCAGGGTTTGCAGGCGTTGGTAGAGGCGCAGCACGCGCTGGCCTTCGAGCGTCAGCCTGGCACCGCCGCCGCCCTTGCCGCCGACGCTGCGCTCGACCAGCGGGCTTGCGGCCAGGTTGTTCAGCTCGTCGATGGCGTCCCAGGCGCCCTTGTAGCTCAGGCCGGCGCTTTTGGCCGCGCGGGTGATGGAGCCCTGTTCGGCAATGTGCTGGAGCAGGGCTATGCGCTGCGGGCGGCGGACGATGTGCTGTGTCAACAGAGTGGGCAGGGACATGGCTGGGCGGCTTCGGGCACTGAAGGTGGACAGGGAGTTTGCGACTTGGGCAATGAGAGTCAAGTCAGTCGCGGTGCTCGGCTCCTGGCGTGCGGGCCAGGCAATAGACATCCACTTGTCGGGCACCGGCCTCCATCAGCAACTGCGCCAGGGCCTGGGCGGTGGCCCCGGTGGTGAGGACGTCGTCCACCAGGGCCAGGTGCCGGCCCGCCACGGGTGCGTTGGCGGTGAGGGCGAATGCCTGGCTCAGGTTGCGTCGCCGGGCCCGTGCACTCAGGCCCTGCTGTGCCGGGGTGTCCTGGATGCGTCGCAGCAGGTCAGGCTCCACTGCCAGGTGCAGGGGCTGTCCGAGCCATCGGGCGAGCATCTCGGCCTGGTTGAACCCCCGCTTTCGCAGGCGTCGGCGGGACAGCGGCACCGGTAGCAGGCAGTCGGGCCGGGGCAGGCCCTCGTCGAAGCGAAAACGCAGGAACTGGGCAAGAAGTTCGGCCATCAGGCGGCCAAAAGGCCATTTCTCCTGATGCTTGAAGCGGCTGATCAGGCTGTCCAGCGGAAAGTCGTAGCGCCAGGGCACGATGACCCGTTGAAAGGCGCGAGGGCGTTGCAGGCACTGGCCACAGGTCAGGTCGGCGGCGGGCAGCGGCAGGGCACAGACCGAACATTGGGCGCCCAGCCAGGGCAGCTCATCCTGGCAGGCGCTGCACAGGGCCAGGAGCGAATCGCTGGGCTCATCGCACAGCAGGCAGGTCTGTGTGTTTTTTGACCAGATGTAAACCGGTCCTTTGTAATCGGGTTGACAGTGCATGGCGCTTCCATAAATATGCCGGACATCCGTGTCGCGGCCGTGGACCTTCCCTGTCCAGCGCCGCTTGCCAAGCATAATCAAGGAATCGCCCATGAGCGCCAGCACCACCGCTACCCTGCGTCATGACTGGACTTTGGCTGAAGTCAAAGCCCTGTTCGTCCAGCCGTTCAATGACTTGCTGTTCCAGGCGCAGACGGTGCACCGCGCGCATTTCGATGCCAATCGGGTCCAGGTTTCCACGCTGCTGTCGATCAAGACCGGCGCCTGCCCGGAAGATTGCAAATATTGTCCGCAGTCCGGTCACTACAACACCGGCCTGGAAAAGGAAAAACTTCTGGAAGTGCAGAAGGTCCTGGAAGAAGCCGCCCGGGCCAAGGCCATTGGTTCCACGCGTTTCTGCATGGGCGCCGCCTGGAAACACCCGTCGGCCAAGGACATGCCCTATGTGCTGGAGATGGTCAAAGGCGTGAAGGCCATGGGCCTGGAAACCTGCATGACCCTGGGGCGCCTGGATCAGGAGCAGACCGAAGCCCTGGCCAAGGCCGGCCTGGACTACTACAACCACAACCTCGACACCTCGCCGGAGTTCTACGGCAGCATCATCACCACCCGCACCTACAGTGAGCGCCTGCAGACCCTGGCCTACGTACGCGACGCGGGGATGAAGATCTGCTCCGGCGGCATCCTCGGCATGGGCGAATCCCTCGACGACCGCGCCGGTCTGCTGATCCAGCTGGCCAACCTGCCGGAGCATCCGGAGTCGGTGCCGATCAACATGCTGGTGAAAGTGGCCGGCACCCCGCTGGAGAACGCCGAAGACGTGGATCCGTTCGACTTCATCCGCATGCTCGCGGTGGCGCGGATCCTCATGCCGCAATCCCACGTGCGTCTGTCCGCCGGTCGCGAAGCGATGAACGAGCAGATGCAGGCCCTGGCCTTCTTCGCCGGTGCCAACTCGATTTTCTATGGCGACAAGCTGCTGACCACCGCCAACCCACAGGCCGACAAGGACATGCAACTGTTCGCCCGTCTGGGCATCCAGCCCGAAGCCCGGGAAGAGCATGCCGACGAAGTGCATCAGGCCGCTATCGAGCAGGCCCTGGTGGAGCAGAAAAGCAGCGAGCAGTTCTACAACGCCGCCGTCTGACCCTGTGCCGTAGGAGCCGGCTTGCCGGCGAACCCCGTGAACCGCGCGAATCCGGCGGGTGGCGGGTTGTTCGCTTCGCGGGCCAGCCCGCTCCTACGGGTAATGTGTCTGTGAGCCAACATCGAGGCCTGCATGTCTTTTGATCTCGCCGCGCGCCTCGCTGCCCGCCGTGCCGAACATCTGTATCGCCAGCGTCCGCTGCTGGAAAGCCCCCAGGGGCCGCAAGTGGTGGTGGACGGGCAGCCGTTGCTGGCCTTCTGCAACAACGACTACCTGGGCCTGGCCAATCATCCGCAAGTGATCGAAGCCTGGCGCGACGCGGCCAGCCGCTGGGGCGTGGGCGGTGGGGCCTCGCATCTGGTGATTGGCCACAGCACGCCTCACCACGAGTTGGAAGAAGCCCTGGCGGACCTCACGGGGCGCCCGCGGGCGTTGCTGTTCAGCACGGGCTACATGGCCAATCTCGGTGCGGTCACGGCCCTGGTCGGGCAGGGCGATACGGTGCTGGAGGATCGCCTCAATCACGCCTCGCTACTGGATGCCGGGCTGCTTTCGGGAGCCCGCTTCAACCGCTATCTGCATAACGATGCAGCCAGCCTGGCCAAGCGCCTGGAAAAGGCCACCGGCAATACCCTGGTGGTCACCGACGGGGTGTTCAGCATGGACGGCGATGTTGCCGACCTGCCGGCCCTGGCCCGGGAAACCACGGCCCGCGGTGCCTGGTTGATGGTGGACGACGCCCATGGTTTCGGCCCGCTGGGGGCCAATGGCGGCGGACTGGTGGAGCACTTCGGCCTGGGGCTGGATGCAGTGCCGGTGCTGGTGGGCACCCTGGGCAAGGCGTTCGGCACCGCCGGGGCCTTTGTCGCTGGCAGCGAGGACTTGATCGAAACCCTGATCCAGTTCGCCCGGCCCTACATCTACACCACCAGCCAACCGCCAGCGCTGGCCTGCGCCACGCGCAAGAGCCTGGAGTTGCTGCGCAGCGAACACTGGCGGCGCGAGCACCTGGCCAATCTGATCCGCCAGTTCCGGCTGGGGGCCGAGCAGATTGGCCTGGAGCTGATGGACAGTTTTACCCCGATCCAGCCGATCATGGTCGGCGACAGTGCCCGGGCCGTGGAGTTGTCACGGATGCTCCGCTCGCGGGGAATCATGGTCACCGCCATCCGTCCGCCGACCGTGCCGGCCGGCAGTGCGCGGCTGCGGGTGACGTTGTCCGCCGCCCACAGCGAGGCGCAGGTGCAGCTATTGTTAAGCGCGTTGGCGGATTGTTTCAGTGAACTGCAAACGAGGCCGAGCCATGCGTGATCGACTGATTCTGTTGCCGGGCTGGGGGCTGGGCGTGTCGCCCCTGGAACCCCTGGCTGCCGCGTTGCAGGGGCTGGATGAACACTTGCGGGTGGAGATCGAACCCCTGCCGGAGCTGACCTCCAGCGATCCGCAGGCATGGCTGGACGAACTCGATGACGCGGTGCCGGATGACGCCTGGCTGGGGGGCTGGTCCCTGGGCGGTATGCTCGCCGCGGAGCTGGCGGCCCGACGCGGCGAGCGCTGCTGCGGCTTGTTGACCCTGGCCAGCAACCCCAGTTTCGTTGCGCACGAGCAATGGTCCAGTGCCATGGCCGGTGAGACGTTCGACGGCTTTCTGGCCGGCTGCGCCGCTGATCCGCGCACCACCCTCAAGCGCTTTTCCCTGCTGTGTGCCCAGGGTGCGGCCGATCCCCGCGGCTTGTCGCGGATGCTGCTGGGCGGCGCGCCGACCACGCCGGGGCCGGTGCTGATGGCGGGCCTGGAGTTGTTGGCGCAGCTGGATACGCGCGAAGCCCTGCTGGGGTTTCGCGGCCCGCAGTTGCACCTGTTCGCCGGGCTGGATGCTCTGGTGCCTGCCGAGGCGGCCGCCGAGTTGCTGGCCTTGCTGCCGGATATAGAAGTTGGCCTGATCGAGCAGGCCAGCCACGGTTTTCTTCTGGAGGATCCCCATGGAGTGGCGGGGGCGATCCAGGCTTTCTTGCATGAGTCCGGTGATGACTGATCTGTCTGTTGCTGTCTTGCCCGCAGGCCTGCCTGACAAGCGTCAGGTAGCGGCTTCTTTTTCCCGCGCTGCGGCCAGTTACGACAGTGTCGCCGAGTTGCAGCGAGCGGTCGGCCAGCAGTTGTTGAATCGCTTGCCTGCAGGACTCGTCCCCGCCAGATGGCTCGACCTGGGTTGCGGCACCGGGCATTTCAGTCGTGTGCTGGGGCAACGCTTTGCGGGCAGCCAGGGGCTGGCCCTGGATATCGCCCAGGGCATGCTCGAACATGCGCGGCCTCTGGGCGGGGCCGAGCATTTCATCGCCGGCGACGCCGAGCGCCTGCCCTTGC
The DNA here is from genome assembly GCF_001547895.1 of Pseudomonas sp. Os17. Lineage (NCBI taxonomy): Bacteria > Pseudomonadati > Pseudomonadota > Gammaproteobacteria > Pseudomonadales > Pseudomonadaceae > Pseudomonas > Pseudomonas sp. Os17. The sequence continues at coordinate 6,270,781 of NZ_AP014627.1, read as the reverse complement.
AGAACGACAGTTGCGGACTGATTTTTTCCAGCCTGGCGGTGCAGTGGTGTGCGGATTTTTCGGCGGTGCTCAGCGAGGCTCGGCGGGTGCTGCAACCGGGGGGCGTGCTGGCATTTGCCAGCTTATGTGTCGGCACCTTGCACGAGTTGCGCGAGAGCTGGGGGCGGGTCGACGGGCAGGTGCACGTCAATCGTTTCCGTGAGTTCGAACGCTATCGTCAGTTGTGTGAGGCCAGCGGCCTGCAGGTGCACAGCCTGGAGAAGAGCCCCCATGTGCTGTATTACCCGGATGTGCGCAGCCTGACCCATGAGTTGAAGGCCTTGGGTGCGCACAATCTGAACCCCGGTCGCCCCGGCGGCCTCACTGGACGGGCGCGTATCGCCGGGCTGATTGAGGCTTATGAAGGCTTTCGTCAGCCCAGGGGGCTGCCGGCGACTTATCAGGTGGTCTACGCCGTGTTGGAGAAAGCGCCATGAGTCCTGCCTATTTCATTACTGGCACCGACACCGATGTGGGCAAGACCACCATCGCTGCCGGGCTGCTCCACGCGGCGCGTCTGGCCGGGTTGAGCACCGCGGCGGGCAAGCCGGTGGCTTCCGGTTGCGAGGTGGGTCCCAAGGGCCTGCGCAATGCCGATGCCCTGGCGTTGCTGGCCCAGTCGTCGTTGCCACTGAGCTATGAAGAGGTCAACCCGTTCGCCTTCGAGCCGGCCATCGCGCCCCATCTCGCGGCGCGGGAGGCCGGTGTGGCGTTGACGGTGCAATCGCTGTTGATGCCGATGCGTGAATTGTTGGCCAAGGGCGCGGACTTCACCCTGATTGAAGGGGCCGGGGGCTGGCGGGTGCCCCTGGCCGATCAGGACAATCTGTCGGACCTGGCCATGGCCCTGGGGTTGCCGGTGATTCTGGTGGTGGGCGTGCGCCTGGGTTGCATCAATCACGCATTGCTGAGCGCCGAGGCGATTGCCCAGGACGGTCTGCAGCTGGCGGGCTGGGTGGCCAATATCATCGAGCCGAAGACCTCTCGTCTGGAAGAAAACCTGGCGACTTTGGCTGAACGCTTGCCTGCGCCGTGCCTTGGCAGAGTGCCGCGACTCAAGCCGGCCAGCGCCGAGGCGGTGGCCGAGCACCTGCAACTGGACTTGCTGGACTAGATTTTGCCTATGAAGAGGCATATTGCCATTAGTGTTTTTGACGGGTGTTTTCTTGACGCGTCTGCTTCAATGACACCTGTCACTCATTTTCAAGGTCGAGTCCTTCCATGGAAATTTCCGGGAACAGCGCTTTCTACGCCGGACTGAATGCCATTCAGGCCGGACAGAATCGTGTCGATCAAGGTTCCAGCCAGATCGCCAGCAGCGCCGTCGAGCGCTCTTCCGACAGCCGGGCGTCTGCCGATCAGGTCAATCGCCTGAACGGCGTGGATCGCAGCCAGGAGTCGGACCTGGCCAGCAGCATGGTCGATATGTCCATGGGCAAGATCCAGGTGGAGCTGGGAGTCAAGGTTGCCAAGGCCTCTGATGAGGCGCTCGGTACCCTGATCGATACCTACGCTTGATCGCTTTGTGCAAAAGCCCGTTTCCCTGAGGGGAGGCGGGCTTTTGCTCATGCCTTTCCCTTCTGTAGTTCCTCTTCTTCATTTCCTTGTGTAACTGATCGCCGGTGAGCCGGCTCCTACACTTCACGGCAGCGCTGTGGGTATTGGCCTGCGCGTGTGTTTTGTTTCGATGACGAAAGGCATTGGAGCGGCGCTTGACAAGATTTGGGCCTAAACGTATGTTTCAAACACCTGTTTGACCGCTATAAAAAATCAACGCGGTTGTTCATTCCCGGTTACATCAGCAGAGGTTTATCGCTATGCCTGACTACAAGGCCCCCTTGCGTGATATTCGCTTCGTTCGTGACGAGCTGCTCGGCTATGAGGCGCACTATCAGAGCCTCCCGGCTTGCCAGGACGCCACTCCGGACATGGTTGACGCCATTCTCGAGGAAGGTGCGAAGTTTTGTGAGCAGGTACTTGCTCCGCTGAACCGTGTGGGCGACCTGGAAGGTTGCACCTGGAGTGAATCCGGCGTTAAGACCCCGACCGGCTTCAAGGAAGCCTACAAGCAATTCGTCGAAGGCGGCTGGCCAAGCCTGGCTCACGACGTCGCGCACGGTGGCCAGGGCCTGCCTGAGTCCCTGGGCCTGGCAGTGAGCGAAATGGTCGGCGAGGCCAACTGGTCGTGGGGCATGTACCCAGGCCTGTCCCATGGCGCGATGAACACCATTTCCGAGCACGGCACCCCCGAGCAGCAAGAGGCCTACCTGACCAAGCTGGTGTCGGGCGAGTGGACCGGCACCATGTGCCTGACCGAGCCGCACTGCGGCACCGACCTGGGCATGCTGCGGACCAAGGCCGAGCCTCAGGCTGATGGTTCCTACAAGGTTACCGGCACCAAGATCTTCATCTCCGCCGGTGAACACGACATGGCCGACAACATCGTCCATATCGTTCTGGCCCGCCTGCCGGATGCACCTGCCGGCACCAAAGGCATCTCGCTGTTCATCGTGCCCAAGTTCCTGCCCAACGCCGACGGCAGCGTCGGCCAGCGCAACGCGGTGAGCTGCGGCTCCCTGGAACACAAGATGGGCATCCACGGTAACGCCACCTGCGTGATGAACTTCGACGCGGCCACCGGTTTCCTCATCGGCCCGGCGAACAAAGGCCTGAACTGCATGTTCACCTTCATGAACACCGCGCGTCTGGGTACTGCTCTGCAAGGCCTGGCCCACGCCGAGATCGGCTTCCAGGGTGGTCTGAAATACGCTCGCGACCGTCTGCAAATGCGCTCCCTGACTGGCCCGAAAGCGCCGGACAAGGCCGCTGACCCGATCATCGTGCACCCTGACGTGCGTCGCATGCTGCTGACCATGAAAGCCTTCGCCGAAGGCAACCGGGCGATGGTCTACTTCACCGCCAAGCAGGTGGACATCGTCAAGTACGGCGTGGATGAAGAAGAGAAGAAGAAAGCCGATGCACTGCTGGCTTTCATGACGCCGATCGCCAAGGCCTTCATGACCGAAGTCGGTTTCGAATCCGCCAACCACGGTGTGCAGATCTACGGTGGCCACGGCTTCATCGCCGAGTGGGGCATGGAGCAGAACGTTCGCGACAGCCGTATCTCGATGCTGTACGAAGGCACCACCGGCATCCAGGCTCTGGACCTGCTGGGCCGTAAAGTGCTGATGACTCAGGGCGAGGCGCTCAAGGGCTTCACCAAGATCGTCCACAAGTTCTGCCAGAACAACGAAGGCAACGAGGCCGTGAAGGAGTTCGTTGCACCGCTGGCCGCACTGAACAAGGAGTGGGGCGAGCTGACCATGAAAGTGGGCATGGCCGCGATGAAGGACCGTGAGGAAGTCGGTGCTGCTTCGGTGGACTACCTGATGTATTCCGGTTACGCCTGCCTGGCCTACTTCTGGGCCGATATGGCGCGCCTGGCGGCTGAAAAACTGGCAGCCGGTACGACCGAAGAGGCGTTCTACACCGCCAAGCTGCAGACGGCGCGCTTCTACTTCCAGCGCATCCTGCCGCGTACCCGCACGCACGTTGCCAGCATGCTGTCGGGTGCCAACAACCTGATGGACATGAAGGAAGAGGACTTCGGCCTGGCTTACTGAGCCTGACTGAACGCCTTTGCCAAGCCGCTCGCCCTTCGGGTCGAGCGGCTTTTTTGTGCCCGCAGATTCTTCATGAAAATTCCCGACTAAAACGCTAAGCAGATGCGATTTCCTGCCGTTAAAGAGATGGCAATGTGATGTCCGTCACAGCAAGTGTGCTCAACTTCAGTAAACGAAGGCACAATGCCATCTATTGATCAGCCGGGTCGGAGTTTTACCCTTGCCGCGTTCTTCCGCTGTACGTTTCAGTCACTTTCTACCGTCTTTACTGCTCTTGCTTGCGGGGCTGGCGGCCGCCTACGTCAAGGACCTCAACGTCTTCTTCACTTCGCTGTTCAACGTGCTGCCAACCCTGGTGCTGTTGCTCGGCGGAGCCTATTGCGCGGTGTATCGTCGTCAGCGCGAACTGTTCCTGATGGTCACGGTGTACATCGCCTATTTCCTGCTGGATACCCAGACCGACTTCTATCGGGATAACGGCCGGGTCCGCGAAGATGCGGCGGTGGTGTTTCATCTGTGCTGTCTGCTGCTGCCCTTGCTGTTTGGCCTTTTCGCCGCCTGGCAGGAGCGCACCCATCTGTTTCAGGACATGGTGGCGCGCTTTGCCGTGCTGCTGGCATTTGGCAGTGTGGCCCTGGGCCTGGAGCAGAGTTACCCGCAGGCCTTGCTGAACTGGCTGGCGGAGATTCGCTGGCCGGCCTTGCACGGCAGCTGGATGAGCCTGATCCAGTTGTCGTATCCGGTGTTCTTCGCCGCCTTCCTGTTGTTGGCGATCCAGTATTGGCGCAGTCCGCGACCGCTGCACGCGGCGCAGCTGGTGGGCCTGCTGGGGCTGTTCTGGATGCTGCCCAAGACCTTCATCCTGCCCTTCACCCTGAACATCATGTGCAGCCAGGTGATGCTGATGATCGCCGCGGCGGTGGCCCATGAGGCCTATCAGATGGCCTTTCGCGACGAGCTCACTGGCCTGCCGGGGCGACGGGCGCTCAATGAGCGGATGCAGCGCCTGGGGCGCAACTATGTGCTGGCCATGACCGACGTCGACCACTTCAAGAAATTCAACGACACCCACGGCCACGACGTGGGCGACCAGGTGTTGCGCCTGGTGGCCAGCAAGCTGTCGAAAGTCACCGGCGGCGGGCGGGCCTATCGCTATGGCGGGGAAGAGTTCGCCGTGGTGTTCGCCGGCAAGACCCTGGATGAATGCATGCCGCACCTGGAGATGATTCGCGAGATCATTGCCACCTACAACATTCAGCTGCGCAACCAGGACAGCCGTCCCCAGGATGACCAACAGGGGCGCCAGCGCCGTGGCGCGGCGGGAGCATCCAGTGTTTCGGTGACCATCAGTATCGGTGTCGCCGAGCGGCTGATGGAGCACCGGACCCCCGAGGAAGTGCTCAAGGCCGCCGACCAGGCGCTCTATAGCGCCAAGGGTGCTGGCCGTAACTGTGTCATGGCGTTCGGGCAGAACCGCCGCGGTGCGGTGCGCATGGATACCGCTGCGGGTTGACTGATGACGGTGCATTCAGCGACTGCAGCGTCATTGGCAGGCTGAGGGCGACGGCAGTAGGTTGGGCTGATCTGCTGCCGGAGAAACCACCATGCCCGAGTATCAAGCTCCCCTGCGCGACATGCGCTTTCTGATCGATCACGTCTTTGACTTTCATGCCGGCTATGCCGCGCTGGGTGCCAGCGATGCCAGCCCGGACATGGTCCACGCGATCCTTGAGGAAGGCGCGAAGTTCTGCGAGAGCGTCCTGGCCCCGCTGAATCGCTCGGGCGACGAGGAAGGCTGCCATTTTGACAATGGCGCAGTGACCACCCCCAAGGGCTTCAAGCAGGCCTTCGCGCAATACGTCGAAGGCGGCTGGCATGGCCTGGCCGCCGATCCGGCCTATGGCGGCCAGGGGCTGCCCCAGTCCCTGGGACTGGTGATCGGCGAGATGGTGGGTTCCAGCAACACCTCCTGGGGCATGTACCCGGGGCTGACCCATGGCGCCATGTCGGCGATTCATGCCCATGGCAGCCATGAGCAGAAACAGTTGTACCTGCGCAAACTCACCGCCGGGCAATGGACCGGCACCATGTGCCTGACCGAGGCCCACTGCGGCACGGATCTGGGGCTGATCAAGACCCGCGCCATACCCCAGGCCGACGGTAGCTATGCCGTGTCGGGGAGCAAGATTTTCATCTCTGCCGGCGAGCACGACATGAGTGAGAACATCATTCATCTGGTGCTGGCCAAGCTGCCGGACGCACCGGCCGGGACCAAGGGCATTTCCCTGTTCATCGTGCCCAAGTTCCTGCCGGATGCGGCAGGAGAGGCCGGCGAGCGCAATGCGCTGAGTTGCGGCTCCATCGAGCACAAGATGGGGATCAAGGCCTCGGCCACTTGCGTATTGAACTTCGACGGGGCCAGGGGCTTTCTGCTGGGCGAGGCCAACAAGGGCCTGAACTGCATGTTCACCATGATGAACCACGCGCGCCTGGGCACCGGGATGCAGGGCTTGTGCCTGGGGGAAGCCAGTTTCCAGGGCGCGGTCCGCTACGCCAACGATCGTTTGCAGATGCGCTCCCTGAGCGGGCCCAAGTCCCCGGACAAGGCGGCGGATCCGATCATCGTCCATGCGGATGTGCGGCGCATGCTGTTGACCATGAAAGCCTTCAACGAGGGCAACCGTGCCCTCGCCTATTTCACCGCCCAGTTGCTGGACGTGGCCCACCTGAACACCGACCCGGCCCAGCGTCAGGATGCCGAGAACCTCCTGGCGTTCCTGACCCCGATCTGCAAGGCGTTCATGACCGAGACCGGCCTTGAAGTGACCAACCACGGCATGCAGGTGTTTGGCGGTCACGGCTACATTCGTGAATGGGGCATGGAACAACTGGTGCGCGATTGTCGTATCGCCCTGATCTATGAAGGCACCAACGGCATCCAGGCTCTGGACTTGCTGGGGCGCAAGGTTCTGGGCAGCCAGGGCAAGCTGTTGCTGGGGTTCACCAAGATCGTGCACAGGTTCTGTGGGGCCCATGCCGAGCATCCTCAGCTCAAGGCCTATATTGCGCAACTTGATGGCTTGAACCGGCAGTGGGGCGAGTTGACCACCCGGATCGGCATGGCCGCGCTGAAGAACCCGGACGAAGTGGGGGCGGCGGCCCTGGATTACCTGATGTACAGCGGTTACATCGTCCTGGCCTATCTCTGGCTGCGCATGGCCCTGGCGGCTCAGCAACAGCTCGATGCCGGGCAGGGGGACAGCGATTTTGCCCGCGCCAAGCTGGCGACCTGTGAGTTCTACTTCAAGCGCCTGTTGCCGCGTACCGCTTCGCATCTGGCGGCGATCGACGCCGGCAGTGATTGCCTGATGCAGCTCCCGGCGCATTGGTTCGCTCTGTAAATAGCCGGGATGCCCGGATGAAGCCCGCTTCGCGCGGGCTTTGTCTTGCGTATTCATGGCTGTGACCAAAAATAACAATAAAGTCACTAGTTGACCCTATGTGTCGCAAAAGTTGTTCGGGTACACTCGGCTTTTCGTCAATGGGCCCGTTGCGGTCCGCTTGTTTAGATCCTGCGAGGTTTGCCATGGCTGACTACAAAGCGCCCCTGCGCGATATGCGCTTCGTCCTCAATGAAGTTTTCGAGGTCGCCAAACTCTGGGCCCAGTTACCGGCATTGGCTGAGACTGTGGATGCCGAGACGGTCGAGGCGATTCTGGAGGAAGCGGGCAAGGTCACTGCCCGCAGTATCGCTCCGCTGAGCCGCGCTGCCGACGAGGAAGGCTGTCACTGGAACGACACCGCGGTCACCACTCCCCAGGGGTTCCCCCAGGCCTATCAGACCTATGCCGAAGGCGGTTGGGTGGGTGTGGGCGGTGATCCTGAGTTTGGCGGCATGGGCATGCCCAAGGCGGTTTCCGCCCAGGTCGAGGAAATGGTCAACTCCGCGAGCCTGGCCTTTGGTCTGTATCCGATGCTGACGGCGGGCGCCTGCCTGTCGATCAACGCCCACGCCAGCGAAGAGCTGAAAGCCACTTACCTGCCGAACATGTATGCCGGTGTCTGGGCCGGTTCCATGTGCCTGACCGAGCCCCATGCCGGTACCGACCTGGGCATCATTCGCACCAAGGCCGAACCCCGGGCCGACGGAGCCTACGCCATCAGCGGGACCAAGATCTTCATTACCGGTGGTGAGCACGACCTGACGGAAAACATTATCCATCTGGTGCTGGCCAAGCTGCCGGACGCCCCGGCCGGTCCCAAGGGGATTTCCCTGTTCCTGGTGCCCAAGTTCCTGGTCAACGCCGATGGCAGCCTGGGCGAGCGCAACCCGGTGAGCTGCGGTTCGATCGAGCACAAGATGGGGATCCAGGCTTCGGCCACCTGCGTGATGAACTTCGATCAGGCCATTGGTTACCTGGTCGGCGAGCCGAACAAGGGCCTGGCGGCGATGTTCACCATGATGAACTACGAGCGCCTGGGCGTGGGTATCCAGGGGCTGGCCACCGGTGAGCGCTCCTATCAGAACGCTGTCGAGTATGCTCGTGACCGTCTGCAGAGTCGTGCGCCGACCGGGCCGCAAGCCAAGGACAAGGTCGCCGATCCGATCATCGTGCACCCGGACGTACGGCGCATGCTGCTGACCATGAAGGCCGCCAACGAAGGCGGTCGGGCATTTTCCACCTATGTGGCGATGCAGCTCGATACCGCCAAGTTCAGCGAGGACGCCCAGACCCGCCAGCGGGCGGAAAGCCTGGTGGCCTTGCTGACCCCCGTGGCCAAGGCATTCCTCACCGACCTGGGCCTGGAAACCACGGTGCATGGCCAGCAGATCTTTGGTGGGCACGGCTACATTCGTGAATGGGGCCAGGAACAGCTGGTGCGCGACGTGCGGATCACCCAGATCTACGAAGGCACCAACGGCATCCAGGCCCTGGACCTGGTGGGGCGCAAGATCGTGGGCAGCGGCGGGGCTTTCTACCGCCTGTTCGCCGATGAGATCCGCCATTTCACCGCGACGGCCGATGGGCAGCTGGCAGAGTTCACCCGGCCGTTGAATGCGGCTCTGGACAATCTGGATGAGCTGACCGCCTGGTTGCTGGATCGAGCGATCAGCAACCCGAATGAAATTGGTGCGGCATCGGTGGAATACCTGCAGGTGTTTGGCTACACCGCTTATGCCTACATGTGGGCGTTGATGGCCAAGGCGGCCCTGGGCAAGGAGCAGGAAGAGGCGTTCTATGCCAGCAAGCTGGGGACTGCACGGTTCTACTTTGCACGTCTGCTGCCGCGTATTCACTCCCTGACCGCCTCGGTGAAAGCGGGTAGCGAATCGCTGTTCCTGCTGCCGGCTGAGCAGTTTTAACGGGCAAGGGACTTTGTAAGTAATCTCTTACATAACGTGCTGCTGATCGTCCATATCGGTAGATGACGGCTGAGGCTAATCTACTTCACATGGACGTCGCGCAGGAAGCGCAAAGCAACAACACGGACACGTAGGATTCCGCCAGGATGGTGGAGTGAAAAGGATGTCAGGGAAACAGTCTGCAAAACCCCGCTTCGGCGGGGTTTTCTTTTGCCCGGCTTTTTTATTCCGGCGAGTTCAGCCCAGGATGTCCGGCACCACCGTTGTGCCCAGGCGTCCGTCGTGGGTGCTCATCGAGTCTTCCAGCAAGGTTCGCAGCAATTCCAGCGTCCCCTGCTGACGCTGCAGATCGCGACAGACCAATCCGACTTTCAATGGCACCCTGGGTTCGCTCAAGGGCTTCCACAGCAATTCGCTGTTGCTGTGCTGCTGTTGCGAACGCCCCGGAAGCACGGTGGCCAGCTGGGTGTGGGGCAGGCTGTCGAGGATGCCGGCCATATTGTTCAGTTCCGCCTGTACCTGCGGGCGCCGTCCCAGATTGGCCAGTTGTGCCTGCCAGATCTGGCGCACCTGAAACTCCTCTCCCAGTAGCAACATCGGCAGTTCCGCCGCCTGGCTCATGGACACCTTCTTGAATTCGCGCAACGGGTGTTGCGCGGGGATGACCAGTGTCAGCTCGTCTTCATAGAGCGGAACGCCATGCAGGCCGGGCTGGCGTGGCGGCAGGTAGCTGATGCCGATGTCCAGCGAGCCATTGAGCAAGCGCCGTTCGATCTCCAGGCCCGTCAGTTCGTAGATCTGCACCACCAGATGGGGCTGGGCTTTGCGTACCCGTTCGAGCATCTGCGGCACCAGGCTGGTGTGCACCGTTTGCAGTACGCCGATGGCCAGGGTGCGCAGGGCTTGGCCCTTGAAGTTGCGCAAGGCTTCGCGGGCCTGTTGCAGGCCATCGAGCAGGGGCAGGGCGTGATTGTAGAGGGTGTGGGCGGCCAGGGTCGGCAAGAGCCGCTTGCTGCTGCGTTCAAACAGGCTGACGTCGAGGTTCTGCTCCAGTTGGCGGATCTGCTGGGACAGTGCCGGTTGTGAGATCGACAGGCGCTCTGCAGCACGGCCCACGTGGCCTTCTTCATACACCGCGACGAAATAACGCAGTTGCTTAAAATCCATAAGTATTTCTTATCGAAAAAGCTTAAAAATCGAAATGGCCCGGAGCCCGCAAGGCGCCTAGTCTAGCGCCTATTCACAAGGCTTACAGGGCCAAGAAGGGCGATGAATACCGTTTACGTCGATGGTGTTTACATAGGCAAGGCAAAAAATCTCGGCCAGGGTCTGGTCATAGATACCGACAAGCACCCGGTTGCAAACCGTCTCTGGTTGTGGCCACAAGGCCTGGGCAGCGATGAGCAGGGTGATCCGCGCTTTCATAGCGGTCCTGAACGGGCCCTGCATCACTATCCCGCCGAGCACTACGCCCACTGGCGCAAACGTTATCCACAGTTCGATTGGTCGGCCCCGGCCTTTGGCGAAAATCTCTCGACCCGCGGCCTGACCGAAGAGCAGGTGTGCCTGGGGGACATGTTCCGCTGGGGCGGTGCGTTGTTGCAGGTCAGTCAGCCCCGTTCCCCCTGCTACCGCCTGAGCCGGCGCTGGGGGCTGGTCAATCTGCCCCAGCAGGCCCAGGACAATGGCCGCTGTGGCTGGTTCTACCGGGTGCTCAAACCCGGCTTCGTCCAGGCGGACGAACCCTTGGAACTGATCCAGCGCAGTTATCCCGGCCTGACCGTGGCCTGGGCCCTACGCTGTTTTTTCCGGGAGCCCCTGGAGCCTGTCGGTCTGAAAACCCTGATTGACTGCCCCGCGCTGTCCTCGCGCTGGCGCGATATTGCCATCAAGCGCCTGCGCACCGGTCGTGTCGAGGACTGGTCCTCGCGCTTGTTGGGACTGCCCCTGGAGGGCTTGCGGGCATGAATCTGTTCAATCTGCGCCGTACCCCGCCCAGTCTGGAGGATCTGGCCGTCGAGCCCTGTCTGGCTGCCGCGGACGATGGCTGTGCCAGTGAGTGCCTGATGCCCAGCGTGCCGCGTCCCCAGACGGTGTTCGTCCGTGGCCAGGGTTCCTGGTTATGGGACAGCAATGACCGCACCTATCTTGACTTCACCCAGGCCGGAGCCGCCAACAGCCTGGGCCATAGCCCTTCGGTCGTGGTCAATGCCCTGGCCGCCCAGGCCCAGTCGCTGATCAACCCCGGCTCGGGTTTCTACAACCGCGGCATGCTCAAGCTTGCCGATCGCCTGTGCCGCAGCACCGGCAGCGACCAGGCCTATCTGTTGAGCAGTGGCAGCGAAGCCTGCGAGGCCGCGATCAAGCTGGCCCGCAAGTGGGGACAACTGCACCGAGGCGGCGCGGCCGGCATCATCACCGCCAGTCGCAGTTGTCATGGTCGGGGTTTTGCCGCGCTGTCGGCGGCGGGGCGTGGTGCCCCGGGCAATCGCTTCGAGCCTCAGCTGCCGGGCTTCAGCCAGGTGCCGTTCAATGATCTGCCCGCTTTGCACGCGGCAGTGGATGCGCAAACCGTGGCCATCATGCTGGAGCCGATCCAGGGCGAGGCCGGGGTCATTCCAGCGACTGAACACTACCTCAAGGGCGTGGAACGTCTGTGTCGTGAGCTGGGCATCCTGTTGATTCTCGATGAGGTGCAGACCGGCATCGGCCGCTGCGGCACGCTGCTGGCCGAACAGTTGTATGGCGTGCGCGCCGACATCATTGCCTTGGGCAAGGGCCTGGGCGGCGGCGTGCCGCTGGCGGCGCTGCTGGCGCGGGGCAAGGCCTGCTGTTTCGAAGCGGGCGAACTGGACGGCACGCATCACGGCAATGCGCTGATGACTTCGGCCGGCCTGGCGGTGCTGGACAGTCTGCAGGAGCACGGCTTTCTGCAGCAGGTGCGCACCCATGGCCAGTACCTGGGGCAGGGGCTGACGCGCCTGGCGAGCCGTTATGCACAGGGCGAAGTGCGTGGCCATGGACTGCTCTGGGGCATGAGCCTGGCCGACGCCTCGGCTGAGGCGGTGGTCAAGGCGGCGCTGCTCGAAGGGTTGTTGCTCAGTGCCCCGCAACCGGACTGCCTGCGCTTCACCCCGGCCCTGAGTGTCAGCAAGGGCAATATCGATGAAATGCTGCTGCGCCTGGCCCGGGCGTTCTCCCGGGTGCGCACTGCACAACTGCAATGCCGCAAGGGGGTGGTGGTCTGATATCCAGGCCGATCCGGCGCGCTTCACCGAGGTTTGCTGCCACCTCACGTTGACTGAATTCCTGAACCGTCTCGCGGTATAACGCATCGCCCCGTGTCCGATTTTTCGCACGGGGCGTTTTTTTGTCTCCGTGTTGTTCAGCGTCCGGTGTGGCCCTTGAAACCTCGGTCGCTTGCTGGCTCGTTGCGCCTATCGACCCGGGCCGTCGCTGTCATCGGCTGAATGCCATTGGGGCAGAGCCACTGCAACAAGACCGCCCTGCGGGCTGGCGGGTGATTGTTCTGAACCCTGGCCCGCAGCCGGGGTCGATTGCAGGCAAGGCTCAACCGAGCCGATTTCCAACAGGAGCTGCCCTATGGACTTGATCCGCATCATCTTCGCCATTCTCTTGCCGCCCCTGGGGGTATTTCTGCAAGTGGGCTTTGGCGGCGCTTTCTGGCTGAACATCCTGCTGACCCTGTGTGGCTACATCCCCGGTATCGTCCACGCGGTCTACATCATCGCCAAACGCTGATGGTCCGGCCCGCCCGTTGCGCTGGAACGGGCGGGCCTTGCTCAAGGCTGCGCCTGCAGCACCTTCTGATAGAACCGCCACTCCTGCTCCAGGGCGTGAGCCTGGTTGTCCGCCTTGCGAAAGCCGTGGCGTTCATCCGGGTAGTAATGCGCCTCGGCGGCAATGCCCTGGTCCTTGAGCGCCTTGAGCATGTCGCGGGTTTGTTGCGGCACCACCACGGCGTCCAGCTCGCCCTGGAAAAACACCACCGGGACGCGGATGTCGCCGGCGTGCAGCAGCGGTGTGCGGGCCAGATAGCGCTGCCGGTCCTGCTGCGGATCGCCGATCAGCCAGTCCAGATAGTCGCCCTCGAACTTGTGCGTGGAACGGCTGAGGGCAATGGGGTCGCTGACCCCGTACAAGCTGGCGCCGGCACAGAACACCTTGGCGAAAGCCAGGGCACAGAGGGTGGTATAGCCCCCCGCGCTGCCGCCACGGATGAATGCCTGCCGTGGGTCGATCAGCCCTTGCTGGTCCAGGTAGGACACCACCGCGCAGGCATCTTCCACATCCACTTCGCCCCAGCGCAGGTGCAGGGCCTGGCGATAGGCCCGGCCATAGCCGCTGCTGCCCCTGTAGTTCAGATCGGCCACGGCGAAGCCGCGCTGGGTCCAGAACTGGATGCGCGGATCGAGTATCGGATAGCAGGCCGAGGTCGGACCTCCGTGGATGAACACCACCAGGGGCGGTCGCTTGACCCCGTTCATGGCCGGATAGAAGAAACCATGGGCCTGGCCATCGCCGCTGGGGTAGCACAGGGTTTGCGGACGGCTGATGTGTTCCGCCGGCAGCGGCGCCACGCCGCCGGCCAGTACCTGTACCTGCCGGGTTTCCCGCTCGATGGTGATCACGGCCGAGGGGCTGACGGGGGAGGCGGCGATGCAATACAGGTAGCGCTGATCCAGCGCCAGGCCGCGAAAGCGACTGTAGTCGCCGCTGAAGTCCTGTTGCGCACCGTCGGCGTGGTGCAGGCCGAGACGGCCGAAGCCATTCTCGGTCCAGCTGCCGAACCAGGCGTCACCGCCCAGGGGCATCCAGGTGCTGCAGCCCAGCTGCCAGGGCGCTGGAGCGTGATCGGCCGCGGCACAGGGCAGCGGCCGCAAGCCGCTGCCGGATTCGGCCCAGGGTTGCCAGAAACCCTGGCGATCGGTCAGGCAGTACAGTTGCTGGTCCTGGTCGAAGCGTGGCTGCTGCAGGGATTCCTGCTCGCCGTCCCCGGCTACGCAGCGCGGTTCACCCCAGGTGCCGTCGCCTTGGCGCTCGGCGAGCATCAGGCGAGTGCAGGTCCAGGGCTGATGAGGGCGATCCCATTCGATCCAGGCCAGGCGTTGGCCGTTGGCGCTCAAGGTCGGAGCGGCATAGAAGTCGGCCCCGGCGGCGAGCAGCTGCCGACCCCCGTCGTGGAGGTCGATGGCCACCAGCCGGTGCTCGTTGGCGCACTCTTCCACGGCCAGGACCTGCTCGGCGTGAGCCTGCAGATCTCCGTAGCGGCAAGCGCCCCGGGTCAGGGCTTCTGGCGCGCCGCCGGCCAGGGGCTGGCGATACAGCTGCTGGTCCGCGTCATTGACGAACACCAGGTGTTCGCCGCTGATGCAGAAGGCGCCGCCGCCGTATTCGTAGACCCGGCTGCGGGCGCTGAAACCCGCCGGGGTCAGGCAACGGGCCTGGCCTTGCTGCCAATGCCAGATCCGGCAACTGGCGTCTGCGGGACGGTATTCATTCCAGAACAGGCCGTGGGGCGTCAGTTGCAGTTCGGCAAAATCGGTTCCGGCGGCGGTGGCCTGGTTGGCGCTGAAGGGCTCAACCCTTGGCGATGAGGCGTGAGTTTCGTTCATTGCGAAAGGCCAGTTGCTCAATGGTTTGGGTGGCGGTTTCGGATTCTTCGCGGGCCTTGAGAATCATCCCGTGGTGTTCCGATTTGCTGCACACCGGGTCGGCATTGCTGGCATCCCCCGTGAGCATGAAGGCCTGGCAGCGGCAGCCACCGAAGTCCTTTTCCTTCTCGTCGCAGGAGCGGCACGGCTCGGGCATCCAGTCGTAGCCGCGATAGCGGTTGAAGCCGAAGGAGTCGTACCAGATGTGCTGCATGCTGTGGTCGCGCACATTGGGGAACTGCACCGGCATCTGCCGCGCGCCGTGGCAGGGCAGGGCGGTGCCGTCCGGGGTCACGGTGAGGAAGATGCTGCCCCAGCCATTCATGCAGGCCTTGGGGCGCTCTTCGTAGTAGTCCGGGGTGACGAAGATCAGTTTGCAGGGATGGCCCTGGGCTTCCAGCTTGGCGCGGTACTCGTTGGTGATGCATTCCGCGCGCACCAGCTGCTCCTTGGTCGGCAGCAGGCCGACGCGGTTGAGCTGGGCCCAGCCGTAGAACTGGCAGGTGGCGAGCTCGACGAAGTCGGCTTCCAGGGCGATGCACAGCTCGATGATGCGGTCGATTCTGTCGATGTTGTGCCGGTGGGTGACGAAGTTCAGCACCATCGGGTAACCGTGGGCCTTGACCGCACGGGCCATTTCCAGCTTCTGCGCGAAGGCTTTCTTCGAGCCGGCCAGCAGGTTGTTCACCTGCTCGTCGCTGGCCTGGAAGCTGATCTGGATGTGGTCCAGGCCGGCTTTCTTGAAGTCGCTGATCTTCTGTTCGGTGAGGCCGATGCCGGAGGTGATCAGGTTGGTGTAGAAACCCAGCTTGCGCGCCTCGCCGATCAGTTCGGCCAGGTCCTGGCGCACCAGAGGCTCACCGCCGGAAAAGCCCAGCTGCGCGGCGCCCATCTCCCGCGCCTCGCGAAACACCTTGATCCATTGCTCGGTGCTCAGCTCCTTGCCCTGCTCGGCGAAATCCAGGGGATTGGAGCAGTAGGGGCATTGCAGCGGACAGCGGTAAGTCAGCTCGGCCAGCAACCACAGTGGCAGGCCGACTGGCGGTTTGTCGGGCACGACGGCTTCAGCCGAGTTCGATCCAGTGCTGGGCACGGGCGACCTCCATGAACTGCTCGATATCGTCACCGAGCTCGGCCACTCCGGGGAACTGCACCTCCAACTCCTGGATGATCGCCGCCACGTCCCGCTCGCCGTCGATCAGGCCACCGATCAGTGCCGCGCTGTCGTTGAGCTTGATCATGCCTTCCGGGTACAGCAGCACGTGGCCCTTTTGCGCCGGTTCGTACTGGAAGCGGTAGCCGGGGCGCCAGCGTGGGGTCTTGCTGCGGTCGAAACTCATAGAGGGATCCCTTTATGCCAGACCCGCTGATCGGTAACGCTGTGATAAGGCGGGCGGTTCAGTTCATAGGCCATGCTCATGGCGTCGAGCATGCTCCAAAGGATGTCCAGTTTGAACTGGAGAATTTCCAGCATGCGTTCCTGGCCGGCACGGGTGGTGTAGTGCTGCAGGGTGATGGCCAGGCCGTGTTCCACATCGCGCCGGGCCTGGCCCAGTCGGGTGCGGAAGTACTCGTAGCCGGCCGGGTCGATCCACGGGTAATGCTGGGGCCAGCTGTCCAGGCGCGACTGGTGGATCTGTGGGGCGAACAGCTCGGTCAGCGAGCTGCTGGCGGCCTCCTGCCAACTGGCGCGGCGGGCGAAGTTGACGTAGGCGTCCACGGCGAAGCGCACCCCGGGCAGTACCAGTTCCTGGGAACGCAGTTGCTCCGGGTCCAGGCCCACCGCCTGGCCCAGGCGCAGCCAGGCCTCGATGCCGCCGTCCTCACCGGGGGCGCCGTCGTGGTCCAGCAGGCGCTGGATCCACTCGCGGCGAACTTCCCGGTCCGGGCAGTTGGCGAGGATCGCCGCATCCTTCATGGGGATGTTCACCTGGTAGTAGAAGCGGTTGGCGACCCAGCCCTGGATCTGTTCGCGGCTTGCCCGGCCTTCATACATCGCCACGTGATAGGGGTGATGGATGTGGTAATAGGCGCCCTTGGCGCGCAGTGCCTGCTCGAACTCGGCAGGGGACAGGGGGGTGTCGGTCATGTGTGTTCTCCGGGGGGCTGTCCTTTCGCGGGCAAGCCCGCTCCTACGCAAAGCGAGCTTGTAGGCGATATGGCCTACAGCTCAATACTCATTCCGTCGTAAGCCACTTCCACCTTTCGACGTACCAGTTCGGCACGTTCGGCGGAGTCTTCGTCGAGGATCGGGTTGGTGTTGTTGATGTGGATCAGCACCTTGCGCTGGCGGGGCAGTTGCTCCAGCACCTCGAGCATGCCGCCGGGACCGTTCTGCGCCAGGTGGCCCATTTCCTGGCCGGTGCGGGTGCCGACGCCACGGCGCTGCATTTCATCGTCTTCCCACAGGGTGCCGTCCACCAGCAGCACGTCGCTGGCGGCCATGATCTCCAGCAGGGGCGCATCGACTTTGCCCAGGCCCGGGGCATAGAAGAGTTTGCCGCCGCTGCGCAGGTCTTCGACGATCAGGCCGATGTTGTCCCCCGGGTGCGGGTCGAAACGGTGCGGAGAATAGGGCGGCGCCGCGCTGCGCAGGGGCAGCGGCGTGAAGCGCAGGTTGGGGCAGGCGGGGATGCTGAAGCTCTGGTCCAGTTCGATGCGGTTCCAGTTCAGGCCGCCGTTCCAGTGGCTGAGCATCTTGAACAGCGGAAAGCCGGTGCTCAGGTCTTCGTGGACCATGTCGGTGCACCAGACCTGATGCGGGCAGCCTTCACGCAGGCTGAGCAGGCCGGTGGTGTGATCGATCTGGCTGTCCATCAGGATGATGGCGCCGATTCCGCTATCGCGCAGGGCCCGGCCCGGTTGCATGGGGGCGAAGCCCTGCAGTTGGGCGCGGATGTCCGGGGAGGCGTTGCACAGTACCCAGTTCACCCCGTCATCGGAAATGGCGATGGACGATTGGGTGCGGGCCTGGGCCCGCAGGCTGCCGTCGCGAAACCCTGCGCAGTTCACGCAGTTGCAGTTCCACTGCGGAAAACCACCGCCGGCGGCGGAACCTAGAATCTGGACAAACATGGACACTCCCGGGGTGACGACGTGAACAAGGTGGGCAACTGAAAATAAAAACGCCCCGGACGGGCCGAGGCGTTGCGCTGCGTGTTTCGGCCAGAGGCAGAAATCAGCGGCTGGCGAAGTACATGGTGACTTCGAAGCCGATACGCAGGTCGGTGTAAGCAGGTTTGGACCAGGTCATAAAAATGCTCCTTTGAGGTGGGTGGGACGGGTATTGCCTATACATATAGTCCACCTCCGGCGGGAGATGTTCAGATGCTTAGGGGGCTATCTTACTAAATTCCCGCAAAAGGTTGCCTGCAAATCTTAAGAAAGCTCATTGCAGCGCCGGTAATGATCATTGCGCCACTTGCCAAGGGGCTCCCGGGCAAGGCCCGGTGGCCAGTAGTGTCCAGCCACCGGCCGCCGCCTGCAGGGCCTGGGCGGCCTGAATCACGGTGTCGGGCGTGAGGGCCAGGATGCTGGCGTGCAGTTGCGTCAGGTAATCCGACGGATGGCCGGCCAGTCGCGCCTGCCAGAGCCATTGCGCAGCCTGTTCCAGGGGCAGCAGCGAGGCCTGGAACTGCTGGGCCAAAGCCTGTCGCTGTTCGTTCCAGAACGCCTCGTCGAGTGTGCGCAGATGCTCCGGCCATTGCTGGAGAAATTGCTCCACGTGCTGAAGGATTTCGCTGAGCGTCGCGCTGGGCGATTGCACGCCGAACAGCAGGCCGGTCTGGCCGTTGCGCTGGCGCACGGCGCTGAACACCGCATAGCCCAGCTGCAACTCCACCCGCAGGCGTTGATAGAACGGCGTCTGGCAGAGCTGGCCCAGCAGGCGCCAGGCCGCTTCATCGGCCAGTTGCGGGCCGGGCGTGGGGCAGAACAGCAACAGCGCCTGTTCCCCGGCATCCCCGGGCAGGCTCTGCCAGCGGCGGACGGCCTCGGCTGCCGGCGGCTGGCAGAGCCCGGCATCTGCACTGCCGGGCATCCGCTGCAGCACTCGACCAAGGGCCTCCTGAATGCCTGCGGGCAACCCCAGGGCCAGGCCATCCCAGCGGGCGTCGGCCCACAGTGCTTGCAGATCCGATGCCTGCGTGCAGCGGGCGTCGGTGGCTTGTGGCTGCTCGCTGAAGGCCTTGAGCAGCCGCCGGATTGGCATCAACGGTGCTTCGTCCGGGGCGGCAGGGTTCTTCTGCCAGAACGAGTCGACGGGCTGGGTCAGTTGTATCAAGGCCTGTTGCAGCACCGCCGGC
The DNA here is from genome assembly GCF_001547895.1 of Pseudomonas sp. Os17. Taxonomy (NCBI): domain Bacteria; kingdom Pseudomonadati; phylum Pseudomonadota; class Gammaproteobacteria; order Pseudomonadales; family Pseudomonadaceae; genus Pseudomonas; species Pseudomonas sp. Os17. Next base: position 6,251,775 of record NZ_AP014627.1, on the reverse strand, counting down.
AGGGGGGGCTGCAGGCCGCTGAGCGTCAGCAACCAGTCTTCGCCAGCGCTGGCAAAGCTCAATTGCACACCGGCCTGGGCGGCGTCGCTGCGCAGGGGCGCGAGGCTGTGCTGCAGCCGTTCGTGCAAGCCGGCCGGAGCGGGCGAGGCCAGGCGCCAACGCAGAATCAGGGCCCCTTCATGACCGTCCGTGGGCAGGGTTTGGCTCAGGTGCAGTGCCGAAGTTTCTCGGCGGCTTCGCGAGCGATCCTGCGCGAAGGTGCGCAGCCCGCGGTGTGCACTGGTCTGTCCACGAATCAGTCCCGCCCGCGGCGCCTCGGCAGCGCTGCGCAGGAAAGGGTTGGCCGCTGGCAGGCGCCATTCGCTGCTGAAGTTATCCACAACCTGGGGCTGCAACTGCGCAAGCACCGCCTTGAGCGCCGCGAGCCCCTGCGCATTCAGCTCACCGATGCTCTGGCGGCTATCCCGCTGGGCCAATGCCAGAGCACTGGCGACCTGCAACGGGCGTTGTTGCAGCAAGGCATATTCCTCCCGCAGCTCGGGCCAATCGTCCTGGGCCCTGAAGAAGCCCAGCCAGTCTCCGAGCAGCTCGCTGACCTGGGCCGCGGCTGTCGTTGCCCGGGTGCTAAGGGTCACCTGCAGGTGCAACAAGGCCTGCCCGGCAAATTCATACAGCGTCTGTGCCTTCAGGCCCTGGGCCAACTGGCGTTGCTGGAGCCCGGCAAGCAGCCCTCCCGGCTTGGCCGATTGCAGCCAGGTACAGAGAAAGTCCAGGGCGGGTGCTGCGCCGTCGGGCAGTTGTTCGAAGGCGAACAGCAGGTCCAGGCGTTGTGCCTCGAGCTGTTGATAGCTGCGGGTGCCGCTCGGCAACAGCGCGGGAGGTCGGCGCTGCTCAAGATGCCGGCCCTGGGCCAGAGTCGCACCGTAGCGTTCGGCCAGTTCGCGAAGTTCTTCCAGAGGCTGGGGGCCGACCAGGCTCAGGGTCATTTGCCCGGCCTGGTAAAACTTTTGATGAAACTGCTGAAGCGCTTGCTGAAAACCGCGGCTGGCCAGGTTCAGGCTGTAACGGTTGCCGGCATGGAAGGCCCGCAGCGGATGAGCGCCAGACAGACCGTCGAACAGCGCGAACTGACGCTGCGCCGCCTGATCCCGGGACCAGGCGATAAATTCCGCGTGCAGCACTTCCCGCTCCCGGCGCTGGTCATCAAGGTCCAGGCGCGGGTGGGCGAGCATGTCGCACAGGCGTTCCAGGCCGGCGGCAAGAGCACTGGGCGGCAGCTCGAAGAAGAACTCGGTCGCTCGCTCACAGGTCTTGGCATTGAGCTGTCCGCCCTGGTTTCGCACATGGGCCATCAGCCCCTGTTCGGCAGGAAAGCGCTCGGTGCCGAGAAACAGCAGGTGCTCCAGAAAGTGCGCCAGCCCCGGCCACGCCGCCGGCGCATCGTGGCTGCCGGCGCAGACCCGCAGTGCCGCGGCGCAACGTTTCAGGTGAGGGGCATGACGCAGGGACACCCGCAGGCCGTTGGCCAGGGTTTGCAAGTGAGGCAGGGGGTGGTTCAGCGCGGGCATGAGCACTTCCAGAACAGAGAGGCGCCCATGCTAGCGGATATGGGCGGATCAGCGCTTGCTCAGGTCGTCGTATAGCTCGGGGCGACGATCGGCAAGGTAGCGGTTCAGCGCCCGGGATTGGTTCATCAGCGTACGATCCAGGGTGCCGATGATCAGGGCTTCGTCCAGCCCGGCCAGGGCGATCCGGCTGCCGTCGGGGGCGGCGATGGAGCTTTGGCCGCAATAGCGGATCTGCTCTTCCCGGCCGCAGTAGTTGGCGTAGGCCACATAGCACTGGTTTTCGAAGGCCCGGGCGCGAATCGTCACATCGGCGACGAAGTCGTAGGGAATCATGTTTGCCGTCGGCACCAGGATCAGCTCGGCACCGGCCAGGGCCAGGCGTCGGGCGTTCTCCGGAAATTCGATGTCGTAGCAGATCAGGAAGCCGAGCTTCCAGCCGTTGAGCTCCACCAGGGGGAAGTCATCCGCACCGGCGCTGAACATCGAGTGATCCAGATCACCGAACAGATGAGTCTTGCGGTAGTTGCACAGGCGCTGGCCCTGGGCGTCGATCAACTGCACGGCGTTGTAGATCTGGCCGTCGCTGCTGCGCTCCGGGTAGCCGTAGAGAATCGCCGTGCCGGCGGCCTGGGCGATGGCGGCGATGCGCTGGGCCGAGGGGCCGTCCTGGGCCTCGGCCAGGGCGCCGACCGCTTCGGCGCCGATGTTGTAGCCGCTGAGGAACATCTCCGGCAGCACCAGCAAATCGGCATCCGTGGCCTCCATGGCCACCCGGTGCAGGCGCTGCAGGTTACCGGCCACATCCAGTGGCGCGGGCGGGCACTGGTACAAGGCGACGTGCATGGTCTTCACTCCTCTGACTGACTGGCCGACCACTGTAGCGGCTGGCGCAGGCGGCGATAAGCCCTGCCAGGGACTTGCCGCGCGCCATGGCCCGTTGCTCAGTCCGCCAGGGCAATCGGTCCGATTTCGTGGAACACGTCCCCCGGTCCCGGGTTCTCGGGATGGGTGGCGCCGCCGAAGTGCTTCATGATGCCCCACACGGCGTTGAGCGAGGTCTGCACCGCGCCCTCGACCCAGGCCGGGGTCCAGGACACGTCATCGCCGGCGATGAAGATGCCGCGCTGTTCGGCCGGCATGTCGTCCTGCATGAAGTGCGCGTACATGCGCTGGTTGTAGCGGTAATGGCCCGGCAGCGCGCCCTTGAAGGCACCGAGGAAATGCGGATCGGCCTCCCAGGACACGGTGATCGGGTCGCCGATGATACGGCTGGCGATGTCGACTTTCGGGTAGATCTTCTTCAAGGCGTCCAGGGCCAGCTTCACGCGCTTTTCCACCGGCTGCGGGAGCATCTTCAGGGCGTCGCTCATCCACGAGTAGGACAGGCAGATCACCCCCGGCTTGTCGTCGCCGTTGTCGAACAGGTAGGTGCCGCGGGTCAGGCGGTCGGTGAGGGTCATGCTCATCAGGTCGCGGCCGGTTTCCGGGTCCTTGTCCTTCCAGAACGGCCGGTCGACCATGACGAAGGTCTTCGACGACTGCATGTAGCGGGTGCGGTCCAGGGCCATCCACATCTTCTGCGAGAACAGCGACTCTTCGCATTCGATCTGGGTGGTCAGCAGCCAGCTCTGGCAGGTGGTCAGGACCGCCGCGTATTCCCGGGTATCGCCCCAGTTGTCGGTGACGCTGAAGCGGCCGTCGGCGGCCCGGGCAATGCGCTTGACTCCGGTGCGTGGCGCGCCATGGTGCAGCGAGCTGAGGCTGGTGCCGGCCGGCCAGTGGGCGCAACGCTCCGGCACGTGGCGCCAGATGCCCAGGGGCACCTGTTCGACGCCGCCGACCACCAGATGCTGGTGATCGTCGCAGTTGGTCATCACCACGCGGAAGATTTCCAGCATCGAGTTGGGGAAGTCCGAGTCCCAGCCGCCGGTGCCGAAGCCCACCTGGCCGAACACTTCACGGTGATGGAACGACAGCTTGGCGAAGGCCTTGGAGGTGGCGACGAAGTCGTAGAACGTGCGGTCGTCCCACAGCGGCACCAGGGTGTTCCACAACTCTTTGAGGCGCGGCACGTCGCGATCGCGGATGGCTTGCTGGATCTCGCTGAAGCGCGAGCCGTCCTCCAGGGCGTCGGCCCAGGCGTCGGCGACTTCCTGGAACAGGGCCGGCAGGTCGGCGAGTTTCTGGGCGTAGTGGGTCTGGCCTTCGAGATCGATGACCGTGCTGCCCGACGCCGGGGTCAGCGGGTTGGGGAAGGGCTTGGTCTCAAGGCCGAGCTTGTCGACGTAGTGATAGAAGGCCGTGGACGACACCGGAAAGCGCATGCCACCGAGTTCGGCGATGATGCCTTCGGCGCCTTCGAAGGCCTGGGAGCGCAGGCGGCCACCCATTTTCGACGCTTCATAGACCACCGGCTTGAGGCCCAGCTTCATCAGTTCGTAAGCGGCGACCAGGCCGGCGATACCCGCGCCGACGATGGCCACTTCGGTGCCGTGCTGGGCTTCGGGGATGCTGCCCAGGCCGGCGGGGTGCTCGATCCAGTCGTCAAAGGCGAAAGGAAAATCCGGGCCGAAGATGGTGATCGGTTTTTTACCGTCTGCAGGATGGCGATTGTTCTTGTTCATGGCTGACCTTGGCGGGCGGCTCAGCAGAGTGCTGAGTATAGGAAAAGATGGCAGCCATTCTAGAGAGGGGGAAACACGTAAATAAGACGCAAACTGTCGTCGTTATGCATTGTTATTTATCAACCTGACGAATAGATGATTCAGATTGACGATGGAGCGCTTTCAGCTGTGGGGCTTCAGAGCGCATGCCCGCGATCAATCTTGCTGCTGAGGATGATCGAGGTGGTGGTCTTTTCCACGCCGTCGACGCTGCCGATCTGGTCCAGCAATTGGTCCAGCTGTTCCGGCGAGTCGGTGCGCAGCCAGGCCACGTAATCGAACTCGCCGCTCACCGCGCACAGTTGCTGGACCTGAGCCATGCCGCTCAGACGCCGCAGCACTTCCTTGCCGGAGCGCGGCTGGACCTTGATCCCCACATACGCCTGCAAGCCGCCGTCGACCACCCTCTGACCCAGGCGCACGCCGTAGCCGGTGATGACCCGGGTCTTTTCCAGGCGCGCCAGACGCGAAGTCACGGTGGTGCGGGCAATACCCAGCTGCCGGGCCAGCATGGCCACGCTTTCGCGGGCATTGATCTGCAGGGCGGCGATCAGTTGGCGATCGACTTCATCAAGAACGGGAGGGCGGCTATCGGACAAGGGGGGCTCCAGCACGGCTATCGAGGGAGCGAGCATGTTACAGCCTCGGGCAAACCCTGGCTGCTGCTGCCGATTGTCTGTTCTGGCCAGGGACTGAGCTTTCGCCATCGGGACTATTTTTGAAACAAATAGCCTGCGACAAGTTGTCATAAGTAACCAGTTAGTACATTCTCGCAGCCTAGTTTTACAAATGGCAGAGGTTTGACATGAAAAACACGGGGGCTGCCACCGGCAGCCGATGGCTCCTGGCGGGGTTGGGCATTCTGATTGCCCTGATCGGGCTGGGCCTGGCGGGAGGCGGTGGCTATCTCCTGAGTCTGGGAGGCAGCGCCTATTTCCTGTTGATGGGCCTGGCGATGCTGGTGTCCGGCATTCTGATTGCCCGGGCCAATCCTCGTGGCGCCAGGCTGTACGGCGTGGCCCTGGTGCTGACCGCGATCTGGGCGGTCTGGGATGCCGGCTTGGAATACTGGCCGCTGGTTTCGCGGGTGCTGACCTTTGCCGTGATCGGCCTGGTGGTGGCGCTGATCTATCCGACCCTGATGCGCGCCTCCGGTGCCCGCGCCGGGCGTGCGGCTCATGGGCTGGCGGGGCTGCTGGGCGTTGGCATAGTGGCGACCCTGGCCTACATGTTCGTGCCGACCCATGTGGTCAAGGCCGACAGCGTACCGGCCATCCAGCCGGTGGCTCCCGCCGAGCAGCAGAAAGACTGGGCCCACTGGGGCAATACCACGGCGGGCAACCGCTTTGCTGCCCTGGACCAGATCAACAAGGGCAATATCGGCCAACTGCAAGTGGCCTGGACCTTCCGCACCGGTGACCTGCCCCAAAGCACCGGCGCCGGCGCCGAAGACCAGAACACCCCGCTGCAGATCGGCGATACCGTCTACACCTGCACCGCCTACGGCAAGGTGTTCGCCCTGGACGCCGACACCGGCGCCGAGCGCTGGAAGTTCGACCCGCAAGGCTATGCACCCAACTGGCAGCGCTGCCGTGGCTTGGGCTATTTCGACGCCTCCGCGGTCCCGGTAAGCCAGTCCTCGGCGCCCGCCGCTGCTCCTGCGGCTTGCACCAGGCGCCTGTTCCTACCGACCGGCGATGCGCGCCTGATTGCGCTCGATGCCGAAACCGGCAAGCCCTGTGAAGACTTCGGCCACCAGGGCACGGTCGATCTGAAAACCGACATGGGCGAGATCAAGCCGGGTTACTACCAGCAAACCTCGACGCCTCTGGTGGCGGGCACTGTAGTTATCGTGGGCGGCCGGGTGGCGGACAACTTCTCCACGGGCGAGCCGCCAGGCGTGGTGCGGGCTTTTGATGTGCGCAGCGGCGAGCTGATGTGGGCCTGGGACCCGGGCAACCCGGCCACCACCAAACGTCCGCCGGCGGGTGAAACCTATACCCGTGGCACCCCGAACGTCTGGTCGGCGATGTCCTATGACGCCAAGCTGGGCCTGGTGTACCTGCCCACCGGCAACGCCACGCCGGATTTCTTCGGCGGTCAGCGCAGCGAGTTCGATGACAAGTGGAGCTCCTCGGTCGTCGCCCTCGACGTGAAGACCGGCCAGGTGCGCTGGCATTTCCAGACCACCCACCATGACCTCTGGGATTTCGACCTGCCGGCGCAGCCGCTGCTGTACGACATTCCGGACGACAAGGGCGGCGTGCAACCGGCATTGGCCCAGGTCACCAAACAGGGCGAGATCTTCCTGCTCAACCGCGAAACCGGCAAGCCGATTGCCCGGGTCGAAGAGCGTCCGGTGCCCCAGGGCAATGTGCCGGGGGAGCGTTATTCGCCGACCCAGCCGTTCTCGGTGGAAATGCCGTCGATTGGCAATCAGACGCTGACCGAGTCCGACATGTGGGGCGCGACTCCGTTCGACCAGCTGCTGTGCCGCATCCAATTCAAGGGCATGCGCCATGAGGGCGTGTACACCCCGCCTGGCCTGGATCACGCACTGCAGTTCCCCGGCTCCCTGGGTGGCATGAACTGGGGCAGCGTGTCGGTGGATCCGACCAGCCACTACATGTTCGTCAACGACATGCGCCTGGGCCTGGCCAACTACATGATCCCTCGGGAGCAGATTGGCGCCGGTGCCAGTGGCATCGAAATGGGCGTGGTGCCCCAGGAAGGCACGCCGTTCGGCGCCATGCGCCAGCGCTTCCTCTCGGCGGTGGGCATTCCGTGCCAGAAGCCGCCGTTCGGCACCATGTCGGCCATCGACCTGAAGACCCGCAAACTGATGTGGCAGGTGCCGGTGGGCACCGTGCAGGACACCGGCCCGCTGGGGATTCGCATGCACCTGCCGATCCCGATTGGCATGCCGACTCTGGGCGCGTCCCTGGCGACCCAATCCGGCCTGCTGTTCTTCGCCGGCACCCAGGACTTCTACCTGCGGGCCTTCGATACCGGCAACGGTAACGAAATCTGGAAAGCGCGCCTGCCAGTGGGCAGTCAGTCGGGGCCGATGACTTACGTATCGCCCAAGACCGGGCGCCAGTACATCCTGCTCACGGCCGGTGGCGCACGGCAGTCGACCGATCGCGGTGACTATGTGATTGCCTACGCGCTGCCCAAATAAGGACAGCCGGCGACACAGTGAAAAGCCGCGCAATGCGCGGCTTTTTCATGGGGGCAAGAAATGGCTGGCGATGGCGGTGGTGCCCAGGGGCCTGCCTTGGCGTTGTCAGTATTAGCAGGTCTGAATTTGAGCTGACCACTAATGGTGCAGCGTTAAGTCGGCATCCGGGTTAATTCTGCATCAGCGATAACAGCTTGGCTGAACGAGCAGCAGATCGCGTAGCGCTTCACCCACTCCGGTGGCGGATTGAGGGTTTTGTCCCGTGACGAGCCGACCATCGACCACCACGTTGGCAGTCCAGTTTGCTGCGCCGTGATGATGCGCACCACGCGCACTCAGGGTACTGGCCAGCAAGAAAGGCACGATGTTGTCGAGCTTGACCGCACGTTCTTCGTCGTCGGTAAACGCACTGAGGTTTTTGCCGGCAACCAGGTAGCTGCCATCGCTGAGCGTCACGTTCACCAGTGCCGCGGGGCCGTGACAGACTGCGGCCACTGCACCACCGGCTTCGAAGAGGTCGCGGGTCATGCTTTGCACGGCAGGGCTAGTCGGGAAATCCCACATCGCACCGTGGCCGCCGGTAAAGAAGATAGCGGCGTACTTCGACGCATCCAGGGCGTCCAGGCGTTGTGTGTTGGCAATGGCGGCGCGAAAGCGACTGTCGTTCCAGTAGCGTGCGTTGGTGACATCATTCAGGTCGAGACCATCGACCGGAGGTTCGCCGCCCTGGATCGAGGCGAACTCGATTGTAAAGCCGGCCGCTTCGAGTACGGCAAGCGGGTGGGTGACTTCGGCGAGGTAAAAGCCAGTCGGCTCGCCACCATCGCCTTTGCTGGCGTGGCTGGTGAGGACCATCAACAGTGGTTTGTGTTGGTTTGCGGATGAGGGCGTCATGATTTTTTCTCTAGAGTTCAAGCTGAAGGAGCAATGCCGGTGGCAGTGCCCACTGGCACAGTCGGGGAATTCGCTGGAGCGGCTGAGCCGCAAATGTTGTCGTTAGAAAGTCGCTTTACCGACTGACGCACCAGTAATAAGGACAGTGTGAGGTTTCATTACAGTGCTCCAAATACCCGTCAGAAACCGGGGTCGAGGGAGGGCGCAGTGCTGCAGTCGTGTTATTTCAATCGATCGAGCAGTGCCTTGCCGACCTCAATGGCCGAGGCTGGATTCTGGCCAGTGATCAACTCGCGATCGATGACCACATTAGGCGTCCAATTGGAAGTGTTGCTGCGGTACACCCCACCGGCTTGTTCCAGCGCGGTTTGCGGGTAGAACTTCATAACACCACCGTTGAGCAGACCTTTGGCTTCTTCCTCTTCCTTATTGCTGATAACGGTCATCTTGTAGCCCGCATAAATCCAGTCGGCGCTGCCCCTCTCAGGTTTCGCACTCTGGAGTTGGCGGGTGAATTTTTCGGCGTCAGGCAAGGTCGACAGCAGGGCGATCGGGCCATGGCAGACGAGTGCGGTGGTCTTGTCTTGTCCATGGAAATTCGCCAGCAAGCGACCCAGCTGACGGCTGTGGAGCAGGTCCTGCATGGGGGCGTGGCCGCCGGGAATGTAGACCGCATCAAAGTGCGCATAACCAATCTGCTCTACCCGAGAAAGGCTGATGACCGGTGACTGTTCCGGCAAGGTCAGTTTCAGTTGATCAAGCAAGTTCTTATAGGTCTGAAGCGCTGCCTCATCGTTGTTGAAGTACATTTTATCGATGGACGTTTTGTCCACTGTCGGCGCGTTGCCGTTCGGGGTAGCAAAGGTGACGTTATGGCCCGCGTCGAGCAGCATCTTTACCGGTTGCAAAAGCTCGTTCAGGTAGAAGCCGGTGGCAAAGACCTTGCCGTCCTTCAAATCGAGCTTCGCCGAATCGGAAAGCACCACAAGCACGTTGTCAGCGCTGGCTGCCAGGCTGGTGCTGGCGAGGGCCATGGCTAATGCAATACGGGTCAGTTTTCTCATGTCGTGTCCAGAATTTATCGGGCGAACGGTTGCCGCCCCTGCCTGGATACTCTATTGATGTATGATTTGGCGATAAACTACCTAAAATGGAATTCATTTGGACTTTGTAGGCAATAATGGCGCGTAGATTTGACCATCTTGGGGATGTGGAAGCCTTTATTCGCGTGGTGGAGCAGGGCACTGTCAGTGCTGCTGCCACTGCCCTGGCGACCACGCCTTCGGTGCTCAGCCGGGCGTTGACGAGGCTCGAGTCGCGCCTTGGCGTGCAATTGTTGCGACGTACTACCCGAAGGCTCAGCCTGACAGACGCCGGCAAGTTGTACCTGGAACAAACCCGTTTGGCCTTTTCACAGATTGAAGAGGCGGAGCGCAATATTTGCGGCCAGGAAGGCGAGTTGAGCGGGCGCGTTCGGATGAGCGTCCCAACGACTTACGGGCATCATCGTCTGCCACCGCTGCTCAGTGAGTTTGCCCGGCAATACCCGGCTGTGCGGGTGGAACTGAGCATCACCAATCGCAATGTCGACCTAGTCGCCGAAGGCTACGATCTGGCGATTCGTCTGGGGCAGTTGCCGGACAGTGGTCTGGTGGGCCGCAAACTGGAAGATGCGCGGCTTTGCCTCGTCGCGTCTCCCCAATACCTGGCTCGCGCCGGCATCCCTACGACGCTTGAGATGTTAGGCGAGCACGTTTGTCTGCCATTCATCATGCCCAGCAGTGGCAAGGTCGGATCGTGGTTGTTCTGTCTTGACGGGAAAAATATCGAATGGCTGCCGCAAGCCAATGTGGAGGTTTCGGATGATGTTCTGGGGATCGTTTCGCTGGCGGAAAGCGGTCTGGGCATCTGCCAGACCTATGATTTCATCGTCCGGGACAAAATTCAGCGCGGGCAATTGGTGGAAATACTTGCGCAATTGAGTGGGCGCAGTCGGCCGTTCTCGATTATTTACCCGCCTCACCGGCAATTGTCAGCCGCATCCCGGGCGCTGATCGAGTTCATCCTGGATAACACCCAAGCCTGAGCGATTCAAGCGGCTGATGTGGACGTTTTGTGGACGGTTAGCAGATTTTAATTCGAGGTCTTTCGAACCGTAGAAGCGCGAAAGCCGCGCATTGCGCGGCTTTCAATTTGGTGGGCCCACACGGACTTGAACCGTGGACCAAAGGATTATGAGTCCTCTGCTCTAACCAACTGAGCTATAGGCCCTCAGCAGGCGGCGGATTATAACGATGGTTTCTCGGCTGTGCTATCCGAAAAATCGGAAACCCGGATCCGCAGGAAGGCCGCACAGAACTCATCTGCCTCAAGGGGCAGACTGACGATGTAGCCCTGGATCTGCTCGCAGCCTTCCTGGGCGAGGAAGGTCTGCTGGTCATGGTCTTCCACCCCTTCGGCGATCACCGTGAATTGCATGCTGCGACCCAGGGCGATGATGGCGCGGACGATGGCCACGTCGTGGGGGTCGTCCGGCAGGCCACGGACGAAGGACTGGTCGATCTTGAGGAAGTCCAGGGGCAGGCGCTTGAGGTAGCTCAGGGACGAGTAGCCGGTGCCGAAGTCGTCGATGGCCAGTTGCACCCCCAGGCGCTTGAGCTGGTGCAACACCTCCAGGGCTTCTTCGGCCTGGCTCATGATGAAGTTCTCGGTGATCTCCAGTTGCAGCAACCCGGGCTGCAGGTCGTAGTCGCGCAGCAGTTGTTCGATGCGGCCCAGGAGATTGGGTTGGCGCAACTGGGCGCCGGCCAGGTTCACCGACAGCGGTCCGAAGTGCTCGTAGTGCTGGTTCCAGCTATGCAGGTGCTGGCAGGCCTGTTCCAGGACCCAGTCGCCAATCAGCAGGATCATGCCGTTTTCTTCGGCCAGGGGAATGAAGTGCTCGGGCGGGACATCGCCGAAGGTGGGGTGGTGCCAGCGGATCAGCGCCTCGGCGCCCACCAGTTCGTGGCTGCTGAGGCTGATCTTGGGCTGGAAGTACAGCGATAGCTCATCGCGTTCGATGGCCCGACGCAGTTCGTGTTCCAGGGCCACCCGCTCGCTGGCCTGGGCGGTCAGGTCGCGGGTGTAGCGTTCCACGCGGTTGCGGCCCTTGGCCTTGGAGCGGTACATGGCGGCATCGGCGTTCTTGATTAGGGTGGCGACGTCGCAACCGTCCTTGGGGTAGAGGCTGGTGCCGATGCTGGCGCTGATGAAGAACTCATGTTCACCGGCCTGGAACGGCGCGGTGAAGCAGTTCAGCAACTTGGTGGCGATGTGGTCGGCATCGCTGGCCTGGTGCAGCCCGGGCAGCAGGATGATGAATTCGTCCCCGCCCAGGCGAGCCACGGTGTCGATGTCTCGTAGCTGTTCCTTGAGGCGCACGGCGATGCCCTTGAGCAGCAGATCGCCCACCGGGTGGCCGAGGCTGTCGTTGATGTGCTTGAAGCGATCCAGGTCGAGGAACAGCACCGCGCCCTGGCCGCCGCTGTCCTGCTGGCCGTTGAGCGCGGCCAGCAGGCGACTTTCGAACAGGGTGCGATTGGGCAGGCCGGTCAGGGGGTCGTGGTGGGCCTGATAGTCGAGCCGTGCCTGGGCGTGCTTGAGGCTGGAGATATCGGCGAATACCGCCACGAAATGGGTGATCTGCCGCTCCTTGTTGCGCACGGCGTTGATGGTCAACCAGTTGGGGTAGAGCTCGCCGTTCTTGCGACGGTTGGAAATCTCGCCCTGCCAGTGGCCTTCCAGGGTCAGTTGATGCCACATCGCGGCGTAGAAGGCGCTGTCGTGCAGCCCCGATGCCAGCAGGCGCGGGGTCTGGCCCAGGGTTTCACTTTCGCTGTAGCCGGTGATTTCGCTGAAGGCCCGATTGACCGCGCTGATGCGCTGCTGGGTATCGGTGATCATCACGCCCTCGGCGGTGCTTTCAAACACTGTGGCGGCCTGTTGCAGTTTTTCCTGCATTTGCTGGCGATCGGTAATGTCCCGGGCGATGGTCAGCATGCAGTCTTCTTCGCCGATGGGCAGCGGCCGGCTGGACAGCTCGCAAAGGCGGATCTGGCCATCGTTGCGGCGAATATGGCAACGGAAGTCACGGACGTAGCCGTCGCGTTGCAGCAGATCGAGCATCTGTTTGCGTTCGTTGAGATTGACCCAGATCCCCAGTTCCAGGGTCGAGCGGTCCAGCGACACGGCGCTATTGAAGCCGGTGATGCGACTGAAGCCCTCGTTGACCTCGATCAGCAGGCCATCGCGCTGGCGGCTCAACAGCAGTCCGTCCGGGGAGGCGTGGAAGGCTTTGGCGAACTTCTCTTCGGAGGTCTGCAGTTGCTGCTGGGTTTCCTTGAGCTGGCTGATGTCGCGCACCACCACCACCAGCGCCGGGGTGGTGTCGAGGTCAAAGGGCTCGGCGGAGATCAGCCCGGTGAACAGCTGGCCACCGTGGCGGCGAAAGGGCATCTCCAGGTTGCGGATGCTGCCGGCCTGCAAGCGCTGCAAGAGGCTGGGGCCGACCCCCGGGATCCCCCAGATGTTCAGCTCGGTGGCGGTCTGGCCGATGACCGTTTCGGCACTCAGGCCGATCTGTTCCTCGAAGGCCTTGTTGACCTCCAGCAGGCAGCCGTCGGACAGGCGTGCGATGACCAGGATGTCCGGGCACTGCTGGAACACCGAAGCGAACTTCTGCTCGGACAGGCGTAGCGCTTCTTCGGTGTGCTTGGCTTCGCTGATGTCGATCATCAGCCCGCGCATCACCGGTTCCTGGCCGTGCTCGATCAGGCTGACGATGTCGCGTACCCAGAGGCAGCGACCGTCGGCGGTGATCACCCGGTAGTCGAGGCTGTGGTCGCGCCCGGCCTGGACCTCGTGGTCGCAGAACGCCTGGGCCCGGGTCAGGTCGGCGGGGTGGATGATGTTGCGCCAGAACCCGGGAACCAGCCAGTGAGCCAGGGGATAGCCCAGCAGCGCTTCGGCGTGGGGCGAGACGTAGCTGTAGGTGAAGTCGCTGACGCGGGCTTCCCAGGCGATGGCGGACAGGCTCTCCACCAGGCTGCGATAGTGGTATTCGCTGCTGCGCAGCTCCTGTTCCAGGGCCACCCTGCGGGAGATCTCCGAGCTCAGGCGGCGGTTGATACGGATCACCACCGCGAGCACGGTGACCAGCAGGAGCAGCCCGGGCAGCCCGTAGAGCAGCACGTCGGACCAGAAGGTTCGATGGTCGAGCACGCTGCCGACCCAGTGTTGCTGAATGGCACTGATTTCATCGGGGCTGAGGTCAGCCAGCACCTTGTCGAGAATGCCAACCAGGATCTTGCTGTCGCGCGGGACGCCCATCGCCAACTGGTAGCGATAGGGGGTTTCGCCGCTGACATACAGGCCCTCGAGCTTGAGCTGGCGCAGGCTCCAGACGCTGGAGGCCAGGTCACCGACCACGGCGTCCACTTCGTCGGTGGCCAGGGCCTGCAGTGCGGAACTGATGTTGGGCAGGGCGACCAGGTTCAGGTCCGGATGATGGGTGCGCAGCAGTTCGTGGGGGGCGTAGTTTTCCACCACGGCCACTTTCAGGCCGTAAAGGTCCTGAAGGTTGCGCGGTTGCGCACCGCCGCTGTGGGCGAGGATGACGATGGGGAAATCAAGGTAGGGGCGGGTGAACGCCATGTAGCTCTGGCGCTCCGGGGTCGACATGATCCCGGGCAGCAGGTCCAGCTTGCCCTGCTTGGCGTCCTCGAGCACCTCGGTCCAGCTGGCGGGCTCGATGGGCGTCAGGCTCACCGACAGGCGTTCCTGGATCAGGTGGATGTAGTCCGCTGCAAGGCCCTGGTAGCGACCTTCCTCGTCTCGATATTCGAATGGCGGCCAGGAGGCATCTACCCCCAGGCGCAGTTGCGGGTGAGCCTTGAGCCAGCCACGTTCTTCATCGGTGAGAGTCAGCGCGCCAGCCGTTGCCGTCCAGGTAAGCAGCGCCAGCAGTAGCATGGCCGACAGTCTGGGCATAACCGTCTCGTTATGGCACGGGGAATGTTTCGAGTGTAGACGGGCTATGCGGCGAGGGAGAGCGAGGATCTGCAAAAAGCAAAACCCCCAGCTGGGCTGGGGGTCTTGGGCTTACTCGTCGAGGAAGGAGCGCAGATGCTCGCTTCGCGTCGGGTGGCGCAGCTTGCGCAGCGCCTTGGCTTCGATCTGACGAATCCGTTCACGGGTCACGTCGAACTGCTTACCAACCTCCTCGAGGGTGTGGTCGGTATTCATGTCGATGCCGAAGCGCATGCGCAGGACCTTGGCTTCACGGGCAGTGAGGCCGGAGAGTACTTCGCGGGTCGCTTCTTTGAGGCTCTCAACGGTGGCCACATCGATTGGCGACTGCATGGTCGAGTCTTCGATGAAGTCGCCCAGATGGGAGTCTTCGTCATCACCGATCGGGGTTTCCATGGAGATCGGCTCTTTGGCGATCTTCAATACCTTGCGGATCTTGTCCTCAGGCATTTCCATGCGTTCGCCCAGCTCTTCCGGCGTCGGTTCACGACCCATTTCCTGCAGCATCTGCCGGGAAATGCGGTTGAGCTTGTTGATCGTCTCGATCATGTGCACCGGAATACGGATGGTGCGGGCCTGGTCGGCAATCGAGCGAGTGATCGCCTGACGGATCCACCAAGTGGCATAGGTCGAGAACTTGTAGCCGCGACGGTATTCGAACTTGTCCACCGCTTTCATCAAGCCGATGTTGCCTTCCTGGATCAGATCGAGGAATTGCAGGCCACGGTTGGTGTACTTCTTGGCGATGGAGATCACCAGACGCAAGTTGGCTTCAACCATCTCTTTCTTCGCGCGGCGGGCCTTGGCCTCACCGATCGACATGCGACGGTTGATGTCCTTGATCTCGGCGATCTTCAAGCCGGTTTCGACTTCAAGAGCGGTCAGCTTCTGCTGGCAACGGATGATGTCCGGCTGCAGGCGGGCAATGGCTTCGGCGTATTTGGTCTTGCCTTTGGCCAGGGCGTCGGTCCAGCTTTCATCCACTTCGTTGCCCGGGAACTGGCGCAGGAAGTCGGCACGCGGCATGCGGGCATCACGCACGCAGAGCTGCATGATGGCGCGCTCTTGCTGACGCAGGCGATCCAGGGCGCTGCGTACACGTTCAACCAGGCCTTCGAATTGCTTCGGAACCAGTTTGATCGGCATGAACAATTCGGCCAGGGCCAGCATTTCGGCGATGGCTTGCTTGTTCTCGCGGCCGTGCTTCTTCAGCGCCTTGCGGGTGATCTCCATCTGATCGGCGACAGCGCCAAAGCGCTGTGCGGCGATAACAGGATCCGGACCGCTTTCGGCTTCTTCTTCGTCTTCGGTCGCTTCAGCTTCTTCGTCGTCGCTGTCGTCATCCGCCTTCGCGGTTTTGGTGTCGACAGGCGGCGGCACTTCGGCGGCAGGCGGCGTAATACCGTCGTCCGGATCGATGTACCCGCTGAGAACGTCAGACAGGCGGCCACCTTCGGTGGTGACGCGAGTGTATTCGGCGAGGATGTGATCAACCGTGCCAGGGAAGTGCGCGATTGCGCCCATCACTTCACGGATGCCCTCTTCGATACGCTTGGCGATTTCGATTTCGCCTTCACGTGTGAGCAGCTCTACCGTGCCCATTTCGCGCATGTACATGCGCACTGGGTCGGTAGTGCGACCAATGTCGGTTTCCACAGCCGCCAACGCTGCGGCGGCTTCTTCAGCTGCTGCTTCGTCGGTGTCGGCTTCGGCCAACAAAAGGGCATCCGCATCCGGAGCACTCTCGAATACGTTGATCCCCATGTCGTTGATCATGCGGATGATGTCTTCCACCTGTTCCGGATCTGAAATATCCTCCGGCAGGTGGTCGTTGACCTCCGCGTAAGTCAGGTAACCCTGCTCACGTCCACGGCTGATCAACTCTTTGAGGCGAGACTGCTGTTGCGCTTTTCCGGACATAACACCCTATCCACTGAAGGTCTTGGCGGGCAAAAAACAAGCCGAGGATTATACCCGAGCTATGACCTCACGCGCCAGTTGAGGTCGGGTTCGATGCGGGAACATTGCGTTTTAAAAGCTCAACCAGCTGAATTTTCTCTTCGCTGCTGAGCTCGCTTTGACGCGATTTCCTGAGAAGTTGGTCTAAAACACGCTCGCGTTGGCGAGCGGACAAGCTATTAATGGTGTCGAAAAACTGTTGTTCAAGGTTATCTCCGTCGATCAACCACTCTTTTTCTGCCAGGGCAGTCAGCAGGTGGCCCTGCTGAGTGCCGTGCCAGCGCGCCATCAACTGATGAATAGAGCGTAGCTTAGGATTTTTCTGCACGGCTTCGATCAGGGCGACCAGCAACTGTGTATTGATGTTGTCGTCATCGGCAAAGTGCCCGGCATCTTCAACTTTTTCTGCCAACTGCGGGTGATGCAGCAAGGTACGCAGGGCTGCCAGTGTCGGAGGCTCCACCGCTGCCGGGACCCGCGGGCCCCTGGGCTGGTCGCGATCGCCCTGGCGCTTGCCCTTGCCGTTCTTGTCCCAGGGCTTGTTTTCCCACTTCTTGCCGCCGCCATTTTTCTTCGGCGTCCACTCCTGTTGAGGGACGTAGGTTTCCTGGTGGGGCTCATGGTAGTCGGCGTAATCCGGCATTGCGTCGTAATCAATGCCGGCGTCGTAGGCTGGCGGCGCTTCCGGCGCGGCGTTGTGGACCAGTTGCGTGACGGTTTCGCTGGTCAGGCCGGTGATCTCGCTGAGGCGCTGGCGCATCAGGGTGCGCAGGTTGGCGCCAGGGATCTTTTCGATCAGCGGCGCAGCCAGCGTGGCCAGGTGGGCCTTGCCTTCCAGAGAGCGCGGGTCTGCTTCGTCGATCAGTTGCTGGAAAAAGTAATCCGCCAACGGCTGCGCGTGCTGATTGATCCGCGCGCGGAAGGCGTCGGTGCCTTCGGAACGCACCAGGGTGTCCGGGTCTTCGCCTTCCGGAAGGAACAGGAAGCGTGCGCGGCGTCCGTCCTGCAGGCAGCTCAGGGTGGCTTCCAGGGCGCGCCAGGCGGCCTTGCGTCCGGCCTGGTCGCCGTCGAAGCAGAACAGTACGTTGGGCACGATGCGGAACAGGCGCTTGAGGTGTTCCTCGCTGGTGGCGGTGCCCAGGGTCGCGACGGCATTGCGCAGCCCTTGCTGGGCCAGGGCAATCACGTCCATGTAGCCCTCGACGACGATGATTTCGTCGAGGTTGCGGTTGTTCTTGCGGGCCTCGTACAGGCCGTAGAGTTCCTGGCCTTTGTGAAACACCGGGGTTTCCGGGGAGTTCAGGTACTTGGGTTTGTCGTCCCCCAGCACCCGGCCGCCAAAGGCAATGATCCGGCCGCGGGTATCGCGGATGGGAAACATCACCCGGTCGCGAAAGCGGTCATAGCGTTTGCCGGTCTCGGCGTTTTCAATCAGCAGGCCGGCGTCGATCATGGCTTTTTGCTGCAGGGTGTCGCTGCTCAGATGCTTGAACAGGTTGTCCCAGCCGGGCGGGGCGAAGCCCAGGCCGAAGTCGCGGGCGATCTCGCCGGTGAGGCCGCGTCCCTTGAGGTAGTCCACCGCCGCCTTGCGTGCCGGGTGGCTTTTCAGGGCCTGGCGATAGTAGTCGGCAGCGGCAGTGAGCAGGGGATAGAGCGGGGAGTCCGTGGGCTGTCGGGGTTTGCGCTGGCCGCGAGTGCTTTCCTCGCGGGGAATCTCCATGCCGGCGGCTTTCGCCAGTTCCTCGACGGCCTGGGGGAAGTCCAGGTTGTCGTGGTCCATGATGAAGCCGAGGGCGTTGCCGCCCGCGCCACAGCCGAAGCAGTAGTAGAACTGCTTGTCGGGGCTGACGCTGAAGGAAGGGGTCTTTTCCTTGTGGAACGGGCAACAGGCGGTGTAGTTCTTGCCGGCTTTCTTGATCTGCAGGCGCGAGCTGACGACATCGACGATGTCGGTGCGGTTCAGAAGGTCGTCAATAAAGCTCTGGGGAATGAGCCCGGCCATGGCGTTCTCGTCATCACTGCGGGAAAAAATAGCCCTGGCGACGCTGTCGAAAGACCGGATGCAGCGAGGCGTGAAGGTTGCGCGGCTCGGTCCGGGTTTTCGGCGTGATCGCAGTCGGGAAGTGTATCTGCCGAACGTCCACTGACGTTAGTTTCTATCAGTATTCGACTATTTGAAGGTATTGCGCTGAGTCCGACAGTGGCCTTTGGGTGGCCTCGGATAGCTCATTAAGCGGGCGCCGGAGAAGTGCGCCTTGGGCTGATCGTCTGTAGGAATCAGTAAGGGTGTGCTCGTCAGTAGCCTTGGAAGGCTCGTCAGAAAAGACGTGCACCGCTGGCAAGAGCCAGGTCTGACGTGGTGAAGCAGATTCGTCTGGGTCGCATGGGCGGCTTCGACGGTGAAGCATCAAGCGTATTCCGCAAATGCCATTAGCCCGGCTGAGGGCCGGGCTTGGCAGAAGCTTGCAGCGAACGTCTGTGTATTAGTACAGACGTACGGCGCGGCGCTGTTCGCGCTGAACTTTCTTGGCGTGACGCTTAACAGCAGCAGCTGCTTTGCGCTTACGCTCGGAAGTCGGCTTCTCGTAAAATTCGCGGCTACGAACTTCAGCCAGAACACCGGCTTTTTCGCAGGAGCGCTTGAAACGACGCAGAGCTACGTCGAAGGGTTCGTTCTCTTTAACTTTGACGGCTGGCATCCAGAGCTACCTTCATTCATTACCGGGGTCAACGTTCTCGTCGCAAAAATCGCGGCTGAGGTCGTCGGTTTTTAAGGGTTGCGGATGTTAACCCCTCAACGCTCGGAATGCAAAGCCTCTGATCGAAAACCGCTGGTCGGGCGCGGGAGTGGCGACTATTATGCGCGCCTTCGAATTCAGCCTCTACAAGGCGCAAACCCATGCTAGTACTGGGATTAGAAACCTCCTGCGACGAAACCGGCGTCGCGCTTTACGACAGCGAGCGCGGCCTTTTGGCCGATGCGCTGTTCAGCCAGATCGACCTGCACCGCGTCTACGGCGGCGTGGTGCCGGAGCTGGCTTCCCGTGATCACGTCAAGCGCATGCTGCCGCTGATCCGTCAGGTTCTGGCTGAGGCCGACTGTGTGCCCACCGAGATCGATGCCATTGCCTATACGGCCGGTCCCGGCTTGGTCGGCGCGCTGCTGGTCGGGGCTTCCTGCGCCCAGGCGCTGGCGTTCGCCTGGGGCATTCCAGCCCTGGGCGTGCATCACATGGAAGGTCACCTACTGGCGCCAATGCTGGAAGAGCAGCCACCGGAATTCCCGTTCGTCGCGTTGTTGGTGTCCGGCGGTCATACCCAGCTGGTTCGGGTCGATGGCATCGGCCAATACGAGCTGCTGGGCGAGACGCTGGATGATGCGGCGGGCGAGGCGTTCGACAAGACCGCGAAGATGATCGGTCTGAATTATCCCGGCGGCCCTGAAATTGCGCGTCTGGCCACTCAAGGCGTACCGGGGCGGTTTGTCTTCCCCCGGCCGATGACCGATCGTCCTGGCCTCGATTTCAGTTTCAGCGGCTTGAAGACCTTTGCCCTCAACACCTGGCAGCAGTGCGTCAGCGCTGGAGACGACGGTGAGCAAACCCGTTGCGACATCTCCCTCGCGTTCCAGCAGGCAGTGGTGGAGACTTTGACCATCAAGTGCAAGCGCGCACTGAAGCAGACCGGCCTCAAGCGCTTGGTGATCGCCGGGGGCGTGAGCGCGAACAAGGCCTTGCGCGAGGCTCTGGAAAAGATGCTCGCGGAGATGAGCGGCAATGTGTTCTATGCTCGCCCCCAGTTCTGCACCGATAACGGCGCGATGATCGCCTTTGCCGGTTGTCAGCGTTTGCAGGCCGGGCAGCAGGAAAGCCTGGCAATCACTGTGCAGGCGCGTTGGCCGATGGAGCAGTTGTCGGCCCTTTAGAGGGTGCGCGGCGGCGTAAGCTTGAGTCTTTTGATCGTCGAGGACTTAGAAATGCCGTTCGCGGCCGGCAAACAGGTCGCGTAGATTGCCGCGATGGCGCCAGACGATCAGCAGCGTCAGTACGCTCATCGGCAGCAGCGCTTCGGGCGCCTGCCAGGCCAGCAGCGGCAGGGTCAGGGGCGTGGCGATCAGGGCGGCCAGTGAGCTGGTACGGGTGAGGTAGAAGGTCAGCGCCCAGGCGGCGACGGCCAGCAGGGCGGCTGGAGGATAAAGCCCCAGCAGCATGCCGGCGGCGGTGGCGACACCTTTGCCGCCGCGAAAGCGGAAGTACAAAGGGAACAGGTGGCCAAGGACGGCGTAGAGTCCGACCCAGGCCTGTTGTTGCAGCGAGAGTCCCGCAAGGTGCGCGATCAGCACGGGCACCAAGCCCTTGCAGAGATCCCCCAGCAGGGTCAGGACTGCGAGTTTCTTGCCGGCCAGGCGCAGCATGTTGGTGGCGCCGGCATTACCCGAGCCACTCATTCGCGGATCGGGATTACCCGTCAGGCGGCTGAGCAAAATGGCGAAGGACAGAGAGCCAAGCAGGTAGGCGAGAATCGCCAGTAACCAAAACATGCTAACTATTCCGGGCGAGGACGCCCTGATTCTAACGGCGCATTGCGCCCTTGTCGTGCTGCGGAGAAGAGTGCTTGGACAGAGTGTTTATCGAAGGACTGGAAGTGGACACCGTGATTGGAGCCTACGACTGGGAGCGTGGCATCCGACAGTGCCTGCGTCTTGATCTGAGCTTTGCCTGGGATAATCGCCCGGCCGCCGCTGGGGATGATCTGACGCTGGCGCTGGATTACGCCAGCGTTTCCACGCGGATCCAGGCGTTTGCCGAGCAGGCCCAGTACCAGTTGGTGGAAACCTTTGCCGAGCGTCTTGCCGAAGTGCTGATGAGCGAATTCCATATTCCGTGGCTGCATTTGAAACTGACCAAGCCGGGTGCCGTTCCGGCTGCCGCGGGCGTGGGCGTGGAGATCGAGCGCGGATGTCGCTGACTCAGGTGTTTCTGGGGCTCGGTAGCAATATCGAGCGTGAAGTTCACCTGTGCGCCGGGCTTGATGCCCTGGCCGGCTTTCTGGTGGATATGCGTTGCTCGGCGGTGTTCGAGAGCCAGCCGGTGGGGATCAAGAGCGGCCCGTTCTTCAATCTGGTGGTGTCGGGCTATACCGATCTGCCGTTGATTGAACTGGATCGGCGCTTGAAGTTCATCGAGGCGGACAACGGCCGCTATGCTCCGGACCGCAAAGGCTTGCCGCTGGACATCGATGTGCTGCTGTATGGCGATCTGACCGGCAATTTCGATGGTCTGATCCTGCCTCGGGCAGAGATCCTGAAGAATGCCTTCGTGCTTTGGCCGTTGTCGCTGATGGCCCCTGAGCGAGTGCATCCGCTGGCCGGCAAGAGCCTGGCGGCGCTCTGGCATGAAGCGCAGATCGATCAGGTGTTGGCGCCGGTGCCGTTCGAATGGCGGGGCCGGCAACTGACGCCTCCCGGGCTTTAGTCCCCAGCCTCGGCTCGTGAGGCGGGCAAGGCTTGTGCCTTGCCCGCGGGGCTCAAGGTGTGGGCGGCTCCTTGTAGGCCTTGAGCGCTTTCAGTCGTTCCAGTCTCAGCGCTTCGCCCAGTGCCGGGCCTTTGAAGCCTTGCTCAAGCAACGGCTGGACCGCCACTGCCCGGGCCACATTGGCCGCGCCGCGCAGATAGTCCGCTTGGGGGTAGGGGCGCGACTCCAATCCCAACCGTCCGCGGGCATCCATCTCGCAAGCGGCAATGAACTCTTCGAAGCGCTGCGGGCGACGGAACACGTCAAAGCTTTGCAGCAGCTCTAGCAGTGTCGAGGCCTTCAGTTCCTGCGCCTTGTGGGCGTGGGTGTGGTACTGGCCTACCAGCAATGCCAGTTCCTGGCATTCCCGTGGCACCTTGAACCGCTCGCTGACGGCCTTGATCAGCTCCAGACCCTTGTGTTCGTGTCCGATGTGCCGTGGCCACTCCTGCTCGGGGGTAAGGCCTTTGCCCAGGTCGTGCAGCAGGCAGGCCCAGCGTACCGAGAGGGGCTGATGGTGCAGTGCCGCTTGCTGCAAAACGCTGAGGGTGTGCAGGCCGGTGTCTATCTCCGGATGGTGCGCGGCTGGCTGGGGAACGCCGAACAGGGCGTCGACCTCGGGCATCAGCACCGCCAGGGCACCGCAGTCCCGGAGCACCTGGATGAAGACCTGGGGCTGTTCTTCCATCAGGGCCCGGGAAATCTCCTTCCAGCTGCGCTCCGCGGTGAGGGCCTGCAGCTCGCCTGACTCACTGAGTTCTCGCATCAGTTCGAGCGTCTCTGCGGCCACCCTGAAACCCAGGCCGGCATAGCGCGCGGCGAATCGCGCTACCCGCAGTACTCGAAGGGGATCTTCGGCGAATGCCGGGGAAACATGACGTAACAGCCGTTCTTGAAGATCCTTCTGGCCGTTATATGGGTCGGTCACGACACCCTGATCATCCTCGGCCATGGCGTTGATCGTCAGGTCGCGGCGAATCAGGTCTTCTTCCAGGGTGACTTCCGGGCTGGCGTGGAAGGTGAATCCGCCGTAACCCCGTCCGCTCTTGCGCTCGGTTCGGGCCAGGGCGTATTCCTCGCCATTCTTGGGGTGCAGAAACACCGGAAAATCGGCGCCAACCGGGCGAAAGCCCTGAGCGATCATGTCTTCTGCGCTGGCACCGACTACCACCCAATCGATATCGGTGACCGGCCTGCCCAGCAAGCGATCGCGTACTGCGCCGCCGACTTTGTAAATCCGCATAAAAAACCTCCGTTAGCGCGACAGAATAACTCTTGTGTCGCGCTGACGGAGGACTGTTGTTGGACTCAGAGGTGGATGACTGCCAGGTCCAGCCGACCGTAGTCGTTTTCGTTGTGATCGCTTCTTGGCGGGACGTGATGGGTTTTCACCACTTGATCGCCCTGCAGGGTTTCCAGGTGAATGTCGAAGCCCCACAGGCGGTGCAGGTGCTTGAGTACCTCGTCGGTGGAGTCGCCAAGGGGTTTGCGATCATGTTGCTGGTGGCGCAGGGTCAGTGAGCGGTCGCCGCGGCGGTCGATGCTCCAGATCTGCACGTTGGGTTCCCGGTTGCCCAGGTTGTATTGCGCGGCCAGGGTTTCGCGGATGATCCGATAGCCGCTTTCGTCATGGATCGCCGGCACCAGCAGGTCGTCCTTCTGGTCGTCGTCCATGATGCTGAACAGCTTGAGATCACGGATCACCTTGGGTGACAGGTACTGCAGGATGAAGCTCTCGTCCTTGAAGCTGCTCATGGCGAATTTGATGCTCGACAGCCAGTCGGTGCCAGCCAGTTCCGGGAACCAGCGGCGGTCCTCTTCCGTGGGTTCCTCGCATATGCGGCGGATGTCCCGGTACATGGCAAAGCCCAGGGCGTAGGGGTTGATGCCGTTGTAGTAAGGACTGTCGAAGCCCGGCTGGTAAACCACGCTGGTATGGGAGGCGAGGAATTCCATCATGAAGCCGTCGGTCACCAGGCCTTCGTCATACAGGTCATTCATCAGGGTGTAGTGCCAGAAGGTTGCCCAGCCCTCGTTCATTACCTGGGTCTGGCGCTGCGGGTAGAAGTACTGGGCGATCTTGCGCACGATGCGCACGATCTCCCGCTGCCAGGGCTCCAGCAGGGGTGCGTGCTTTTCAATGAAGTACAGGATGTTTTCCTGAGGCTCGGCGGGGAAGCGAGCATTGTCCTTGTCGCTGTATTTGTCCGCGCCTTTGGGAATGGTACGCCACAGATCGTTGATCTGTTTCTGCAGGTGCTCTTCCCGGTCCTTCTGGCGGCGCCGTTCTTCCTCGGCGGAGATCGGGTAAGGCCGCTTGTAGCGATCGACGCCGTAGTTCATCAGGGCATGGCAGGAGTCCAGCAGATCCTCCACGGCATCGATGCCATGGCGCTCCTCGCACTGCATGATGTACTGCTTGGCGAACACCAGGTAATCGATGATCGAGCTGGCATCGGTCCAGGTGCGGAACAGGTAGTTGCCCTTGAAGAAGCTGTTGTGGCCATAGCAGGCATGCGCAACGACCAGGGCCTGCATGCAGATGGTGTTCTCCTCCATCAGGTAGGCGATGCAAGGGTCTGAGTTGATCACGATCTCGTAGGCCAGTCCCATCTGCCCGCGGCTGTAGGACTTTTCGGTGCTGAGAAAGTGCTTGCCGTAGGACCAATGGTGATAACCCAAGGGCATGCCAACCGAGGCATAGGCATCCATCATCTGCTCGGCGGTGATCACTTCGATCTGGTTGGGGTAGGTATCCAGGGCATAGCGAGCCGCGATACGGCTGATTTCGCGGTCGTAGGCCTGGATCAGCTCGAACGTCCATTCCGAGCCGGTGGAGATAGGTTGGCGCTTCTGCTCTCTGGCGGTCATGTCACTAACCTGCGCTGGAAGAGTTCACGGAAGACCGGATAGATATCGCCGGCCGAAACCAATTGTTGCTGGGCGAACGTGTCGGAGAAGGCCTCGGCGATACGTTCGTATTCGAACCACAGGGCCTGGTGCTCTCGTGGAGTGATCTCCACGTAGGTGTAGTACTGCACGAAAGGCATGATCTGGTTGATCAGGATGTCGCGGCAGATGGGCGAGTCATCGTTCCAGTTGTCGCCGTCGGAAGCCTGTGCGGCGTAGATGTTCCATTCGTTGCTTGGATAGCGCTCGGCCATGATCTCCTGCATCAGTTTCAGGGCACTGGAGACAATGGTCCCGCCGGTTTCCCTGGAATAGAAGAACTCTTCCTCGTCCACTTCACGGGCACTGGTGTGATGGCGGATGAAAACCACGTCGATCTTGTCGTAGTTGCGCTTGAGGAACAGGTACAAAAGGATGAAGAAACGTTTGGCAATGTCCTTGGTGGCCTGGGTCATGGAGCCGGAGACGTCCATCAGGCAGAACATCACCGCCTTGGAGCTGGGGTTGGGCTGTTTCACCAACAGGTTGTACTTGAGGTCGAAGGTGTCGAGAAAAGGCACGCGATGAATGCGCGCGCTAAGGCGTTCGATTTCTGCTTCAAGTTCCTGAATATCGCCGAAGTTGTCCGGTTCTTCGCGTTTCAGGCGTTCCAGCTCTTCTTTCACCTCCCGCAGCTTGGCCCGGCTGCTGCCGGACAGGGCAATGCGTCGGGCGTGGGCCGAGCGCAAGGTGCGGATGATGTTGATCCGCGACGGGTTGCCTTCGTTGCTGATCCCCGCTCTCACGGTCTTGAAGGTGTCGGTGCCGGTCAGGTTGCGTTTGACCAGGTTGGGCAGTTCCAGGTCTTCGAACATGAACTCGAGGAATTCTTCCTGGGTAATCTGGAAGACGAATTCGTCCATGCCTTCGCCGGAGTTGCCGGCCTTGCCGCGGCCGCCGCCACCGCCGCCGCCCTGAGGCCTGGCGATATGTTCGCCGGCGGTAAATTCCTTGTTCCCGGGATGGACCACGGTCTGCTTGCCGCCACGGCCGTGGTGCAGCACCGGTTCGTCGATATCCCGCCCGGGAATGCTGATTTGTTCGCCGTGCTCCATGTCGGTGATGGAGCGGCGGCTGACGGCCTCTTCGACGGCCTTTTTAATATGGTCACGGTAACGCCGCAGGAAGCGCTGGCGGTTCACCGTGCTCTTGTTCTTGCCGTTGAGACGTCGGTCGATCACATAGCTCATGGGCCCCTCCGGGGAGCTTCAAGACATAAGCCTCAAGCCGCAAGCGGCGTAGCGGCGGGGCCCGGGAGGGCTCCGCAGCATCGCGCTTGCAACTCGTAGCTAGAAGCTTGCAGCTGCATCACTGCGATTTTCTGACCCGCAGATACCATTCGGACAGCAGCCGAACCTGTTTGTCGGTGTAGCCGCGCTCGACCATTCGTGTGACGAAGTCGTTGTGTTTCTGTTGATCCTCCTTGCTGGCCTTGGCGTTGAAGCTGATGACCGGCAGCAGGTCCTCGGTGTTGGAGAACATTTTCTTCTCGATGACCACCCGCAGTTTTTCGTAGCTGAGCCAGGTGGGGTTCTTGCCGTTGTTGTTGGCCCGGGCACGCAGGACGAAGTTGACGATCTCGTTGCGGAAGTCTTTCGGGTTGCTGATACCGGCCGGTTTTTCGATCTTCTCCAGCTCCTCGTTGAGGGCCACGCGATTGAGGATCTCGCCGGTTTCCGGATCGCGGTATTCCTGATCCTGAATCCAGAAGTCCGCATAGAGCACGTAGCGGTCGAAGATGTTCTGGCCGTACTCGCTGTAGGACTCCAGGTAAGCGGTCTGGATCTCCTTGCCGATGAACTCGATGTAGCGCGGCGCCAGGTATTCCTTGAGGAAGCGCAGGTAACGCTCGCGAGTTTCCGCCTGGAACTGTTCCTGCTCGATCTGCTGTTCCAGCACGTACAGCAGGTGCACCGGGTTGGCCGCCACTTCATGGGGGTCGAAGTTGAAGACTTTCGACAGGATCTTGAAAGCGAACCGGGTCGACAGGCCATTCATCCCTTCATCTACGCCGGCGCTGTCGCGGTATTCCTGGATCGACTTGGCCTTGGGATCGGTGTCCTTCAGGTTTTCACCGTCATAGACCCGCATCTTCGAGTAGATGTTGGAGTTCTCCGGCTCCTTGAGGCGCGACAGCACAGTGAACTGCGCCAGCATTTTCAGGGTGTCGGGGGCGCAATGGGCCTTGGCCAGGGAGCTGTTGAACAGCAGCTTGTCGTAGATCTTCACCTCATCGGTGACGCGCAGGCAGTAAGGCACCTTTACGATATAGATCCGGTCGATGAAGGCTTCGTTGTTCTTGTTGTTGCGGAAGGTGTGCCACTCCGATTCGTTGGAGTGGGCCAGCAGGATGCCGGTGAAGGGGATCGCCCCCAGCCCCTCGGTGCTGTTGTAGTTGCCTTCCTGGGTGGCGGTCAGCAATGGGTGCAGCACCTTGATGGGGGCCTTGAACATCTCGACGAATTCCATCAGGCCCTGGTTGGCCCGGCACAGTGCCCCGGAGTAGCTGTAGGCATCGGCATCGTTCTGCGGGAATTCTTCCAGCTTGCGGATATCCACCTTGCCGACCAGTGCCGAAATGTCCTGGTTGTTCTCGTCCCCGGGCTCGGTCTTGGCCACGGCGATCTGGTTGAGAATCGACGGGTACAGCTTCACCACGCGGAACTGGCTGATGTCACCGCCAAACTCCGACAGGCGCTTGGTGGCCCAGGGCGACATGATGGTGTTGAGATAGCGCCGGGGAATGCCGAAGTCTTCTTCGAGAATCGCGCCATCTTCCGTGGCGTTGAACAGCCCCAGTGGCGATTCGAAGACCGGGGAACCCTTGATGGCGTAGAAGGGCACTTTTTCGATCAGTTGCTTGAGCTTCTCGGCCAGGGACGATTTACCACCGCCCACCGGACCCAGGAGGTAGAGGATCTGCTTCTTCTCTTCCAGGCCCTGAGCGGCATGTCGGAAGTAGGAGACGATCTGGTCGATGCATTCTTCCATGCCATGGAAGTCTTCAAAGGCCGGATAACGCCGGATCACCTTGTTTGAAAAGATTCGTGACAGCCTCGAGTTGGTCGAAGTGTCCAGCAGTTCCGGCTCGCCGATGGCCAATAGCAGGCGTTCGGCGGCGGATGCGTAAGCGCTTCGGTCCTTCTTGCACAGCTCCAGGTATTCCTGCAGTGAGAACTCTTCCTGGCGTGTGGATTCGAAGCGCTGTTGGAAGTGGCTAAAAATACTCATGACGTCACCTCGCTCGATACGTTGAGCCGGCGTCGGATCAGTCAGTCAAGTGCTGGCGAGCAACTGAAAATCCAGTTGCCGTTTACCCCCCAGAACACTTCCAAAGCTATCGACCTTGAAAGCTAGTACCGATGACCCACTCGCCGGTGTACCGGCTCTCCCCTGATTTGGATGGCCTGAGGCTAAGGATAGTTCGGAATCCGGGAGGTCAAGGCGAGATGGGGAATTAGTTGCGCACTACCGTTCGTCCGGTGGCGCGTCAGCCCACGTAGTACGCGGGCTGGAGCTGAGGAAAAAAATTATTCGGCGCCGCCTTGGGCGGTTTCCGTCGGGTAGGTGCTGCGCCACAGTTCGAAGCCGCCGTCGAGGCTGTAGACATCGGAAAAACCCTGGCTCACCAGATACGCGGCGGCGCTCTGGCTGGAGTTTCCGTGATAGCAGACCACCACCAGCGGGGCGTCCAGGTCGGCGTTGCGAATGAAGTCGGAAATGGAGTGATTATCCAGATGCTGCGAGCCGCTGATATGGCTCAGGGCATAGGTTTGCGGGTCGCGGATGTCCACCACCACGGCACCTTGCTCGCGCAGCGCCTGGGCCTGTTCTGGGGGAATGCGTTTGAATTCGCTCATGGCGGGCTCCTGGAGCTTGATAGTCAGCGCCGACTAGCGCTTTGCCGAGACAGGCAAGGGGTTGGGGGAAGGGTGTGCGGCGTGTCCCTGAGCATCGCAATCACAGGTCAGGCGCACGCCGCTGTCGACATTCAGCAGGGTCATGGCGCCGCCCCAGACGCAGCCGCTGTCGAGGGCGAAAATGCCGGGTTGGTTGCTATGGCCTTCCAGGGCCGCCCAGTGGCCGAAGATGATCTTCAGGTCCCGGGTCTTGCGCTCCTTGTGACTGAACCAGGGGGCATAGCCCGCCGGGGCGGTATCCAGTCCTTCCTTGCTCTTGAGATCGAGCTTGCCCTCGCTGGTGCAGAAGCGCATGCGGGTGAAATAGTTGGTGATGACCCGCAGGCGGGTCACGCCTTTGAGGTCACTGTCCCATTTCGCCGGGTCGTTGCCGTACATGCCGTCCAGAAAGGGTTCGAAGAGATTGTCGTCGCGCAGCGCCTCTTCCACCTCGGCGGCGCATTTGAGGGCCTTTTTCAGCGACCACTGAGGGGCGATGCCGGCATGCACCAGGGCCACATGGCGGGCTTCGTCGTAGTGCATAAGTTTTTGCTGGCGCAACCACTGCAGCAGTTCTTCGCGGTCGGGGGCCTCGAGGATCTCGCGCAAGGTGTCGGACTTTTTCAAGCGCTCGATGTTGCGCCAGGCGGCCAGCAGGTGCAGGTCATGATTGCCCAGCACGCAGACCAGCGAATCGCGGATCGAGTACAGGTAGCGCAGGGTTTCCAGCGACTGCGGGCCACGGTTGACCAGGTCGCCCACCAGCCACAGGCGATCCCGGGCCGGGTCGAAGGCGACTTGTTCAAGCAGGCACTGCAGTGGCTCCAGGCAGCCTTGCAGGTCGCCGACAGCGTAAGTTGCCATCAGTGCAGGGCTCCGGGGACCGCCAGGCGGAAGGGCGCGATGATGGCGTCGAACTGTTTGCCGTCTTCGGCGAGCATCTGGTAGCTGCCCTGCATGTTGCCGACCCGGGTGGTCATCACGGTGCCGCTACTGTAGGTGTGGCTCTTGCCGGCGGCGATCAGCGGTTGCTGGCCAACCACGCCGGCGCCGCGCACTTCTTCCACGTGGCCGTCGCCGTCGGTGATCACCCAGTGCCGGGACAGCAGCTTGGCCGGGAGCGAGCCATTGTTATGAACGGTGATGGTGTAGGCGAATGCGAAGCGGTTCTGCTCGGGTTGCGATTGGTCTGCCAGAAAGCGGGTGACGACGCTGACATCGACCTGATAACGAGGATCGGACATGCAAGAGGCCTTTAAAGCAAAGCGGGGCGCGGGACAAAGCTGATGGAGGTCAGTCTAGGTCAAGTACCGGGTAGTAAACCAGACATCCTGTCCGGCGTCCTACCCGATCTCGGGCAGAGGTAACGCTCAGTCGGCAGCAGGCTTGGGCTGGTCGGCCAGCTGATCGGCCAGGCGCACGAAGGCGGCCAGGTCCAATTGCTCGGGGCGCAGGCTGCCGTCGACGCCGGCGGCTTCGATCTCGGCGCTGCTGAGGAGGGCCTTGAGGGTATTGCGCAGGGTCTTGCGGCGCTGGTTGAAGGCTTCGCGCACGATGCGTTCCAGCAGTCGGTGATCCTTGGCCGGGTGTGGCAGTACCGCATGAGGCACCAGGCGCACGATGGCCGAGTCGACTTTCGGTGGCGGGTTGAAGGCGCCGGGACCGACATTGAACAGGTGTTCCACGCGGCAGTGATACTGGACCATGATCGACAGGCGGCCCCAGTCACCGCCACCGGGTCCGGCTGCCAGACGCTCGACCACTTCCTTTTGCAGCATGAAGTGCATGTCGCGGATCAGTCCGGCGTTCTGCAGCAGGTGGAAGATCAGCGGAGTGGAGATGTTGTAGGGCAGGTTGCCGACCACCCGCAGGCTGCTTGGCGCCGCGCCCAGGGTGTTGAAGTCGAACTTCAGGGCATCGCCCTGATGCAGGTTGAAGTTGCTCTTGCCGGCGAACTGCTGGTTGAGGATCGGGATCAGGTCCTTGTCCAGCTCCACCACATCCAGCTGCGCGCCGCTGCCCAGCAGGCCTTCGGTCAGGGCGCCCTGGCCCGGGCCGATTTCCAGCATGCGGTCTTCGGGTTTGGCGTGGATGGCCCGCAGGATGCGGTCGATGACGCCGGCGTCGTGCAGGAAGTTCTGACCGAAGCGCTTGCGCGCCCGGTGTTGGTATTGCTCGCTCATAAACGGTTCTCGGCCATCTGGTAGGCGGTTTCCAGGGCGACCTGCAGGCTGCCGGTGTCGATCTTGCCGCTGCCGGCCAGGTCCAGGGCGGTGCCGTGGTCGACGGAGGTGCGGATGATCGGCAGGCCGAGCGTCACATTGACGGCCGCGCCGAAGCCTTTGTATTTCAGCACGGGCAAGCCCTGGTCGTGGTACATCGCCAGCACTGCGTCGCAGTGCTCCAGATATTTGGGGGTAAACAGAGTGTCGGCTGGCAATGGACCGCGCAGGTCCATGCCTTCATTGCGCAGGCGCTCTAGGGTGGGTTCGATGATGTCGATTTCTTCGCGGCCCAGGTGTCCGCCTTCACCGGCATGAGGGTTGAGCCCACACACCAGGATGCGTGGCTGGGGGATGCCGAACTTATGCTGCAGGTCGGCATGCAGGATCCGTGTGACCCGCTCCAGGCGCTCGACGGTGATGGCGTCGGCAATCTCCCGCAAGGGCAGGTGGGTGGTCACCAGGGCCACGCGCAGGCCACGGGTGGCCAGCATCATCACCACTTGTTCGGTGTGGGTCAGGTCCGCGAGAAATTCGGTATGCCCGGAAAAGGCGATTCCGGAGTCGTTGATCACGCCCTTGTGCACGGGGGCTGTGATCATGCCGGCAAAGTGCCCATCCAGGCAGCCCTGGCCAGCGCGGGTCAGGGTTTCCAGGACGAAGGCGGCATTGGCCTGGTCCAGCTGGCCGCTGACCACCGGTTTGCCCAGGGGGGTGTCCCAGACATACAGGCTGTTTGCGGGGGCGGGTTGATTCGGCAGTTGCTCCAGGGTCACCGGCAGCAGATTGACTGCCACACCCAGTTGCGCGGCCCGCTCAAGGAGCAGGTCGCGGCTGGTAATGGCAATCAGGGGGTAAGGCTGGGGTTGCGAGGCGAGCAGCAGGCATAGGTCAGGACCTATACCCGCCGGTTCGCCGGGTGTCAAAGCGAAACGTCTGGGTTTCACTGTGCCGCCTGTTCAGCGCCAGGCAGTTTGATTTCGACGTAGGCCTCGTCACGGATCTGTCGCAACCAGGTCTGCAGCTCTTCGTCGTACTTGCGGTTGCGCAGGACGGTCATGGCTTGTTGCTCACGGGCCTGGCTGGTGCTGTCGGTGGCGCGACGGCCAAGGACTTCCAGTACGTGCCAGCCATAAGGACTCTTGAACGGCTTGGACAGCTGACCTTGTGGGGTCTTGGCCATCACTTCGCGGAATTCCGGTACCAGGGCGTTCGGGTCGATCCAGTTCAGATCACCGCCGTTGAGTGCCGAGCCTGGGTCTTCGGAGTAGCTTTTCGCCAGTTCGGCGAAGTCTTCGCCGGCTTCGATGCGCTCATAGAGCTTCTGCGCTAGGCGCTTGGTCTCTTCTTCGCTGCGAATTTCGCTTGGCTTGATCAGGATGTGGCGTACATGCACTTCGTCACGCACCTGATTGCCGCCACCGCGCTTGTCCAGCAGCTTGAGGATGATGAAACCGCCTGGGGTGCGTGCTGGCTGGGTGATGTCGCCAACGGCCATTGCGCTCAGTTCGCGGTCGAACGGTGGAGGCAGTTGAGCGGCTTTACGCCAGCCCATGTCGCCGCCTTCCAGGGCGTTATCACTGCCGGAGCGGGCAATCGCCAGTTGGGCGAAGTCCGCACCTTGCTTGAGTTGCTGGTACACGTCCATGGCCTGGCGGGCGGCACTCTGAATCGCTTCGGAGTTGGCGCTTTCCGGGGTCGGGATCAGGATATTGGCCAGGTGCAGTTCTTCGGAGAGCTGCATCTTGCCCAGGTCCGAGGCCAGGAAGTTCTTCACCTCCTGCTCCGACACCTGAATGCGTTCGGCCACACGGCGTTGACGCACGCGGCTGATGATCATCTCGCGGCGAACCTGATCACGCGCGTCTTCATAAGACAGGCCATCGTGAGCCAGGGCGGCGCGGAACTGCTCGATGCTCATGCTGTTGCGCTGGGCAATGGTGCCGATGGCCTGGTTCAGCTCTTCATCGGTGATGCGGATGCCGGAACGCTCGCCAATCTGCAGTTGCAGGTTTTCAACGATCAGGCGCTCCAGAACTTGCTGTTCCAGAACGCTGGTAGGTGGCACGCCACCGCCACGCTTGGCGATGGTTTGCTGGACTTCGTGAACCCGCTGGTCCAACTGGCTCTGCATGACCACGTCGTTATCGACGATGGCCACGACCTTGTCGATGGACTGCACCGCGGCGCTGGCCGCGGTACTCAGGAACAGCGCGCCCAGCATCAGCGGGCGCAGACAATCAGAAAGCTTGGTCTTCACGTTCACGATAACCTTGGATGCCTTTGTCGAGGAAGCTCTCTACTTTGGTGCCCATGACGCCACCGAGACCCTTCAGAACAATTTGGAGGAAGATGCCGCGGTCGCCTTTCTCGTTTTCCGGAGCGTTCTGACTGAACTCGTCATACTTGACCCAGTAACGGCTGATCAGGCGCAGTTTCCAGCAGCAGTTGTCGTATTCGAAACCACCGAAGGCCTCGAGCGTGCGGTTACGGTTGTAGTCGTACTGCCAACGGCTGATGGCGTTCCATTGCGGCACGATCGGCCAGATCACCGAGAAGTCATGCTGCTGGATCTTGTAGTAGTCCTTCACGTAGCCAGGCTGGCCCGCAGTGCCGTAGTCGCCACCCATTTTCCAGGTGCCGCTGTTCTGGTCATAGCGGATCTGGTCGTTGCGGTAGCGATAGCCGGCGTTGATGACCTTGTTCGGGTTGTCTTCAGGCTGGTAGTGGAGCATCGCACTGCCGGAACGCGGGCTGTGGCTGTCCGGGTCCCAGTTGTAGTCGGCAGTGGTACGCCAGTCGCGGTTGTAGCGGTACTCGTATTCAAGCGCGTAAGGCGAGACGTTGGACTTGGCGTCGTCGCGGGTGCGGTAGTCGATACCCGGGAGCTGGACGGTGCGGTCCTTGAAGTACAGAGCCTGGCCGACGCTGATGCGTTGACGCTGGAAACCGTTGTCCTCGATCCAGCGGCTGGTTACGCCCAGGGACAACTTGTTCTCGTCGCCGACGCGGTCGGAGCCCGAGAAGCGGTTGTCGCGGAACAGCGAGGCGTAGTTGAAGGTGTATTCGCCGGTATCGAACACCGGGATGTCCTTCTGGTCTTCCTCGGGTACATAGAGGTAGAACGCGCGGGGTTCCAGGGTCTGGCGGTAGTTTTTACCAAACCATTGAGTGTCGCGGTCGAAGTACAGGCCACCGTCGAGGCTGGCGATTGGAACGCCACGATTCTGCGAGCTCTTGTATGACTCGCCAAGCGCTGCCGCTCGGTTGCGGTTAATCACCAGGTCATTTTTACCTTGGGCGTCCAAGTCAAGATTGTACTGGGTGTACATGTACTTGAGGGACGGTGTCAGGTAGCCATAACTCCAGTTCAGCGGCAGGCTGACACCGGGTTTGAGGTTCAGGCGGTCGCCGTTGGAACGTGCCAGACCAGCAACGTTGGTATCAAGGCGTGGGGTGCCCACTGTGCCGTTCGAGTTGAACGGGCCACCGTCTTTGTCCGTGTAGTTACCATTGAGCAGATCCCGCTCAAACCGCACCAACTCGGTTTCATAGGTGAAATCCAAACCTTGCGGATGGTACGGCAGAGCACCGTTGAAAGTGATCTGCGGCAGTTTGTTGTACGGCGTAATGTTGGATACGCTGGCCAGCTCGTACGCCTGTACGTTGAGGCGAGCGGTGTAGTCGTCGCCACGATAGGTCACGACGCCTTGCTGGTTAACATAGTCGGTGGACTTCACGCCAATCTGATCAGTCTGCAGATCCTGGAAGTAATAGGGATCGCTGATCTTGGTGTAGTCGACCTCGGTCATCAGACGCGAATCAAGCCCGCCCTTGTGCTGCCAGTTGAGCATGTAGCGGGTTTTTTCGTAGTCGGTCTGCTTGCTGCGATCAGTATCGTCGTCGTTGAGGTAAGCCGCGCCGAACTGACCTTCGCTGCTCTTGGTCAGGTAGCGGAATTCGCCTTCCATCAGCAGGCCGCGCTTGGCCATGTAGCGTGGGTACAACGTGGCGTCGTAGTTAGGTGCCAGGTTGAAGTAGTACGGCGTGACCAGCATGAAGCCGGTGTCGCTGCCAGTACTGATGCTCGGTGGCAGGAAGCCGGACTGGCGACGGTCGTCGATCGGGAAGTAGATATACGGGGTGTAGAGCACCGGAATATCTTTGACCCGCAAGGTCACGTTGGTCGCGGTACCGAAGCCGGTGGCCGGGTTCAAGGTGATGTTGTTGCCCTTGAGCTGCCAGGCGTTGCTGTTCGGTTCGCAGGTGGTGTACGTACCATCCTTGAGGCGGATGATGGCGTTTTCCGCACGCTTGGCGTACAGCGCACTGCCCCGTACCCGCGACTTGTGCATCACGTATTCGGCGTTGTCGACCTTGGCTTCACCGGTGTCGAGTTGCACGTCGGCGTGGTCGCCGACCATCAGCGTGCCGTTGTCGCGAATCCGTACGTTGCCGCTCAGTTCGCCACGGTTCTCGGCCTGGTACAGGTTGGCCTCGTCGGCCTCGACCTGCATGCTGCCCTGGCGCATGACCACGTCACCGGCCAGGGTCGCCACTTGTGCTTCCTGCTGATAACGCGAGGCCTTGGCGCCGATAAAGGTCGGGGCGTCACTTTTATTCGTCTTGTCATTCATGCCAGGACGAATCGGTTCGATATAGGAACCAGAGCAGTAAGGACCAGTCTCGGCCAATTGAGCGGCGGTGAGCTTCTCACGCGGCACCCAGTCGAGGTGGCTGTAGTCCGCACTGCGGGATTTCAGTCCACGGCCTTTGGCTTCGGTCACCAGCGTCGGCTTGTCGCCGCTGGCTGCTTCGCCCGCAGCGCCGGCATCAGCCGCTGTAGCAACGCTGGAGCTGACCGAGTTGGCGTCGTGAACCGGCCGTGGAGGCAGTTGGGCTGCGCTGGTTTTCGGCGCACAGGCCCAGCCACCCGAAGCAGAGACTGAGCAGTCATACTGTTCCGCAGCGACCACGAAGGAAGTGGCTAGAGGTTGCAGGGCCAGCAAACCGCCGGTAACCAGCAACGGGAATTTTTTACGAAACGCGGGGGATTTCAATGCCATCTTATTAGTCCGGGCTTCCTGCGTGCCATCTGCCCGCGGTGTGGGCCGCACGCCTCTCGATGGTCTGAAAAAGATGCTGGATAATAAAGCATGACCCGCTTGACGGCTAGCGCCGTCGGAGACCCTTGTAATGCCTGACCAAGATGTACGCTTGCAACACCTGAAAGTTTGGCTCGATGAGCAGTTGGCGATTGTTTACGCAGAGCAAGGCTGGGGCGAAGTGCCCCCGACGACATTGACCGCGGCCAGTAGCGACGCGAGTTTCCGCCGTTATTTCCGTTGGCAGGGTGCTGACCGCAGCTTTGTGGTCATGGATGCGCCGCCCCCTCAGGAAAATTGCAAACCCTTCGTGGATATCGCCCATTTGCTGGCGACTTCAGGCATCAACGTGCCGAAAATTTATGCACAGGATCTGGCGCGCGGCTTCCTGCTGCTCAATGACCTGGGCAACAAGACCTATCTCGACGTGATCGACGAGCACAACGCCGACGCGCTGTTTGACGACGCATTGCAGGCGTTGCTGGCGTTTCAGCAACTGCCGATGGAGGCGCCGCTGCCCAGCTACGATGTGGCTCTGCTGCGTCGTGAACTCGAGCTGTTTCCCGAGTGGTACGTCGGGCGCGAGCTGGGGATCACCTTCAGCGCGCAGCAACGTGAACAGTGGCAGCGGGTCAGCGATCTGTTGATCGACAGCGCGCTGGCGCAGCCCAAGGTGCTGGTGCACCGGGACTACATGCCGCGCAACCTGATGCTCAGTGAACCGAACCCGGGGGTTCTGGATTTTCAGGATGCGGTCTACGGTCCCGTGACCTATGACGTCACGTGCCTGTTCAAGGATGCTTTCCTCAGTTGGCCGGAGCCACGGGTCCATAGCTGGCTCAGCGACTATTGGAATCGCGCCCGGGCGCTGGGAATTCCCGTGCAGGACGATTTTGCAGCCTTTCTGCGTGCCAGCGACCTGATGGGCGTGCAGCGTCACCTCAAGGTGATCGGGATCTTCTCGCGGATCTGCCATCGCGACGGCAAGCCGCGTTACCTCACGGATGTGCCGCGCTTCATTGCTTATATAGAAGCGGTACTGGCCCGCCGTCCCGAGCTGGCCGAACTTGGGCAATTGCTGTGCAGCCTGCGCCAGTCCGCGGGGAGTGAGGCATGAAGGCGATGATTCTGGCGGCCGGCAAAGGCGAGCGCATGCGCCCCCTGACCCTGACCACCCCCAAGCCATTGTTGCCGGTGGCTGGCGTCCCACTGATCGAATACCACCTGCGGGCCCTGGCTCGGGCGGGCTTTCGCGACATCGTCATCAATCACGCCTGGCTCGGCCAGCAGATCGAGGATGCGTTGGGCGATGGCCAACGCTGGGGCCTGAACATCCGCTACTCGGCTGAAAGCGAGCCGCTGGAAACCGCAGGCGGAATCTTCCAGGCCCTGCCATTGCTGGGTGACCAACCGTTCCTGGTGGTCAATGGCGATATCTGGACCGATTACGACTTCGCCACATTACGCCGCCCGCTGACCGGGCTTGCTCACCTGATCATGGTGGACAACCCGGCTCATCACCCCAGCGGTGGTGATTTCTGCCTGGAGGACGGGATGTTGCACGACGCTCGCCCTGGAGTGGCGGCCCTGACCTTCAGCGGTATTTCGGTCCTGCATCCCGACTTGTTCCAAGACTGCGTGGCCGGTCCTTCCAAGCTCGCGCCACTGCTGCGCGAGGCCATGGCCCGGGACCAGGTCAGCGGCGAGCACATGCAGGGACAGTGGATCGACGTCGGCACGGTCGAGCGCCTGGCGCAGGTTGAGCGCCTGCTGCAAGCGAGTCGCTGAAATGTGGTGGCCAGGGACTCTGATCGGAGCCGGAGCGGGTTTTGCAATTGCCAGCATTCCGGGGGCCATGCTTGGGGCGTTGTTGGGGCAGGCGCTGGACCGGCGTCTGCAACTGCACAGCTGGGCACATGTGCGTGAGCGTCTGGGTGGACCCTCTGCGTTGCGCAACGATGAACTGTTGTTCGTGCTGTTGGGGCGCCTGGCGAAAAGTGACGGTCGGGTGGTGGATGGGCACATTCAGCAAGCACGCCAGGAAATGCGCTCGCTGGACATGAATGAAACAGCACAGCGCAGGGCCATAGCGGCGTTCAACCGGGGCAAGTCGGGCAATGATCGTCTGCGCGGCTATCTGCGGCGCCTCAAAGCCCAGCCCCACGCTGCGGAAGGGGTGCTGCGTGCCTGCTGGCGCATGGTCTGGGCCGATGGCCGGGTAGGGCCGGCGGAGCGTGAACTGATCCAGCTCTGGGGCAAGTGGCTGGGCTGGACGTCGGAGCAGATCCAGGCCCTGGCACAGGAGTATGGTCCGGCAAGACGCGCGCTGGCCGAAGCGCCGTTGACCTATCAGGAGGCGCTACGTCTGCTGGGGGTCGCCGCCACCAGCGAGCCATCGCAGATCAAGCGCGCCTATCGACGACTGCTCAGCCGCCATCACCCGGACAAGATTGCCGGCAGTGGCGCCAGTACGGAGCAGATACGTGAGGCCACGGAAAAGACCCGGGAGCTGCACAGTGCTTATGCCCTGATCCGCCAGCGCCGGGACTTTCGCTGAGATCGATAAGCCTGGGCCGCGCCGCCGTCGTCGTTACTCAGGCGATGGCGGCCGGTGTCTTCAGCTGTCGGTCGGTTGTGGGTTCAGCCAGCCGCGGACCCGGCGGAACAATTGCTCTTGCTGGGCGGCAGCATTGCCCGGCACGGCCTTGAGCGGGATCTGGCTGAAGTTCGAATGCTTCAGGCGCTTGCTGGCTTGCAGCCGCTCCAGCGCGGCTTTCTGTGCGGCGCTCTTGTCGGCGTAGAAAAAGTCCGCAGTGGCCAGTTTCAGGGTCGGTGTCAGTTCCGCCAGTTGGGGCTTGCCGTTGGCCGGCGCTTGAGCGGCCACCATCACCAGTTTTTGCACTTGCGAGGGCTGCTTCTCGCTCAGGTAACGGGCAGCCCAGTAGGCGCCCGTGCCGTGGCCCAGAAGCACGATGCTGCGCGCATTCTGTTGTTCGGCGAAGGCCAGGGCCGCGTCGATCCGGGTAAAGATACGCTCGGCATCGGCCTTGACCTGTTCCTCGGTACTTTCCGCGACGACACGGTCGGCCACGTCGGTTTCGCCGCCGGCCACCTGTTCGATGGGCTTGGCTTCAGTGCTGGCGTCCTTGGCGGTGTTGCTCTTGTCGGTGGGGGCTGGAGCCGCCTCGACTACCCGCGGCTGGGCCGCTTCGCTGAGCATGTCCGGCAGGGTCAGGCTCAGGCTGCCCCAGTCGGTGTCCGGCAATTTGTTGCGCAGTGGCGCCACGGCTTGCGGCCAGTCAGCGGTTTCACCGGCGCCGGGGAGGATAATCACCACGCCCTTGGGGTCGCTGGTGTTGGCCGGCTTCCACAGGGCCAGGAAGGTGTCACCGCCGGCTTGCAGTTGTTGCTGCTCCTGGGCCGGCAACTGGCGTGCCAGGGCGCTGGCGTCTTCCTGGCTGCGCTCGGGCAGGGGTTGGCGTTGCGCCGGTTGTTCCTCGGGAGCCTTGGTTTCCGGAGCCGGATCGGCGGCTTGTGCAGAAAAGGTCCAGGGCAGGATCAGCGACAGGCACAATGCAGGCAGTGCCGAGCGGTGGACAAGGGGCATCGGATATTCCAGGCCAGAAGTAATTCCGGCAGCCTAATGGGTTGGTCAGTATTTGTCAGGGTGTGAGACTTCAGATGATGCTTTTTCGCTGCCTTTTGCTTATCGGCTGTGTCTGCCTTCCCTTGATAGGCTGGGCGGCGCCCACGTCTCCCGGGCCCATGGCGGCCTTGAGCCAGGAGCAGCGGCAATGGCTTGAGCAGCACCCGGAATTGCGCGTGGGGCTGGTGCTGCAGGCGCCCTTCGCTCAGTACGACCGGCGCCTGCAGCGTTTATCCGGCGCCAACGTCGAACTGATGCAGGCGTTGGCCCAGGCGCTGAAGATCGAGCTCAGCTGGCGCAACTTCCCTGATCAGGCACAACTGGAAAGAGCCTTGCGCGACGGCGAAGTGGACATGGCTCCGGGCCTGACCCAGACACCTGCCGGCCTGCGCCTGTGGCTGTTCAGCGACCCTTACATGCGCGTGCCGCAACTGGTGGTGGGGGAGCGCAAGGGGGCGGGCGCAGTCGAGCTGGAAAAGCTCGACAGCCAGGCCCGGGTCGCGGTGCGGATGCCCAGCGCGGTGGCCGACTACCTGCGTCAGACCTATCCCAATCTGAACCTGCAAGGGGTGCCCCTGGAGCGCCAGGCCCTGCAGTTGCTGCTGAGCCAACAGGCCCGTTATGCGGTTGTGGACGAGGCCCAGCTCAGTCGCCTGTCGGGGGAGGCGGAGTTCGCCGGGCTGGCGGTGGTGGGCGACATTGGCCTGCCGCAGCTGTTGCGGGTAGCGACCCGGCGCGACTGGCCGGAGCTGGCCAGCATCGTCGAAAGAGCTCTGCATGCGATTCCGGCCAAGGATCTGGAACAACTCCACAGTCGCTGGCTGCAGCCCAAGTACCCGCGGCTGGGGCAGTCCCCCGGCGTCTGGCAGAACCTCAGCCTGCTGTTGGTGATCCTGCTGTTGGCCAGCCTGGCGATCGTCTTCTGGCAGCGCCGTCAGCAACGCACCCTGGAGCAGCGGCTGTTGGCGGCTCGCGAGGACATCGCCCTGCGCGCCGCCAGCGAGGAAGCCCTGCGCCTGACGCAGTTTTCCATCGACCAGAGCACCGTGGGCATTCTCTGGGTCAACTGGGACAGCCACGTGCGCTACGCCAACCGCGCCGCCGAGGAGATGCTCGGCTATCCGGCGGGCGGGGTGATTGACCGGCCGTTGATCGATTTCGAACCCAACCTGCACATGGATCGTTGGCTCAACCTGTGGAAACGGGCCCGGGCCAGCGAGGAGGGGGTGCAAAGCTTCGAGACGGAGTGTGTGCGCGCTGATGGCAGTATTCTGCCGGCGGACGTGTCATTGAGCTTCCTGCGCTTTCGCGACAGCGAGTACCTGGTGGTCTATCTCAACGATGTCACCGAGCGCCGGCGGGCCCTGGCGGCCCTGCGTGAAAGCGAAGCGCGCCTGCAGGGCATTGCCGCCAACGTTCCGGGCCTGGTGTTTCGCCTGGAACGGGCGCCGGTCACCGGGCAGATCGACTTTGCCTACATCAGCGAAGGCAGCGAAACCCTGGTGGGCTACCCACCGGCGGTATTGGCTCACCGGGACACCGGCCTGCGCAGCCTGGTGCACCCGGACGACAAGGCCAGCTACCACCAGACCCAGGACCAGGCCCTGGATACCGACAGCGACTGGTCCTGGCAGGGCCGCATCCTGACCCGTCAGGGCCAGCAGCGCTGGGCCGAGATCAAGGCCATTACCCGGCGCCTGGATGACGGCGCCTTCGTTTGGGACGGTATCGTCTGGGACATCAGCGAAAGCAAGCGCATCGAGCTGGAACTGGCCAGCTCCCGGGAGCAATTGCGCGAGCTGTCGGCGCACCTGGAGAGCGTGCGCGAGGAAGAAAAGGCCCGCATTGCCCGGGAAGTCCATGACGAACTGGGGCAGATGCTTACCGTGCTCAAGCTGGAAACGTCCATGTGCGAGCTGGCCTATGCCCAGCTCGACCCGGGCCTGCATGAGCGCCTCAACAGCATGAAGCGCCTGATTGCCCAGTTGTTCCAGCTGGTGCGAGACGTGGCCACCGCCCTGCGGCCGCCGATCCTCGATGCGGGCATTGCTTCGGCCATCGAATGGCAGGCCCGGCGGTTCGAGGCACGGACCCAGATTCCCTGCCTGGTGCAGGTGCCGGACAACCTGCCGCGTTTGAGCGACGCCAAGGCCATCGGCCTGTTCCGCATCCTCCAGGAGGCCCTGACCAATGTCATGCGTCATGCCCAGGCGCATACTGTGGAACTGTCCCTGACCCTGGAAGGCGCGGAACTGTGCATGAGCATCAGCGATGACGGTCTTGGTTTCGACACCGCT
Source organism: Pseudomonas sp. Os17 (assembly GCF_001547895.1). NCBI lineage: Bacteria > Pseudomonadati > Pseudomonadota > Gammaproteobacteria > Pseudomonadales > Pseudomonadaceae > Pseudomonas > Pseudomonas sp. Os17. The sequence continues at coordinate 6,209,810 of NZ_AP014627.1, read as the reverse complement.
TCGGCACGGCCAACCTCCTTTGGGCTGGTGGGCATGCGCGAGCGGGTGCTGATCATGGGCGGCAGCCTGGTGCTGCAAAGCGAGCAGGGCGAAGGCACCACCTTGAGCGTCCGGGTGCCCCTGGATCCAGAACAATAACGAGGAGAAGCGCGTGATCCGTGTACTGGTAGCCGAAGACCACACCATTGTCCGCGAGGGCATCAAGCAGCTGATCGGGTTGGCCAAGGATCTCACCGTGGTGGGGGAGGCGAGCAACGGCGAGCAACTGCTGGAAACCCTGCGCCAGGTGAGCTGCGAGGTGGTGCTGCTGGACATCTCCATGCCCGGGGTGAACGGTCTGGAGGCGATTCCGCGGATTCGCGCGCTGAACAACCCGCCGGCGATTCTGGTGCTGTCGATGCACGATGAGGCGCAGATGGCCGCCCGGGCGTTGAAGATCGGCGCTGCCGGCTACGCCACCAAGGACAGCGACCCGTCGCTGCTGCTGACCGCGATCCGCAAGGTGGCCTCGGGCGGGCGCTACATCGATCCGGATCTGGCGGACCGCATGGTCTTCGAAGTCGGTCTGACCGACGCCCGCCCCTTGCATTCGCTGCTGTCCGAGCGCGAATTCTCGGTCTTCGAACGCCTGGCCCAAGGGGCCAATGTCAACGACATCGCCCAGCAACTGGCGCTGAGCAGCAAGACCATCAGCACCCACAAGGCGCGGTTGATGCAAAAGCTCAACGTCACGTCCCTCGCTGAGCTGGTGAAGTACGCCATGGAGCACAAGCTGCTCTGACACCTGCTCCAGTGCTCTCTTCACCTCCCGGGGAGGGCACTTATCCATTTGCGACATCCTCGCCCTCAGGCTTTTGCCGTTTCTTGCCGCTTGCAGCGTGTCGCTGGCCACTGCCCTTACCCAATCCCGCCATCCTTGTAGGGCAATCCCTACAGACAACCTTCCAGGCGGCTGAGGCGAATCTCTCCTGAGCCCCGATTTGCGTGACCTGCGCGCTCCACTAGGCTTGCTCCACAGCCGTCTAAAACAAAAGGTGTGGGTATGAGCGAGGTCGTTTCAAGCGCTGGGGCCAACGATGTTCTGGTCAGTTTTCGTGGTGTGCAGAAGAGCTACGACGGCGAGAACCTGATCGTCAAAGACCTCAACCTGGAAATTCGCAAAGGCGAGTTCCTCACCCTGCTGGGGCCGTCCGGCTCCGGCAAGACCACCAGCCTGATGATGCTGGCCGGTTTCGAAACCCCGACCGCCGGCGAGATCCAGCTGGCCGGCCGCGCCATCAACAATGTGCCGCCGCACAAGCGCGACATCGGCATGGTGTTCCAGAACTACGCCCTGTTTCCGCACATGACCGTGGCCGAGAACCTCGGCTTTCCGCTGTCGGTGCGGGGCCTGGGCAAGACCGACATCAGCGAGCGGGTCAAGCGCGTGCTGAGCATGGTCCAGCTCGATGCCTTCGCCCAGCGCTATCCGGCGCAACTGTCCGGCGGCCAACAGCAGCGGGTGGCCCTGGCCCGCGCCCTGGTGTTCGAGCCGCAGCTGGTGCTGATGGACGAACCCCTCGGCGCCCTCGACAAGCAGTTGCGCGAACACATGCAGATGGAGATCAAGCACCTGCACCAGCGCCTGGGCGTGACCGTGGTCTACGTGACCCACGACCAGGGCGAAGCCCTGACCATGTCCGACCGGGTGGCGGTGTTCCATCAGGGCGAGATCCAGCAGATCGCTCCGCCGCGGACCCTCTACGAAGAACCGAAGAACACCTTCGTCGCCAACTTCATTGGCGAGAACAACCGTCTCAACGGCCGCCTGCACAGCCATAACGGCGAGCGCTGCGTGGTGGAGCTGGGGCGTGGCGAGAAAGTCGAAGCGCTGGCGGTGAACGTCGGCCGCATCGGCGAGCCTGTGACCCTGTCCATCCGGCCGGAGCGCGTGAGCCTCAACGGCTCCAGCGAAAGCTGCGTCAACCGCTTCTCCGGGAGGGTGGCGGAATTCATCTATCTGGGCGACCACGTCCGGGTGCGCCTGGAAGTCTGCGGCAAGAGCGACTTCTTCGTGAAACAGCCGATTGCCGAGCTCGATCCTGCGCTGGCAGTGGGTGACGTGGTGCCGCTTGGCTGGCAAGTCGAGCACGTTCGCGCGCTTGACCCGCTTCTAGAGGCGAATTGATCGCCCCCCTGCAACACCAACCTGCACGTGGAGAACACAATAAATGTTGAGATCCCTGAAATTCACCGCCCTGGCATTGGGCATGATGGGTGCGGCGCACGCCATGGCGGCGGGCCCGGACCTGACCGTGGTGTCCTTTGGCGGGGCGAACAAGGCGGCTCAGGTCAAAGCCTTCTACGCACCGTGGGAAGCAGCGGGCAACGGCAAGATCGTCGCTGGTGAATACAACGGCGAGATGGCCAAGATCAAGGCCATGGTCGATACCAAGAGCGTGTCCTGGGACCTGGTGGAAGTGGAATCCCCTGAACTGTCCCGTGGTTGCGACGAGGACATGTTCGAGCAACTGGACCCGGCGCTGTTCGGCAAGAGCGAGGATTACGTCAAGGGCGCTATCCAGCCGTGCGGCGTGGGCTTCTTCGTCTGGTCCACAGTGCTGGCCTACAACGCCGACAAGCTGAAAGCAGCCCCCAGCAGCTGGGCCGACTTCTGGGACACCAAGAAATTCCCGGGTAAACGCGGCCTGCGCAAGGGCGCCAAGTACACCCTGGAATTCGCCCTGATGGCCGACGGCGTCGCGCCCAAGGATGTGTACAAGGTGCTGGCCGGCAAGGACGGTCAGGATCGTGCCTTCAAGAAACTCGATGAGCTCAAGCCCAACATCCAGTGGTGGGAAGCTGGCGCCCAGCCGCCGCAGTACCTGGCTTCCGGCGACGTGGTCATGAGTTCGGCCTACAACGGCCGAATCGCCGCAGTGCAGAAGGAAAGCAACCTGAAAGTGGTGTGGAACGGCGGCATCTACGACTTCGACGCCTGGGCCATTCCAAAAGGCCTGGACAAGGCTCGCGCCGAAGCGGCGAAGAAGTTCATCGCCTACTCGGTCCAGCCGCAACAGCAGAAAACCTATTCGGAAAACATCGCCTACGGTCCTGCCAACACCCAGGCCGTGCCGCTGCTGGCCAAGGACATCCTCAAGGACATGCCGACCACCCCGGAAAACATCGCCAACCAGGTGCAGATCGACGTCAGCTTCTGGGCTGACAACGGCGAGCAGCTGGAACAGCGCTTCAACGCCTGGGCAGCCAAGTAACCACCCCCTGCCGTTGTAGGAGCGAGCTTGCTCGCGAAGGCGTCATCAGCATCAACCCTGATGTTGAAGGATGCCCTTCGATTTGCGGCCAAGCCCGCTCCTGCCGCCTGGTGGCTTGTATTCGAAAGATCGATTCGCGGAGTTTGTCATGACCATCACCGTTCCCCTGAACGCGGTCACCGGCCCGACCTTGAAGCAGCGGCTGGCCCGTGCCGAGCGGGTCAACCGCTGGAAGGCGCAGGCCTTGATCGCGCCCCTGGTGCTGTTTCTGTTGCTGGTGTTCCTGGTACCGATCGTGGCGCTGCTGTACAAGAGCGTCGGCAACCCGGAAGTGGTCGGCGGCATGCCGCGCACGGTGGCGGCCGTGAGTGCCTGGGACGGTCGTGGCCTGCCCGGCGAAGGGGCCTACAAGGCCTTGAGCGAAGACCTGGCGGACGCCCGCAAGAATCAGACCCTGGGCGACCTGTCCAAGCGCCTGAACATGGAACTGGCCGGCTACCGCAGCCTGCTGACCAAGACCGCCCGCGCCTTGCCGTTCAAGGCCGAGCCCGAATCCTATAAAGAAGCCATGGAAAGCCTGGACGAGCGCTGGGGCGACCCGGCCTATTGGCAGGCGATCCGTCGCAACACCAGCAGCCTGACCCCTTACTACCTGCTGGCGGCGGTGGACCATCGCATTGATGATCTGGGCGAACTGGCCCCGGCCACCCCGGACCAGGCCATCTACCTGGACATCTTCGCCCGGACCTTCTGGATGGGCCTGGTGATCACCGCCATCTGCCTGGCCCTGGCCTATCCCCTGGCGTACCTGCTGGCCAACCTGCCGGCACGCAAGAGCAACCTCTTGATGATCCTGGTACTGCTGCCGTTCTGGACCTCGATCCTGGTGCGGGTCGCGGCCTGGATCGTGCTGCTGCAATCCGGTGGCCTGATCAACAGCGCGCTGCTGGCCATGGGGGTGATCGACAAGCCCCTGGAGCTGGTGTTCAACCGCACCGGGGTCTACATCTCCATGGTGCACATCCTGCTGCCGTTCATGATCCTGCCGATCTACAGCGTGATGAAAGGCATCTCGCCCACCTACATGCGTGCGGCGATTTCCCTGGGTTGCCATCCGTTCGCCAGCTTCTGGCGGGTGTACTTCCCGCAGACTTACGCCGGGGTCGGCGCCGGTTGCCTGCTGGTGTTCATCCTGGCCATCGGCTACTACATCACCCCGGCATTGCTGGGCAGCCCGAACGATCAGATGGTCAGTTACTTCGTCGCCTTCTACACCAACACCAGCATCAACTGGGGCATGGCCACGGCCCTGGGCGGCCTGCTGTTGCTGGCGACCGTCGTGCTCTATCTGATCTACAGCTGGCTTGTGGGCGCCAGCCGCCTGCGCCTGAGCTAAGGAGAGAATCGAAATGCTGAGCCCCTACATGTCTCCCGTCGAACGGGTCTGGTTCTACAGCTTGCGGATTCTCTGCGGCTTGATCCTGTTGTTCCTGGTGTTGCCGGTGCTGGTGATCATCCCGCTGTCGTTCAACTCGGGCAGCTTCCTGGTGTACCCGTTGCAGGGGTTCTCGCTGCACTGGTATCAGGACTTCTTCGCCTCCGCCGAATGGATGCGGGCCTTGAAGAACAGCATCATCGTGGCCCCGGCCGCCACGCTGCTGGCCATGGTCTTCGGCACGCTCGCGGCCATCGGCCTGACCCGTGGCGACTTTCCCGGCAAGGCGCTGGTCATGGCCCTGGTGATTTCGCCGATGGTGGTGCCGGTGGTGATCATCGGTGTCGCCAGCTACCTGTTCTTCGCGCCGCTGGGCATGGGCAACAGTTTCTTCTCGCTGATCATCGTGCATGCGGTGCTCGGGGTGCCTTTCGTGATCATCACCGTGTCGGCGACCCTGCAGGGCTTCAACCATAACCTGGTGCGCGCCGCGGCGAGCCTCGGGGCTTCGCCCTTGACCACCTTCCGCCGGGTGACCTTGCCGTTGATCGCGCCCGGGGTCATCAGTGGCGCGCTGTTCGCCTTTGCCACCTCGTTCGACGAGGTGGTGGTGACCCTGTTTCTGGCCGGCCCGGAGCAAGCGACCCTGCCACGGCAGATGTTCAGCGGCATCCGTGAAAACCTCAGCCCGACCATTGCCGCGGCGGCGACGCTGCTGATTGCCTTTTCGGTGATTCTGCTGCTGACCCTGGAATGGCTGCGCGGACGCAGCGAGAAGCTGCGCACCGCCCAGGTGTAAACCCTTCGCTTTCCCCGCCCGGGCTACTGACTGTGCTCCCGGGCGAGGGGCGGCAGGGCATTCGTCCGCTGAATAGGCGACAACCGATAATCCACGTCTACGCTTGTGCCAGCTTCCACCTTCTATATAAGAGGCTGCGCACATGAGTATTTCCTCTTTCAAGATCGCTCATAAGCTGCTCACCGGCAGTACCGCCATCGAGCAACTGGCTGCTGAGCTGACCCGCCTGGATGTCGACAACCCGCTGATCGTCACTGATGCCGCGCTGCTCGAGTCGGGCACGGTGGCGCTGGCGTTGGCCCATCTGGGGGAGCGCGATTACGAGATCTTCGACCGGGTGCTGCCCGATCCGGAAATCGCCATCGTCGAAGACTGCATGCAGGTTTACCGCGAAGGCGGGCATGACGGTCTGATCGGGCTGGGGGGCGGCAGCGCCATCGATATTGCCAAGAGTGTCGCGGCCTATGCCGGCTATCACGGCGCCCTGGAAGACCTGTTCGGCATCGATCAGGTGCCGCGCAAGGGGCCGCCGCTGATCGCCATCCCCACCACCGCCGGCACCGGTTCGGAAGTCACCAACGTGGCGATACTGTCCGACAGGGCCGCGCAACTGAAGAAGGGCATTGTCAGCGACTACCTGTTGCCGGACGTGGCCCTGGTCAGTCCGCAGATGACCCTGACCTGCCCCCGCAGCGTGACCGCCGCCAGTGGCGTCGATGCCCTGGTGCACGCGATTGAAGCCTATCTGTCGCTGAGTGCCTCCGCGATCACGGATGCCCTGGCCATAGGCGCCATCAAGCTGATCGTCAAGGCGCTGCCCAAGGCCTTTGCCAATCCGGCCAACCTGCAGGCCCGGGAGGATATGGCCACCGCCAGCCTGATGGCGGGCATGGCCTTCGGCAATGCCGGGGTGGGGGCGGTGCATGCGATGGCCTATCCCCTGGGTGGCCGTTTCCATATGTCCCACGGGGTCAGCAATGCCTTGCTGCTGCCCTATGTCATGACCTGGAACAAGATGGCCTGTGTCGAGCGTATGCAGGATATCGCCGACGCCATGGGGGTGCAGACCGCGCACTTGAGTGCCGGCGAGGCCGCCGATCGGGCCGTGGAGGCGATGACCGCCCTGTGCGCCGCGGTGGAGATTCCCAGTGGCTTGCGCAGCTTTGGCGTGCCCGAAGAGGCAATTCCCGCCATGGCCGTGGAGGCCGCGGGGATCGAGCGTCTGATGCGCAACAATCCGCGCAAGCTGAGCTCCGCCGATATCGAGAAGATCTATCGCGCGGCTTACTGAACATCGCGGTTACGGTGTGCGCCCCAAAGCATGAGGTATACAATGCGCGCCATCGTGATTCCGCTCAAAAAAGGTGCGTCATGCAGCCCTTCGCTATTGCTCCGTCGATTCTCTCCGCCGACTTCGCCCGTCTGGGCGAGGAAGTGGACAATGTCCTGGCCGCCGGTGCCGATATCGTCCACTTCGATGTCATGGACAACCACTATGTGCCGAACCTGACCATCGGCCCGATGGTCTGCTCGGCGCTGCGCAAGTACGGGATCACCGCGCCGATCGATGCGCACCTGATGGTGACCCCGGTGGACCGCATCATCGGCGACTTCATCGAGGCGGGCGCGACCTACATCACCTTTCACCCGGAAGCCACCCTGCACGTGGATCGCTCCCTGCAGATGATCCGCGAAGGCGGTTGCAAGGCGGGCCTGGTGTTCAACCCGGCAACCCCGCTGGACGTGCTCAAGTACGTGATGGACAAGGTCGACATGGTGCTGCTGATGAGCGTCAACCCGGGTTTCGGCGGGCAGAAGTTCATTCCTGGGACCCTCGACAAGCTGCGTGAGGCACGGGCCCTGATCGATGCCTCCGGCCGTGATATCCGCCTGGAGATCGACGGTGGGGTGAACGTCGGCAACATCCGTGAGATCGCCGCAGCAGGCGCTGACACCTTTGTTGCCGGCTCGGCGATCTTCAATGCGCCGAACTACCGGGAAGTCATCGAGAAGATGCGCGCCGAACTGGCGCTGGCGCGCTCATGAGCGCATTTGAGCAGCTGTTCCCGGGGCGTCTGCCGCGGCTGGTGATGTTCGACCTGGATGGCACTCTGGTCGATTCGGTGCCGGACCTCGCGGCCGCCGTGGATCAGATGCTGCTCAAGCTGGGGCGCAAGCCTGCGGGTATCGACGCGGTGCGCGAGTGGGTCGGCAATGGCGCGCCGATGCTGGTGCGCCGGGCCCTGGCCAACAGCCTGGAGGCCCAGGACGTCGACGATGTCGAGGCCGAGCACGCTCTTGAGCTGTTCAATGCGGCCTATGAGGACAGTCATGAGCTGACCGTGGTCTATCCCGGCGTGCGCGAAACCCTCAAGTGGCTGCACAAGCAGGGCGTGGAAATGGCCCTGATCACCAACAAGCCCGAGCGTTTCGTCGCCCCCTTGCTGGATCAGATGAAGATCGGCCGGTATTTCCGCTGGATCATCGGTGGCGACACCCTGCCGCAGAAGAAGCCGGACCCGGCGGCGCTGTTCTTCGTGATGAAGATGGCCAGCGTGCCGGCCTCGCAGTCGCTGTTCGTCGGCGACTCGCGCAGTGACGTGCTGGCGGCCAAGGCCGCGGGGGTCAAGTGCGTGGCGCTGAGCTACGGCTATAACCATGGTCGGCCGATTGCCGAGGAATCCCCGGCGCTGGTGATCGACAATCTGCGGGCGCTGATCCCCGGTTGCTTAGAACCTGCCGCTGAGATAACGTTGCCCGACGCTGTTCCATCCCCTTCTGGAAACTCCATCGTGGTGGTCACTCGCAAACTCTGGATGAAAGTCATCAAGGCCTTGGCCCGTTGGCGTTGGCGCGCCTGATTTTTGTCTGGCCGGCCCTGCCGGCGTGTTTGCATACCTGACTGTTAGACCCTCAAGCCACGAGGCATCCCATGATTCGCGAAGAATTCCTGCGTTTGGCCGCAGCCGGTTACAACCGTATCCCGCTGGCCTGCGAAACCCTTGCCGATTTCGACACGCCGCTGTCGATCTACCTGAAACTGGCCGATCAGCCCAACTCCTACTTGCTGGAGTCGGTGCAGGGCGGCGAGAAGTGGGGGCGCTATTCGATCATTGGCCTGCCGTGCCGCACCGTATTGCGTGTGCAGGGGCACCGAGTCAGCGTGACCCATGACGGGATCGAGATCGAAAGCCATGAAGTGGCCGATCCACTGGCCTTCGTCGAGGAATTCAAAGCCCGCTACAACGTACCGACCATCGCCGGCCTGCCGCGTTTCAACGGCGGCCTGGTGGGGTACTTCGGTTATGACTGCGTGCGTTATGTCGAGCCGCGCCTGGGCCAGTGCCCGAATCCGGATCCGATCGGCGTGCCGGATATCCTGCTGATGGTTTCCGATGCAGTGGTGGTGTTCGACAACCTGGCGGGCAAGATGCACGCCATCGTGCTGGCCGATCCGAGCCAGGACAATGCGTTCGAAGCCGGCCAGGCGCGTTTGCAGGAGTTGCTGGCACAGCTGCGTCAGCCGATCACGCCACGCCCCGGGCTGGATTTCAGCAAGCAGTCGGCGGCGGAGCCGGTGTTCCGCTCCAGCTTCACCCAGGGCGACTATGAGCGCGCGGTGGACACTATCAAGGAGTACATCCTGGCCGGTGACTGCATGCAGGTGGTGCCGTCCCAGCGCATGTCCATCGATTTTTCGGCCGCGCCCATCGACCTGTACCGGGCGCTGCGCTGCTTCAACCCGACGCCTTACATGTACTTCTTCAACTTCGGTGACTTCCATGTCGTGGGCAGTTCGCCGGAGGTGCTGGTGCGGGTCGAGGACAACCTGATTACCGTGCGGCCGATTGCCGGCACCCGTCCGCGGGGCGCAACCGAGGAAGCCGACCTGGCCCTGGAACAGGACCTGCTGTCGGACGACAAGGAAATTGCCGAGCACCTGATGCTGATCGACCTGGGGCGCAACGACACCGGTCGCGTATCCGAAATCGGTAGCGTGAAGCTCACCGAGAAGATGGTCATCGAGCGTTATTCCAACGTGATGCACATCGTCTCCAACGTCACCGGTCAATTGAAGGCCGGGCTGACAGCGATGGATGCCCTGCGGGCGATCCTGCCGGCGGGGACGTTGTCCGGGGCGCCGAAGATCCGGGCCATGGAAATCATCGACGAGCTGGAACCGGTCAAGCGCGGCATCTACGGCGGCGCCGTGGGTTATTTCGCCTGGAACGGCAACATGGACACCGCGATTGCCATTCGCACCGCGGTGATCAAGAACGGTGAGCTGCATGTACAGGCCGGCGGCGGGATTGTTGCCGACTCGGTGCCGACCCTGGAGTGGGAAGAGACGCTGAACAAGCGTCGCGCAATGTTCCGTGCCGTGGCACTGGCTGAACAAACCCCCGCATCCAAGGCTTGAGGAGTTTCCACTATGTTGCTGATGATCGATAACTACGACTCCTTCACCTATAACGTCGTCCAGTACCTGGGCGAGTTGGGTGCCGAGGTCAAGGTGGTGCGCAATGACGAGCTGACCGTGGCTGAAATCGAGGCGCTCAAGCCTGAGCGCATCGTGGTTTCGCCCGGTCCTTGCACACCCACCGAAGCCGGTATCTCCATCGAGGCGATCAAGCATTTCGCCGGCAAGCTGCCGATTCTCGGCGTGTGCCTGGGTCACCAGTCCATCGGCCAGGCCTTTGGCGGCCAGGTGGTACGTGCCCGGCAAGTGATGCACGGCAAGACCAGCCCGGTGTTCCATCGTGACCTGGGGGTATTCAGCGGCCTGAACCTGCCGCTGACGGTGACCCGCTACCACTCGCTGGTGGTCAAGCGGGACAGCCTGCCCGACTGCCTCGAAGTCACTGCCTGGACTCAACTGGAAGACGGTTCCGTCGACGAGATCATGGGGCTGCGCCACAAGACATTGAATATCGAGGGTGTGCAATTTCACCCCGAGTCTATTCTCACCGAGCAGGGCCACGAGCTGTTCGCCAACTTCCTCAAACAGAGCGGCGGCACGCGCTAAGGACTTTTCATGGATATCAAGACTGCCCTGAGCCGTATTGTCGGCCATCTGGACCTGAGCACCGACGAGATGCGCGATGTGATGCGCGAGATCATGACCGGTCAATGCACCGATGCGCAGATTGGTGCCTTCATGATGGCCATGCGCATGAAAAGCGAAAGCATCGACGAAATCGTCGGCGCGGTGTCGGTGATGCGCGAGTTGGCGGACAAGGTCGAGCTCAAGACCCTCGACGGTGTGGTGGATGTGGTAGGCACCGGCGGTGACGGTGCGAACATCTTCAACGTGTCCACGGCTTCTTCTTTTGTGGTGGCGGCGGCCGGCTGCACGGTCGCCAAGCATGGCAATCGCGCGGTGTCCGGCAAGAGCGGCAGTGCCGACTTGCTGGAGTCGGCCGGGGTCTACCTGAACCTGACGCCGGTCCAGGTGGCCCGCTGCATCGACAACGTCGGTATCGGCTTCATGTTTGCCCAGTCTCATCACGGCGCCATGAAATATGCCGCTGGCCCGCGTCGCGACCTTGGTCTGCGCACCCTGTTCAACATGCTTGGCCCGCTTACGAATCCGGCCGGCGTGAAACATCAGGTGGTGGGCGTGTTCACCCAGGCGCTGTGCCGGCCATTGGCCGAGGTTTTGCAGCGCCTGGGCAGCAAGCATGTGCTGGTGGTGCACTCCCAGGATGGCCTGGACGAGTTCAGCCTGGCTGCACCGACCTATGTGGCCGAGCTGAAGAATGACCAGATTACCGAGTACTGGGTGCAGCCCGAGGACCTGGGCATGAAGAGCCAGAGCCTGTTTGGCCTGGTGGTGGAGAGCCCGGCGGCGTCCCTGGAGCTGATTCGCGATGCCCTGGGACGACGCAAGACCGAGCATGGGCAGAAGGCCGCCGAAATGATTGTGCTCAATGCCGGTGCGGCGCTGTATGCCGCGGATCATGCCAGCAGCCTGAAAGAGGGCGTGGCCCTGGCTCACGATGCCTTGCACACGGGCCTGGCCCGGGAAAAGCTTGAGGAACTGGGCGCCTTTACCGCGGTGTTCAAGCAGGAGAATGAAGGATGAGTGTGCCGACTGTTCTGGAAAAGATCCTCGCCCGCAAGGTGCAGGAGGTTGCCGAGCGTAGCGCGCGTGTCAGCCTGGCCGAGCTGGAAACCCTGGCGCGAGCCGCCGATGCCCCGCGCGGCTTCGCCAAGGCTCTGCAGGAGCAGGCCAAGCTCAAGCAACCGGCGGTGATCGCCGAGATCAAGAAGGCATCCCCCAGCAAAGGTGTGATCCGCGAGAACTTTGTGCCGGCGGACATTGCCAGGAGTTATGAGAAGGGCGGCGCCACCTGCCTGTCGGTGCTCACCGACGTCGACTTTTTCCAGGGCGCCGATGCTTACCTGCAACAGGCTCGGGCTGCCAGCAAGTTGCCGGTTATCCGCAAGGATTTCATGATCGATCCCTATCAGATCGTCGAAGCCCGTGCCCTGGGGGCCGACTGTGTGCTGCTGATCGTCGCCGCGCTGGATGACGCGCGAATGGCCGAGCTGGCCGCGGTGGCCAAGGGCGTTGGCCTGGATGTGCTGGTGGAAGTGCACGATGGCGATGAGCTGGAGCGGGCACTGAAAACCCTCGACACGCCGTTGGTGGGGATCAACAACCGCAACCTGCACACCTTCGATGTCGACCTGGAAACCACCCTCGACCTGCTGCCGCGGATTCCCCGCGACCGCCTGGTGATTACCGAGAGTGGCATTCTCAATCGTGCCGATGTTGAGCTGATGGAAATCAGCAACGTCTATTCGTTCCTGGTGGGCGAGGCGTTCATGCGTGCCGAGAGTCCGGGCAGCGAGCTGCAACGCCTGTTCTTCCCTGAACGCGGCGTCCCGGTCAGCGGTTCGACCCTGGACTGAACCTGAAACACTGAACAAGCCGGCGATGCCGGCTTTTTCATATCCACTGCCAAGGACTTTCCCTGTCATGACTCAACCCCTTGCCTTGACCGTCGAAGCCGGCCTGCAGGCCGAGCAGGATCTGCTGGCTCAGGTGTGTGCCACAGAGCAGGAGTTTGGCCTGCTGTTCTGGCAACCCAGTGACCGGGCGCTGGTGATGCCGCGGCGCCTGAGCCGCCTGCCCGGATTCGAGCAGGCTTGCCAGGTGTCGGCTGCCAATGGCTGGCCGGTGTTGCTGCGGGAAACCGGTGGCGAGCCGGTGCCGCAGTCGGCGGCCACGGTGAACATTGCGCTGGTCTACGCGCCGCCGCGTAGCGAGGGGGATCAGGGGCGGATTGAAACGGCCTATCGACGCTTGTGCCAGCCGATTTGCGACCTGCTCACTGAGCTGGGAGGCAATCCGTCGTTGGGAGAGGTGGACGGTGCCTTTTGCGATGGGCGCTTCAACGTCAATCTGGACGGTCGCAAACTGGTCGGCACTGCCCAGCGCTGGCGCCAGAGCAAGGGCGGGCAGCGGCCGGTGGGGCTGGTACACGGAGCCTTGTTGCTGGATAACGAGCGCGCCTCGATGGTGGAAGCGGTCAATAGCTTCAATCAGGCCTGTGGACTGGAGCAGCGTTGCCGGGCCGAAAGCCATATCGCCTTGCATGAGGCTTTTGCCGCCCCCGATGCCATCGACCGGCTGGACAGTCTCTACCGCGAGATGCTCAAGGGCTTTCTGCCGGGCTAGCGGGTGCCGAACACCACCATGGTCTTGCCTTTGACGTGAACCAGATTGCGTTCTTCCAGGTCCTTGAGGACGCGGCCGACCATCTCCCGTGAACAGCCGACGATCCGGCCGATCTCCTGGCGGGTGATCTTGATCTGCATGCCGTCCGGATGGGTCATGGCATCCGGTTGCTTGCACAGCTCCAGCAAGCAGCGGGCAACCCGTCCGGTCACATCGAAGAACGCCAGATCGCCGACCTTGCGCGTGGTGTTGCGCAGGCGCTGGGCGATCTGCCCGCTCAGCACGTACAGAATGTCCGGATCGATCTGCGACAGCTCTCGGAACTTGGCATAGCTGATTTCCGCCACTTCACATTCCACCTTGGCGCGCACCCAGGCGCTGCGTTGCTGCTCCTGCCCGGCCTCTTCGAACAGCCCCAGCTCGCCGAAGAAGTCCCCAGCGTTGAGGTAGGCAATGATCATCTCCCGGCCGTCGTCGTCTTCGATGAGGATGGTCACCGAACCCTTGATGATGAAGTACAGGCTGTCGGACACGTCGCCGGCGCAGATGATGTTGCTCTTGGCCTGGTACCGGCGGCGTTGACAGTGCATCAGCAACTTGTCGAGATTTTTGATCCTGGAGGTGGGGGCAATAGCAACCATGGTTGTATCCCGAAAAGACTGCACGGTATGAGGTGTTTGTTATGGGGCGAACAGCGAAGCTGTTTGACGCTGGCGATGCGCCATTCATTTGGCGTCAGCTTAACAGACACATCCTAAGCGGATTTAAGATTTTTCTTGGTAAGGATCGGCAATAGGCCTACAGCGGGCAAAGCGCGGCCCGGGCAAAACCCTGTGCTAAGCTGGCGACCCTTTTTTAGCAGTGGAGTCTTGGCGATGAAGGCACGCATCCAATGGGCTGGCGAAGCCATGTTCCTCGGTGAGTCGGGCAGCGGTCATGTCGTGGTGATGGACGGCCCACCAGAAGCCGGTGGACGTAATCTGGGTGTTCGCCCCATGGAAATGCTCCTGTTGGGCGTGGGCGGTTGCAGCAACTTCGATGTGGTCAGCATTCTGAAGAAGTCGCGCCAGGCCGTGGAAAGTTGCGAGGCCTTCCTCGACGCCGAACGCGCGACCGAAGATCCCAAGGTCTTCACCAAGATTCACATGCACTTCGTGGTCAAGGGGCGGGGCTTGAAGGAAGCCCAGGTCAAGCGCGCTATCGAGCTGTCGGCCGAGAAATACTGCTCCGCCTCGATCATGCTCGGCGCCGCTGGCGTGGCCATCACTCACGATTACGAAATCGTCGAGCTCGGCTGATTGGCGTCGATTGTTTCGGGCAAAGCAAAGGGCGCTCATGGAGCGCCCTTTTTTGTCAGCGGCAGTAGCGGGGTCAGATCCGGTAGGTGCTTTTGGTCATGACCTTGGCCAACAGGCTCATGCCGAACTTGACCGGTGCCGGGAAGCGAAAGCCGCCGGCTTCAAGGGCAGTTTCGGCGTGGTGTTCTTCGTCGATCCGCATCTGCTCGAGAATGGCTCGGGACTTTTCGTCCTCGGCCGGGAGCTGTTCCAGGTGCTCGTTCAGGTGTTTGCAGACCTGATCTTCGGTGGCGGCGACGAAACCCAGGCTGACCTTGTCGCTGATCAGGCCGGCCGCTGCGCCGATGCCGAACGACAGGCCGTAGAACAATGGATTGAGCACACTGGGATGGCTGCCCAGCTGACGGATGCGCTGTTCGCACCAGGCCAGGTGGTCGATCTCTTCTTCGGCGGCATGCTCCATGGCCTGGCGTACCTGGGGCAGCTTGGCGGTCAGCGCCTGGCCCTGGTACAGCGCCTGGGCACAGACTTCCCCGGTGTGGTTGATGCGCATCAGGCCGGCAACATGCCGGGTGTCCTCGTCACTCATCTGCGCTTCCGGCTGCACGATGGCCGGCGACGGGCGATAAGGTTGGCCACTGAACGGCAACAGCGTGCGCATGGCCATATCGGCCTGCAGCAGCAGGCGGTCAATCGGCGAGTAGTGACGTTGGGTAGTCATGCTTATCTCCGGGAAGAATCACGGCGGCCAGTTTACTCCAATCGATGGGGCGAAAACTGCGCTGGATCAGCGCACCCTCGTCGCAGACCGGACGAGAGGGCGCCGTGCAGGGGGGGAGTGGGTGGGGCAATCAGCCCGGAGGCCAGTTCATCTGACGTTGACCCAGCACATGCATGTGAATGTGGTAGACGGTCTGTCCGCCCAGCTCATTGCAGTTCATCACCACCCGGAAGCCGTCTTCACAGCCTTGTTCCTTGGCCAGTCGCTGGGCGGTGAACAGAATAT
Source organism: Pseudomonas sp. Os17 (assembly GCF_001547895.1). Taxonomy (NCBI): domain Bacteria; kingdom Pseudomonadati; phylum Pseudomonadota; class Gammaproteobacteria; order Pseudomonadales; family Pseudomonadaceae; genus Pseudomonas; species Pseudomonas sp. Os17. Next base: position 6,194,331 of record NZ_AP014627.1, on the reverse strand, counting down.
GCCCGGCCAGGGCCTTGTCGTCCTCGGTGAGGTCGTTGAGGGTGCGGATGGGCTTTTTCGGAATCACCAGGAAGTGCACCGGCGCTTGCGGGGCGATGTCGTGGAAGGCCAGAACCTGGTCGTCCTCGTAGATGATCTTCGCGGGTATTTCTCTGTTGATGATCTTGGTGAACAGAGTATCCACAGCTGTTTCTCCATTGGGTTGGTCCGGGCTGAGTGTACTCAGGCTCATCCTGTGCGCCCAGCCCGGCATCTAACGTGGGCAATAGGCCCGATTGACGTAACCGACGATCTTGCGGGTCAGCCAGCGCGAGCCGAGGCGGCTGCTGAAAGCCATCCAGCGGTTCAGGCGGCCGGGAATGATGAGGGCGCGGTTCTTCTCCAGCGCGCGGACCGCGTACAGGGCCACTTCCTCGGGGCTCATGAGCAGTTTGCTGTCGTTGAGCCTTTGAGTGTCCATTTGTGCCGTGCGGAAAAAGTCCGTGCGAGTCGGGCCGGGGCACAGCACCGAGACCTTGACGGCGCATTTCTTCAGTTCTTCGCGCAGGCCTTCGGAGAAGTGCAGGACATAGGCCTTGCTGGCGTAGTAGGTGCTCATCCACGGGCCCGGATAGAAGGCGGCTACCGAGGCGACGTTGAGAATCTGTCCGCCGCCCAGCAGCGCCATGCTGTTGCCCAGGGCATGACACAGGCGGGTCAGGGCGAGGATGTTGACCTCGATCAGGTCCTGTTCGGTCATCCAGTCCTGGGCCAGGAAGGGGCCGCAGGTGCCGATGCCGGCGCAGTTGACCAGCAGATCGATCTGACGCTCGCCTTCCTCCAGTTCCAACAGGAAGCCGGACAGGCGCAAGGGCTCCCCCAGGTCGCAGGCGCGAAACAGCACTTCGACACCAAAACGTTGGGTCAACTCCAGGGCGATGCTTTCCAGCTGATCACGCTGGCGGGCCACCAGAAGCAGGTTGCGCCCACGCCGGGCCAGTGCTTCGGCCAGGGCCAGGCCTATGCCGCTGGAAGCGCCGGTGATCAGAGCGTAACGGGTCATGCATTTCTCCATCGCAACGGCCGGTCGCCTGCGACAGGAAGGGTCGCAGGCTCGGACGCGTTTATTCTTGCTCGGATTCTACAGGGGCCGCGGCGCTGTCGGCGGGTTCAGCATCTTCGTCAACGCTGCCGGAGTCGACGCTTTCGCTGTAGCTGGTCTCGCTGTAGCGATCTTCCAGGGAGCTCAGGCCACCGGCCACCATGCCAACGATCAATGCCACGATCAGTACCACCCACATCCACGACAGGACCTTGACCGCAGTGGTATTGGGCGGTGGTGGGGCGCCGTAGCGGTTGGCGACGTTGCTGCCCGGGCTGACCATCAGCACCAGGGGGAAGATGCTGCCGACGATTGGCACGAAGTTCAGCAGCCACAGCCAGCCGGACCAGCCCAGGTCATGCAGGCGCTGCACGCTGATCTGGATGCTGACGACGATGAAACCGATGAACACCACGATGCCGCCGACGATCCCTACTCCAGTGAGGAGCGTGGAGTTGAGCACGGCAGCGGAAAGAATGCCGAAGAATGCACCGACTCCGACCACGGCCAGCATCGCGACCGTCAGGACCAGGGTCCAGGCCAGGTAGCGCAGGCGACCGATGCGGCCTTCGAAGCTGAAGACATTGAGTGTGGCGTATTGCGGCAGAGCTTCGCCGACCGTGGCTTGTGGGGGCGCGTAGGGCGACTCGCTGATCGGCGCCGGGCTCGGGGCATGGGTGACCGCGTCCAGGTTCAGGTCCAGTGCCTGTTCAGCTTCGATACGGGCATCGATCCCGGCGTTTTTCAGGGCTTCCAGGTAGCGCTGGGCATCCGCTTGGGTCAGATCGCGTTTGAGCTCTACCCGTTGGCCGCTGAACAGACGCTCCACTGCGGCAGCATCGCTTTTGAACAGTTCGGCCAGGTTCAGTTGGGCGGTGGACTTCTCGACGCCGGGCAGCAGCGCGCCGTCGAAAACAATCTTGTAGCGAGTTTCGCTCATGGGGGGCATCCCTGTCTTTTGAAAAGAAGGCTTACATAAAAGGCGGCTAGTTTAAGGCCAGCGCCCCCCCGCTGGCCAAAAAACAATGAGAACGGGTTAACGTGGCCAGCGATTGCCCAACTGCGCGGCGCGTGCCTGGGCGGCTTGGTATTCGCTATCCAGGCGGGCGATCAATTGATCGACGCTGGGCAGGTCGTCGATTTCGCCTACGCCTTGGCCGGCCGACCAAACGGTTTTCCAGGCCTTGGCCTCGTCGCTGATGGGCTTGAGCTTGGAACCGAAGTTGATTTCACCCTTGCCCTGCAGGGCAGCCAGGTCGAAACCGGCATTCTCCAGGCTTTGGCGCATGAAGCTGGCGGGCACCCCGGACACGGCGGCGGTGTGCACGATGTCCGCAGCGCGGGAGCTGAGCAGCATCTCCTTGTAGGCGTCCGGTGCATGACTTTCGCGGGTGCCGATAAAGCGTGTACCCAGGTACGCCAGGTCGGCACCGAGCAATTGAGCGGCGAGAATCTCGTGGCCGCGGTTCAGGCAGCCGGCCAGCAGCAGGGTCTTGTCGAAGAACTGGCGGATTTCGGCGATGAGGGCGAAGGGGCTCCAGGTGCCAGCATGGCCGCCGGCCCCTGCGGCGACGGCGATCAGTCCATCGACTCCGGCTTCTGCGGCTTTCTCCGCGTGCCGGCGCGTGGTCACGTCATGGAACACCAGGCCGCCGTAGCTGTGTACGGCGTCCACGACCTCCTTGACCGCTCCCAGGCTGGTGATGACGATCGGCACCTGGTGTTCGATGCAGATCTGCAGGTCCGCCTGCAGGCGCGGATTGCTGTTGTGCACGATCAGGTTCACCGCGTAGGGGGCAGGGTTCTCCAATTTGTCCAGCCCCGCCTCGATCTCTTCGAGCCAGGCCTTGAAGCCACTGCTTTCGCGCTGGTTCAGGGCCGGGAAGCTGCCGACCACGCCATTGCGACAGCAGGCCAGGACCAGTTCGGGGTTGGAGATCAGGAACATCGGCGCCGCCACCAGGGGCAGGCGCAGGTGTTGCTCGAGCAGAACGGGCAGTGACATTGGAGTACCCCCAGGCAAGTGACTAGTCAGTGTTAGAACGGCCTGACAACGACCAAAATTACGATAGCCAGCAATAGCAGAACCGGTACTTCATTGAACCAGCGATAAAAGACATGGCTGCGGGTGTTCTCGCCACGGGCGAAGCGTTTCACTTGAGCGCCGCACATGTGGTGATAGCCGATCAGGATCACCACCAGGGTCAGCTTGGCGTGCATCCAGCCGCCCTGGCCGAAGTAGGCGCTGGGGTTGAGACTGATCAGCCAGATGCCGAAGATCAGCGCCGCGATCATCGCCGGGCCCATGATGAAGCGGTACAGCTTGCGCTCCATCAGGCAGAAGCGCTCGCGGCTGACGCTGTCTTCGCTTTGGGCGTGATAGACGAACAGGCGTGGCAGGTAGAACAGGCCGGCAAACCAGCAGACCACGCTGACGATATGAAAGGCTTTGAGCCATAGATAGAGCATTTTTAGTTATTCCCAGATTCACGTTGGCGAAGATAGTAGAGGGTAGAGCGGCCGCACGTCACCTTGACGGTTGTCGCAGGGGCGCGCCGCCCCTATTATCGGCAGCTTTCCAGTGGGTTCGTTGAGGGCAGGTTTATGGTCAAGGTCGGTATCGTCGGCGGCACGGGTTACACCGGTGTCGAACTGCTGCGTCTGTTGGCACAGCATCCGCAAGCGCGAGTGGAGGTCATCACTTCGCGATCCGAAGCCGGCCTGGCCGTCGCCGACATGTATCCGAACCTGCGCGGTCACTATGACGGCCTGGCCTTCAGCGTGCCGGACATCAAGACCCTGGGGGCTTGCGATGTGGTGTTCTTCGCCACGCCTCACGGGGTAGCCCATGCCCTGGCCGGGGAGTTGCTGGCGGCGGGAACCAAGGTCATCGACCTGTCGGCGGACTTCCGTTTGCAGGATGCCGATGAGTGGGCCAAGTGGTACGGCCAGCCACACGGCGCTCCCGAACTGCTGGATGAGGCGGTCTACGGCTTGCCGGAAGTCAACCGCGAGCAGATCAAGAAGGCTCGGCTGATCGCTGTTCCGGGCTGCTATCCAACCGCTACCCAGCTGGGCTTCCTGCCGCTGCTTGAAGCGGGGCTGGCTGATGCGTCGCGTCTGATCGCCGACTGCAAGTCGGGTGTCAGCGGCGCCGGCCGTGGTGCCAGCGTGGGTTCGCTGTACTCGGAAACCTCTGAGAGCATGAAGGCCTACGCGGTCAAAGGGCATCGTCATTTGCCGGAAATCCGCCAGGGCTTGCGTCGGGCGGCGGGCAAGGATGTAGGTCTTACCTTCGTTCCGCATTTGACGCCGATGATTCGCGGTATTCACTCCACGCTCTACTCGACGGTGGTGGAGCGTTCGGTTGATTTGCAGGCGTTGTTCGAGAAGCGCTATGCCAACGAACCCTTTGTCGATGTGATGCCAGCGGGCAGTCATCCTGAAACCCGTAGCGTGCGTGGCGCCAACGTGTGCCGGATCGCGGTGCATCGTCCGCAGGACGGTGATCTGGTGGTGGTGCTGTCGGTCATCGACAACCTGGTCAAGGGCGCTTCGGGCCAGGCAGTGCAAAACCTCAACATCCTCTTTGGCCTGGATGAGCGTCTGGGACTGTCCCACGCGGGCATGCTGCCTTAAGGCCGTTTTAGCGTTGAACACAAAGGCCCGTCTGACGGGCCTTTGTGCGTTATGCGGGTAGCTGTACGACTATTGATATACCGTAACAATAGTTGACCGCTTTTCTAGGAGAAGCGGATAATGCGCGTCATTACGCAGTATGGCGGCTTAACGCCGGGAGATAGTCAGCATGAGCGTTGAATCCTTCACCCCCACGGCTTTGCAATTCACTCAAGGTGCAGCGCACAAGGTGAAGACCCTGGTCGACGAAGAGGGTAATGATCGCTTGAAGCTGCGCGTATTCGTTACGGGCGGCGGTTGTTCGGGGTTTCAGTACGGTTTCACTTTTGATGAGGAAGTGGCCGAGGATGACACCATCGTTGAGCGCGAGGGTGTGAGCCTGGTGGTGGACCCCATGAGTTTCCAGTACCTGGCCGGTGCTGAGGTGGACTATCAGGAAGGCCTGGAAGGTTCGCGTTTCGTGATCAAAAACCCCAATGCCACCACTACCTGTGGTTGCGGGTCATCGTTTTCGATCTGATCGATCGCTCAAAGCCATTCGCCTAGCGCCGCAAGGTCTGACGATCCTGCGGCGTTTTGCTGTCTGGTGTTCAAGCGGGGTAGATAGCGCCCAGTATCCGCAGGCCGCGGGCGCCGGTAACGCTGGGGCGGTTGGCGGCAATGCCTTCCATGCAGCAATGGGCCAGCCAGGCGAAGGCCATGGCCTCGACCCAGTCGGGATCCACGCCATATACAGCGGTGCTGCTCACCCGTGTCCCGGGCAGTAGGGCCGCGAGGCGCTGCATCAGGGCGTTGTTGTGGGCGCCACCGCCACAGACCAGAAGCTCCTGGGTGTCGCTCTGTGCCGCCTGCAGCGAGTGAACGATGGTCAGTGCGGTCAGTTCCAGCAGGGTGGCTTGCACATCTTCGGCGGGAAGCGGAGGGTGCTGTGCCAGCTGCCGTTGCAGCCACTGCAGATTGAATACTTCGCGCCCTGTGCTCTTCGGCCCCTGGGTAGCGAAGAACGGGTCGCTGAGCAGGGTTGTCAATAAGGACTGGTCGAGCTGGCCGCTGGCTGCCCACTGGCCGTTGCGGTCAAAGGTTTCTGCGCGTTGATCCTGTATCCAGGTGTCGAGCAGTACATTGCCTGGGCCGCAATCGAAGCCGGTCACCGGTTTGTCCGTCTCGATCAGACTCAGGTTGCTGAAGCCGCCAATGTTCAGAACTGCACGGTTTCCTGTACGCCGTTCGAACAGGGCTTCGTGGAAGGCCGGGACTAGTGGTGCCCCTTGGCCGCCGGCGGCTACATCGCGGCTGCGAAAGTCACTGACGACGCTAATGCCGGTGAGCTCTGCAAGCAGTGCCGGGTTGCCAATCTGCACAGTAAAACCGCGGCTCGGTTCATGACGTACTGTCTGGCCGTGACTGCCAATGGCGCGAATGTCCACAGCTTGCAGTTGTTGCTGTTGCAGAAGGCTATGGATGCCCTGGGCAGCCAGCTTGACCCAATGCTGCTGGGCCATGGCGGAGCGGGCGATCTCGTCTGGGCCGCTGGCGCACAAGCTCAACAGTTCGGCGCGCAGGGACTCTGGCATGGGGATGTAGTGGGTGGCGATCAGTCTGATCGCCGGATCCTGTTCGATCAGGGCGATGTCCAGGCCATCAAGGCTGGTTCCGGACATGACTCCTATATAGCGCGCCATGGTTCAGCGCTTGCTCGAGGCCAGCATCGTGGCCTTTTCCTGCTCCATTCGAGCCATCAGAGGCTGGCTCTGTTGGAGGAAACGAGCGCGTTCTGCCTTGGCGATCGGGTCGGCCATTGGCAGTTTTTGGCCCAGCGGGTCTACGTGGACGCCATTGACCTGAAACTCGTAATGCAAGTGTGGGCCGGTGGACAGGCCTGTGGTGCCGATATAGCCAATGACCTGACCCTGCTTCACCGAGCCGCCGGTCTTGACGCCTTTGGCGAAGCCTTGCATGTGGCCATACAGCGTGCGGTAGGTATTGCCGTGCTGGATGATCACGGTGTTGCCGTAACCGCCGCGGCGACCTGCCAGCAGGACCTTGCCGTCGCCGGCGGCCTTGATGGGGGTACCCCGCGGAGCGGCATAGTCGACGCCCTTGTGAGCGCGGATCTTGTTCAGGATTGGATGCTTGCGCCCCATGGAGAAGCGTGAGCTGATGCGGGCAAAGTCCACTGGCGTGCGGATGAACGCCTTGCGCATGCTGTTGCCGTCTGCGGTGTAGTAGCTGCTTGAGCCTTGTTTGTTGGTGTAGCGCACTGCGGTGTAGGTTTTGCCACGGTTGGTGAAACGCGCGGAGAGGATATTGCCGGTCCCGACCACTTTGCCGTTGGCCACCCTCTGCTCATAGATCACGTCAAACTCGTCACCCTGGCGAATGTCCTGAGCGAAGTCGATGTCGTAGCCGAAAATGCTCGCCATATCCATGGTCAGGCTATGGGACAGGCCAGCACGGGCCGCGGACTGTGAAAGCGAACTGTTGATCACGCCGTGAACGTAGGCTGAGCGCACTACTGGCTTGGTGATCACTCGGTTGAAGGTAAAGCCTTTGGGGCCTTTGGTCAGCGTGATGGTTTCCAGATCGCTGACTTTTGTGTGCAGGTTGTTCAGTTGGCCGTCTGGAGTCAGTTCGAACTCCAGCTTCTGGCCATGTTTGAGCTGAGAAAACTGTTTGGCTTGCTTGTCGCTAGCCAGTATTTCGTGCACCGAGGTGGCGGGCAGGCCAACCTTCTCGAACAGCGTGGACAGGGTGTCGCCCTTGGTGACTGTTACTTCTCTGTGGCCTGGAGCTTTTGCTTCTTCCACTACGGCGGGCGCAGGCTTGCTTTCTGCGGTTTCCGTGGTGTCTTCCGGGGTGTTTTCGATCTGTGCGAAAGGGGAGGCTACTGCTTCAGTTGTGGCTTGTTCCGTAGATGCAGCGTCTTGATCTTGTGTGAGTTGCTCAATCGGGCTTTCCAGATCAAGGCTCAAGGTGGTTTTTTTGGCTTCAACATCACTGGAAGGGAATACCAGCAGAGCCAGACTTAGAAGGGCTGCTATGCCGCTTGCGGCGAGCAGGTGGCTCTTCGGATAAAGCGGTGGCGCTTTAGACGGTTCGGTGGTCATAGGTAATTTGACTTTGAAAAGATGAAATGGAAAAGATGAATGACATGATGACGATGAAATAACTGTATAAAATATAACCAAATCATCTGTGACGCAAGCGCGCGGACACTCTGTTCTCTGAATGCACCCGTACGCCGGGCAAAACTTGTAATTAGTCCGTGATCTTGTATGGTTGGTTCCCTTTTGAATCTGAGCCTTGCGGGTCTGTTATGAAGTCGGTTGAAGAGCAGCTAGCGCTGATCAAGCGTGGTGCGGAAGAGTTGTTGGTCGAGTCCGAGTTGATCGAGAAGCTCAAGCGTGGCGTGCCGCTGCGTATCAAGGCCGGCTTCGATCCGACTGCGCCGGATTTGCACCTTGGGCATACCGTGCTTATCAATAAGCTGCGTCAATTTCAGGATCTGGGTCATCAAGTGATCTTCCTGATTGGCGACTTTACCGGGATGATCGGTGATCCAAGCGGCAAGAGTGCCACTCGTCCGCCGTTGACTCGCGAGCAGGTTCTGGAAAATGCCGAGACCTATAAAAGCCAGGTCTTCAAGATTCTTGATCCAGCCAAGACTGAGGTGGCTTTCAACTCGACTTGGATGGACAAGATGGGGCCGGCGGACTTCATTCGTCTGACTTCTCAATACACGGTTGCGCGCATGCTCGAGCGCGATGACTTCGATAAGCGCTACTCGACCAATCAGCCGATTGCTATCCATGAGTTTTTGTATCCGCTGGTTCAGGGGTACGACTCGGTTGCGCTGCGTGCTGATGTCGAGCTGGGTGGTACCGATCAGAAGTTCAACCTGTTGATGGGGCGTGAGCTGCAGCGCGGTTATGGTCAAGAGGCGCAATGCATCCTGACCATGCCGTTGCTTGAAGGGTTGGATGGGGTCAAGAAGATGTCCAAGTCCTTGGGCAACTACGTGGGTATCCAGGAAGCGCCAGGGGTTATGTATGGCAAGTTGGTTTCCATTCCTGATGCGTTGATGTGGCGTTATTTCGAGCTGCTCAGCTTCCGTTCGATGGAAGAAATCGATGCATTCCGCGCTGATGTCGAGGCGGGTGCGAATCCGCGTGACATCAAGATCAAACTGGCTGAGGAAGTTGTTGCGCGCTTCCATGGTGAGGAGGCGGCTGCAAGTGCTCATCGTGCTGCGGGCAACCGCATGAAGGATGGCGAACTGCCAGAGGATTTGCCGGAGATCGAGCTGACGGCCACTGAGGATATGCCGATTGCTGCCGTCCTTAATAAAGCTGGGCTGGTTAAGAACGCTGCAGTGGCGCGCGACCTTCTGGGTTCTGGTGGTGTGCGCGTGGATGGCGAAGTTGTTGATCGCACCTTTATATATGCATTGGGCGCGACGCATGTTTGTCAGGCCGGCAAGAAGGCATTTGCGCGCATTACGCTCAAATCCGAATAAAGCAGAAAATAGGTGTTGACGGCGAGTTATATGTCTCTATAATTCGCCCCACTTCCGGCGCAGTCGAAACGGAAAACTCCTTGATATTCAACGAGTTACGCAGTTTTCGGCGGCGGTTACGCTTCAGTTCATCGAAGCCAGAAGCAGTTAGTAAGGCAGTGTGTTTTCGCCTTATTAACGATTCGATCGTCTCGGTCGAAAGCGGTTGAAAAGAGGTGTTGACAGCAGCGTGTAACGCTGTAGAATTCGCCTCCCGCTAACGAGAGATCGAAAGCGCAAGTGGTTGAAGTTGTTGAGGAAATCTTCAAAAACTTCTTAAAAAATCGCTTGACAGTAAATGAGGCTGCTGTAGAATGCGCGCCTCGGTTGAGACGAAAGATCTTAACCAACCGCTCTTTAACAACTGAATCAAGCAATTCGTGTGGGTGCTTGTGGAGTCAGACTGATAGTCAAAAAGATTATCAGCATCACAAGTTACTCCGCGAGAAATCAAAGATGTAACCAACGATTGCTGAGCCAAGTTTAGGGTTTTCTCAAAACCCAAAGATGTTTGAACTGAAGAGTTTGATCATGGCTCAGATTGAACGCTGGCGGCAGGCCTAACACATGCAAGTCGAGCGGCAGCACGGGTACTTGTACCTGGTGGCGAGCGGCGGACGGGTGAGTAATGCCTAGGAATCTGCCTGGTAGTGGGGGATAACGTCCGGAAACGGGCGCTAATACCGCATACGTCCTACGGGAGAAAGTGGGGGATCTTCGGACCTCACGCTATCAGATGAGCCTAGGTCGGATTAGCTAGTTGGTGAGGTAATGGCTCACCAAGGCTGCGATCCGTAACTGGTCTGAGAGGATGATCAGTCACACTGGAACTGAGACACGGTCCAGACTCCTACGGGAGGCAGCAGTGGGGAATATTGGACAATGGGCGAAAGCCTGATCCAGCCATGCCGCGTGTGTGAAGAAGGTCTTCGGATTGTAAAGCACTTTAAGTTGGGAGGAAGGGTACTTACCTAATACGTGAGTATTTTGACGTTACCGACAGAATAAGCACCGGCTAACTCTGTGCCAGCAGCCGCGGTAATACAGAGGGTGCAAGCGTTAATCGGAATTACTGGGCGTAAAGCGCGCGTAGGTGGTTTGTTAAGTTGGATGTGAAAGCCCCGGGCTCAACCTGGGAACTGCATCCAAAACTGGCAAGCTAGAGTATGGTAGAGGGTGGTGGAATTTCCTGTGTAGCGGTGAAATGCGTAGATATAGGAAGGAACACCAGTGGCGAAGGCGACCACCTGGACTGATACTGACACTGAGGTGCGAAAGCGTGGGGAGCAAACAGGATTAGATACCCTGGTAGTCCACGCCGTAAACGATGTCAACTAGCCGTTGGGAGCCTTGAGCTCTTAGTGGCGCAGCTAACGCATTAAGTTGACCGCCTGGGGAGTACGGCCGCAAGGTTAAAACTCAAATGAATTGACGGGGGCCCGCACAAGCGGTGGAGCATGTGGTTTAATTCGAAGCAACGCGAAGAACCTTACCAGGCCTTGACATCCAATGAACTTTCCAGAGATGGATTGGTGCCTTCGGGAACATTGAGACAGGTGCTGCATGGCTGTCGTCAGCTCGTGTCGTGAGATGTTGGGTTAAGTCCCGTAACGAGCGCAACCCTTGTCCTTAGTTACCAGCACATTATGGTGGGCACTCTAAGGAGACTGCCGGTGACAAACCGGAGGAAGGTGGGGATGACGTCAAGTCATCATGGCCCTTACGGCCTGGGCTACACACGTGCTACAATGGTCGGTACAAAGGGTTGCCAAGCCGCGAGGTGGAGCTAATCCCATAAAACCGATCGTAGTCCGGATCGCAGTCTGCAACTCGACTGCGTGAAGTCGGAATCGCTAGTAATCGCGAATCAGAATGTCGCGGTGAATACGTTCCCGGGCCTTGTACACACCGCCCGTCACACCATGGGAGTGGGTTGCACCAGAAGTAGCTAGTCTAACCTTCGGGGGGACGGTTACCACGGTGTGATTCATGACTGGGGTGAAGTCGTAACAAGGTAGCCGTAGGGGAACCTGCGGCTGGATCACCTCCTTAATCGACGACATCAGCTGCTTCATAAGCTCCCACACGAATTGCTTGATTCATTGAAGAAGACGATAGAAGCAGCTTTAAGCTCCAAGCTGATAGCTCCAAGCTAACAGTTACAAGCTCGAAATTGGGTCTGTAGCTCAGTTGGTTAGAGCGCACCCCTGATAAGGGTGAGGTCGGCAGTTCGAATCTGCCCAGACCCACCAATTTTGTTATGGGGCCATAGCTCAGCTGGGAGAGCGCCTGCCTTGCACGCAGGAGGTCAGCGGTTCGATCCCGCTTGGCTCCACCATAAACTGCTTCTGAAAGCTTAGAAATGAGCATTCACATTGAATGTTGATTTCTAGTCTTTTGATTAGATCGTTCTTTAAAAATTTGGGTATGTGATAGAAAGATAGACTGAACGTTACTTTCACTGGTAACGGATCAGGCTAAGGTAAAATTTGTGAGTTAAATTGCAAATTTTCGGCGAATGATCTCTTCATAGTATAAACCAGATTGCTTGGGGGTTATATGGTCAAAGTGAAGAAGCGCATACGGTTGGATGCCTTGGCAGTCAGAGGCGATGAAAGACGTGGTAGCCTGCGATAAGCTTCGGGGAGTCGGCAAACAGACTTTGATCCGGAGATCTCTGAATGGGGGAACCCAGCCATCATAAGATGGTTATCTTGTACTGAATACATAGGTGCAAGAGGCGAACCAGGGGAACTGAAACATCTAAGTACCCTGAGGAAAAGAAATCAACCGAGATTCCCTTAGTAGTGGCGAGCGAACGGGGACTAGCCCTTAAGTGGCTTTGAGATTAGCGGAACGCTCTGGAAAGTGCGGCCATAGTGGGTGATAGCCCTGTACGCGAAAATCTCTTAGTCATGAAATCGAGTAGGACGGGGCACGAGAAACCTTGTCTGAATATGGGGGGACCATCCTCCAAGGCTAAATACTACTGACTGACCGATAGTGAACTAGTACCGTGAGGGAAAGGCGAAAAGAACCCCGGAGAGGGGAGTGAAATAGATCCTGAAACCGTATGCGTACAAGCAGTGGGAGCAGACTTTGTTCTGTGACTGCGTACCTTTTGTATAATGGGTCAGCGACTTATTTTCAGTGGCGAGCTTAACCGAATAGGGGAGGCGTAGCGAAAGCGAGTCTTAATAGGGCGTCTAGTCGCTGGGAATAGACCCGAAACCGGGCGATCTATCCATGGGCAGGTTGAAGGTTAGGTAACACTGACTGGAGGACCGAACCGACTACCGTTGAAAAGTTAGCGGATGACCTGTGGATCGGAGTGAAAGGCTAATCAAGCTCGGAGATAGCTGGTTCTCCTCGAAAGCTATTTAGGTAGCGCCTCATGTATCACTGTAGGGGGTAGAGCACTGTTTCGGCTAGGGGGTCATCCCGACTTACCAAACCGATGCAAACTCCGAATACCTACAAGTGCCGAGCATGGGAGACACACGGCGGGTGCTAACGTCCGTCGTGAAAAGGGAAACAACCCAGACCGTCAGCTAAGGTCCCAAAGTTATGGTTAAGTGGGAAACGATGTGGGAAGGCTTAGACAGCTAGGAGGTTGGCTTAGAAGCAGCCACCCTTTAAAGAAAGCGTAATAGCTCACTAGTCGAGTCGGCCTGCGCGGAAGATGTAACGGGGCTCAAACCATACACCGAAGCTACGGGTATCACGTAAGTGATGCGGTAGAGGAGCGTTCTGTAAGCCTGTGAAGGTGAGTTGAGAAGCTTGCTGGAGGTATCAGAAGTGCGAATGCTGACATGAGTAACGACAATGGGTGTGAAAAACACCCACGCCGAAAGACCAAGGTTTCCTGCGCAACGTTAATCGACGCAGGGTTAGTCGGTCCCTAAGGCGAGGCTGAAAAGCGTAGTCGATGGAAAACAGGTTAATATTCCTGTACTTCTAGTTATTGCGATGGAGGGACGGAGAAGGCTAGGCCAGCTTGGCGTTGGTTGTCCAAGTTTAAGGTGGTAGGCTGGAATCTTAGGTAAATCCGGGGTTCTAAGGCCGAGAGCTGATGACGAGTTACCTTTTAGGTGACGAAGTGGTTGATGCCATGCTTCCAAGAAAAGCTTCTAAGCTTCAGATAACTAGGAACCGTACCCCAAACCGACACAGGTGGTTGGGTAGAGAATACCAAGGCGCTTGAGAGAACTCGGGTGAAGGAACTAGGCAAAATGGCACCGTAACTTCGGGAGAAGGTGCGCCGGTGAGGGTGAAGGACTTGCTCCGTAAGCTCATGCCGGTCGAAGATACCAGGCCGCTGCGACTGTTTATTAAAAACACAGCACTCTGCAAACACGAAAGTGGACGTATAGGGTGTGACGCCTGCCCGGTGCCGGAAGGTTAATTGATGGGGTTAGCTAACGCGAAGCTCTTGATCGAAGCCCCGGTAAACGGCGGCCGTAACTATAACGGTCCTAAGGTAGCGAAATTCCTTGTCGGGTAAGTTCCGACCTGCACGAATGGCGTAACGATGGCGGCGCTGTCTCCACCCGAGACTCAGTGAAATTGAAATCGCTGTGAAGATGCAGTGTATCCGCGGCTAGACGGAAAGACCCCGTGAACCTTTACTATAGCTTTGCACTGGACTTTGAATTTGCTTGTGTAGGATAGGTGGGAGGCTTTGAAGCGTGAACGCCAGTTTGCGTGGAGCCATCCTTGAAATACCACCCTGGCAACTTTGAGGTTCTAACTCAGGTCCGTTATCCGGATCGAGGACAGTGTATGGTGGGTAGTTTGACTGGGGCGGTCTCCTCCTAAAGAGTAACGGAGGAGTACGAAGGTGCGCTCAGACCGGTCGGAAATCGGTCGTAGAGTATAAAGGCAAAAGCGCGCTTGACTGCGAGACAGACACGTCGAGCAGGTACGAAAGTAGGTCTTAGTGATCCGGTGGTTCTGTATGGAAGGGCCATCGCTCAACGGATAAAAGGTACTCCGGGGATAACAGGCTGATACCGCCCAAGAGTTCATATCGACGGCGGTGTTTGGCACCTCGATGTCGGCTCATCACATCCTGGGGCTGAAGCCGGTCCCAAGGGTATGGCTGTTCGCCATTTAAAGTGGTACGCGAGCTGGGTTTAGAACGTCGTGAGACAGTTCGGTCCCTATCTGCCGTGGACGTTTGAGATTTGAGAGGGGCTGCTCCTAGTACGAGAGGACCGGAGTGGACGAACCTCTGGTGTTCCGGTTGTCACGCCAGTGGCATTGCCGGGTAGCTATGTTCGGAAAAGATAACCGCTGAAAGCATCTAAGCGGGAAACTTGCCTCAAGATGAGATCTCACTGGGATCTTGAATCCCCTAAAGGGCCGTCGAAGACTACGACGTTGATAGGTTGGGTGTGTAAGCGCTGTGAGGCGTTGAGCTAACCAATACTAATTGCCCGTGAGGCTTGACCATATAACACCCAAGCAATTTGCTTAAGAAGCGAGTTGCGGTGTGTGAAGACGAAATGAACCGAAAGTTTGCAAACACACAAACCTATTACATACCCATTCGCTGGCACGTTGCACAAGCAACGGACTGGCTACCGAATTTCTTGACGACCATAGAGCGTTGGAACCACCTGATCCCATCCCGAACTCAGAAGTGAAACGATGCATCGCCGATGGTAGTGTGGGGTTTCCCCATGTGAGAGTAGGTCATCGTCAAGATTAAATTCCGAAACCCCAATTGCGAAAGCAGTTGGGGTTTTGTTTTTGCGCTGCAGAAAAGTTGCGCTGCTGCGGCCGGCCATGACCGCTCGGCTGCGGCTGCCAGTGCTTCGATCTCCCTCTGATGCCCTTTGCCTACGGTGATTTCTATGCAATGGCTTGGGGCATAGCTATCATTCCAGCCTCATTGTAAGGCGGAGCTTGCATGTCGACGTTGTTAGAGCTTCTTAAGGATGGGCAATTTCACTCAGGGCAAGCCCTTGGGTGTGCGTTGGGTGTTACTCGTAGTGCTATATGGAAGCAATTACAGCTTCTTGAGGCGGAGTTGGGGCTCGATATTCATAAGGTGCGAGGTCGTGGTTACCGACTGGCCTCCCCAATTACTTTGTTAAGCGCAGAGAAAATTAATCGTCTTTCTCCCGATGCTCCCTGGGCGGTCCAGGTTTTTGATTTTCTGGACTCGACAAACGCCGAGGCGCTGCGCTCGATCGAGCGTGGATGTGTTGCTCCCTTCCTGGTTCTAGCTGAGCGACAAACAGCGGGGCGCGGTCGGCGCGGTCGTAAGTGGGTCAGTCCCTTCGCTGAGAACATTTACTACAGCCTTGTGTTGCGAGTTGATGGTGGTATGCGGCAGTTGGAGGGGCTCAGTCTGGTTGTGGGCCTGGCTGTGATGCAGGCTCTTCGAGGCTGTGGCGTTCCAGGTGCGGGGCTGAAATGGCCAAATGATGTCTTGGTCGGTCAGAAAAAGATTGCTGGAATACTTCTTGAGTTGGTGGGTGATCCTGCAGATGTATGTCATGTCGTCATTGGTGTTGGGATCAA
This sequence comes from Pseudomonas sp. Os17, assembly GCF_001547895.1. Taxonomy (NCBI): domain Bacteria; kingdom Pseudomonadati; phylum Pseudomonadota; class Gammaproteobacteria; order Pseudomonadales; family Pseudomonadaceae; genus Pseudomonas; species Pseudomonas sp. Os17. Next base: position 6,178,525 of record NZ_AP014627.1, on the reverse strand, counting down.
TGTGAACATGCAAGGTTCTGAGGAGGTCGATCAGGAATGGACTTCGGTAAGGCTCGAGTCTGGCAAGATCATGGATCGAAATCAGCTTGTCGCTCGTCTGGGCGAGGTTCTGGCCGCTTATCTGGAGCGTCATCGCTTGCAGGGGTTTTCAGCTATCCAGCATGAGTGGGAGCAAAACCACCTATGGCAGGGGCGCGCAGTGTCTCTGATAGCGGGTGTAACTAAAGTTGATGGGGTCGTTCTGGGAGTTGATCGCCAGGGAGGGCTGCGCCTTAAGGTGGGGGGCGAGGAAAAGGTATATAGCGGTGGAGAGCTTAGTTTGAGGTTGTGCGACGACTCTTGAGCTCTGGCTAGCGCTAATTAGATTGGCTGTGGCGCGTCCGCTGTCGTGAGGTGTTTATGCGTTGGTTGTTTCTGCTGTTATTGGTACTCAATGTTTTCTACTACGTCTGGCATCAGCAGGAGGCCCCGCTTCGGGCAAAAGAAGTGATGCCGCTCTCACTTTATCGAGGATCTCAGCAGGATATTCGACTGCTGAGCGAGTCTACTGACGCGGTCGAGCGACGTGATAAGGGGCGGGTGGCAGATGCGGAGGCAGGTTGTCTGTATCTGGGGGGCTTTGTGCGTCGAGAGTCGGCTCAGGGGCTTGAGCGGCGTCTCGGTGAGTTGGGTGTCGAGGTCAAATTGCAGGCTTTGAATGCCCCTGGTTCATCAGGTTTTTGGTTGCGCATATCTCCTGAAAGCAAGCATCTAGTGGATGATCCTCAGTTGCTGAGCCTTGCTAAGGAATTCAATGAGTTAAAACATAAAATAATGCCGTGTGAGGGGGTTGCAACTGTCGAATAGGTTGCATAGAATGGCGCCCGCTCCGCAGTGAAGACCTCTTGAGGTTGAAGCTAAAGAGTTAGGTCAATGCAGCTAACCTCAAGATTTAATTGAGAAAATGCTTGACAGAAGGGTGGCATAGTATAGAATGCTGCCTCGCTTAGGAGGGGTTCCCGAGCGGCCAAAGGGATCAGACTGTAAATCTGACGTCTACGACTTCGAAGGTTCGAATCCTTCCCCCTCCACCAGATTTAGCGAGAGCTGCAGGCTCCGCGGGTATAGTTTAGTGGTAGAACCTCAGCCTTCCAAGCTGATGATGCGGGTTCGATTCCCGCTACCCGCTCCAAGTTTGCGGATTTTGCAAAGTGTTTTGCTCTTGTAGCTCAGTTGGTAGAGCACACCCTTGGTAAGGGTGAGGTCAGCGGTTCAAATCCGCTCAAGAGCTCCATATAACAAGGCAGATATGAAAATATCTGCCTTTGTTTTAATGGCTTGTGTGAGTTGCTTAATTCTTCTCCTAGGGGTGATTTCGATGGCTAAGGAAAAGTTCGAACGTAATAAGCCGCACGTTAACGTGGGTACTATCGGTCACGTTGACCACGGTAAAACCACTCTGACTGCTGCTCTGACTCGCGTTTGCTCCGAAGTTTTCGGTTCGGCTCGTGTTGACTTCGACAAGATCGACAGCGCCCCAGAAGAAAAGGCTCGTGGTATCACCATCAACACTGCTCACGTAGAGTACGATTCGCACATTCGTCACTACGCGCACGTTGACTGCCCAGGTCACGCCGACTACGTCAAAAACATGATCACCGGTGCTGCTCAGATGGACGGCGCGATCCTGGTTTGCTCGGCTGCCGATGGTCCGATGCCACAAACTCGTGAGCACATCCTGCTGTCCCGTCAGGTAGGCGTTCCGTACATCGTTGTCTTCCTGAACAAGGCTGACATGGTTGACGACGCTGAGCTGCTGGAACTGGTTGAGATGGAAGTGCGCGATCTGCTGAGCACTTACGACTTCCCAGGTGACGACACTCCGATCATCATCGGTTCGGCTCTGATGGCTCTGAACGGCCAAGACGACAACGAAATGGGTACCACCGCTGTTAAGCGTCTGGTAGAAACTCTGGATACCTACATCCCAGAGCCAGAGCGTGCTATCGACAAGCCGTTCCTGATGCCAATCGAAGACGTATTCTCGATCTCCGGTCGTGGCACCGTGGTAACTGGCCGTGTTGAGCGTGGTATCGTTCGCATCCAGGAAGAAGTTGAGATCGTTGGTCTGCGCGACACTCAGAAAACTACCTGCACCGGCGTTGAAATGTTCCGCAAACTGCTCGACGAAGGTCGTGCTGGCGAGAACTGCGGCGTTCTGCTGCGTGGTACTAAGCGTGATGACGTTGAGCGTGGTCAGGTTCTGGTTAAGCCAGGCACCGTTAAGCCTCACACCAAGTTCACCGCTGAAGTTTACGTTCTGAGCAAAGAAGAAGGCGGCCGTCATACTCCGTTCTTCAAAGGCTACCGTCCACAGTTCTACTTCCGTACTACTGACGTGACTGGTAACTGCGAGCTGCCAGAAGGCGTTGAAATGGTAATGCCAGGTGACAACATCCAGATGACTGTCACTCTGATCAAAACCATCGCGATGGAAGATGGTCTGCGTTTCGCTATCCGTGAAGGCGGTCGTACCGTCGGCGCCGGCGTCGTAGCCAAAGTCATCGAATAAGCTCTTGAAATATCTCCATCGGGCCGACATAATGGTCGGCCTGATTTTGTTTTTAGGTCAGTAGCTCAATTGGCAGAGCGACGGTCTCCAAAACCGTAGGTTGGGGGTTCGATTCCCTCCTGACCTGCCAGATTCACTCAATGTGTCTGGCTTTCTTTTCACAGGATCTTCACAGATGACTCCTAAAGCTGAAGCTCAAGGCTCTCGCTTCGATCTGCTCAAGTGGCTCGTCGTGGTCGCTTTGGTGATTGTTGGTGTTGTTGGCAATCAGTACTACTCTGCTTCGCCGATCCTGTACCGTGTCCTAGCGCTGCTTGCTATTGCTGCTGTTGCTGCCTTTGTTGGTCTGCAAACTGCTAAGGGCAAGTCGTTCTTTGTGCTGGTTAAGGAAGCGCGCACTGAGATTCGTAAAGTCGTATGGCCTACTCGCCAAGAAACCACGCAAACCACTTTGATTGTTGTGGCTGTGGTTCTGGTTATGGCGTTGCTGTTGTGGGGGTTAGATTCCCTGCTCGGCTGGCTTGTTTCCTTGATTGTTGGCTAAGGGTGTCCCGTGGCTAAGCGTTGGTACGTTGTGCATGCTTACTCGGGTTACGAGAAGCATGTAATGCGCTCGTTGATCGAGCGCGTGAAGCTGGCTGGCATGGAAGATGGCTTCGGCGAAATTCTGGTTCCCACTGAAGAAGTGGTTGAGATGCGTAACGGCCAGAAGCGCAAAAGCGAGCGTAAATTCTTTCCAGGCTATGTGCTGGTTCAGATGGATATGAATGAGGGTACTTGGCACTTGGTCAAGGACACTCCTCGTGTGATGGGCTTTATCGGTGGTACTGCCGATAAGCCGGCTCCTATTACTGATAAAGAAGCGGAGGCGATTCTGCGTCGCGTCGCTGATGGTAGTGATAAGCCTAAGCCCAAGACCCTGTTTGAGCCGGGTGAAGTGGTTCGTGTTACTGACGGTCCATTCGCTGACTTTAATGGCACGGTCGAAGAAGTTAACTACGAAAAGAGCCGTATTCAGGTGGCTGTGCTCATTTTCGGTCGCTCTACTCCGGTAGAGCTAGAGTTCAGTCAGGTCGAGAAGGCATAACTGGACGAGAATCCCATACCCCGCAGCCTTAGGCTGTGGGGTTTTGTCGTCACTGGGATAAACGCGCAAGTAACCGGGGAGCCTTTCTAGGCGTCTGAACCCGTAATTGGAGTGCCTCATGGCTAAGAAGATTACTGCTTACATCAAGCTGCAAGTTAAGGCCGCTCAGGCCAACCCAAGCCCGCCCGTTGGTCCAGCTCTGGGTCAGCACGGCGTGAACATCATGGAATTCTGCAAGGCTTTCAACGCCCGTACTCAGGGTCTTGAGCCAGGTCTGCCGACTCCTGTGATCATCACTGTTTACAGTGACCGCAGCTTCACTTTCGAAACTAAGAGCACCCCTGCTTCGGTTCTGCTGAAGAAAGCTGCTGGTCTGACCAGCGGTTCCGCTCGTCCGAACACCGTTAAGGTTGGCACCGTTACCCGTGCTCAGCTGGAAGAGATCGCGAAAACCAAAAACGCGGATCTGACTGCAGCTGATATGGATGCAGCCGTGCGTACTATCGCCGGTTCTGCTCGTAGCATGGGCCTTAACGTGGAGGGTGTGTAATGGCTAAGCTGACCAAGCGCCAAAAGGCTATCGCCGGCAAGATTGAAGCAGGCAAGGCCTACAACTTCGTAGAAGCCGCCGCTCTCCTGACCGAGCTGTCGACCGTTAAGTTCAGCGAGTCCGTAGACGTTGCTGTGAACCTGGGCGTAGACCCACGTAAATCTGACCAGGTTGTTCGTAGCGCTACTGTGCTGCCGCACGGCACTGGCAAGACTGTACGTGTAGCTGTGTTCACCCAGGGTCCAGCTGCTGAAGCTGCTCTGGCTGCCGGTGCAGACCGCGTAGGTATGGATGATCTGGCTGCCGAAATGAAAGGCGGCGACCTGAACTATGACGTAGTTATTGCTTCCCCGGATGCAATGCGCGTTGTAGGTCAGCTGGGTCAGGTTCTGGGTCCTCGTGGCCTGATGCCTAACCCGAAAGTCGGTACCGTTACTCCAGACGTAGCTTCGGCAGTCAAGAACGCCAAGGCTGGTCAGGTTCGTTACCGCACCGACAAAAACGGCATCATCCACACTTCCGTTGGCAAGGTCGGCTTCGACGCGGTCAAGCTGAAGGAAAACGTTGAAGCCCTGATCGCTGACCTGAAGCGTATCAAGCCAGCTTCTTCGAAAGGCATCTACGTTAAGCGCGTTACCCTGAGCACCACTATGGGCCCAGGTCTGGTCATCGACCAGGGTTCGCTGGACGTATAAGACACAAGCGGATGCAAGTGATTGCATCCGCTGAAAAATTGGGGTCCCTGCCTGGCGGGGGCTATCCAAGACCGTAGGCGACGCAAGTCTTAAACCTCAAGCCTACGCAGATGGTGCTCCCGGTTCCTTACCGAATCAGACACCAAAACGACATCCAGCTCCGGTTGGATGAAACGGTAACAAGCAGGAGTTAAACCCGTGGCAATTAAACTCGAAGACAAGAAGGCCATCGTCGCTGAAGTCAACGAGGCTGCCAAAGTCGCTCTGTCTGCTGTTGTGGCTGATGCCCGCGGCGTGACAGTAGGCGCAATGACCGGACTCCGTAAAGAGGCCCGCGAAGCTGGTGTTTACGTACGTGTTGTACGTAACACCCTGCTCAAGCGCGCTGTTGAAGGCACTCAATATGACGTGCTCAACGACGCGTTCGTCGGCCCTACCCTGATTGCATTCTCCAAGGAACATCCGGGCGCTGCCGCTCGTATTTTCAAAGAGTTCGCAAAGGGTCAGGACAAGTTCGAGATCAAGGCAGCTGCGTTCGAGGGCAAGTACCTCGCAGCAAACGAGATCGACGTGTTGGCTTCGCTGCCAACTCGCGACGAAGCTATTGCGAAGCTGATGAGCGTGATTCAAGGCGCTACCAGCAAGCTGGCTCGTACTCTGGCGGCTATTCGCGACCAGAAAGAAGCTGCTGCTGCCTAAGGCACCGCAAGCCCTTTCAAAATCATATGTTTAATTTGATGGCTGCGTAGGCTGTCACCCCAATACAGGAATTTATAGTCATGTCTCTGACTAACGAGCAAATCATCGAAGCAATCGGCCAGAAAACCGTTCTGGAAGTTGTTGAGCTGATCAAGGCAATGGAAGAAACCTTCGGCGTTACCGCTGCTGTTGCCGCCGCTGGCCCAGCTGCTGCTGCCGCTGTTGTTGAAGAGCAAACTGAATTCAACGTCATGCTGACCGAAGCTGGCGAGAAGAAAGTTAACGTGATCAAGGCTGTACGTGAACTGACCGGTCTGGGCCTGAAAGAAGCCAAGGCTGTAGTTGACGGCGCTCCTGCCATGGTTCTGGAAGCTGTTGCTAAAGAAGCAGCTGAAAAAGCCAAAGCAGCTCTGGAAGAAGCAGGCGCTAAAGTCGAGCTCAAGTAAGCATCGACTTTGTGTCTCCAGCCCAAGCGTTAAGCGAACGGCTGATGGCTGGTGGCTTTTGCCACCGGCCTTTTTCCGTTATTGGCGACCGACTGGGTCGGTGCCTTTAACGTGCTGTAACCCACCCTGTGCGGTGGCGCAAACCAAAGGGTTTGCACGATTTTCTGGCTGCTCCCGTCGGGAGAAGCCGAATAAGCAGGTGACCAAGCTGGGGAACGCTGATGGCTTACTCATATACTGAGAAAAAACGTATCCGCAAGGACTTTAGCAAGTTGCCGGACGTCATGGATGTGCCGTACCTCCTGGCCATCCAGCTGGATTCGTATCGTGAATTCTTGCAAGCGGGAGCGACTAAAGATCAGTTCCGCGACGTGGGCCTGCATGCGGCCTTCAAATCCGTTTTCCCGATCATCAGCTACTCCGGCAATGCTGCGTTGGAGTATGTCGGTTATCGCCTGGGCGAACCGGCGTTTGATGTTAAAGAATGCGTGTTGCGTGGTGTGACTTACGCCGTACCTTTGCGGGTAAAAGTCCGTCTGATCATTTTCGACAAAGAATCGTCGAACAAAGCGATCAAGGACATCAAAGAGCAAGAAGTCTACATGGGTGAAATCCCCCTGATGACTGAGAACGGTACCTTCGTAATCAACGGTACCGAGCGTGTAATCGTTTCCCAGCTGCACCGTTCCCCTGGCGTATTCTTCGACCACGACCGTGGCAAGACGCACAGCTCCGGTAAGCTGCTTTACTCTGCGCGGATCATTCCGTACCGCGGTTCGTGGCTGGACTTCGAGTTCGACCCGAAAGACTGCGTGTTCGTCCGTATTGACCGTCGCCGCAAGCTGCCTGCGTCGGTTCTGCTGCGCGCGCTGGGTTACACCACTGAAGAAGTGCTGGACGCTTTCTACACCACCAACGTATTCCATGTGAAAGGCGAGAGCCTGAGCCTGGAGCTGGTGCCTCAGCGCCTGCGTGGTGAAATTGCCGTTCTGGACATCCAGGATGACAAGGGCAAGGTTATTGTCGAGCAGGGTCGTCGTATCACCGCTCGTCACATCAACCAGCTGGAAAAAGCCGGTATCAAGGAGCTGGATGTACCTCTGGACTATGTCCTGGGTCGTACCACCGCCAAGGCTATCGTGCACCCGGCTACCGGCGAAATCCTGGCAGAGTGCAACACCGAGCTGAACACTGAAATTCTGGCAAAAATCGCCAAGGCTCAGGTTGTTCGCATCGAAACTCTGTACACCAACGACATCGACTGCGGTCCGTTCGTTTCCGACACTCTGAAGATCGACTCCACCAGCAACCAATTGGAAGCGCTGGTCGAGATCTATCGCATGATGCGTCCTGGCGAGCCGCCGACCAAAGATGCAGCCGAGACGCTGTTCAACAACCTGTTCTTCAGCCCTGAGCGCTATGACTTGTCCGCCGTTGGCCGGATGAAGTTCAACCGTCGGATCGGTCGTACCGAGATCGAAGGTTCTGGCGTGCTGTGCAAAGAAGACATCGTTGCCGTACTGAAGACTCTGGTCGACATCCGTAACGGTAAAGGCATCGTCGATGACATCGACCACCTGGGTAACCGTCGTGTTCGCTGCGTAGGCGAAATGGCCGAGAACCAGTTCCGCGTTGGCCTGGTGCGTGTAGAGCGTGCGGTCAAAGAGCGTCTGTCGATGGCCGAAAGCGAAGGCCTGATGCCGCAAGACCTGATCAATGCCAAGCCAGTGGCGGCGGCAGTGAAAGAGTTCTTCGGTTCCAGCCAGCTGTCGCAGTTCATGGACCAGAACAACCCGCTCTCCGAGATCACCCACAAGCGTCGTGTCTCTGCACTCGGCCCAGGTGGTCTGACCCGCGAGCGCGCAGGCTTTGAGGTTCGTGACGTACACCCGACTCACTACGGTCGTGTATGCCCGATCGAAACGCCGGAAGGTCCGAACATCGGTCTGATCAACTCCCTGGCGGCCTATGCGCGCACCAACCAGTACGGCTTCCTTGAGAGCCCGTACCGTGTAGTGAAAGACGCTCTGGTTACCGACGAGATTGTGTTCCTGTCCGCCATCGAAGAGGCCGATCACGTGATCGCCCAGGCTTCGGCGACCATGAACGACAAAGGTCAGCTGATCGATGAGCTGGTAGCTGTTCGTCACTTGAACGAATTCACTGTCAAGGCGCCGGAAGACGTCACCTTGATGGACGTTTCGCCGAAGCAGGTAGTTTCGGTTGCAGCGTCGCTGATCCCGTTCCTCGAGCACGACGACGCCAACCGTGCATTGATGGGTTCCAACATGCAGCGCCAGGCTGTACCGACACTGCGTGCCGACAAGCCGCTAGTAGGTACCGGCATGGAGCGCAACGTTGCCCGTGACTCCGGTGTTTGCGTTGTGGCTCGCCGTGGCGGCGTGATCGACTCGGTCGATGCCAGCCGTATCGTGGTTCGTGTTGCGGATGACGAAGTTGAGACTGGCGAAGCCGGTGTTGATATCTACAACCTGACCAAGTACACCCGCTCCAACCAGAACACCTGCATCAACCAGCGTCCGCTGGTGAGAAAGGGTGATCGGGTACAGCGCAGCGACATCATGGCCGATGGTCCGTCCACCGACATGGGTGAGCTGGCACTGGGTCAGAACATGCGTATCGCCTTCATGGCATGGAACGGCTTCAACTTCGAAGACTCCATCTGCCTGTCCGAGCGTGTGGTTCAGGAAGACCGCTTCACCACGATCCACATCCAGGAACTGACCTGCGTGGCTCGTGACACCAAGCTTGGCCCAGAGGAAATCACTGCAGACATCCCGAACGTGGGTGAGGCTGCACTGAACAAGCTGGACGAAGCCGGTATCGTTTATGTAGGTGCTGAAGTTGGCGCAGGCGACATCCTGGTCGGTAAGGTCACTCCGAAAGGCGAGACTCAACTGACTCCGGAAGAGAAGCTGCTGCGTGCGATCTTCGGTGAGAAAGCCAGCGACGTTAAAGACACCTCCCTGCGTGTGCCTACCGGTACCAAGGGTACTGTCATTGACGTACAGGTCTTCACTCGTGACGGCGTTGAGCGTGACGCTCGTGCTCTGTCCATCGAGAAGAGCCAGCTCGACGAGATCCGCAAGGATCTGAACGAAGAGTTCCGCATCGTGGAAGGCGCGACCTTCGAACGTCTGCGCTCCGCTCTGGTCGGCCATAAAGCCGAAGGCGGCGCCGGTCTGAAGAAAGGCCAGGAAATCACCGACGAAGTTCTCGACGGTCTTGAGCACGGCCAGTGGTTCAAACTGCGCATGGCTGAAGATGCTCTGAACGAGCAGCTCGAGAAGGCTCAGGCCTACATCGTTGACCGCCGCCGTCTGCTGGACGACAAGTTCGAAGACAAGAAGCGCAAACTGCAGCAGGGCGATGACCTGGCTCCAGGCGTGCTGAAAATCGTCAAGGTCTACCTGGCAATCCGTCGTCGCATCCAGCCGGGCGACAAGATGGCCGGTCGTCACGGTAACAAGGGTGTGGTCTCCGTGATCATGCCGGTTGAAGACATGCCGCACGATGCCAATGGCACCCCGGTCGACGTCGTCCTCAACCCGCTGGGCGTACCTTCGCGTATGAACGTTGGTCAGATTCTCGAAACTCACCTGGGCCTCGCGGCCAAAGGTCTGGGCGAGAAGATCAACCGCATGGTTGAAGAGCAGCGTAAGGTGGCGGAGCTGCGCACCTTCCTGGACGAAATCTACAACCAGATCGGTGGTCGCAACGAAGACCTGGACAGCTTCTCCGATCAGGAGATTCTGGATCTGGCGAACAACCTGCGCGGCGGTGTGCCAATGGCCACTCCGGTGTTCGACGGCGCCAAGGAAAGCGAAATCAAGGCCATGCTGAAACTGGCGGACCTGCCAGAGAGCGGCCAGATGCAGCTGACCGACGGCCGTACCGGCAACAAGTTCGAGCGTCCAGTTACCGTTGGCTACATGTACATGCTGAAACTGAACCACTTGGTAGACGACAAGATGCACGCTCGTTCTACCGGTTCGTACAGCCTGGTTACCCAGCAGCCGCTGGGTGGTAAGGCGCAGTTCGGTGGTCAGCGTTTCGGGGAGATGGAGGTCTGGGCACTGGAAGCATACGGTGCTGCATACACTCTGCAAGAAATGCTCACAGTGAAGTCGGACGATGTGAACGGTCGTACCAAGATGTACAAAAACATCGTGGACGGCGATCACCGTATGGAGCCGGGCATGCCCGAGTCCTTCAACGTGTTGATCAAAGAAATTCGTTCCCTCGGCATCGATATCGATCTGGAAACCGAATAACACGTGACGCGAATCGAGAGCGGGGCAGGATTGCCCGCTCTCTGCTCCGCCAGGAGGAAAGGCCTTGAAAGACCTACTGAATTTGCTGAAAAACCAGGGTCAAGTCGAAGAGTTCGACGCCATCCGTATCGGATTGGCCTCGCCTGAGATGATCCGTTCGTGGTCGTTCGGTGAAGTTAAAAAGCCGGAAACCATCAACTACCGTACGTTCAAGCCTGAGCGTGACGGCCTGTTCTGCGCCAAGATCTTTGGCCCGGTAAAGGATTACGAGTGCCTGTGCGGTAAGTACAAGCGCTTGAAGCATCGCGGCGTGATCTGCGAGAAGTGCGGCGTTGAAGTTGCACTGGCCAAGGTTCGTCGTGAGCGCATGGCGCACATCGAGCTGGCCTCGCCGGTTGCCCACATCTGGTTCCTGAAATCGCTGCCGTCCCGTATCGGCCTGCTGATGGACATGACCCTGCGTGATATCGAGCGCGTTCTCTACTTCGAGAGCTACGTTGTTATCGATCCAGGCATGACCACCCTGGAAAAGGGTCAGCTGCTGAACGACGAGCAGTACTTCGAAGCGCTGGAAGAGTTTGGTGATGACTTCGACGCCCGCATGGGTGCCGAGGCTGTCCGCGAGCTGCTGCACGCTATCGACCTGGAGCACGAGATTGGCCGTCTGCGTGAAGAGATTCCGCAAACCAACTCGGAAACCAAGATCAAGAAGCTGTCCAAACGTCTGAAGTTGATGGAGGCCTTCCAAGGCTCCGGCAACCTGCCAGAGTGGATGGTGTTGACCGTTCTGCCGGTTCTGCCGCCAGATCTGCGTCCACTGGTTCCGCTGGATGGCGGTCGCTTTGCGACTTCCGACCTCAACGACCTGTATCGTCGAGTGATCAACCGTAACAACCGTTTGAAGCGCCTGCTGGATCTGTCCGCTCCGGACATCATCGTGCGCAACGAAAAGCGTATGTTGCAGGAAGCCGTCGACGCCTTGCTCGACAACGGTCGTCGTGGCCGCGCTATTACCGGTTCGAACAAGCGTCCTCTGAAATCCCTGGCTGACATGATCAAGGGTAAGCAAGGTCGTTTCCGTCAGAACTTGCTCGGTAAGCGCGTTGACTATTCTGGTCGTTCGGTAATTACCGTAGGTCCGACCCTGCGTCTGCACCAGTGCGGTCTGCCGAAGAAGATGGCTCTCGAGCTGTTCAAGCCGTTCATTTTCGGCAAGCTGGAAATGCGTGGCCTGGCCACGACCATTAAAGCTGCCAAGAAGATGGTCGAGCGCGAGCTGCCAGAGGTTTGGGACGTTCTCGCTGAAGTGATTCGCGAACACCCAGTGCTTCTCAACCGTGCACCGACCCTTCACCGTCTGGGTATCCAGGCGTTTGAACCGGTACTGATCGAAGGTAAGGCTATCCAGCTGCACCCTCTGGTCTGTGCGGCGTACAACGCCGACTTCGACGGCGACCAAATGGCCGTGCACGTTCCGCTGACGTTGGAAGCCCAGCTGGAAGCGCGTGCGTTGATGATGTCGACCAACAACATTCTGTCGCCAGCCAACGGTGAGCCAATCATCGTTCCGTCGCAGGACGTTGTATTGGGTCTGTACTACATGACCCGTGAAGCGATCAACGCCAAAGGCGAAGGTCGTGTGTTCGCCGACCTGCAGGAAGTCGACCGTGTATTCCGCGCCGGCGAAGCTGCTCTGCACGCCAAGATCAAGGTTCGTATCAACGAAACCGTCAATGATCGCGATGGCGGCAGCGTGAGCACCACCCGTATTGTCGACACTACTGTCGGCCGTGCGCTGCTGTTCCAGGTTGTGCCAAAAGGCCTGTCTTTCGACGTCGTCAACTTGCCGATGAAGAAGAAAGCGATCTCCAAGCTGATCAACCAGTGCTACCGCGTGGTGGGTCTGAAAGAGACCGTGATCTTCGCTGACCAGTTGATGTACACCGGTTTTGCTTACTCGACCATTTCCGGCGTTTCGATCGGCGTTAACGACTTCGTTATCCCGGATGAAAAAGCCCGCATCATCGGTGCTGCCACCGACGAAGTGAAGGAAATCGAGAGCCAGTACGCCTCCGGCCTGGTAACCCAGGGCGAGAAGTACAACAAAGTGATCGACCTTTGGTCGAAGGCTAACGACGAAGTATCCAAGGCGATGATGGCCAACCTCTCGAAAGAGAAGGTCATTGACCGTCACGGCGAAGAAGTCGAGCAAGAGTCGTTCAACTCGATGTACATGATGGCTGACTCGGGTGCGCGGGGTTCCGCTGCACAGATCCGTCAGTTGGCCGGTATGCGTGGTCTGATGGCCAAGCCGGACGGCTCCATCATCGAAACGCCGATTACTGCGAACTTCCGTGAAGGTCTGAGCGTACTCCAGTACTTCATCTCGACTCACGGTGCTCGTAAAGGTCTGGCGGATACCGCGTTGAAAACTGCGAACTCCGGTTACCTGACTCGTCGTCTGGTAGACGTGGCGCAGGATCTGGTTGTAACCGAGATCGATTGCGGCACCGAGCACGGTCTGCTGATGACTCCGCACATTGAAGGCGGTGACGTTGTAGAGCCTCTGGGTGAGCGCGTTCTGGGTCGTGTTATCGCCCGTGACGTATTCAAGCCGGGTACCGAGGACGTCATCGTTCCTGCGGGCACTCTGGTCGACGAGAAGTGGGTTGAGTTCATCGAGCTGAACAGCATCGACGAAGTAATCGTGCGTTCGCCGATCAGCTGCGAAACCCGTTATGGCATCTGCGCCAAGTGCTACGGTCGCGACCTGGCTCGTGGTCACCTGGTGAACATCGGTGAAGCGGTTGGCGTAATCGCTGCCCAGTCCATCGGTGAGCCGGGCACCCAGTTGACGATGCGTACGTTCCACATCGGTGGTGCGGCAAGCCGTACCTCGGCAGCGGACAGCGTACAGGTGAAAAATGGCGGTACCGTCCGTCTGCATAACCTGAAGCACGTTGAGCGGGTGGATGGTCACCTGGTTGCCGTGTCGCGTTCGGGCGAGCTGGCAATTGCCGACGACTTCGGTCGTGAGCGCGAGCGCTACAAGCTGCCTTACGGTGCTGTGATTTCGGTGAAGGAAGGCGATAAGGTCGACGCTGGTGCCATCGTGGCCAAGTGGGATCCGCACACTCACCCAATCGTTACCGAAATGAAAGGTACCGTGACCTACGTGGGCATGGAAGAAGGCATCACGATCAAGCGTCAGACTGACGAATTGACCGGTATGACCAACATTGAAGTACTTGACGTCAAGGACCGTCCAGCTGCCGGTAAGGACATTCGTCCAGCCGTGAAGATGGTGGGTATGGATGGCAAGGATCTGCTGCTGCCAGGTACCGACGTACCGGCCCAGTACTTCCTGCCGGCTAACGCCCTTGTGGGTGTTGCCGACGGTGCGCAGATTGCGATCGGTGATGTTATCGCTCGTATTCCGCAAGAAACTTCGAAGACCCGTGACATCACCGGTGGTCTGCCGCGTGTTGCTGACTTGTTCGAAGCTCGTCGTCCGAAGGAAGCCTCGATTCTGGCTGAAGTCAGCGGCACCATCGCGTTCGGTAAAGAGACCAAGGGCAAGCGCCGTCTGGTCATCACTCCGAACGACGGTAGCGATCCGTATGAGGAGCTGATTCCGAAGTGGCGTCACCTGAACGTCTTCGAAGGCGAACAAGTGAACCGCGGCGAAGTTATTTCCGACGGTCCGAGCGATCCACACGACATCCTGCGTCTGCTGGGTGTGAGTGCGCTGGCCAAGTACATCGTTAACGAGATCCAGGACGTTTATCGTCTGCAGGGCGTGAAGATCAACGATAAGCACATCGAGACCATCCTGCGTCAGATGCTGCGTAAAGTTGAGATTGCCGAATCCGGCGACTCCAGCTTCATCAAGGGCGACCAGATGGAACTGACTCACGTACTGGTAGAAAACGAGCGTCTGAGCGCTGAAGACAAGTTCATCTCCAAGTTCACCCGCGTACTGCTGGGTATTACTAAGGCGTCCTTGTCCACTGAGTCGTTCATCTCGGCGGCCTCTTTCCAAGAGACCACTCGTGTTCTGACCGAAGCGGCAGTGACCGGCAAGCGCGACTACCTGCGCGGCCTGAAGGAAAACGTGGTCGTGGGTCGTCTGATCCCGGCCGGTACCGGCCTGGCTTACCACAGTGAGCGTAAGCGCCGTCGTGATGCAGACAAGCCACTGCGTGTAAGCGCAAGCGAAGTCGAAGCAGCACTGACTGAAGCGCTGAACTCCAGCGGTAACTGAGGTCTGCAGTAGATTGAGATGAGGCCCCGGTTTTTCCGACTGAGAATCGAGACATTTTTTGTCGCGGTTCACTGATCGGAGTGGCCGGGGCCTTGCCTTGACTGGGGACGGGATCCTCTTTAGACTCTTGTACCCCTAAATTTGGTGGAGCTCCTGCTCTGCCATTTTGTTTATGTCGAAAGACAACAGTGGAGCTAGTAGATGGCAACTATCAACCAGCTGGTACGTCAGCCGCGTAAGCGTATCGTCGAGAAATCCGACGTGCCTGCGCTGCAGAACTGCCCGCAACGTCGTGGCGTGTGCACTCGCGTGTATACCACTACGCCGAAAAAACCTAACTCGGCACTGCGTAAAGTATGCCGTGTGCGTCTGACCAACGGTTTCGAGGTTTCCTCGTACATCGGTGGTGAAGGCCACAACCTGCAAGAGCACAGCGTCGTTCTGATTCGCGGCGGTCGTGTAAAAGACTTGCCAGGTGTTCGTTATCACACCGTTCGCGGCTCCCTGGATACCTCCGGCGTTAAAGGTCGTAACCAAGGTCGTTCGAAGTACGGTACCAAGCGTCCGAAGTAATCGGCCGTTTTGCAGTTTTTAATTATATTGAGTCGATAAGAGTAAGGTCGGGCACGCGTCCATTGGATCAACTGTCCCGAGCTAACCTGAAGACCGTTTGAGGGCTTATCAATGCCAAGACGTCGCGTAGCAGCCAAACGTGAGATTCTGGACGATCCGAAATACGGAAGCCAGATCCTCGCCAAGTTCATGAACCACGTAATGGAGAGCGGCAAGAAAGCCGTTGCCGAGCGTATCGTTTATGGCGCGCTGGAAAAAGTTAAAGAGCGCAAGAACAGCGATCCCCTGGAAATCTTCGAGAAAGCTCTCGACGCCATCGCTCCGCTGGTCGAAGTGAAGTCGCGCCGTGTAGGCGGTGCTACTTACCAGGTTCCGGTCGAAGTTCGTCCGTCCCGTCGTAACGCTCTGGCAATGCGCTGGTTGGTAGACTTCGCCCGCAAGCGCGGCGAGAAGTCTATGGCTCTGCGTTTGGCTGGCGAACTGCTGGACGCTGCCGAAGGCAAAGGTGCTGCAGTTAAGAAGCGTGAAGACGTTCACCGTATGGCTGAAGCCAACAAGGCTTTCTCGCACTACCGCTTCTAATCTCAGCATCATTCATTTTGCGAGGGCTTTATGGCTCGTACTACAGCAATCAACCGCTACCGTAACATCGGTATCTGTGCCCACGTTGACGCGGGCAAGACTACCACTACCGAGCGGATCCTGTTTTACACAGGTCTCAGCCACAAGATGGGTGAGGTGCATGACGGCGCTGCTACCACCGACTGGATGGTGCAGGAGCAGGAGCGTGGTATCACCATTACCTCCGCTGCTGTAACTACCTTCTGGAAAGGTTCGCGCGGCCAATACGATAACTATCGTGTCAACGTTATCGATACCCCAGGCCACGTAGACTTCACCATTGAAGTAGAGCGCTCTCTGCGCGTACTCGACGGCGCGGTCGTTGTGTTCTGCGGTACTTCCGGTGTTGAGCCTCAGTCCGAAACCGTATGGCGTCAAGCCAACAAGTACGGCGTCCCACGTGTTGTTTACGTGAACAAGATGGACCGTGCTGGTGCTAACTTCCTGCGCGTTGTTGGTCAGATCAAGAATCGCCTGGGCCACACCCCGGTTCCGGTTCAGCTGGCTATCGGCGCTGAAGATAACTTCGAAGGTCAGGTTGATCTGATCAAGATGAAGGCTATCTACTGGAACGACGACGACAAGGGTACTACCTATCGCGAGGAAGAAATTCCTGCTGATATGCTGGACCTGGCTACCGAGTGGCGCTCCAACATGGTTGAAGCCGCTGCTGAAGCCAACGAAGAGCTGATGAACAAGTACCTTGAAGAAGGTGACCTGACTCCAGAAGAGATCAAGGCTGGCCTGCGTGCGCGCACCCTGGCGAGCGAGATCGTTCCGGCTGTCTGCGGTTCTTCGTTCAAGAACAAGGGTGTTCCCCTGGTTCTCGACGCCGTTATCGACTTCCTGCCTGCTCCTACCGAGATCCCGGCGATCAAGGGCATCCACCCGGACCTCATCGAGAAGCCGAAGGATGAGCTGGTAGAGGCGGATTACGACGAGCGTCACGCTGATGATGCTGAACCGTTCTCGGCTCTGGCATTCAAGATCGCTACCGACCCGTTCGTTGGTACTCTGACTTTCGTGCGCGTTTACTCGGGCTTCCTGAGCTCGGGCGATTCCGTGATCAACTCGGTCAAGGGCAAGAAAGAGCGCGTTGGTCGTATGGTGCAGATGCACGCCAACCAGCGTGAAGAGATCAAGGAAGTACGTGCAGGCGATATCGCTGCCCTGATCGGCATGAAGGACGTCACCACTGGTGATACTTTGTGCGATCTCGACAAGCAGATCATTCTTGAGCGTATGGACTTTCCTGAGCCTGTAATTTCGGTGGCAGTAGAGCCGAAAACCAAGCAGGACCAGGAGAAGATGGGTATTGCACTGGGCAAACTGGCTCAGGAAGACCCGTCGTTCCGCGTCAAGACTGACGAAGAGACTGGTCAGACCATCATTTCCGGTATGGGTGAGCTGCACCTGGATATCCTCGTTGACCGCATGAAGCGCGAGTTCAACGTCGAAGCCAACATCGGCAAGCCGCAGGTTTCGTACCGCGAGAAGATCACCAAGAGCAACGTTGAGATCGAAGGCAAGTTCGTTCGTCAATCGGGTGGTCGCGGTCAGTTCGGTCACTGCTGGATCCGTTTCTCGGAGCCGGACGTCGACGCGAGCGGCAACATCACCGAAGGTCTGGTCTTCACCAACGAAGTTGTTGGTGGTGTGGTTCCTAAGGAATACATCCCGGCTATCCAGAAGGGTATCGAAGAGCAGATGAAGAACGGCGTCGTTGCCGGCTATCCGCTGATCGGCCTGAAGGCTACCGTGTTCGATGGTTCCTACCACGACGTCGACTCCAACGAGATGGCGTTCAAGGTGGCGGCCTCCATGGCGACCAAGCAGCTGGCCCAGAAGGGCGGCGGTGTTGTGCTCGAGCCGATCATGAAGGTTGAAGTAGTAACCCCAGAGGACTACATGGGTGACGTGATGGGTGACCTGAACCGTCGTCGTGGTCTGATTCAGGGTATGGATGACTCGGTGTCCGGCAAGGTGATCCGCGCCGAGGTACCACTGGGTGAAATGTTCGGTTATGCAACTGACGTTCGTTCCATGTCTCAGGGTCGCGCGAGCTACTCCATGGAATTCTCCAAATACGCCGAAGCTCCGTCGAACATCGTCGAAGCTCTCGTTAAAAAACAAGGCTGATTCAGTCTCCCCTTTAGGCTAGGAGTTTATTGTCGTGGCTAAAGAAAAATTTGAACGTAACAAACCGCACGTCAACGTTGGCACCATCGGTCACGTTGACCACGGTAAAACCACTCTGACTGCTGCTCTGACTCGCGTTTGCTCCGAAGTTTTCGGTTCGGCTCGTGTTGACTTCGACAAGATCGACAGCGCCCCAGAAGAAAAGGCTCGTGGTATCACCATCAACACTGCTCACGTAGAGTACGATTCGCACATTCGTCACTACGCGCACGTTGACTGCCCAGGTCACGCCGACTACGTCAAAAACATGATCACCGGTGCTGCCCAGATGGACGGCGCGATCCTGGTTTGCTCGGCTGCCGATGGTCCGATGCCACAAACTCGTGAGCACATCCTGCTGTCCCGTCAGGTAGGCGTTCCGTACATCGTTGTCTTCCTGAACAAGGCTGACATGGTTGACGACGCTGAGCTGCTGGAACTGGTTGAGATGGAAGTGCGCGATCTGCTGAGCACTTACGACTTCCCAGGTGACGACACTCCGATCATCATCGGTTCGGCTCTGATGGCTCTGAACGGCCAAGACGACAACGAAATGGGTACCACCGCTGTTAAGCGTCTGGTAGAAACTCTGGATACCTACATCCCAGAGCCAGAGCGTGCTATCGACAAGCCGTTCCTGATGCCAATCGAAGACGTATTCTCGATCTCCGGTCGTGGCACCGTGGTAACTGGCCGTGTTGAGCGTGGTATCGTTCGCATCCAGGAAGAAGTTGAGATCGTTGGTCTGCGCGACACTCAGAAAACTACCTGCACCGGCGTTGAAATGTTCCGCAAACTGCTCGACGAAGGTCGTGCTGGCGAGAACTGCGGCGTTCTGCTGCGTGGTACCAAGCGTGATGACGTTGAGCGTGGTCAGGTTCTGGTTAAGCCAGGCACCGTTAAGCCTCACACCAAGTTCACCGCTGAAGTTTACGTTCTGAGCAAAGAAGAAGGCGGCCGTCATACTCCGTTCTTCAAAGGCTACCGTCCACAGTTCTACTTCCGTACTACTGACGTGACTGGTAACTGCGAGCTGCCAGAAGGCGTTGAAATGGTAATGCCAGGTGACAACATCCAGATGACTGTCACTCTGATCAAAACCATCGCGATGGAAGATGGTCTGCGTTTCGCTATCCGTGAAGGCGGTCGTACCGTCGGCGCCGGCGTCGTAGCCAAAGTCATCGAGTAATCGACGACTCATGAAGAAGCCCCCGCTTGCGGGGGCTTTTTTATTGGGTTGACACTCTGTGGGGCCGTCTATAGAATTGCGCCTCCTTTTAACGGGCGTATTGCGCCCGGTGGGAATAGCAGCCTGGAGTCTGAAATCCAATGCAAAATCAGCAAATCCGTATCAGGTTGAAGGCTTTCGACCATCGCCTGATCGACCAATCCACCCAGGAAATCGTGGAAACCGCGAAACGTACTGGTGCTCAAGTGCGTGGTCCAATTCCACTGCCTACCCGTAAAGAGCGGTTCACCGTTCTGGTCTCTCCGCACGTCAACAAAGACGCGCGTGACCAGTACGAGATCCGTACTCATAAGCGTGTCCTGGACATCGTCCAGCCAACGGATAAAACCGTTGACGCACTTATGAAGCTTGATCTTGCGGCAGGTGTGGAAGTGCAGATCAGCCTCGGCTAAGACTCGGTCTTAGTCGTGTAACGCTCTGAAATGGGCGGCCATAGCGGGTGAAAGCCCCGTACACTCATGAGGTTTACAACATGACTATTGGTGTAGTCGGTCGTAAATGCGGTATGACCCGTATTTTCACCGAAGAAGGTGTCTCCATTCCGGTCACGGTCATTGAGATCGAGCCGAATCGCGTCACCCAGTTCAAAACTGAAGAAACCGATGGCTATCGTGCAGTGCAAGTCACTGTAGGTGAGCGTCGTGCTTCGCGCGTGACTGCTGCTCAAGCAGGTCACTTCGCTAAAGCGAACGTTGCTGCTGGTCGTGGCGTTTGGGAATTCCGTCTTGAAGAAGGCGAATACCAAGCTGGCGATCTGATCAATGCAGAAATCTTCGCAGCTGGCCAACTGGTAGATGTTACCGGTCAGTCGAAAGGTAAAGGCTTCGCCGGTACCATCAAGCGTTGGAATTTCCGCGGTCAAGATAACACCCACGGTAACTCCGTTTCCCACCGCGTCCCGGGCTCTATTGGCCAGTGCCAGACTCCTGGTCGTGTATTCAAGGGCAAAAAAATGTCCGGTCATATGGGCGCTGAGCGCGTGACCGTGCAGTCCCTGGAAGTAGTGCGCGTCGACGCTGAACGCAATCTGTTGTTGGTCAAGGGTGCTGTTCCTGGCGCTACTGGCGGCAACCTGGTTGTACGTCCGGCGGCCAAGGCTCGCGGTTAAGGGGAAGCTGACATGCAATTAAATGTAAATGACGCTCAAGCGATCGAAGTTTCCGAACTGACATTTGGCGGCGAATTCAACGAGACGCTGGTTCACCAAGCAGTCGTGGCCTACATGGCCGGCGGCCGTCAAGGTAGCAAGCAGCAAAAGACCCGTTCCGACGTTTCCGGTGGCGGCAAGCGCCCATGGCGTCAGAAAGGTACTGGCCGTGCTCGTGCCGGTACTATCCGTAGCCCAATCTGGCGTGGCGGCGGTACCACTTTCGCAGCTCGTCCTCAGGATCACTCCCAGAAGCTGAACAAGAAGATGTATCGCGCAGCAATGCGTTCCATCCTTGCTGAGCTGGTGCGTACTGATCGTCTGGTCGTGGTTCAGGATTTCGCTGTTGAAACTCCGAAGACCAAAGATCTGCTGGGCAAACTGAACAACATGAGCCTGACCGACGTTCTGATCGTGTCGGACGCTGTTGATCAGAACCTGTACCTGGCTGCTCGTAACCTGCCTCACGTTGATGTACGTGACGTGCAAGGTTCCGATCCAGTTAGTCTGATCGCATACGACAAAGTGTTGATCACTGTGTCGGCCGTGAAGAAATTCGAGGAGCTGCTGGGATGAACCAGGAACGCGTATTTAAAGTTCTGCTTGGCCCGCACGTTTCCGAGAAGGCTACGGTTCTGGCAGACAAGAAAGGCCAGTTCGTTTTCAAGGTTGCTACTGATGCAACCAAGCTGGAAATCAAGAAGGCCGTCGAAAGCCTGTTCAGCGTGAAAGTGGAGCGCGTTACTACCCTGAATGTTCTGGGTAAGAGCAAGCGTACCGCTCGCGGTCTGGGCAAGCGTAATGACTGGAAGAAGGCAGTTATCTCCCTTCAGCCAGGCCAAGATCTCGATTTCAGCAGCAGTGCTGAGTAAGGAAGGGGTGCATCATGGCAATCGTTAAATGCAAACCGACTTCCCCTGGCCGCCGTTTTGTGGTCAAGGTGGTCAACCAGGAGCTGCATAAAGGCGCTCCTCACGCACCGCTGCTCGAGAAGAAGTCGAAGTCTGGTGGTCGTAACAACAATGGCCGTATTACCACTCGTCACGTTGGTGGTGGTCATAAGCAGCATTACCGTCTGGTCGACTTCCGTCGCAACGACAAAGATGGCATCGCTGCCACTGTCGAGCGTATCGAATACGATCCAAACCGTACTGCTCACATCGCTCTGCTGCTGTACGCAGATGGCGAGCGTCGCTACATCATCGCCCCTAAGGGTGTGAGTGCTGGCGACCAGCTGATCGCAGGTGCTTTGGCGCCGATCAAGCCGGGCAACGCTCTGCAACTGCGCAACATCCCAGTTGGTAGCACCGTACACGGCATCGAACTGAAGCCAGGTAAAGGCGCGCAAATCGCTCGTTCGGCTGGTGCTTCGGCTCAGCTGGTCGCTCGCGAAGGTGTCTACGTGACCCTGCGTCTGCGCTCTGGTGAGATGCGTAAAGTGCTGGCTGAGTGCCGTGCGACCCTGGGCGAAGTCTCGAACTCCGAGCACAGCCTGCGTTCGCTGGGTAAAGCTGGTGCCAAACGCTGGCGTGGCGTTCGCCCAACCGTTCGTGGTGTTGCCATGAACCCGGTTGACCACCCACATGGTGGTGGTGAAGGTCGTACCTCTGGTGGTCGTCATCCGGTATCGCCATGGGGCTTCCCGACTAAGGGCGCGAAGACTCGTGGTAATAAGCGTACCGACAAAATGATCGTCCGTCGTCGCAAGTAAATAGAGGGATACGACAGTGCCACGTTCTCTGAAAAAAGGTCCTTTTATTGATCTTCACCTACTGAAGAAGATCGAAGTGGCGGCGGAAAAGAACGATCGCAAACCAGTTAAGACCTGGTCGCGCCGTTCCATGATCCTGCCACAAATGGTCGGTCTGACCATTGCTGTGCATAACGGTCGTCAACATGTTCCAGTTCTCGTGAACGAAGACATGGTCGGCCACAAACTGGGCGAGTTCGCCGGTACCCGTACATATCGCGGGCACGTGGCTGACAAGAAAGCCAAGCGTTAAGGGGTAAGGAATGATGGAAGTAGCCGCTAAGTTGTCGGGCGCTCGAATCTCCGCCCAGAAAGCCCGCTTGGTCGCCGACCAGATCCGCGGGAAGAAGGTGGGCGAAGCGCTCAACCTGTTGGCTTTCAGCAGTAAGAAAGCCGCCGAGATCATGAAGAAAGTGCTGGAGTCGGCCGTAGCCAACGCCGAGCATAACGAAGGCGCAGACGTTGATGACCTGAAGGTCTCCACCGTTTTCGTCAACGAAGGGCGTTCGCTGAAGCGCATCATGCCACGTGCCAAAGGCCGTGCTGATCGCATCGTCAAGCGGTCTTGCCATATCACTGTCAAGGTTGCTGACAAGTAACGGAGTCGAAGAGATGGGTCAGAAAGTACATCCCATTGGCATTCGCCTGGGAATCGTCAAGGAGCACACCTCCGTCTGGTACGCAGACGGTCGGACTTATGCGGACTATTTGCTCGCAGATCTGAATGTGCGTGAGTATCTCCAAGACAAACTAAAAAGCGCGTCCGTAAGCCGTATCGATATCCATCGTCCGGCTCAAACTGCACGCATCACCATCCACACCGCTCGTCCCGGCATCGTGATCGGCAAGAAAGGTGAAGATGTTGAGAAGCTGCGTCAGGACCTGACCAAGCAAATGGGTGTGCCTGTGCACATCAATATCGAAGAGATCCGCAAGCCGGAGCTCGACGGTATGCTGGTTGCGCAGAGCGTAGCTCAGCAGCTGGAGCGTCGCGTAATGTTCCGTCGTGCTATGAAGCGCGCTGTACAGAACGCCATGCGCATTGGTGCCAAAGGCATCAAAATCCAAGTGAGCGGTCGTCTCGGCGGTGCTGAAATCGCACGTACTGAATGGTATCGCGAAGGTCGTGTGCCACTGCACACCCTGCGTGCCGATATCGACTATGCCACCTACGAAGCTCACACCACTTACGGTGTGATCGGTGTGAAGGTTTGGATCTTCAAAGGCGAAGTAATTGGTGGTCGCCAAGAAGAGCTGAAGCCGCAAGCACCTGCGCCTCGTAAAAAAGCTGCTAAGTAAGGGGTACGCCAAATGTTGCAACCAAAGCGTACGAAGTTCCGCAAGCAAATGACCGGCCACAACCGTGGTCTGGCATTGCGCGGTAGCAAAGTCAGCTTCGGCGAGTTCGCGCTGAAGTCTGTTGCTCGTGGTCGTCTCACCGCTCGTCAGATCGAGTCAGCGCGTCGTGCTCTGACCCGTCACGTAAAACGTGGTGGCAAGATCTGGATCCGTGTATTCCCGGACAAGCCTATTTCCAAAAAACCACTCGAAGTTCGGATGGGTAAAGGTAAGGGTAACGTCGAATACTGGGTTGCCCAGATTCAGCCAGGCAAAGTCCTGTATGAAATCGAGGGTGTTTCTGAAGAGCTGGCGCGTGAGGCTTTCGCCCTGGCTGCTGCAAAGCTGCCGCTCGCCACCTCCTTTGTTAAACGGACGGTGATGTGATGAAAGCGAATGAACTTCGTGAAAAATCCGCACAGCAGCTGAACGAGCAACTGCTCGGCCTGCTGCGCGACCAGTTCAATCTGCGTATGCAGAAGGCAACTGGCCAGTTGGGGCAGTCTCATCTGCTCTCGCAAGTTAAGCGTGACATCGCTCGCGTGAAGACTGTGCTCAACCAGCAGGCAGGTAAGTAATCATGGCTGAAGCCGAAAAAACTGTCCGTACGCTGACTGGCCGTGTTGTCAGCGACAAGATGGACAAGACCATCACCGTTCTGATCGAGCGTCGCGTTAAGCACCCTATCTACGGTAAATACGTTAAGCGTTCGACTAAGCTGCACGCGCACGACGAAACCAATCAGTGCCACATCGGCGACAAAGTCACTATTCGTGAAACTCGTCCGATGGCCAAGACCAAGTCTTGGGCCCTGGTTGATGTTCTCGAACGCGCTGTGGAAGTCTAAGGGCTAGGGGTCGGAGAAATTATATGATTCAGACTCAATCCATGCTCGATGTGGCCGATAACAGCGGCGCTCGCCGCGTTATGTGCATCAAGGTGCTGGGTGGCTCCCATCGTCGTTACGCTGGTATCGGTGACATCATCAAAGTGACCGTCAAGGAAGCAATTCCTCGCGGTAAGGTGAAGAAAGGCCAAGTGATGACTGCTGTTGTAGTCCGCACTCGCCACGGTGTTCGTCGTGCAGACGGCTCCATCATCCGCTTTGATGGCAACGCTGCTGTTCTGTTGAACAACAAGCAAGAGCCGATCGGCACCCGTATCTTTGGGCCAGTGACCCGTGAACTTCGTACTGAGAAGTTCATGAAGATCGTCTCGCTCGCCCCAGAAGTGCTGTAAGGAGATCCGACATGCAAAAGATTCGTCGTGACGACGAGATCATCGTGATCGCCGGCAAAGACAAAGGTAAGCGCGGTAAGGTGCTTAAGGTTCTGGCTGATGACCGTCTGGTCGTCGGTGGCCTGAACCTGGTCAAGCGTCATACCAAGCCTAACCCGATGTCGGGCGTACAGGGCGGTATCGTCGAGAAAGAAGCGCCACTGCACGCTTCCAACGTCGCCATTTTCAACGGCGAAACCAACAAGGCTGACCGCGTTGGTTTCAAAGTAGAAGACGGCAAAAAAATTCGTGTCTTCAAGTCGACCCAAAAAGCGGTTGATGCTTGAACACTGCTAGGTAGAAGACCATGGCACGACTAAAAGAGATTTACCGGAAGGAAATCGCTCCGAAACTTAAGGAAGAACTTAAGCTTTCGAACGTGATGGAAGTTCCGCGCGTTACCAAAATCACCCTGAACATGGGTCTGGGCGAAGCGATCGGCGACAAAAAAGTCATCGAGCATGCTGTTGCTGACCTGGAAAAGATCACCGGCCAGAAAGTCGTTGTGACCTACGCTCGTAAATCCATCGCTGGCTTCAAAGTCCGCGAGGGATGGCCGATCGGCGTCAAAGTGACCCTGCGCCGTGAGCGTATGTACGAGTTCCTGGATCGTCTGCTGTCGATCTCCCTGCCTCGGGTTCGCGACTTCCGCGGCCTGAATGCCAAGTCCTTCGACGGTCGTGGCAACTACAGCATGGGTGTCAAAGAGCAGATCATTTTCCCGGAAATCGATTACGACAAGATCGATGCTCTCCGCGGTCTGGACATTACCCTGACCACCACTGCTAAGAACGATGACGAAGGCCGCGCTCTGCTGCGTGCTTTCAAATTCCCGTTCCGCAACTGATTGGAGTAGGAAAATGGCCAAGAAGAGCATGAAAAACCGTGAGCTGAAGCGTCAGCTCACCGTTGCCAAGTACGCCACCAAGCGTGCAGCGCTGAAAGCTATCATCGTGGATCTGAACGCAAGTCCAGAAGCTCGTTGGGAAGCTACCGTAGCTCTGCAGAAGCAGCCACGTGACGCCAGCGCCTCGCGCATGCGTAACCGCTGCCGCCTGACTGGTCGTCCGCACGGCGTTTACCGCAAGTTCGGCCTGGGCCGTAACAAGCTGCGTGAAGCTGCAATGCGTGGTGACGTACCAGGTCTGGTTAAAGCCAGCTGGTAATAGCTATCGAAGTCGCGGTGTTCGGGCTCGCAAGATCTCGATCACCGGTGGCCTTGAACGTGAATCAAGCCCCTTTTGGGGCTTGATTCATTTCTGGGGTGTGTCTAGAATGACCGGCTCGCCTGAGCCCGTGTTTTTTGCCCGGAATTTCTCGGCGACAGTTGTAGCCGCAAGGCTAATTCTTTTTGTATCAGGAGCATCTAGCCCATGAGTATGCAGGACCCGTTAGCGGACATGCTAACTCGAATCCGTAATGCCCAGATGGCTGAAAAGTCCGTCGTAAGCATGCCGTCTTCCACGCTGAAGGTGGCTGTAGCAAAAGTCCTGAAGGACGAAGGTTACATCGCGGGTTATCAGATCAGCAGCGAAATCAAGCCTCTGCTGTCCATCGAGCTGAAGTACTTCGAAGGCCGTCCGGTCATCGAAGAAGTGAAGCGCGTTAGCCGTCCAGGCCTGCGTCAGTACAAGTCCGTTGAAGAGCTGCCGAAAGTTCGTGGCGGTCTTGGCGTGTCTATCGTCTCCACCAACAAAGGTGTGATGACTGATCGTGCTGCGCGCGCTGCCGGTGTCGGCGGCGAAGTTCTTTGCACTGTGTTCTAAGGGGGGATAAGCATGTCTCGCGTCGCTAAGAACCCCGTTAAGCTGCCAGCTGGTGTCGAAGTTAAATTCGCCGGCCAACAGCTTTCGGTGAAGGGTGCCAAGGGCACTCTCGAACTGAACGTTCACTCGTCCGTTGAAATTGTTGAGGAAGCTGGTGAGCTGCGTTTCGCTGCTCGCAATGGCGATCAACAAACTCGTGCAATGGCCGGTACCACTCGTGCTCTGGTAAACAACATGGTCCAAGGCGTAAGCCAAGGCTTCGAGCGCAAGCTCCAGCTGGTCGGTGTTGGTTACAAGGCACAAGCAAAAGGAACAGTGCTGAACCTGGCCCTCGGCTTCTCGCATCCAGTGGATTACGAACTGCCGGAAGGCATCACCGCTGAGACTCCTAGCCAGACCGATATCCTGATCCGGGGCATCGATAAGCAGCTGGTAGGTCAAGTGGCCGCTGAGATCCGCGACTTCCGTCCACCAGAGCCTTACAAAGGTAAAGGTGTGCGCTACGCGGACGAAGTCGTCCGTCGTAAAGAAGCCAAGAAGAAGTAGGGCATAGCAAATGACCGACAAAAAAGTTACTCGACTGCGTCGCGCTCGCAAAGCACGCCTGAAAATGCACGAACTCGAAGTCGTGCGTCTCTGCGTGTTCCGCTCTTCGCAGCACATCTACGCCCAGGTCATTTCGGCCGACGGCAACAAAGTCCTGGCAAGTGCCTCGACTTTGGATAAAGAACTGCGTGATGGCGCCACTGGCAACATCGACGCGGCCACTAAGGTTGGCCAGCTGGTCGCTACGCGTGCAAAAGCCGCTGGCGTCTCGCAGGTGGCTTTCGACCGCTCTGGCTTCAAGTACCACGGCCGCGTCAAGGCGCTGGCTGATGCTGCTCGTGAAGCTGGGCTGGAGTTCTAAGTTATGTCAAATAACGACCAAAAGCGCGACGAAGGCTACATCGAGAAGCTGGTTCAAGTTAACCGCGTAGCCAAAACCGTTAAAGGCGGCCGTATCTTCACTTTCACCGCGTTGACCGTGGTTGGTGACGGTAAGGGCCGTGTTGGCTTCGGCCGTGGCAAGTCGCGTGAAGTGCCTGCTGCGATCCAGAAGGCAATGGAAGCTGCTCGCCGCAACATGATCCAAGTTGATCTGAACGGCACCACTCTGCAATACGCTATGAAGTCCGCTCACGGCGCTTCCAAGGTGTACATGCAGCCTGCTTCTGAAGGTACCGGTATCATCGCTGGCGGCGCTATGCGTGCTGTTCTCGAGGTTGCTGGTGTTCAGAACGTTCTGGCCAAGTGCTATGGCTCGACTAACCCAGTAAACGTGGTTCACGCCACTTTCAAGGGTTTGAAAGCAATGCAGTCCCCTGAATCCATTGCCGCCAAGCGTGGCAAAAGCGTCCAGGAGATCATCTGATCATGGCTACCGTTAAAGTAACGCTGATCAAAAGCATGACCGGCCGTATCCCTAACCACAAACTGTGCGTTAAGGGTCTGGGTCTGCGTCGCATCGGTCACACTGTAGAAGTCCAGGATACTCCCGAGAACCGCGGGATGATCAACAAGGCTTACTACATGCTGCGTGTCGAGGGTTAATCGATGAAACTCAATGATCTGAGTCCAGCGCCGGGTTCCCGTCGCGAAAAGCATCGTCCGGGCCGTGGTATCGGTAGTGGTTTGGGTAAGACTGGTGGCCGTGGTCACAAAGGTCAGACTTCCCGCTCCGGTGGCACCATTGCTCCAGGCTTTGAAGGCGGACAACAGCCGCTGCATCGTCGCCTGCCAAAGTTCGGTTTCGTTTCCCTGAAAGCCATGGACCGCGCAGAAGTGCGTCTGTCCGAGCTGGCTAAAGTGGAAGGCGACATCGTCACTGTGCAGTCCCTGAAAGATGCCAACGTGATTAACCAAAACGTTCAGCGTGTGAAAATCATGCTGTCCGGCGAAGTTACTCGCGCTGTGACCATCAAGGGTATCGCCGCCACCAAAGGTGCGCGCGCGGCTATCGAAGCAGCTGGCGGCAAGTTCGAGGAATAAATGGCTAAGCAAGGTGCTCTCTCTGCGCTCGGCAAAGGCGGTATGTCTGAACTCTGGGCTCGTCTGCGTTTTCTGTTCCTGGCGATTATCGTCTACCGAATAGGCGCACACATCCCGGTACCAGGTATCAACCCTGACCGACTCGCAGACCTGTTTCGACAGAATGAGGGGACCATTCTTAGCTTGTTCAACATGTTTTCCGGCGGCGCGCTGGAGCGGATGAGCATCTTTGCGCTGGGGATCATGCCGTATATCTCGGCATCGATCATCATGCAACTGATGACAGCCGTCAGCCCGCAGCTGGAGCAGTTGAAGAAGGAAGGTGAAGCTGGCCGTCGCAAGATCAGCCAGTACACCCGCTACGGCACTGTCGTCCTAGCTCTGGTTCAGGCCATCGGCATGTCCGTTGGTCTGGCGGGGCAGGGCGTTGCGTTCACTGGTGACTTTGGCTTCCATTTCGTCGCGGTATCCACTTTTGTGGCTGGTGCGATGTTCATGATGTGGCTGGGTGAGCAGATTACTGAGCGTGGTGTTGGCAACGGTATCTCGATGTTGATTTTCGCAGGTATCGTCGCCGGTCTTCCGAGAGCGATCGGGCAGTCTTTCGAGTCTGCACGTCAGGGTGATATCAATATTTTTGCCCTGGTTGCGATCGGTTTGCTGGCAGTAGCGATTATCGGTTTCGTGGTGTTCATTGAGCGTGGCCAGCGTCGTATTGCTGTTCACTACGCCAAGCGTCAGCAGGGCCGTAAGGTGTTTGCTGCGCAGACCAGCCACTTGCCGCTGAAAGTGAATATGGCCGGTGTTATTCCTGCTATCTTCGCGAGCAGCATTTTGCTGTTTCCGGCTTCGTTGGGTGCCTGGTTCGGTCAGTCTGAAGGTATGGGCTGGTTGCAGGACATCTCGCAGTCGATCGCTCCTGGTCAGCCGTTGAATATTCTGCTGTTTAGTGCAGGGATTATTTTCTTCTGCTTCTTCTATACGGCGTTGATGTTCAATCCGAAAGACGTAGCGGAAAACCTGAAGAAGTCCGGTGCCTTTATTCCGGGCATCCGTCCAGGCGAGCAGTCGGCGCGCTACATTGATGGCGTACTGACCCGCTTGACCATGTTCGGTGCTCTATATATGACGGCCGTGTGCCTGTTGCCCCAGTTCCTGGTGGTTGCTGCAAACGTTCCGTTCTACCTTGGCGGGACCTCGTTGCTGATCGTGGTCGTGGTTGTTATGGACTTTATGTCGCAAGTACAATCGCACCTCGTTTCCCACCAGTACGAATCCCTGATGAAGAAAGCCAACCTGAAGGGTTACGGCAGCGGAATGCTGCGCTAATCCATAAGGTTCGAGGAGTTGGTGATGAAAGTTCGTGCATCGGTGAAAAAGCTGTGCCGTAACTGCAAGATTATTCGCCGCGAAGGTGTTGTTCGAGTAATTTGCAGCGCGGAACCGCGTCACAAACAGCGCCAAGGCTGAGTGTGATTGTGCTTCAAGCCCGGCAGCTAGTGCGCTGCCGGGTTGATTATTTGTTATTACAGCGATATTATCTCGCGCCCTATTTCTTGGCTTCCGGGGCGTAGGTAGCTGTCAATTGGAGTCCCACTGAATGGCCCGTATTGCAGGCGTTAACATTCCAGATAACAAGCATACTGTTATCTCGCTGACCTACATCTATGGTGTTGGTCGCACTACTGCACAGAAAATCTGTGCGGTGACTGGGGTCAACCCAGCTGCGAAGATCAAGGATCTGAGCGACGAGCAAATTGAACAGCTGCGTGGCGAAGTGGCGAAGTTCACCACTGAAGGTGACCTGCGTCGCGAAATCAACATGAAAATCAAACGCTTGATGGATCTGGGCTGCTACCGCGGTCTGCGCCATCGTCGTGGTCTTCCAGTGCGCGGTCAGCGTACCAAGACCAACGCGCGTACTCGCAAAGGTCCGCGTAAGCCGATCCGCAAGTAATCGCACCAGCGAATCGACAGGAATTTAGTCATGGCAAAACCTGCTGCTCGTCCTCGTAAAAAGATTAAAAAGACAGTGGTTGATGGCATCGCCCACATCCACGCGTCTTTCAACAACACCATCGTGACCATCACCGACCGTCAAGGTAACGCTCTTTCCTGGGCAACCTCCGGTGGTTCGGGTTTCCGCGGTTCTCGCAAGTCCACCCCGTTTGCTGCTCAAGTAGCTGCTGAACGTGCTGGTCAAGCTGCGCTGGAATATGGCCTGAAGAACCTCGACGTTAACGTCAAGGGCCCAGGTCCAGGTCGTGAATCCGCAGTCCGCGCTTTGAACGGCTGTGGCTACAAGATCGCCAGCATCACCGACGTGACGCCAATCCCGCACAACGGGTGCCGTCCGCCGAAGAAGCGCCGCGTGTAATCCAGGAGATTGTAAAGAATGGCTCGTTACATTGGTCCAAAATGCAAACTGGCTCGTCGCGAAGGCACCGATCTCTTCCTGAAGAGCGGCGTGCGCGCTATCGAATCCAAGTGCAACATCGAAGCAGCTCCTGGCATCCACGGCCAGCGTCGTGGTCGTCAGTCCGACTACGGTACTCAGCTGCGTGAAAAGCAAAAAGTCCGTCGTATCTACGGCGTACTCGAGCGTCAATTCAGCGGCTACTACAAACAAGCAGCTGGCAAGAAGGGCGCAACCGGCGAAAACCTGTTGCAACTGCTCGAATGCCGTCTGGACAACGTTGTATACCGCATGGGCTTCGGTTCTACTCGTGCCGAGTCCCGTCAGCTGGTATCGCACAAGTCGATCAGCGTAAACGGTCAGACCGTTAACGTTCCGTCCTACCAGGTTCGTGCTGGTGACGTGGTCGCTGTTCGCGAGAAAGCAAAAAATCAACTTCGCATTGTCCAAGCTCTCGATCTGTGTGCTCAACGTGGCCGCGTAGAATGGGTAGAAGTAGACACTGAGAAGAAGTCGGGCGTTTTCAAGAACGTTCCAGCTCGCAGTGATCTGTCCGCCGACATCAACGAAAGCCTGATTGTCGAGCTCTACTCCAAGTAAGGGCTAGAAAATAGGTGCATCCATGCAGATTTCGGTAAATGAGTTCCTGACACCCCGCCACATTGATGTGCAGGTTGTCAGTCCAACCCGCGCCAAGATCACTCTCGAGCCTCTCGAGCGTGGCTTTGGCCACACCCTGGGCAACGCGCTGCGCCGCATCCTGTTGTCCTCAATGCCCGGCTGTGCAGTAGTCGAGGCCGAGATTGACGGTGTGCTCCACGAGTACAGCGCCATCGAAGGTGTACAGGAAGACGTAATTGAAATCCTGTTGAACCTTAAAGGTCTGGCTATCAAGCTGCACGGCCGTGACGAAGTTACGCTGACCTTGTCGAAGAAGGGTTCGGGGGTGGTTACCGCTGCCGATATTCAGCTGGATCATGATGTCGAGATCGTTAACCCCGATCACGTAATCGCTAACCTGGCGTCTAACGGCGCCCTGAACATGAAGCTCGTAGTAGCTCGTGGTCGTGGTTATGAACCGGCCGACTCGCGTCAGAGCGATGAAGACGAAAGCCGCAGCATTGGTCGCTTGCAGCTCGACTCTTCGTTCAGCCCGGTTCGCCGCATCGCATACGTGGTGGAAAACGCCCGTGTCGAGCAGCGTACTAACCTGGACAAGCTGGTTATTGATCTGGAAACCAACGGTACTCTGGATCCTGAAGAGGCTATCCGTCGTGCTGCAACCATCCTGCAACAGCAGTTGGCTGCGTTCGTCGACCTCAAAGGTGACAGTGAGCCAGTGGTAGTCGAGCAGGAAGACGAGATCGATCCGATCCTGCTTCGCCCGGTTGACGATCTGGAACTGACTGTACGTTCGGCTAACTGCCTTAAGGCGGAAAACATTTACTACATCGGCGACCTGATTCAGCGTACCGAAGTAGAACTGTTGAAGACTCCGAACCTGGGTAAGAAATCCTTGACCGAAATCAAGGACGTTCTGGCCTCCCGCGGTCTGTCCCTCGGCATGCGCCTCGACAACTGGCCGCCTGCAAGTCTTAAGAAGGACGACAAGGCGACTGCCTGATCGTCGTAATCACCGAACGTTGTGTTTGGTAAGGAATGAACCATGCGTCATCGTAAAAGTGGGCGTCACCTGAGCCGCACCAGCTCGCACCGCAAGGCCATGTTCCAGAACATGGCGGTGTCGCTGTTCGAGCACGAGCTGATCAAAACTACACTGCCGAAAGCTAAAGAACTGCGCCGCGTTGCCGAGCCGCTGATCACTTTGGCCAAGACAGACAGCCTGGCTAACCGCCGTCTGGCTTTCGACCGTACTCGTTCGAAAGCTATCGTTGGTAAGCTCTTCAACGACCTGGGCAAGCGTTACGCTACCCGTGAGGGTGGCTACCTGCGCATCCTCAAGTGCGGTTTCCGCGCTGGCGACAACGCTCCTATGGCGTACGTTGAACTGGTTGATCGTGCTGTCGGCGGTGAAGCTGTATCCGCTGAGTAAGACGTCAGTCTGAAACAAGGAACCGGGCCTAGTGCCCGGTTTTTTGTGTCTGCATGTATTAGATATTTCTATCGTTAACTAATGTGTAATGCATTGGATGTTGTAACACTGGTGGTCAATACTCCTTGTCAGCCGATTAGCCGGCAGTTTCACAGACTGACAGAGGAAGATTGTGCATGAGCCAGACCAAAACTCTTACAACCGCTAGTGGCGCTCCTGTCGCTGACAACCAGAATTCCCGCTCCGCCGGCCCTCGGGGCCCGCTGCTTCTCGACGATTTTCACCTGATCGAAAAGCTTGCCCATTTCAACCGTGAGAATATTCCTGAGCGTCGTGTGCACGCCAAGGGTTCGGGCGCCTATGGCACTTTCACTGTCTCTCGCGATATCACCCAATACACCAGCGCGAAGCTGTTTGAAGCAGTTGGCAAGAAGACTCCGACCTTCCTGCGTTTCTCCACCGTGGGCGGTGAACGTGGCTCGGCTGATACCGAGCGTGACCCTCGCGGCTTCGCCCTCAAGTTCTACACGGAGGAAGGCAACTGGGACATCGTGGGCAACAACACCCCGGTATTCTTCATTCGCGACCCACTGAAGTTTCCCGACTTTATCCACACCCAGAAACGCCTTCCCCAGAGCAATCTGAAAAGTGCCCAGATGATGTGGGATTTCTGGTCGCACTCGCCTGAGGCATTGCACCAGGTGACCATCCTGTTTTCCGATCGCGGTATTCCAGACGGCTACCGTCATATGCACGGCTTTGGCAGTCACACCTACAGCCTGATCAACGCCAAGGGAGAGCGGCACTGGGTCAAGTGGCACTACAAGACCAAGCAGGGCATCAAGAACCTCGCGCCGACAGAGGCGGCACGCCTGGCCGGTACCGACCCGGATTACGCACAGCGCGACCTGTTCAATGCGATCGAGCGCGGCGATTTTCCGAAGTGGAGCGTGTGCATTCAGATCATGACCGAGGCACAAGCCGCGGCGCACTACGAGAACCCGTTTGATGTGACCAAGACCTGGTCGCAGAAGGAGTTCCCGTTGATTGAGGTGGGTGAGTTGGAGTTGAACCGCAATCCGCTGAACTACTTTGCCGAGGTCGAACAGGCCACCTTTGGCCCAAGCAACATGGTGCCAGGTGTCGGGCTTTCGCCGGATCGTATGCTGCAGGGCCGGGTATTCGCTTACGCCGATGCGCACCGCTACCGCGTGGGCACCAACCACCAGCAGTTGCCGGTGAACGCTCCATTGAGTCCGGTAAACAGCTACCAGCGCGACGGCTCCATGGCGTTCGGAAGCAATGGTGGTGCTGCGCCGAACTACGAGCCCAATAGCTACAGCGATGCCCCGAAGCAGGCTCCACGCTACGCAGAGCCGCCCCTGGCGCTTAGCGGTGCGGCAGACCGCTACGATCATCGTGAAGACACCGACTATTACAGTCATGCAGGGGCTCTGTTCCGCCTCATGAACGATGAGCAGAAGGCTCTGTTGATCAACAACATTGCCGGTGCCATGACCGGGGTAACGGCTGATGTGGTTGATCGTCAGCTGCAACATTTCTACAAGGCTGACCCGGCTTACGGCGAGGGTATCGCCAAAGCTTTGGGCGTATCGCTCAAGTAAGTCTAAATAAGAAGCAGAACCGCCCTCATTAGGGCGGTTTTTGCGTTATTTCTACTGGTTTTCTCGGATATTCTTCACTTTTATGGCTCTTTCTAAGTGACCTGCAAGTCAGCTTGGTTCAAACTACCCACTTTCAAGCAGGGAGATTTAGGGCGATGCAAGGTCACCCGGACGTAATCGATTACCTCAACACGTTGCTGACGGGCGAACTGGCAGCACGCGACCAATATTTCATTCATTCGCGGATGTACGAGGACTGGGGCTTCACCAAGCTCTACGAGCGTATCAACCACGAAATGGAAGAAGAGGCGCAACACGCCGATGCCCTGATACGCCGCATTCTGATGCTCGAAGGCACACCGCGCATGCGCCCCGACGATCTCGATACCGGAACCACGGTGCCGGAGATGCTGGCCAGCGACCTGCGTCTGGAATACAAGGTCCGCGCCGCGCTGTGCAAAGGCATCGAGCTGTGCGAGCTGCACCAGGACTATGTCAGCCGCGACATTCTGCGTATCCAGTTGGCAGATACCGAAGAAGATCACACCTACTGGCTGGAGAAGCAGTTGGGCCTGATCAAATCCATCGGTCTGGAAAACTACCTGCAGTCGCAGTTCTGATTGCGTGAGGTTTGGTTGCCGTTCGCGAGCGAGCTCGCTACTACGGGAAACGCAGCAATCCATAGAGACAAAAAAGCCCCTGGCACTGTGAAGTGCCAGGGGCTTTTTCATGGGCCTCAGGCGCGGTCGCGAGTCAGCAACGGCTTGAGGTAATGCCCGGTGTGGGATTGGGGCATTTCCGCAACCTGCTCCGGGGTACCGACGGCGATGATCTGGCCGCCTTTGGAGCCGCCTTCCGGCCCCAGGTCCACCAGCCAGTCGGCGGTCTTGATCACATCCAGGTTGTGTTCGATCACCACCACGGTGTTGCCGTGATCGCGCAGGCGGTGCAACACGTCCAGCAGTTGCTGGATATCCGCGAAGTGCAGGCCAGTGGTCGGCTCGTCGAGGATATACAGGGTTTTGCCGGTGTCGCGCTTGGACAGCTCACGGGACAGCTTGACCCGCTGGGCTTCGCCGCCGGACAAGGTGGTCGCCGACTGGCCAAGCTTGATGTAGGACAGGCCCACATCCATCAGTGTTTGCAGTTTGCGCGCCAGGGCCGGAACCGGATCGAAGAATTCACGCGCTTCTTCGATGGTCATTTCCAGCACTTCGTGGATGTTCTTGCCCTTGTACTTGATCTCCAGCGTCTCGCGGTTGTAACGCTTGCTCTTGCACACGTCGCAGGGCACGTAGATGTCCGGCAGGAAGTGCATCTCCACCTTGATCAGACCATCACCCTGACAGGCCTCGCAGCGGCCACCCTTGACGTTGAAGGAGAAGCGGCCAGGGCCATAGCCCCGGGAACGGGACTCCGGAACGCCGGAAAACAACTCGCGAATCGGGGTGAACAGCCCGGTGTAAGTCGCCGGGTTGGAGCGCGGAGTACGACCGATCGGGCTTTGATCGATGTCCACCACCTTATCCAGGTGCTGCAGGCCGTTGATGCTGTCGTGCGGTGCCGCTTCCAGAGTGGTGGCACCGTTGAGCGCTGTGGCGCTCAGGGGGAACAGGGTGTTGTTGATCAGCGTCGATTTGCCCGAGCCGGATACCCCGGTAACGCAGGTCAGCAGACCAATCGGAATTTCCAGGTCGACATTGCGCAGGTTGTTGCCGCGCGCGCCCTTGAGGGTCAGGGAAAGCTTCTTGTTGCGCGGCGTGCGCTTGGCCGGCACCACGATCTTCACCCGGCCGGACAGGTACTTGCCGGTCAGGGAGTCCGGGTGCGCCATGACTTCTGCCGCAGTACCTTCGGCAACGATTCGGCCTCCATGCACACCGGCGCCCGGGCCGATGTCCACCACGTAGTCGGCCAGGCGGATCGCGTCTTCATCATGCTCGACCACGATGACCGTGTTGCCGATATCCCGCAGGTGCTTCAGGGTGCCCAGCAGTCGGTCATTGTCCCGCTGGTGCAGCCCAATGGATGGCTCGTCGAGGATGTACATCACCCCCACCAGGCCGGCACCGATCTGGCTGGCCAGGCGGATACGCTGGGCCTCGCCGCCGGATAAGGTATCGGCGCTGCGATCCAGGGTCAGATAGTCGAGCCCCACGTTCACCAGGAACTGCAGGCGCTCGCGGATCTCCTTGAGGATCTTGTCGGCGATTTCGCCGCGTCGCCCGGTGAGCTTCAAGGTACCGAAGTAGTCGGTGGCATCGCCGATGGGCAGGCTGGTGACCGCCGGCAGGGTTTTCTCGCCGACCCAGACATGACGGGCCTCGCGGCGCAGGCGCGTGCCGCGGCAGTCCGGGCAGGGCTGGGTGCTGAGGAACTTGGCCAGTTCCTCACGCACCGTGGCCGACTCGGTTTCCCGGTAGCGTCGCTCCAGGTTCGGCACTATCCCCTCGAACGGGTGGGAGCGCTTGACGATATCGCCGCGGTCGTTGAGGTACTTGAAGTCGACATTCTGCGTACCGCTGCCCTGCAGGATGACTTTCTGCTGGTCCGCCGGCAGCTGGTTGAACGGCACCTCCAGGCTGAACCCGTAATGCGCAGCCAGCGAGCCGAGCATCTGGAAGTAATAGACGTTGCGCCGGTCCCAGCCGCGAATCGCGCCTTCGGCCAGGGTCAGTTCGCCATTGACCAGACGCTTGATGTCGAAGAACTGCTTGACCCCCAGGCCATCGCAGGTCGGGCAGGCGCCGGCCGGGTTGTTGAAGGAGAACAGCTTGGGTTCCAGCTCGCTGATGGCATGGCCGCAGATCGGACAGGCAAAGCGTGCGGAGAAGATCATTTCTTCCCCCGGCTCGTCGTCCATCGGCGCCACCAGGGCAATGCCGTCAGCCAGCTTCAGTGCGGTCTCAAAGGATTCCGCCAGGCGTTGCTGCAGATCGCCACGCACCTTGAAGCGGTCGACCACCACATCGATGGAATGCTTCTTCTGTTTATCCAGCTTCGGCAACTCGTCCAGCTCGAACAGCTTGCCGTTGACCCGCGCGCGGACAAAACCCTGGGCTCGCAGCTCTTCGAAGACCGACAGGTGTTCACCCTTGCGCTCGCGAATCACCGGGGCCAACAGCATCAGCTTGCTGCCTTCGGGCTGGGCCAGCACCAGATCGACCATCTGGCTGACGGTCTGGGCTTCCAGCGGGATGTCGTGATCGGGGCAGCGCGGAGTACCGACGCGGGCATAGAGCAGGCGCAGGTAGTCGTAGATTTCGGTGATGGTGCCGACAGTGGAGCGCGGGTTGTGGGAGGTGGATTTCTGCTCGATGGAAATCGCCGGCGACAGACCTTCGATGGTGTCCACATCGGGCTTTTCCATCATCGACAGGAACTGTCGGGCATAGGCCGACAGCGACTCGACATAGCGGCGCTGGCCTTCGGCATACAAAGTGTCGAAAGCCAGGGACGACTTGCCGGACCCAGACAGCCCGGTGATGACGATCAACTTGTCCCGCGGCAGGGTCAGGTCGATGTTCTTCAGGTTGTGGGTGCGGGCCCCACGAATCAGAATCTTGTCCAAAAGTGGCCTCGATCGGCGGGCGTAAAGGCAGGAGTATAAAACCAAATACTGGATGGATGCACACTATCGTGCGTGGCTTTTTCGGTTGCCGCTCAGGGCTGCGCGGCAAAGCGTCGCCATATACCCCCTCTACCGATCCGACTGGTAGAATCGCCGCCGGTTCACACGAGGTTTTTCCATGCACGATCCCCACAGCGAACGCATGAGCGGCAGCGAGACCCGCGCAGCAAGCGGCCTGGCCCTGGTGTTCGCCTTCCGTATGCTTGGCATGTTTATGGTACTGCCGGTCCTGGCAACCTATGGAATGGATCTCGCAGGAGCGACCCCGGCCCTGATCGGCCTGGCCATTGGTGCCTATGGCCTGACCCAGGCGATTTTCCAGATTCCCTTCGGGATCATTTCCGATCGCATCGGGCGCCGCCCGGTGATCTACCTGGGGCTGATCGTGTTCGCCCTGGGCAGCGTGCTGGCGGCTAATGCCGACTCGATCTGGGGCGTGATCGCCGGCCGGATCCTGCAGGGCGCCGGGGCGATTTCCGCAGCGGTGATGGCGTTGCTCTCGGACCTGACCCGGGAACAGCATCGGACCAAGGCCATGGCCATGATCGGCATGACCATCGGCGTCTCCTTTGCCGTCGCCATGGTGGTCGGCCCGCTGCTGACCCGCAGCTTCGGCTTGTCCGGGCTGTTCCTGGCCACCGGTGGCATGGCCCTGGTGGGGATCCTGATCATTGCCTTCATGGTGCCGCGCGCCACCGGGCCCCTGCAGCACCGCGAGTCCGGAGTGGCGCGTCAGGCGCTGATTCCCACCCTCAAGCATCCGGACCTGCTGCGCCTGGACCTGGGGATCTTCGTGTTGCACGCGATGCTCATGTCGAGCTTCGTTGCCTTGCCCCTGGCGCTGGTGGAAAAAGCCGGCTTGCCCAAAGACCAGCATTGGTGGGTGTACCTCACCGCACTGCTGATCTCCTTCTTCGCCATGATCCCGTTCATCATCTACGGCGAGAAGAAACGCAAAATGAAACGAGTTCTGTTGGGCGCGGTCAGTACGCTGCTGCTCACCGAGCTATTCTTCTGGGAGTTCGGCGACAGTTTGCGGGCGTTGGTGATCGGCACCGTGGTGTTCTTCACCGCGTTCAACCTGCTGGAAGCGTCCTTGCCGTCGCTGATCAGCAAGGTGTCGCCAGCAGGCGGCAAGGGCACGGCGATGGGGGTGTATTCCACCAGCCAGTTCCTCGGTTCGGCACTGGGCGGCATCCTCGGCGGCTGGTTGTTCCAGCATGGCGGTTTGTCGGTTGTGTTCCTTGGAGGGGCAGGTCTGGCTGCACTCTGGCTGGCCTTTGCTGTTACCATGCGCGAGCCCCCGTATGTGACGAGCCTGCGCTTGCCGTTATCGCCCGAAGCGATCCGCGAAGCCGGCCTGGTCGAGCGCCTGAAGGCCGTTGTTGGGGTAACAGATGCCGTAGTGGTGGCCGAAGAAGCCGCCATTTACATCAAATTGGACACCGAATTATTGGATCGCACGACCCTCGAGCAGCTGGTCAATCCAGCGCCGTCGGCGCGCGAAGCCTAGGAGAACGTTATGGCCCGTGGGGTTAACAAAGTCATATTGGTCGGCACTTGCGGCCAGGATCCCGAAGTTCGCTACCTGCCCAACGGTAACGCCGTGACCAACCTGAGTCTGGCCACCAGCGAGCAGTGGACCGACAAGCAGACCGGTCAGAAGGTCGAGCGCACCGAATGGCACCGTGTGTCGATGTTCGGCAAGGTGGCCGAGATCGCCGGCGAGTACCTGCGCAAAGGTTCGCAGGTCTACATCGAAGGCAAGCTGCAGACCCGCGAGTGGGAAAAAGACGGTATCAAGCGCTACACCACCGAGATCATTGTCGACATGCAGGGCACCATGCAGCTGCTGGGCGGCCGTCCACAGGGCGACCAGCAGGGCCAGGGCGGCATGTCCAACTCGGCACCGCGTC
The DNA here is from genome assembly GCF_001547895.1 of Pseudomonas sp. Os17. NCBI lineage: Bacteria > Pseudomonadati > Pseudomonadota > Gammaproteobacteria > Pseudomonadales > Pseudomonadaceae > Pseudomonas > Pseudomonas sp. Os17. The sequence continues at coordinate 6,138,369 of NZ_AP014627.1, read as the reverse complement.
CTCAGCAGTCCCGTCCTGCGCCGCAACCGCAGCGTGAGTCGCGTCCGGCACCACAGCAGGCCGCTCCGCAGCCGGCACCGGACTTCGACAGCTTCGATGACGATATTCCGTTCTGAACCACCGCTTTTCAGCGTTCAGCACCGATGAAAAAGGGGCCCTGCAGGGCCCCTTTTTTATGCCTGGCTGATCAGGCGCAGGCTCATGGCTGCACCCGGCGCAAGCGCCCGCTCAGGGCCACCACCTGCTGATCCGCCGTGGGAATCGGGCGTCCGCTCAGGCCCATGCCTTCGCTCACCAGCACGGCATTCGCCACGCAGCACAGGTTGGACGGCGTATCCAGGCCCTGGGCCAGTACCTGCACCGAGCGTTGCTGCAGGTCGCAGCGCAGCAGGCGTCCGCTGAATCGGGCAAAGCCGCCGTGCAAGGTCTCGCCGGACCAGTCGGGCTGCAGGGGTTGCAACAGCCGGTCGCACAGTTCCAGCACCAGAATCCGTCCCTGCGGGTCCAGCGCCAGTCCGGTGGGCAGTTGCAGCCCGCGAATCAGCACCTCGATCCTGCCGCTGGCGGGCCAGACCCGAATCACCTGGCCGGCCTTGTCGGCGAAGTCGATGCCCTTGCGCGCCGGATCGCGATGCAATTCTCCGGAGAACAGGCTGATCAGCACCGCATCGGTCTGCGCTTCGTGGACCAGGGTCACGGGGACCGCTTCCTGGCCCTGATCCAGATCGGGCAACTGGGCCAGCACCTGTTCGCCGTCCTCGGTGAACTCCACCAGCTGGTTGGTATCGGGCTTGACCGCCAGCCAGCTGTGACGCGAGGGGTGATAGCACAACGAATTGAGGTTGCCGCGGCTGTGAAACACCGGCTCGGGCGGGCGGTATTGCAGGTCCAGCAGTTTGGAGCCGGCCACGTAATCGGTCTGGCTGGCCAGGTAGCGGCCGGCACCGAAGGCGATGTCCGACAACCCCATGATCTCGTCGCGCAGCATCCGCGCCTGCATGTTCATCGAGCGAAAGCCCTCGGCCAGGACCTCGGGCGGCAAGTAGGCGCCGGGGGCCTGGGGATCAGGTCGCAGGCGACTGATGCGACCACTGAATGCCTGGTCCGGCAGGCCTGAGCCAGCCTCCACCAGCAGCAGGCTGCCATCGTCTTCCACGCAGATACCGCGAGGGTTCAACAGCCCCTCGGCGATGATGCTGCTTGGGCACGACAGCCGTTGCGGCTGGGCGGGAATGAGTAAAGCAACGGGCATGATCGTCTCCTTGTTCAAGGCTGCCAGGGGGTGCCATTGAGATAGGCCGTCAGCAGGGCGCGCTGGCTCGGCGACATCGAGCGCACCACCGACATGTACAAGGTGGTGTTCTGATACTCGGGCGATATCCGGGCCAGGATCGCCTGCTTGTAGCCCATGACCGCGTCGGGCTGGTTGAGCTGGATGTAGCGCGACATGGCAGGGAAGGCCAGGTAATGGAAGCGCAGCACGTTTTGATACGCCTGTTCCCAGGTGACGATGCTGCCGGCGGGAATGCCGAAGTCGCTCCAGGCATATTTGCGAAAGTTGCTGAAGCTTTGGGTCAGGGGATTGCCGCCGATGCTGTAGGTCAGGGTGGTGAAGCCGGCCTGAGTCCTGGACCCGGCGACGGGGACGACGCTGAAGCTCGCCGAAGGCTGGCCGGCGGTCACGGTGATCGCGCTCGGCAGCTCCAGGAAGTCCCAGTAGCGCAGGGCCTGATAGACCGAGGTCGCCGAGGCCTGAATGCGGATCAGCGTATCCTGCTGCACCGGGGCTCCCAGGTAACGGACTTGCAAGGTGACCTGCACGCCGGGGCTGTCCGGGTCGAGGTAGGTGTTGCGCTGATCGCTGTAGACCCGGTACGGGCACTCCGGGGCCGATAGGGCTGGATTGCGGGCACTCCCGGGAGCGCTGATGCACAGGGGCGTGCTCTGCACCAGTTGGGTCTGGGCGGTGTCCAGGGGCACGTCGATGATGCCGCCGTAGCGGTAGTAGTCCTGCAGGATCGGGGCGCTGGGCTCGAAGCTCGCCAGGGCGCTCGTGCCCGCGGCGATGGTGACGGTCCCGTAGTCGGCGTTGGGGCCGATGGGGCTGGTGATATCGTCACGCACGGCCCTGAACCTCTGCTTGGGGATCAGGTTGACCATGTCGATGCTCAATAGCCCGTTGGCCACCTCGGCGTAGGCGACGCTGGTGATGTTCAGGTCCTCGTCGGCGTTGATGATCTGGCGGCCCGGCGGGCAGATCTGCGGTTCATCGGCGTAGGCCGTGGCCAGGGTGCCGATGACCCGGCCGATGCTCGGGTTGGGGCTGAACTGGTTGGCGGCGTAATCCGCGTTCAGTTGCTCGGTGGTCAGGGTCGGGCACATTTCGAACATCACGAAACGCAGCACGATCCCGGTGGCGTTGGGCGCTTCGATCAAGGCCTTGAGCCCGGCGCTGTCCTTGTTGTAGCTGACGATGCTGCTCAGGGGGAACGTCAGTTGAAAGGTGCCGCTGCCGTGAAAGGAGCCGGGGGAATCCATCTTCCCGGGCTCCAGGACTCGAGTGTTGACATCAAAACTGCTGCAGACCGCGTTCCAGCGGATCAACAGTTGGGGACTGTCGCTGCCGCCGATCTGCAAGCCGCCGACAAAGATCTGGGTGGTGGTGGTTGCCGTGGGATCCAGGTCGACCATCATCGGGCCGGAATACGGACCTTGTCCGGTGCCTGGCGTCACCGATCCCAGCAGGTACACCGGCTGGCCCACCAGATCCCCTTCCAGCGCAATGTGCCCCGGGGTGCCCTGGGAACTGATCAGTGCGTTGTGCAGGGTCACCACGTGTTCGCCGTAGTGGTTCCAGCCGCCGGCGGTGTAGCGGCTGTCGGAATCGATCCTGGGGTCCGGGGCGTTGATCAATTCAAACAGCTTGTCATCGCTGTAGGTCCGGGCCTGTTCCGCCACGGTGGAGGTGGTGAGGTCGAACAGGTCCAGGGACGATTCGATGCCATCGGGCAGGGTTGGCGAGTTGTTCGGCACGCTGACGTCGGTGGAGATGCCGCCCCAGAAGTTCAGTCGGGGTCCGTTCAATATGCTCATGGTCTATTCCTTATCCTTGGCGACGCTGGTGACGGGGGCATGGGCGAATCTGAACAGGAAGGAGAAGTCGCTCTTGTACTGGCTGTTGAGCGGTGTCGCCATGGAGTGACAGTTCATGCAACTGCTGTTGGGCTGGATGTAGCTCTCCATGGTGACGTTGGCCGACAGCGATGGCATTGGCTGCCCCAGCGGGTTGCCCGGATTGTCCGGCGACTGGGGGCGTTGGGTGGTGATCAACTGGTAGTACTTGAACACGCTCTGCTGTACCTGCGGATTGCCCTGGTACTGGGTATTGATCTGCTGGGTCGCGTCGGCGATCGGGGTGACCCGGTTCAGCGGGTCCGGGGTGCTGAAGCTGGTGCCGGGTTTGGGCGTGCAGACCATTTTCCCGGCCTGCTGCTGCCACAGGCAGGGGGATTGGTTGAGGCGGTCGGCGGGGGCCTTGGCGTTGAAGTAGGAGTAGAAGATCCCCGAGACCGGCTGGTCCACCCACTTGCCCTCGATCCTGGCCTTGGGAGGCACGTTGTCGACCTGCTCGAAGGTCGACCAGATCCACTGCGGGAAGCCCTCCACCTTGCTGATGATGTGCAGCCCCACCAGCCCCAGGTTGGCGGTCTTGGTGCCGTTGGGCCGTCCCTGGCTGTCGAACTTCGTCACCAGGGCTTTCATCGTCAGGTAGCGGCGGCTGTCGTCGGCGCTGGTGAGGATGCGCCAGCTGGCCTTGATCTCGCTGGCGTTGCTGGGAAAGTTGATGTTCTGCGCGGCATCGACGATCGCCGCGTTGTAGAAGTCGTTGGCGACGATGTAGTTGTAGGACACCTCGTTGGCGGCGATGTCGTAGTAGGTCGGGTTGCCGCGCTGATCGATCAGCCAGCCGCCCACGGCCTGGTTGTCCGACTGCACCACCTGGGTGTTCTTGAGCGCGGCGATGTTGATCAGGCTGAGGTTCCTGCGCGGCAGTTGCGAGTTCCAGGGGCCCGGGTTCTTGGCCCCGGGCAGAAAGGTTTCGCTGACGCTCTTGTAGGTCTGCCACACGGTATTGCCCGGGCTGCCCAGGGACTTGCTGCAATCGGCCACCCCGCGCTGCCCGGCCTTGGCCGGCCAGTTCAGGTTGATGAACATCTGCCAGCTGTATTGATCGAAGGCTGCTTGCGAGGCGCCGGCCGCAGGCACCACGGCGCTGGGTGGGCAAGTGGTCTGCGGTCCGGGCGCGCTGGGCTGCAGGGCATGGGCCGGCAGGCTGCCGAGGCCGAGCAGCAACAGGGCGGTGCAACGGTTCCAATGGTTCATGGCGCGGCTCCTGTCACTGCGGGGTGGGCGAGAGTTGGTTCCACTGCGGCCGGGCACCGTTTTTCAACGAGGGTGGCGGGTTGAAGAGCTGGCAGTCCGGTGGGTTGGCCGGGCACATCTTCGCCACCTGGTCCCAGGTCTTGGCCGGGTCCGGCTTCTCGTTGCGCCAGTTGCGATAGTTCTGGCTGACGATCGGTGCATTGGCGACGCTGGCATCGCCGGAGAAGTAGAACGACTGCGGATGCTGATAGGGCGGCTGGCCCTGGCCGTCGCTGGTGGCCTGCTTGTAGAAGGCGTAGCCGAACAGAATCGGACTCGGCTTGACCGGAATCTCCAGGGCGTAGGCCTGCACGCTGCCGTCCAGGTGCTGGCTGCGGGCGGCGCTGTAGGGCAGGTGCTTGATGAAGTCGCGGCGTGGCGGGTGGTTCATCGGCGAGAACATGCAGCAGGCCGGCATGTCCTTGGGCCGATCCTCGGGGTAGGTGAGGAAGTAGGCCTTGTTGCCCAGGGAGACGAAGGAGCAGGTGTAGTTGTTGTTCTTGATCGGGAAGATCGGCAGGCAGTACTTCTCGTAGTGCTCCATCATCGCCCCGGAACCGTCGCCGTCGGCCGGCACATAGTCGTTGTCGTAGTAGCTGGTGCCCTGGGACACGGTGTAGTCGGCAGGCTTGAGGGTGCTGGGCGGGCTGCTGTAGGGCGGCGGGTTGTTCTTGTAGTGGGCGGTGACCCGGTACATGGTCCAGTCGCTGACCCAGGTCGCCGGGTAGAGCGGATCGGCCGGATCGCCCGGGTGGCGCTTGGCGATGCAGTTGTTGGTCTTGGCGTCGCAGCCCTTGTTGTTGTGCACGCCCATGTTGAAGTAGACGTTATCGGGGTATTCCTGGGCCCAGGATGCCTGGCTGGCGCACAGCAGGGTGGCGGCCAGCAGCAGGCGCTTGAGTGGATTGGCGTTCATCTGACTCTCCTTTGCAAAGCCGGGCGACTCGGGTCGCCCGGTGTTCCAGTGCCTGAGCGTTGCGGCTCAACCTTGCTGATAGGCGTTGAGGTCGAGCGGGGTCGGTGGGTAGCCCGTGCTCACCAGATCCTTGGCCCAGATCTCCAGCACCTGGCGCCGGCTCTGGGGCAGGTCCCGGGTGATGGGCATGGCCAGGGTGCTGGCCTCCTGGTACTCCTTGCTGATCAGGGTGATGAACTGCTCGATCGCGCCCTCGATGCGCTGCAGGGAGTTGAGCGGCATGTACTTGTTCATGATCGGGTAGAGGTAATAGAAGGGCTGCAGGATTTGCGGAAAGATGAACTCTTTCCAGATCCGCACATTGGCGTCGTCGAACTGGTACACCCGGTTCCAGCAGTCGATGAAGTCCTTGAGCATCTGCGGCTCTTGCGGCAGCACCCGCAACGGCGAGAGGAAGTCGGTGAAGGCGTCGGTGTAGGAGAAGCTGAACGGAATGCCCGTCGGATCGTCCTGAATGAAAAAGCGCAGGGTGGGAAAGCCCGGCGCCACGGCTTGCACCGTCAACTGGGCGATGCCGTCGGCATTGGTCTTGATGCTGGTCAGGCTGTAGTTCACGGTGGCGCCCAGGCCGGCGTCATTGTCCAGCTTCCCGGTCATCGGCTGTGGCTTGTCGAACTTCAGGCACGGCCTCAGGTCGACGGCGGCCGGTGTTTTCAGGAACTCCTGATAGGTGATGGGGGTGCTTACCGGCTCATCGCACGCGGTAGCCTTGACGATCATGGCGCTCAGGCGCCTGCCGCTGCCCTCCCTGAACAGGCTCGGATGCTGCGAACTGTCGACGAACTGGGGCATGCCCGGCTCGTTCTTCGCTCGCATGTCGGGAAGGTCTTTGATCAGCACGAAGTCCGCCGGGTTGCTGAACGCCAGGTAGTAGTTGCTGGTGGTCAGCATGAAGGCGTTGTTGTACTCGGCGACCCACAAGGTGGTGCCGGCCGGCGCGGGCTTGCCGTTGTACTGCACCATGATGTTCAGCGTCCGGCTGTCACCGACGTCGATGAAACTGCCGCTCTCGATGACTTCCGCGGTCCACATCTGCTGTTGAGCGGCGATGGTGTCGGTGCCCTTGAGCCGCAGCGCCAGGTTGCCGTTTTTCAGCAGGGCCTGGGCGCCGGCATCGAGGGGCAGGTCCAACAGGCCGGAACGCTTGTCAAAGTTCGATTGCTGATACTGGTCGAAGCTGATGCCGGTCAGGGGCTCGAAGTTGCCGCCCTGCTGGACCCCCAACTCATAGTCGCCGACATGGAACTTGGCGGCGACCGGAATAGCGTTGTTGCGGCCATCCAGGTCAGGGGCGGCCGGAAGGTCATGGACAGCCGGGTAGCTCGGAAAGGTATTGCCCAGGTCCAGCGACAGCGTACTGCCGTTGAGCTGGGCGCTGAGCACGCCCAGGTTGACCACCTGTTCCGGCTTGTGGATCACCGTGTCGCCCGGAACCTTCTTGTAGAAGTCCACCGGGGTCAGGGGCGTCAGGCGCTGGCCGGCCGGGGCGGTGGGGAACTCGTTGTTGAGCCACAGGCCCAGGGTGCCGGCGGTGCGGCTGTAGGCCGGGTTGAAGAAGGTTTCGGTCGGGTTGTCCAGGCCTATTTGATAGAGCATCTGCAACCTGGACATGTCCCAGGGCGCCTGGGAGTGGCTGTTGACGATCTTGAAGTCGTTGAACAGGCCGTTCTTGTCGTAGACGGTCAGGTAGGTGGTGAACCTGAGCATCAGGCCCTGGGCGTCCTTGTTCTGCTCCATTTCATCCTTCAGGTTCTGCAGCAGTTGCGAACCGCCGAGGAACCAGTCCACCTGGTCTTTGGTAAAGCAGGTCTGCCAGGTACAGGTCACGTAGACCAGGCCGCCGAATGCCCCCCAATTGAAATCCAGGAAACGGTTGAGCATGCGGCAGCCCTGTTTCAGGGTCACTCCGCAGGTGGTATCGCCCAGGGTGATCTTGTCGAAGTACAGCGCGGTGAAGGTGTTCTGCCAGGGGCTGATGTCGACAAAACGTGCCGCGGTCGGGCTCGGGTTACCGAAGGAATTGCCCAGCAGTTGGTAGGACTTGTTGATCAGCGGATCGTTGTCGATGTAGCTGTCGACCTTGGATTCCCCGCCGATGATCACCGAGCGAAACTGTTGATAATCCACGGTGCCGCAAGCGTTGTCGCCGAACAGGTCCCACTCGGCGGGAATCATCGGGTAACTGTTGGGATCGCCGTTGGTCGGCACCTGCAGCACATAGTCCGGGACATTCTGGTAGGCCAGCGGGGTGATGCCCCAGGGCATCAGCGTCTGCGGGGCATTCTTGTCGTTGATCCCGTACTCGCTCAAGAAACGCCAGTTCATCTGCATCTTCACCGCGTCGTACAGCGGCAGCACATCGTTGTTGTTGAAGGTCGGCGGGTTCCAGAACATGAAACCGTTGAGGTAGATCCGGGGAAAGTTCAAGACGCTCATGGTGGCTCTCCTTAGCGTTTCCACTGGGCGCGTTTGAGCGACCAGACGTAGTCCAGTTTTTGATAACCGACGAAGTCTTTGTCCGGCAGTACGCTGGTGGGGTAGAGGATTCCGCCTGTGTGGTCGATGTTGAACGAGAAGAAGTTGTTCTTCTGTGTCGAGTAGGCCGCGGTGCTGTGGCAAGCCAGGCACGAAGAGCTGCCCTGGAAGGCCGATTCCAGCTGGGAGTTGGCCAGCAGCTTGGGTTCGGCCTGGTGCTGGTCGTACTGCACGCCGATCAGTTCGTACTGGGCCAGGTTCGAGTACTGCTGCTGGAAGCTGATGTTCACCGGTTTGGCGGCATCGGTGGGGCCGGTGATGTTGGTCATCGGCTTGGGTGGGGTGTCATTGGTGACGGTGTACTTGGGATTGTTGCGATTCTCGAAGGTGGTCCAGACCCAGTCCGGGGTCAGCTTGTTGATCACATGCATGCCGCTCAGGGCGGCGTAGCCCACCTGATACTGGCCGGTGCTGTCCACGTAGTAGGCCTGGGAGATGTAGTAGCCATCTTCGGCCAGCAGGGTCTTGAAGCCCTGGTCGGTGCCGATCCAGAACCAGGAGGTCTTCAGCTCCCAGGCGGTGGCCGGGAAATCCAGGTTGCTGGTCAGCTTGGCAAGGCCATCGCGGTTATAGACCTTGTTGGCCACGATGTAGTTGAAGGTGTCCTTGCCCATCATCAGGTGGAAACGCACCAGTTGTTCGTGCTTCGACGGCGGGACCGGGGCACCGCTGCGCATTTTCAAGGCCAGGCCATCGACCTGCTGAACGCCGTTCTGCGGGCTGCCAGCGGTGTCGTTGCCCAGGAACTGGAACAGCCCCTTGGGGTCCATGCCCTGCTTTTGCGCCAGCTCCGGCACCTCGCTCGGCAGATTCTCGCGCTCGGAGTAAGGCAGGGGCTCGGCGCCTTTCAACCGGTAGACCTGATCGGAAGGCTTGAAGGTCTCCCAGACCCGGAGGCCGCCGTTGCTGCCGTCGGCCTGGTTGAGGCAGACGAACCAGTTCCAGGCCATGGTTTCCGGGCTCTGCTTGAAGGTGCTCAGGGTTGTGCTCTGATCACCGTTGAAGGTGAGGAAGTTGTTGCAGTTGAACGGGCTGGTGGTCTGGGCCTGGGCTAGGCCGCTCAACACACTCAGCACGACTATAGGGATGGTTCGCCGCATGGAATCTCCTTGGCCTGAGCCGTATCGTCATTGGGGCGCCCTAGGAAATGCTCTAGGAGCAGGTGCTTTACCGCGGTGGCCGGCAGGTGGTCCGGCAGTGGTAAATCGCAGTCGGTGATCAGCAGGGGGCCCACCTCGGGGGTGCTCGGCAAGCGTCCGTGGCTGCCGCGAATCAGTGAGGTGTCCAGTGGAATCAGGTCCATGTAGTAGCGAAAGCCGAGCTTCTTCTGCAGCAGGCGCCGCGCTACCCGTAGCTTGGGAAAGCGGATCGCCGGGTCGATGAACAACTCCAGCGGGTCGTAGCCCGGCTTGCGGTGGATATCCACGGTGCGGGCGAAGTCCGGGGCCAGGCGATCGTCGAACCAGTAGTAGTAATCGAACCAGAAGCCCGCGGCGGCCACCGCCACCAGCTCGCCGCTGCGCGGGTGATCCAGCTGCCAGGCCCGCTGCTCGGTCTTGTCCAGCACCTGTTCGATGCCGGGCTGGCGCTGCAACAGCGCCTTGACCCGGGCGATGTCCTTGGGCTCGCGCACATAGATGTGGGCGATCTGGTGATCGGCCACGGCAAAGGCGGCGCTGGCGCCGGGATCGAGCAACTCCCAGCTCAGGGAGCGACGCACCTGCAACAGGCCCTGTTCACGCAGCACGCGGTTGATGGAGATCGACTGCTGTACCGCTTCGATGCCGTATTCGGACACCAGCATCACTGCCGCGCCCTGCTGCCGGGCAAAATCCAGCAGGCGTCCGACTTCGTGGTCGATGGCCCGCACTTCATCGCTGATGGACGGATGCTCCGGGCCCAGGCGCTGCAGGCTGTAGTCCAGGTGCGGCAGGTAGATCAGCTGCAGGTGCGGCCGGTTGATCTGGAACTCGGCGATGGCGCAGTCGACGATCCAGCGGCTGGAAGCAATCCCCGCCGCCGGGCCCCAGAAGCCGGGAAAGGGAAACTCGCCGATCTGCTGTTCAATGCGCTCGTGCAGTCCGGGCGGTGACGAATAGAGGCCGAACACTTTGCGCCCGTCAGCCGGGTAATGTGGCCGCGGAGTGATGGCCGCGTTCACCTGGGCATGCATGTTGAACCACCAGAACAGCTGGCTGCAGCGCAGGTCAGGGATCTGCCGCTGCAGGCTCTGCCAGATCTTCTCGCCCTGAATCAGCCCGTTGGGCTGCAGCCAGAAACGCACTTCGGCCTGATCGCGCCAGTACCAGCCGTTGCCGACGATGCCGTGTTCCGAGGGCGGCAAGCCGGTGAGGATCGAGGCCTGCACCGTCGAGGTCACGGCCGGGAACACCGGTTGCAGTCTGGCCATCCGCGCCCGTTGCAACAGGGCGTTGATGCGCGGCGTGGCCGGGCCCAGCAGGCTCGGCGTCAGGCCCACCACATTGATCAGCAGCAAGGGCTGGCGCAGGGTTTCAGAGGGCATGGGTGGGGGTCTCCATGAGCGACGCTTGCCCGTGCAGCAAGTGCCGTTGGCGCAGTTGTTCCTCGACCCATTGCAGTTCCGCAGCGATGCCGTGGAGCAGGGCCTGCTCGGTGTCCGGGCGCAAGGCGCCGGGCAGCACGTTCCAGCTGTAGGTCTCGACCTCCAGCACCGGCTGGAACTGTGGGTGGGCGGCTAGAAAGTCGAAGGTGCGCATCAGTGCCTGCTGGCTGCCATGGAGCTCCGGCAGCAGGAACTGCTGGCTGAACAGGGGCACATGGAAGTGGATCCGCAGCTCCGGGCAGTGCCCCTGCTGCGGCTGCGCCGCCTGCAGCGCCTTGGGCAGGTCGGCCCAGGCCAGCAGTTGCCCCGCGCGGTCCCGGGCCTTGACCTGATGCAGGTAGGTGGCTTCGACGAAGCTGCCCAAGGCCTGCAGCACCTGCTGGCGGCGTTGCGGGTCGCCCTCGGGCAAGTGGCAGATCAGCGCATTGGACAACTGGATCTTGCCCACCGGTATGCGCGCCTGCAGCAAGCGTTGCAGCGACTGGTAGCAGTCTTCGAAGACCACCGCCTGGTGGCAGACGTCGAAACACAGCGCCAGGTACTGATGGTGTGGGTCGCAGGTTTTCCAGCGTTGAAAGAAGGCGATGGCCTGATCGGTGTTTTCCAGGACGCAGTCCGGCTCCATTTCCAGGCACAGGAGGATCTTCTTGCCGCTGCGCCGATGCAGGCTGGCCAGCCCGGCGGTCAACTGCAACAGCTGAGCCTCGGCCTGTTGCTGCTGGGCAGCGTCCCACTGCGCGGCATAACCCAGGGGCACGCTGGAAATCACCCCCTGGGGACAGTCCAGGGGCAGGGCGGCAGCCAGCAGTTCCGCCAGTTGCAGGCTGTATTCCAGGCGCTGCGGCTCGGCCCAGGTCGGCCGATAGACCTCGGCCTTGACCGCGCCCTGATGGAATTGGCCATAAGGAAAGCCGTTGAGGGAGGTCAGGCGCAGCCCGCAGTCGTGGAGCAAGCCGAGGAACGCCTCGCGCGCTGCGGGCTGTTGCAATTCGCCGGCCGCCTGGGCGCTGATCCACAGGCCGCTGTCCTGCACCGCCAGCCCGCGCTGGCGGCGCACGCCCTGGAAGTGCTGCTGGATCGACGCCTGCAGATCGGCCACGCTCCGGGCCGGGTGCACGTTGCTGCAGTAGCCGACCTGCGCGGCGCTCCAACCGGCCCGGGCGCTCATTTGACCACCGGTTCCTGACCGCGCAGGGCCGAGTTGTCCTGCCACTGGCGGCGCTGGTCGATGGGCAGCGGGGTGCTCACCAGCTGTTTGTCCAACTGCCCGCTCTGGGCGAAGAAATCCACCGGGTTGTGGAACAGCACCTGTTCCACCTGGGCCTCGTTGAACCCGGCGGCGAGCATGGCCTGGCCGGTCTTGGGCACCTTGAGCGGATCACTGATGCCCCAGTCGGCGGCGCTGTTGACCACCATTTTCTCGGTGCCGTACTGCTGGAGCAGGGCCACCATGCGCTGTTCCGACATCTTGGTGTTGGGGTAGATCGAGTGCCCGCGCCAGCAATCGCTGTCCAGCACCAGGGGCAGGGTCAGTTCATTGAGGTGGTCGATGATCACCAGGTGCTCGGCAATGCCCACCTCGCGGATCACCGCCAGGGTGCGCTTGGTGCCGCCGATCTTGTCCCGGTGCGGGGTGTGCACCAGTACCGGCAGGTTGAACTGCCTGGCCAGTTCCAACTGCGCGGCGAGAAAACGGTCTTCCTCGGGGGTGATGTCGTCGTAGCCGATCTCGCCGACGGCCACCACGCCGTCCTTGACCAGGTAGCGCGGGAGGATCTCCAGCACCTCGTTGGCCACTGACAGGTCATTGGCCTCCTTGGGGTTCAGGCCAATGGTGCAGAAATGGTGAATGCCGAACATGCTGGCGCGAAAGCGTTCCCAGCCCAGCAGGGTGTCGAAGTAATCGATGAAGCTGCCGACGCTGGTACGCGCCTGACCTTGCCAGAAGGCCGGTTCGATGACTCCGGTGATACCGGCGGCGGCCATGTTCTGATAGTCGTCGGTGGTGCGGCTGACCATATGGATATGCGGGTCAAAGTACTTCGGCATGGTGAGTTCCTGATGCAGTGGTGAAAAATCGGTGCGGCCTGTCCCGGGGTGTTTCAGGCGCCGGGCGGCACGTGTTCGAGCCAGTGCGCGGGCAGCCGGCGCTGCTGGCACAAGCCGCGCAGGCGCTGGCACTGGGCCTGGCTCAAGAGTTCAAAGGCGATGGCCTGAGGCAGCGTGTCGCTGACGCTGCGGAACGCGGCCAACTGCTCTTCCATGTGTTCCAGGGCCAGCTGGTTGAGGTCGACGCTGCGGCGCTGGGCCAGGCCGACGATGCGTCCAGTGTCCAGGCCCATGCCCAGGGTCTTGAGCACCAACTGGTGGAAGGCCCGCTCGGGGTAGTGGCGGGCGGGGAAGGGGTTGTCCAGGGCGATGGCGGCGAACACTTCGCGGTTGTTGGTGCGCCCGGCCTGCAGCGCCAGCTCCAGGCTGCGGCCTTCGCTGTCCAGGTCATCCAGAACCTTGAGCAGCACGCTCTTCTCCTGGTCGTCCCCCCAGAGAAACAGCTGGCGCAGCAAGGCCAGTTGGTCGCTGCCGGCCTGTTGCTCCAGCAACTGCGCCAGGAGCAGGGCCCGGGCCAGCTGAATGCGCTCGTTGCCCGGGTCGGTGAGCGGCGCCGGCTGGCCAAGCCGGCGTTTGCACTGGCTGCTGAGCAGCACCAGGGTATTGGCCGAGGGCTGCTGCGCCAGTTGTTCCTGGGCCGCGTGCCACCAGTGCCGGCTCGAGTCGTCGAGCTGTCGTTCGAGTTGCCGGCGGCGTTCGGCAAAGGCTGCATGGCGCAGGGCAAGCGCAGGTGAGAGCGGGGAAATGACGTCCAGGTTCATGTCGGCTTGATCCAACGTTGAAGGTGGGGAAGCAGGAAGAACACCAGTACGCACAACAGACTGCCCAGGGGCTGATTGGCCAGGGCCAGCACCAGGGCGTCGAACAGCGGCAGGGCCGCGAGGCCCGCACCGATGAAGGCGCGGATCTGCCGCTGCCGTGGGTTGGCCAGGTGGCGCCGGTAGTGCCAGCCCAGCCAGCCCAGCCACAGCAGCAGGACCAGCCAGAACACGCCGTTGTCGGCGTAGAAGGCCAGCACCAGCGGGCTGAGCATCAGCAGCAGCGGCAGGCGGCTGAGCAGCTGGTTGCGGTGCTCCAGCCGGGCCAGGTAGGTCAGGCCGGCGATGTAGGTGCCCAGCAACGCGGCGCACAGCCACAGCGGTTGCGGTGGCAGCGCCAGGCAGGCGGCGGCGGTCAGGTACAGGGCCGAGCGGCAGCCGCCCATCAGCCAGACGCTGTGGGGATAGTTCTTGTGCAGCAGGTTGTAGGCGAGGATGAACAGCAGCAGCAATCCGGCACTGGCCAGCAGCCAGTGGGGCTGGGCGATCAGCTGGCTCAGGCCCAGCACCGCCAGGCTCGCCAGCAGCAACAGCGCGGCGGTGGCCAGGCTGACCTGGGTGCGAGTGACCAGGCCGAGAACAATCGGCCGCGGGTTCTGATGCCGCAGGTCCCAGTCGGCATCCAGCAGGTCGTTGAGCAGCATGCCGGCCAGGTACAGCGCCGAGAGCGCCACCAGCAGCAGGGTCCAGACCAGCGGTGAAGGTGGCGCCTGGGTGGTGGCGCTGCTGGCCAGCAGGGCGGCGGCCAGGGCGTTGGTCCACACCGTCGGCAGGTTGGAGACTCGGCCCAGGGTCAGCCAGGTGGTCAATGAGGAATGGCTCATCGGGCGCAGTCCTCGGTCCAGGCGAAGTCCGGGCCGCCGAAACTGGCCAGGCGCAACAGCGCCTGTTCCATCAGTGGCATGTCGATGTGATGCACATCGATGGAGTGTCCGAGGCGGTTGAGCATCGGGATCGACAGCTGGCCGCCCAGATGCTGGCGGAACTCCTCCAGGCCGATCAGGACCAGGGAGCGGCCCTGGGCATCCTTCAGGCCGAGCTCCGGTGGGCACAGGTTGAAGCCGAGCCGCTCCAGCAGTTGCAGCAGGCGCTGGGTCTCGGTGTCGCTCAGCAGGCCGCTGGCATTGGCATAGAGCGCGTCCAGGGCCATGCCCACCGCCACTGCCTCGCCATGGCGCAGACGATGCCGGCTGAGGTTCTCCAGCTTGTGCGCTGCCCAGTGTCCGTAGTCCAGGGGCCGGCCATTGCCCCGCTCGAAGGGGTCGCCGGCGCCGGTGATGTGCCCCAGGTGCAGTTCGGCACAGCGGTGGATGGCGTAGCGGCTGGCGCTGTGTTCGAAGGTGGCCAGGGCCTGGGCTTGCTGCTCCATCCATTGGAAGAACGCGGCGTCCTTGATCACCGCCACCTTCACCGCTTCGGCCAGCCCGGCGATCTGGTCCCGGGGCGACAGGCTGAGCAGCCACTGGAAGTCGTTGATCACCGCCGTGGCCGGGTAGAAGGCCCCCAGGAGGTTTTTCTGGGCAAAGGCGTTGATGCCGTTCTTGACCCCGATGCCGGCGTCGTTCTGGGCCAGCACCGTGGTCGGGATGCGGATCAGGCGCATGCCCCGATGGAAGGTGGCGCAGGCGTAGCCCACCGCGTCCAGCAGCGCGCCGCCGCCCAGGGCCAGCACATAGCAGTGGCGGTCCAGGCCGTGTTCGAGCATCTGGGCGTACAACTGCTGCAAGACCTCGGGGGTCTTGCTCAGCTCGCCTGCCGGCACCGGGATCGGCGCGGCCTGCAGGTGCAGGTCGGCGGCATGGGCGGTGAAGTAGGCGTCGATCTGTTGCGGCAACTGCGGGGAGCACTGCAGCAGTTGTTCATCGACGAAGACCAGCACTGTGGTGCGCCCCGTCCGCGGCTGGGCCAGTTGCTGGTGCAGGCAGGGGTTGTCGACCTGGAAGACGTGATCGGTGAACAGCACCGGGTAGTGGTAGCTCACCTCGAAGCGGCCTTCCAGGGCCTGTGCCTGATCGCTCCGTGCCGGGGCCTCGCGTGGCTTGAGCAGGCTGCGGGCGCCGAGGAATAGCCCCGGCAGGACCATGCTGGCGAGAATCGTCGCCAGCAAGGCGTTCTGTTCCACCAGCAGGCTGCCGATGGCCGCATAGGCCAGGGCCAGTCCGGCATTGGCCAGGGTGGTGACCAGCAGGAACTGGCGCAGTGGATAGCGCTGCATGCCGGCGGCCAGCACCGAGGTTTCCGCCAGCACCGGCACGCCACGCAGGCAGATCAGGGACAGGGTGCTGAGGCGATAGGCCAGTTGTCCGGGTTGCCAGCTTCTGAGTCCCAGCCAGGTGGACAACAGGCGAAAGTAACCGGCCCCCAGCCAGTAGCCCAGGGCGGCCCCCAGGCACAGCCCGATGAAGATCACCAGATAGCCGCCGATGGCGCCCAGGGCGGCCACGGCCAGCAGCGCGACCAGGCTCGAAGGCACCGGCAACAGCACATCCAGCGCCAACAGGGTGATCAACAGCAGGGCCAGGCTGGTGCGTTGCACGGGATCGGTCGGGAGAAAGCCGCCGAGGTGATTCAGCAGTTGCTGGATCTGTTGCTCGAACAGCAGAAAGCTGGCAACCACCAGGGTCGAAAACAGCAACAAGGAAAGCCAGTAGTTTTCCGCCGTACCCTTCAGTGAGAAAGCACGAGGCAATGAGCTGCGCTTCATCAAGCGTCCCTCTTGATTGATATGACTAATTCCGTGTCAGTGTCAGCTGGGTCAGGCAGGGAGGGTGTCCGGTTATTCAATTCCTCGGCGGTTCTTATTGGTCTTCTGGCAGCAGAAGCGCACTTGTGTGGCGAGTAGCTATCAACTTAGTCAAGGCCACCGGATTTGCAAGCAGGCTCAAAGAAGTGGCCTGCAAGGAAAATATATGGCTCGTTGAGAAAGTCTGGACTAGATGGGTAAACAGCCTGGAAAACCAGCTGCTACGGGGGAGCGTGGTTGTCTTTGCGAGGCCTTTGCCTCAACAAATACGGGGTGCTGCGGCAACAACATGTTCCTGCTTGCTATATGTTTTATTTCTTTTTGTTATATGTGGTTCAAGTAACTCTTGGAAGTAAGTGTGGGGGCTTTTATGCAGTTGTTATGGGACGAAAGTACAAGGTTAAAAGTCTTGGGCAGTATTCCAGATAATGCGCGGGTTAATTGTTTTTATTAGTCAGCTATTGAGTAGTCGGCTTGTTAGTGACGTTGGTTATTGGGTTCTCATGGGTTGTTTGATGGGCGTTATTGCAACAAGTAATGATTTAAAGGTTAATCGGAATCATTCGTAACTATTCGCAGTTGTGGTACTTGCCGCGTCATGCCGTGAGTGATTGCGGTGGGGCGCGCCCACCGCCAGGCCGAAGGGCTTCAAGCCATTCGTTACGCCGCCAGAAACTCGTCAGTGGACAACACGCTGGCGTAGGCGAAGGCCAGGGCCGCCATCACCGCGCTCTGCACTTGCGCCGCGGCCACGCGCTGACCATTGAATTCCAGGTCGAGGGTGGCGCAGGCATCGTGGATCACCTTCACCGGGTAGCCCAGGTCGGCCGCGGCACGGGCGGTGCCCTCGACACACATGTGGCTCATGTTGCCGACGATCACCAGCTCCGCGATGCCCTGCTGCTCCAGGATCGACTGCAGTTCGGTGTCGCGGAATGAATTGACGAAGTGCTTGAGCACCACCGGCTCGTCGCCCTGGTTCAGCACCTTGGGGTGCAGGCGTGCGCCCTCGGAGCCCGGCGTGAAGAACGGCGCGCTGTCGGAGGTGAATTCATGGCGGACATGCACCACCGGATCGGCGTTCCGGCGAAAGGCCTGGATCAGCCGGGCGGCGTTGTCCGCCGCCGCGTCGACGCCGACCAGCGGCCACTTGCCGCCGGCGAAGTAGTCGTTCTGGATATCGATTACGATGAGCGCCTGTTTGGCCATGGGTGTTGCCTCCAAGTGAGTGTTTGCTGTGGGAGCCAGTATCGGCACCCGCTGTCCCTTGGAGGATTGGCCGCAACGACATTAACGGGGGGAAAACTGACAGTGGGCATTCAAGGCACGGTCGTTGAGCTTGGCGTACTGCTGTATCCCGGGGTGCAGATGGCGGCGGTGCACGGCCTGACCGATCTGTTCGAGGTGGCCAACCGAATCGCCGCAGAGCAGCCGCAGGCCGCGCTGCCGCGCTTGCGCGTGAGCCATTGGCAGGGCGACGACCTGCACGCGCCGAGGCGGGTCCATGACAGCCTGCCAGGGCCGGACAACGGCTTGCAGGCCGTGGTGATACCCCCGTCGCTGGCGGGATTTTCCGCCAGTCAGGCGTCTGCCGCCCTGGTGACCTGGCTGCGCCAGCAGCATGCCGCCGGCGCCACCCTCGGCGGCGTGTGCGTGGGTTCGATCCTGCTGGCCGAAAGCGGCCTGCTCGACGGCCGCAGCGCGACCACCCACTGGACCTCGGCCCGGGCTTTTGCCGCGCGTTATCCCCAGGTGCGGCTGGAAGCCGACCAGCCCATCGTCGATGACGGCGACCTGATTACCACCGCCGGATTGATGGCCTGGGCCGAACTGGGGCTGCGTCTGGTGGACCGCATGCTGGGGCCGAGCATTGCCAGCGCCACCGCGCGCTTTCTGGTGATGGAGCACAGCGCCAGTGCCAGCCAGTGCGGCAGCAATTTTGCGCCGATCCTCAACCATGGCGACAGCGCGATCCTCAAGTTGCAGCACTGGTTGCAGGCCAATGGCGCGGTGGATGTGTCGCTGCCGGTGATGGCGCAACAGGCGGGGCTGGAGGAGCGCACCCTGTTGCGGCGGTTCCGCGCGGCCACCGGCCTCAAGCCGACTCAGTACTGCCAGCACCTGCGGGTGGGCAAGGCCCGGGAGTTGCTCGAATTCACCAAGGGCACCATCGATCACATCGCCTGGACCGTGGGTTATCAGGACCCGGCGACCTTTCGCAGCCTGTTCCGGAAAATCACCGGTCTGGCGCCCAGCGAATACCGCAGTCGCTTTGGCGCGGCGCCCGGTGCCAGCAGCCGCAGCTAGTGCGGGCTGCGTTTAACGCAGCGGTTTTCACACCGCCCGGGCCCTGGACCTTGCACCGGGCTCGGGAGGCCAACGGCCGGTAGTGAGAGTGGCAGCAAGACTCAGCGCTGTACCAGCTTGTTGCGCAAGGCTTGGGCTTCATGGGGCGCCAGTTCCATCCACAGCTGCTGGGTGCCGGCAATCTCGGCGGCGGCGGGCAGGCCGTCGCGATACACCAGGCGATTGCCGCTGAGGGCCGCCACCTTGGGCCCGGGCAGCAGCGTGCCCGCCAGGTTCAGCGGATCGACTCCGCACACGGCGACCAGGCTGCCGTCATGGGGACGCCGGCGGACTTCCCGCAGCAAGGGGATGGCCTCCGGCAAGGCGAACTGTTCGCCGGCCAGGCCGCTGACAAAGCGTCCACCGCGGATGTCCCCCCGGGCCTCCAGGCGATGGAAGGTGCGCAGCAGATCGCGCCAGCTGGGCAGCCAGTCCGCCTCGCGCTCCAACAGGCGCCAGAACACTACGCCGTAACGCCGCAGCAAGGTCATGGCCACCTGTTCCAGGGTGGCGGCCGGATCCTCGGGTGTGGCGCGCCGCAGCAGGGCCCAGCGTCCGGCATCGTCCATGCCGCCGACGAAGGCGCCACGGCCGCGCCGGCTGCTGCGGTTCTGACGTTTGCTCGCCGGGGTGATCAGGGCGCGCAAGCCGGCGAAGCTGTCGGCGTTGACCAGACCGGCCCCCACCAGCTCCTGCAGGACGCTTTCCAGCTCGCTGCGCAGCAGGTGGGTTTCATGCAACAGCTCATCGAAAAACAAGGCGCCCTGCTGGCTCAGTACGGCGTGGACCTTCTGGGCCTTGGGCGAGAGTTCGTGCCGCTCGACCGGACAGGTCAAAGCGCTCCAGAGTGCCACCCGGGCACGTGGCAGCAGCACGATCGGTGTGCTGCGCAAGGCACTGCTGGCGGCCTTGCCGGTGCTGTTGATCCGACTCCAGACCACCTTGCCGCTGCGGCACAGTTCATCCAGCCAACTGGCGGAGTAGTCCTTGATCCGTGCTGGCAGCAGGTCGCTGTCCCAGGCCGAAGCCGCGGCCGGGTAGCCTTCGAGTTGGCCGACCACTTCGGCGAGCATGGCGCTGCCCCGGCCCTGGGTGGCGGGTGACAGGTGCTGCCAGTCGAACAGGAAGCGCATGAAGTCCTGCAGCGCCACCGGCTCGATTTCCCGGCGCAGGCGCTTGACCGTGTAGCGATGAATCCGCGCCAGCAGGTGGCGTTCGCACCACTGTTCTTCGCTGGCGCCGGGGGTGAAGTGGCCGCGCAGCACGTAGCCTTGGCTTTCCAGCTGAACCAGGGCCTGGCTGACCTGGGCGCCGGGCAGTGCCAGGGGCGCGGCGATCTGCGTCAGGGTCTGGGGGCCGAAGCCGCTGAGGCGGGCGCGGATCAGCTCCACCTGCGCCGATTCCGCGTCCCAGGCCTGGTCGAAGCCGGGCACCGGCTGCAAGGCCGGTCGCAAGGGGGCCTCGGGGTACAGCGCGCGCAGGCAGGTGATGCGCTCCAGGGCCAGCCACAGATCGCCGGCCGCGCTGTGCAAGCGGCAGGCGCGGCCCTGGGTGGCCAGGGTGTCGAGCCATTGGGGCCAGCGGGGATCGGCCCGGGCTTCGGCCTCGCTGATGGCGGCGAGGCTCATCAGCGCCT
Organism: Pseudomonas sp. Os17; assembly: GCF_001547895.1. NCBI lineage: Bacteria > Pseudomonadati > Pseudomonadota > Gammaproteobacteria > Pseudomonadales > Pseudomonadaceae > Pseudomonas > Pseudomonas sp. Os17. Next base: position 6,118,200 of record NZ_AP014627.1, on the reverse strand, counting down.
CGTGCATTTCATCGGCGCTGGCCGGGTTGGGCCAGGCTTCTTCGGCCACCGCGGTTATGGCGTCCGCGTCCAGGGCCGCGAGGTCGTCGCTGGCTTGTGGGTCGCTCCAGCGTCGCGCCAGTACCGCCTGGGTGCGGCGCTCTTCCAGGGGCGCGTCATCGAGAAAGGTGTAGGGCTTGGCGCTGAGAATCTCCGCAGCCAGTGGCGAGGGCGCCGGCAGATCGCGGCTGAGCAGGCGCACCTGCCCCTGTTCCATGCGCCGCAGCAGGTGCAGCCAGCCTTCGCTGTCCATGGCCTGGTGCAGGCAGTCATCGAGGGTCTGCTGCACCAAGGGGTGGTCGGGAATCTCGCGCTCGCCGGCGAGGTTTTCCAGGCAGGCGATCTGATCGGGGAACACGCTGGCGATCAAGTCTTCGCTTTTCATCCGCTGGATCTGCGGCGCCACTTTGCGTCCGCCGCTGTAGCGCGGCAGGGCCAGGGCCACTCCGGCGTTCCAGCGCCAGCGCACGCCGAACAGCGGAGCGTCCAGCAGGGCCTGGATCAGGATGTGTTCGGCACTCTGGCTGTGCAGGTAGCGCCAGACTTCGTCCAGGGCAAAGCTGTGGCTGGTGGACAGCGACAGGACGATGGCGTCTTCGCTGGCGGCGGCCTGCAGTTCGAAATTGAAGGTGCGGCAGAAGCGTTTGCGCAGGGCCAGGCCCCAGGCGCGGTTGATGCGGCTGCCGAAGGGGCTGTGGATCACCAGCTGGGTGCCGCCGGACTCGTCGAAAAAGCGCTCCATGATCAGCGTGTCCTGGGACGGCAGCGCGCCCAGGGCCAGGCGCGCCGGCGCCAGGTAGTCCACCAGTTGCTCGGCGCTGGCCGGGTTCAGCCCCAGTTCGTGATGCAGCCAGTGGATGGCCGGTTGCAGGTGCCCGGGCGTGGCGCCAAGCAGCTCGTCCAGTTGGGCCAGCAGGCGCGCCACTGCGCTGGACAGCTCGGCGCTGCGGCCCGGGGCCTCGCCGAGCCAGAAGGGGATGTTCGGCGGCTGGCCCTGGGCATCCTCGACCCGCACCTTGCCGGTTTCCACCCGCAGGATGCGATAGGACGTGTTGCCCAGCTGGAACACGTCGCCGGCAATGCTTTCCACGGCGAAGTCTTCGTTGACGCTGCCGATGTTCAGGCCTTGGGGTTCGAGCAGCACGCTGTAGTCGGCGTTGTCGGGGATGGTCCCGCCGCTGGTGACCGCCGTCAGCCTGGCCCCGCGACGGCCGCGCAGGGTGCGGGTCAGGGCGTCGCGATGCAGATAGGCGCTGCGCAGGCCCTGACGGCCGTTGAACCCTTCGGCAAGCATCTGCAGCAGGGCCTGATAGTGGGCCTGATCCAGATCGGCGTAAGGCGTGGCCCGGCGCAGCAGGCTCAGCAGGGCGGCTTCCGACCACTCCTGGCAACTGACCTCGGCGACGATCTGCTGGGCCAGCACATCCAGTGGCGCATGGGGGATCAGCAGGCTGTCCAGCTCGCCGCGGCGCACGCAGTCCAGCAGGGCGGCGCATTCGATCAGGTCGTCCCGGCTCAGGGCGAACAGCCGGCCTTTCGGCGTGCCGCCCACCTGATGGCCGGAGCGCCCGACCCGCTGCAAAAAGGCCGAGATCGAACGGGGCGAACCGATCTGGCACACCAGGTCGACATCGCCGATATCGATTCCCAGTTCCAGGGACGCCGTGGCGATCAGCACTTGCAGCTCGCCGGCCTTGAGTCGTTGCTCGGCGTCCAGGCGCTGTTCCTTGGCCAGGCTGCCGTGATGCGCGGCCACCGCCGGCTTGCCCAGGCGTTCGCTCAGGTGCCGGGCCAGGCGTTCGGCCAGGCGCCGGGTGTTGACGAATATCAGCGTGGTGCGGTGCTCGCGAACCAGTTCGGCGAGGCGTTCGTACAGCAGTTCCCAGACATCGTTGGCCATGACCGCCGACAGCGGCACGGGCGGTACTTCGATGTCCAGATCCCGCGGGCGGGCATGGCCGATGTCGACAATTGCACAGGGCCGCTCATGGCCTACCAGGAACCGCGACACGGCCTCGATGGGTTTCTGTGTGGCGGACAGGCCGATGCGCAGCAGAGGCTCGCTGCACAGGGCCTGCAAGCGTTCCAGGCTCAGGGCCAGGTGGCTGCCGCGCTTGCTGCCGGCCAGGGCGTGGATCTCGTCGACGATCACCGTGCGGGTGCTGGCCAGCATGCTGCGGCCGGAGTCCGAACCCAGCAGCACATAGAGGGATTCCGGCGTGGTGACGAGAATCTGCGGCGCACGCTTGCGCATGGCGTTGCGGTCTTTTTGCGGGGTGTCGCCGGTCCGCACTGCGGTGCTGATGGACAGGTCCGGCAAACCCATCCGGCGCAGCTGCTCGGTGATGCCGAGCAGCGGCTGCTGCAGGTTGATCTGGATATCGTTGCTCAGGGCCTTGAGCGGCGAGACGTAGACCACCAGGGTGGCGTCCGGCAATCGCCCCCCGGCGGCCAGGCCCTGGCGGACCAGATCATCGATCACGGCGAGAAAGGCGGTGAGGGTCTTGCCTGAACCTGTGGGGGCGGCGATCAGGGTCGAGCGGCGCTGGGCGATCAACGGCCAGGCGCGGGCCTGGGCCGTGGTCACGGCGGCAAAGGTGCGCTTGAACCAGGCGCTGACGGCGGGGTGAAAACCGTCCAGGCCCGGGCTCACGGATTCGGCAAGGTTCATGGAAGGTTTTATGCGGCCGCTGCGGCCAACTTGCAAGTACCGCGCGCCTTGCCGCCGCTGCCGTCGCCGTGGACAGCAACTAGAGTTGAGGCAGGGGATGCATCGGCGCGCACCGACACTTTCTCAGTGACGGTTGCGCCACAAACCCGCAAAATGCAACGATTCCGGCAATTCTCGACGGTCGAAACCACGGGATTGGCCGATCCAAACCATCGTTCTGAACAGACTGGGCCTGCTGACTCTATGCGAATGCGCCTTATGTTACTGGGCGGCGGAAATGCCCTTGGGCAGGCGCTGATTCGCCTGGGTGCGGAGGAAGACATCGGTTTCCTCGCTCCCCGTCCCCCGCAAGACGGTTGGGACGCCGCGAGCCTCACGCAACTGCTTGATGACACCCGTCCGGATGCCTTGATCAATCTGGCTTACTACTTCGACTGGTTTCAGGCGGAGACGGTGGGCGAGACCCGCTTGAGCGGCCAGGAACGTGCGGTCGAGCGCCTGGCGGAGCTTTGCCAGCATCACAACATCATTCTCCTGCAGCCTTCGAGCTACCGAGTGTTCGACGGCTCTCGAGCCACCGCCTACAGCGAGAAAGACGAGCCGGTGCCTCTGGGGCTGCGCGGCCAGGCGCTGTGGCGGATCGAACAGAGCGTTCGCGCCACTTGCCCTCAACACGTGCTGCTGCGTTTCGGCTGGTTGCTGGACGACAGCGCCGAGGGCATTCTCGGGCGTTTCCTCGCCCGGGCCGAGTCTGCCGAAGAGCTGTTGATGGCGGACGATCGTCGGGGCAACCCGACCCCAGTAGACGACGCCGCGCGAGTGATCATCTCGGTGCTCAAGCAGCTCGATTGCGCCGCGCCGCTGTGGGGCACCTACCACTATGCCGGCCAGGAAGCGACCACCCCCCTGGCCCTGGGGCAGGCGGTGCTCAGCGAGGCCCGGCAACTGCACCCGCTGGCCATCGAGGCCCCCACCGCCCAGGCCCACGCGGCCTGTGCCGATGCCGCCGAAGAACCGCAGCACGCGGTACTGGCCTGCAAGAAGATCCTTCACACCTTCGGGATCAAGCCGCGCGCCTGGCGTGCCGCGCTCCCGGCCTTACTGGATAGGTTTTATCGTCATGGCTGATGGCCCTGTACTGATCACCGGCGGTGCCGGATTTATTGGCTCGCACCTGACCGATGCGCTGCTTGCCCAGGGCTACTCGGTGCGGGTGCTGGACGACTTGTCCACCGGCAAGCCGAGCAACCTGCCACTGGATAACCCGCGGCTGGAGCTGATCGAGGGCGATGTCGCCGATGCGGCGCTGGTGAACCGTGTCATGCAAGGCTGCAGCGCGGTGGCGCACCTGGCGGCGGTGGCTTCGGTGCAGGCTTCGGTGGACGACCCGGTGCAGACCCACCAGAGCAACTTCATCGGCACCCTGAATGTCTGCGAGGCCATGCGCCTGCATGGCGTCAAACGGGTGCTGTTCGCGTCCAGTGCAGCGGTGTACGGCAACAACGGCGAAGGCCAGTCGATCGATGAGGACACGGCCAAGGCGCCGTTGACCCCTTATGCCTCGGACAAGCTGGCCAGCGAGCACTACTTCGATTTCTACCGGCGTCAGCACGGCCTGGAACCGGCGATCTTCCGGTTCTTCAACATCTTCGGTCCACGCCAGGACCCGTCGTCGCCCTATTCCGGGGTGATCAGCATCTTCAGCGAGCGGGCCCAGCAGGGGCTGCCCATCACCGTGTTCGGCGATGGCGAGCAGACTCGGGACTTCGTCTACGTCGGTGATCTGGTGGAGGTGCTGGTACAGGCCATCCAAGCGCCGCAGCTGGAAGTGGGGGCGGTCAACGTCGGCCTGAACCAGGCCACCACCCTCAAGCAGATGCTTGCGGCCCTGGCCGAGGTGGTCGGCGAGTTGCCGCCCATCAGCTACGGTCCGGCCCGTGCCGGCGATATCCGTCATTCCCGGGCCAGCAATCAGCGGCTGCTGCAGCGCTTCAGGTTCCCCGAACCCACGCCGATGAGTGTCGGCCTGGCGCGCCTGATGGGGCGTTGAGGGGCATTGCAGACATGAAAAAGGCGCCTTGCAAGGCGCCTTTTTTCATGACTGACGGGCTTAGAACTTGTAGCCCAGACCCACCATGTAGACCATCGGGTCGACGTCAACGTTGACCTTGGCGCGAGTGCCGGGAGCCACGCTGTTGTTGTCCACGTAGGCGGTGGTGTTGATGTCGATGTAACGCACTTGGGCGTTGAGCATCAGCTTGTCGGTCAGCATGTAGTCAGCACCCACCTGCCAGGCCAGGCCCCAGGAGTTCTTGGCGCGGAAGTTGTCGAAACCGGCTGCGTTGGCACGGCTGCCGACGTGTTCGTCGTAGATCCAGGTGTAGTTGATACCGGCGCCGACATAGGGTTGGAACACCGACTTGGAGTCCAGCGGGTAGTAGACCACGCTCAGGGTTGGCGGCAGGTGCTTGAGGGTACCGAGCTTGCCGTTGGCCGCGGCCAGGGAGGTGTCCTTGAGCTTCACATCGTGTTCGAACGGAGTGGCGGCCAGCAGTTCGATACCGATGTTGTTGGTGAGCATGTAGGCGAAGTTCAGACCCAGCTGAGTGTCGCTGCTCATGGTGGCCTTGCCACCCAGGTTGGTGCCTTCTGCCGGGCCGCGGTCCACTTTGACGCTGCCGCTGTCGGCTTTCGGATTGACGGTGATGGCACCGGCGCGGACGAGAATGTCGCCCGCTTCGTGGGCGTTGGCAATCGGGGCGGCGATGGCGAGCGCGATCAGGGAAGCGCTAAGCAGAGACTTGTGCATGGGAGCTCCAAAGGACGATTCAAATTGGCTATGTCCAATGGTAAGGATCGTCAAGTTGACCGCCTTGACTCAGCTCAATGAAATGACAAACCCCGGTGGCAGGGCTGAACTATTCTTTTGTTCTGCACTCTTTTGGCCTCGTGCCCAGGCCCTGTCGGCGCCGACTCGCCGGCGCCGCTGCCGCCTTCACTCCTGCAACTCGTAGACATAGATCTTCTGCGCCGCCATCTGGTAGCCGGCGTCCGCCAGCTCGCTGCTAGAGGGCTTGACCTGCATGTCGCCCTCGATCCAGTAAGGCTGATACAGCTCGTCGAGCTTGACCCCCAGCTCGCTGGTGACGTGGACGATCTGGTTCGACGGCGGTGGCGGCACGTGGATGCAGGCGCCGAAGTAGGGCACCAGGAGAAACTCGGTGGTGCGGCCGTCCTCGTTCACTTCCAGGGGCACGATGTAGCCGGGCAGGCGCACCGACTGGCCGTCCAGGCTCTTCACCACCGGCGCATTGGGCAGGTCCTGCTTGGCGGCGGGGGCCGATTCGGCGGCCAGTGCATCGCTCATCTGCGACAGGTCGTGCAGCGGCTTCATGTTCGGCACTTCCGGCGGCGCGTCCGGCGGGATCATTTCCGACCAGGTCAGATCCTTCGGCGCCGCCGCCCACAGCGGCGAGCTGAACAGCAGCGACAGGGCAAGCAGGGAGCGCAGCAAGCGTTGGGTCTTCATAAGGCAGGGCTCATAAACGAATCGACAGGCCGTCGGCCAGGGATTGCCGGTAGGCGCGCCAGGCCGGCACGCTGCCCATCAGCAAGGCGGCGATCAGGATACCGCCCAGCAGCGTCCACTCATATTGGCTGGGCCAGGACAACGGCAGGTACAGGCCGTAGTTCGATTGCACATAGCCCTGGGCCAGGGCGATGCCCAGGTACAGCAGGCCAAGCCCGGCCAGAACCCCGGTCAGCGCCAGGGCGAACGCCTCCAGTACCAGCAGGGTCGCGATATGCCAGGGCCGGGCCCCCACCGAACGCAGAATGGCCATCTCCCGACGGCGCTCGTTGAGGCTGGTGAGGATCGCCGTGAGCATGCCGATCAGGCCGGTGAGCACCACGAACAACGACACCACGAACAGGGCCTTCTCGGCGGTACCCATCAGGCTCCAGAGCTCCTGCAGGGCCACGCCGGGCAGGATCGCCAGCATCGGCTCGCCGCGGAACTCGTTGATCTCGCGCTGCAGGGCGAAGGTTGAGATCTTGCTGTTGAGGCCGAGCATGAAGGCGGTGATCGCCTGGGGCGTCAGGTCCATGTTGCGCGCCTGATCGGCACTGATACGGCCATCGCCACGGGCCGGCACGCCGTTGTGCCAGTCGATGTGGATCGCTTCCATGCCGCCCAGGCTGATGTGCAGCGTGCGGTCCACCGGAGTGCCGGTGCGCTTGAGGATGCCGACCACGGTGAAGGGCTTGTCGTCATGCTTGACCAGGCTGATGGCCGCAACGCCATGGGCCAGCACCAGCTGGTCCCCCAGTTTGTAGTGCAGGGCTTCGGCGACTTCGGCACCCAGTACCACCTCGAAAGGGTCGCTGGCGAAAGCCCGGCCCACGGCCAGTTGCAGGCTTTGCTGATGACCGTACTGGTAGTGCTGGAAGTAGGCCTCGGTGGTGCCCATGACCCGGTAGCCGCGGTGGGAGTCGCCCAGGGAAATCGGGATCGCCCACTTCACCTTCGGGTTGCTGGCGAAATGCTCGAAGCTGTCCCAGCGGATGTTGTTGGTGGCGTTACCGATGCGGAACACCGAGTACAGCAGCAGATTCACCGAGCCGGAGCGGGCGCCGACGATCAGGTCGGTGCCGCTGATGGTGCTGGCGAAGCTGGCTCGGGCTTCGGTGCGTACCCGTTCCACCGCCAGCAGCAGGCAGACCGAAAGGGCGATGGCAAAGGCGGTGAGGATCGCGGTGAAGCGGCGGTTAGCCAGGCTGGCCATGGCTAGACGGAACAGATACATCTCAGACCTCTGCAGGCTTGGCGGCGCGATTGAGTTCGGCCAGCGACAGGTTGCGATCGAACAGCGGCGCTAGGCTCTGGTCGTGGCTGACGAACAGCAGGCTGGCCCCGGCCTCGCGGCACTCGGCGAAGAGCAGTTGGATGAAGGCTTCGCGGGCGTCGTAGTCCAGTGCCGAGGTCGGCTCGTCGGCGATCACTAGCTCCGGCTGGCCGATCAGCGCCCTGGCCGCGGCGACCCGTTGCTGTTGGCCGATGGACAAAGAGTCGGCGCGACGGCCGAGCAGATCGGGGTCCTTCAGGCCCAGGTGGGCCAGCAGGGTGGACGCGGCCTGATCGACGCTGCCGTGGCGCTGCAGGGCGCGACTGGCCCGCAGTTTGGAGAAGTGGCAGGGCAGTTCGACGTTCTCGCGCACCGAGAGAAATGGCAGCAGGTTGAACTGCTGGAAGATGTAGCCGGTGTGATCGACACGAAAGCGATCGCGGGCCCCGGCGGACAGCTCGGTCAGTTCCTGGCCCAGCAGGCGGATGCTGCCGTGGCTGGGTTTCTGTACCCCGCCGAGCAGGCCCAGCAGGGTGGTCTTGCCACTGCCGCTGGGGCCCTTGAGGAACAGCGTCTCGCCGGCTTCCAGGCGGAAGGCCGGGATGTCCAGCAACTGAGGGTGGCCGGGCCAGCTGAAAGTCAGGTCGGACAGTTCGATAAGTGCTTGGGTCATGTTGGGCCGATCATGCAGTGAGTGGTGTAGCCGCCACCGCGGGCGGCTACAGGTGCAGCGCTCAAAACTTCAGGGTGGCAGCCTTGGCCGTGGCTTCGACACCTTGCTGGCCGCTTGGCGAAATCAGTTGTACCTGAATTTTCTGGGTGGCGGGGAAGGTCTTGAAGATCTGCCCCAGGTCGAGGCTCTTCAGGGCGTCCGGCTTGGCGCAGGTGAACTGGTAATGAGCGTGGATTTCGCTGTGCTCATGGTGATGCTCATGGCCGTTGGCGTCCTTGGCCTCTTCGTCGTGGTCGTCGTCATCGTGATCATCGGCATCGGGCTTGTCACCGAACAGCGGGCTCTGCAGTTCCTGCTTGGCTACCACGCACGCGGCCGCCTTGGGCAGGCTGAACAGCACCAGGGGTTGTTCCAGCTGGGCGCGGGCGGCCGCTACCTTGGCCTTGTCGGCGTCGGTGCTGGGGGCGTGCTCGAAGCCCACCAGGTTCATCGCCGGGCTTTCCAGCTCCAGCTCCAGGGCCTGGCCGTCGAGTACCGCGTTCAGGCGGGCGACCCCATGTTCATGGGCGCCGAGGCTGCCGTGTTCATGCTCGTGTTCATGGGCTTGCACGGCCTGAGCAACAGCCAGTGGCAACAGGGCAAACGGCAAGGCGAGGAGCAGACGGCGCATAGCAAGTCTCCAGGGCGAGGATGAAAAAAATGTTATGTAATCTTATAACAATGGGCCGCAGAGTTTGACCGTCTGCTTGGCGTTGCGCAAGACGCGTGGGAGCATGCTCGTCAGAAAAAATCGGGAGTGCAGCGATGTTGCGAATTCGTGGAAGCATCGGCGACTGGCCGGTGGATTTGACCCTGGAACTGGACGAGGGCGATTGGGCGCAACTGGGCGCGCAGTTGCAGGCGGCCAGGCCTGAAGCGGCGGCACCGACGCCGGTGAGCAAGCCGGCCAGCCAGGACGATGCCTTGTGGCAGACCGCCAAGGATCTGTTGCGCAAGGCGGGCCAGATTAGCGGGCCCGAGTTGCTGGAGCAGTTGGAGGGGCTGACCGGCAGCGCCGCGTCGGGCAAGCGCCTGCTGGTGCGCTTGCGCCACTGCACCGAGGTCAAGGTGGTCAGCGGCGCCGATACGCCGATCTACAGCTGGGTGCAGTGAGCCTGTAGGAGCCAGCTTGCTGGCGAACGCGTTAGGTCTGTCAGAACGCTTTCGCTGGCAAGCCAGCTCCTACACACGCCGGCACATCCTGCTCAGTACAGGGCGGCGAACAGTTTGCGGCGGTAGGCGGTTACCAGCGGATGATCGTTGCCCAGCAGGTCGAACACCTGCAGCAGGGTCTTGTGGGCAATGCCTTCGTTGTAGCTGCGGTTGCGCATGAACAGCTTGAGCAGGGCCTCCAGCGCCGCTTCGTATTGCTGGCGGGCCAGTTGCTGGATCGACAGTTGGTACAGGGCTTCGTCGTCTTGCGGGTCCTTGGCCAGGCGCGCCTTGAGGTCGGCGGCATCTGGCAGATCCGCGGCCTGCTTGAGGAATGTGATCTGCGCCTTGGCGCCGGCCAGGGCGGCCTTATGCTCATCGCTCTTGACCGCGTCGAGCACGGTCTGGGCTTCGTCCAGTTCGCCGCGCTCGGCCAGGCAGCGGGCGTAAAGGATGAGGGCCTTGGCGTTGCTGTTGTCTTCCCCCAGCAGCACTTTGAGGAGGGCTTCGGCGTCGCCGATACGGCCTTCGCCAAACAGTGCTTCGGCCTGTTCCAGCGGGTCGGCAGCGGGCGGTGGCGGCATCTGCACATGGGGTTCGAGCATGGCCCGCACCGCGGATTCCGGCTGCGCGCCGGCAAAGCCGTCCACCGGCTGGCCGTCCTTGAACAGCACCACGGTGGGCAGGCTGCGGATGCCGAAGCGGGCGACGATGTCCTGCTCGACATCACAGTTGACCTTGGCCAGCAGCAGCTCGCCCTGATAGCTCTCGGCGATCTGTTGCAGCATCGGCATCAGCGCCTTGCAAGGCGCACACCATTCGGCCCAGAAGTCCACCAGGACCGGCTTGTGGAAGGAGTTCTCGATGACCGACTGGTCGAAGTCGGCGGTGCGGGCGTCGAAGATATACGGCGTGTCCTGACTCATGGGGTATCTCGAATAAGCGGGAATGGAAGCACTATAAAGTTGCCCGGGACAGATCGCTATCGCCTGCGGGCGCCGGTTTGCCGGCCAATGGCCGCTGCGCGTGATACAGGCTCACCTTGCGAAACTCCCAAGGCTCGGCCAGGTCCGGCAGGGTCAGGGCATTGAGCGTTTCCAGGCGCTGATACAGCGGGTGCTGGAAGTCCCTGACCCGGGAGTCCGCCACCAGGGCCTGGCGGCCACGGCTGAGAAACTGGTCCAGTAGCGGCAGGTTGGCCCGGTTATAGAGCACATCCGCCACCAGGATCAGGTCGAAGCGATCGGCCTCGGCGAAAAAGTCCGTGGAATAGCTCAGCTCGACGCCGTTGAGTTCGGCGTTGGCCCGGCAGGCGGCAATGGCCAGCGGGTCGAGGTCGCAAGCCACCACTTCCAGGGCTCCGGCCCAGGCTGCGGCAATCGCCGCCACCCCGGAGCCGGCGCCGAAATCCAGCACCCGCTTGCCTTGCACCCAGTGCGGGTGTTCGGCCAGGTAGCGGGCCAGGGCCAGGCCGCTGGCCCAGCAGAAACTCCAGTAAGGCGGCTCGTGGAGAATGCGCCGGGTTTCTTCCGGGGTGAAGGCGCGGTCCATGTTCCGGGCGTCGATCAGCCAGAGTTTCAGCTGGGTATCGGGCAGCTCGCAGGCCACCAGTTGCGCGTCCCCCAGCAGTTCGCTGAGGGCGTCTTGCAGGTCGAGCGGTGGGTTCATGGGGCTTTGACGAATTGCAGTGGTCCCAGAGCCTGGGTGGTGGGTTGGTCGATGCGTACCGCCGGCAGGTGCAGGATCAACTGGCCGGATTGGCTGGCGCGGCCACGCAGTTCGACCCGGGCTCCGCTCGGGAATGCCTCGGCGGCGAAACGCAGGCGAAACGGCAGAGCCTGACTGGTGCCGTTGAGGTTGCTGCTGGCCAAAAGGCGTTGCGGGCGACTGCGTTCATCGATCACCAGCAGGGCCAGTTCCACGTCGGCGCCGGCCGGCACGCCCTCAAGGGTGCCGCTCAGTTCGCGCTGATAGGCCGGCAAGGGGCCGAGATCGACAGGTTGCTGATTTTTTTTCACCGTCTGTGGCGAGGAGGAGACGGGGGCCGCAGGTTTCGGGGCATCGCTGCTGCAGGCGACCAGCAGGCTGACAAGACTGAGCAAAACGAGCGGTCTGAGCGGCATCTGAAGCTCCAACAAGGCGAATTTCCGTGTGCGAAACATAATAGTCGGTCTGTATACCGTAAAGGCTATGGCTTGTCTTGCCAGTGGGATGCGCTACCATGGCCCTCCCTTTTTTTGTTGCCTGCCACCATGCACTGTCCCTTCTGCGGTGCCAACGACACCAAGGTCATCGACTCGCGTCTGGTCGCCGAGGGCGAACAGGTGCGCCGCCGGCGTGAATGCCTGGCCTGTGGTGAGCGTTTCACCACCTTCGAAACCGCCGAACTGGTGATGCCGCGCCTGATCAAGACTGACGGCAGCCGTCAGCCCTTCGACGAAGAAAAACTGCGCGCCGGCATGCAGCGCGCCCTGGAAAAACGCCCGGTGAGTGTCGAGCGCCTGGAAGCGGCGCTGGTGCACATCAAGCACAAGCTGCGGGCCACCGGCGAGCGTGAAGTCAAATCCCTGGTCGTGGGTGAACTGGTGATGACCGAGCTGCAGAAGCTCGATGAAGTCGCCTATATCCGTTTCGCGTCGGTGTACCGGCGCTTCCAGGACCTCAACGAATTCCGCGAAGAGATCGACCGCCTCGCCCGCGAGCCGGTCAAGCCATGAGCCAGTCCCCGGAGCAAGCGGTGCTCGACGCGCACTACATGGCCCGCGCTCTGGAACTGGCGCGCAAGGGGCGCTACTCCACCCATCCCAATCCCCGGGTCGGTTGCGTCATCGTGCGCGACGGCCAGGTGGTGGGTGAGGGCTGGCATGTCCGGGCCGGCGAACCCCACGCCGAAGTCCACGCCCTGCGCGCGGCCGCTGACCAGGCCCGTGGCGCCACGGCCTATGTGACCCTGGAGCCTTGCAGTCATCACGGACGCACGCCGCCTTGTGCCGATGCCCTGGTCAATGCCGGAGTGGCGCGGGTGGTCGCGGCGATGCAGGACCCGAACCCGGAAGTCGCCGGGCGTGGCTTGCAGCGCCTGGCCCAGGCCGGTATCGACACCCTCAGCGGTGTGCTGGAGGCCGAGGCCCGGGCGATCAACAAGGGTTTTCTCAAGCGCATGGAACACGGCCTGCCTTATGTGCGGGTCAAGCTGGCCATGAGCCTTGATGGTCGAACAGCGATGGCCAGTGGTGAAAGCCAGTGGATCACCGGACCTGCGGCGCGCTCTGCGGTGCAGCGCCTGCGGGCCGAATCGTCCGTGGTGCTGACCGGTGCCGATACGGTGCTGGCCGATGATGCGCGGCTGACCGTGCGCGCTGCCGAACTGGGCCTGGACGCCGAGCAGACGGCCTTGGCCATGAGCCGGCCGCCGCTGCGGGTGTTGATCGATGGTCGCCTGCGAGTGCCCCTCGATGCACCGTTCTTCAAGGCCGGCCCCGCCCTGGTAGCGACCTGCGCGGCGGTGGAGGAACAGTATGCCAACGGTCCGGAATGCCTGATCGTGCCCGGCCCCGATGGCCTGGTGGATCTGCGTCGGCTGTTGCTGGAGCTCGCCGCCCGAGGTGTCAACGAGGTGCTGGTGGAAGCCGGTCCGCGATTGGCCGGAGCCTTTGCCCAGCAGGGCCTGGTGGACGAGTACCAGATCTTCGTCGCCGGCAAGTTCCTCGGCTCCTCTGCGCGGCCGCTGCTGGACTGGCCGCTGGCGCGGATGAGCCAGGCGCCCTTGCTCAAGATCATCGAAATGCGCGCGGTGGGCGATGACTGGCGAGTCACTGCCATCCCGGCCCCACCAGCGAGCGTATAATTCCCGACTTTCGCCTACCCGGCGGCCCGTTCTCGAGGAGGACTCCATGTTCACCGGCATCATCGAATCCATCGGCAGCATTCGCGCATTGACCCCAAAAGGCGGAGATGTGCGGGTCTATGTAGAAACCGGCAAGCTTGATCTGGCCGACGTCAAACTGGGCGACAGCATCGCGGTGAACGGCGTCTGCCTGACCGCGGTCGAGCTGCCGGGCGATGGTTTCTGGGCCGATGTCAGCCGCGAGACCCTGGATTGCACCGCCTTCCATCAGTTGAAAACCGGCAGCCGGGTCAACCTGGAGAAAGCCCTGACCCCGACCACCCGCCTGGGCGGTCACCTGGTCAGTGGTCACGTCGACGGCGTCGGTGAAGTGGTGGCGCGGGAGGAAAATGCCCGGGCCATCCAGTTCCGCATCCGCGCACCGAAGGAGCTGGCCAAGTACATCGCCCATAAAGGCTCGATCACCGTCGACGGCACCAGCCTGACGGTCAACGCGGTGAATGGCGCCGAGTTCGAGCTGACCATCGTGCCCCACACCCTGGCGGAAACCATCATGGCCGACTACCGGCCGGGTCGGCAGGTCAACCTCGAGGTCGACCTGCTGGCACGCTACCTGGAGCGCCTGCTGCTGGGCGACAAGGCGGCCGAGGCCACTGGCGGCACCATTACCGAAAGTTTTCTGGCCGCTAACGGCTATCTCAAATCCTGACTCAAGGGGGTGCCGCGTGGCGCTCAACAGCATCGAAGAACTGGTTGAAGACATCCGCCAAGGCAAGATGGTCATCCTCATGGATGACGAAGACCGCGAGAACGAAGGCGACCTGATCATGGCCGCCGAGTGCTGCAAGGCCGAGCACATCAACTTCATGGCCAAGCACGCCCGTGGCCTGATCTGCATGCCCATGAGCCGCGAGCGTTGCGAGCTGCTCAAGCTGCCGCTGATGGCGCCGCGCAACGGTTCCGGCTTCGGCACCAAGTTCACCGTCTCCATCGAGGCCACCGAAGGCGTGACCACCGGCATCTCGGCCGCCGACCGTGCGCGCACCGTGCAAGCGGCGGCCGCCAAGGACGCCAAGCCCGAGGACATCGTCAGCCCGGGCCACATCTTCCCGCTGATGGCGCAGCCCGGCGGGACCCTGGCCCGTGCCGGCCACACCGAAGCCGCCTGCGACCTGGCGCGCATGGCCGGTTTCGAGCCAAGCGGGGTGATCTGCGAGGTGATGAACGACGACGGCACCATGTCCCGTCGCACCGAGCTGGAAGCCTTCGCCGCCGAGCACAACATCAAGATCGGCACCATCGCCGACCTGATTCACTACCGGATGATCCACGAACGTACCGTTCAGCGGATTGCCGAGCAGCCCCTGGACAGCGAACTGGGCCAGTTCAACCTGGTGACCTATCGTGATTCCGTGGAAGGCGACGTGCACATGGCCCTGACCCTGGGGGACATTTGCGCAGAGGAACCGACCCTGGTGCGGGTGCACAACATGGACCCGCTGCGCGACCTGCTGATGGTCAAGCAGCCGGGCCGCTGGAGCCTGCGCGCGGCCATGGCCACCGTGGCCGAGGCCGGCAGTGGTGTGGTGCTGTTGCTGGGGCACCCGCTGGATGGCGATGTACTGCTGGCGCACATCCGTGAAACCGCGGAACACCAGCCGGTGAAGAAACCCACCACCTACAGCATCGTGGGTGCCGGTTCGCAGATCCTCCGCGACCTGGGCGTCCGCAAAATGCGCCTGATGAGTGCGCCGATGAAGTTTAATGCGATATCCGGTTTCGACCTGGAAGTTGTAGAATACGTGCCCTCCGAATAACAGCCGGTCGTTTGCGGCTTGAAATTCGCGGTTCAAATATCACTGAAGAGCGTGTGCTAGACACGCTCTGGCTCTTTAAGAGATTTGTCGAATGACCCTGAAGACCATCGAAGGTACCTTCATCGCCCCTAAAGGCCGCTATGCCCTGGTGGTCGGCCGTTTCAACAGCTTCGTCGTCGAAAGCCTGGTCAGTGGCGCGGTTGACGCCCTGGTTCGCCACGGCGTGAGCGAAAGCGACATCACCATCATCCGTGCCCCTGGCGCCTTCGAAATTCCGTTGGTTGCACAGAAAGTCGCACAGAAGGGTGAATACGCGGCGATCGTCGCCCTGGGCGCGGTCATTCGTGGCGGCACTCCGCACTTCGAATACGTGGCCGGCGAATGCACCAAGGGCCTGGCCCAGGTGTCCATGGAGTTCGGCGTGCCAGTGGCCTTCGGCGTGCTGACCGTTGATTCGATCGAACAAGCCATCGAGCGTTCCGGCACCAAGGCCGGCAACAAAGGTGCTGAAGCTGCCCTGTCCGCCCTGGAAATGGTCAGCCTGCTGGCGCAGTTGGAGGCCAAGTGATTAGCGACGAAAGCGATCGTTTCAACCCGCGCGATCCCAAGCCTGCCAACGCCGGCAAGCCATCCAAGAGCGCCAAGCGTCGCGAAGCCCGTCAGCTCGCGACCCAGGCGCTGTACCAATGGCACATGGCCAAGCATTCGCTGAACGAGATCGAAGCGCAGTTTCGGGTCGACAACGATTTCACTGATATCGACGGCGCCTACTTCCGGGAGATCCTGCACGGGGTTCCGGCCAACAAGAACGAGATCGACACCGCGCTCGTGCCTTGCCTGGACCTCGCCATCGATGAGCTGGATCCGGTTGAACTGGCGGTTCTGCGCCTCTCCACCTGGGAGCTGCTCAAGCGCGTCGACGTGCCTTACCGCGTTGTGATCAACGAAGGTATCGAACTGGCCAAGGTCTTCGGTTCCACCGATGGCCACAAGTTCGTCAATGGTGTTCTCGACAAGCTGGCACCGCGCCTGCGCGAAGCTGAAGTGAAGGCGTTCAAGCGCTGATCCGCGCTTGCAGCTGCCATGGGCGAGTTTGAGCTGATCCGTCATTACTTCGCTGCCGCGCCCTGTGCGCAAGGCGGCGAGGGTATTGCCCTGGGGATTGGCGATGACTGCGCCTTGCTGGCGGTTGCACCCGGCGAGCAGTTGGCGATTTCCACCGACACCCTGGTGGCGGGTGTGCATTTCGCCGATCCCTGCGAGCCCTTTCTTCTAGGTCAACGCTCTCTGGCGGTGGCTGTCAGCGACCTGGCCGCCATGGGCGCCACGCCGCTGGCCTTTACCCTGGCCCTGACCCTGCCGACGGTGAGCACCGATTGGCTGCAGGCCTATGCCCGCGGCTTGAACCTCATGGCCCAGGACTGTGGCGTGCGCCTGATCGGCGGCGACACCACCCGCGGTCCGCTGACCTTGACCCTGACCGTGTTCGGACGGGTTCCCGGCGGCCAGGCCCTGACCCGCAGCGGCGCCCGTGCCGGCGACCTGCTGTGTGTCGGTGGCGAGTTGGGCAATGCGGCCGGCGCCTTGCCGCTGGTACTGGGGCAGCGCCGCGCCGAGGCGGCGGTGGCCGAGCCGTTGCTGGCCCACTACTGGTCGCCCCGACCGCAGTTGGCCCTGGGTCAGGCCCTGAGAGGCAAGGCCAGCGCCGCCCTGGACATTTCCGATGGCCTGCTGGCCGATTGCGGGCATATCGCGGCCGCCTCGGCGGTTGCCGTGCAACTGGACCTGGAAAAACTGCCCCTGTCTCCGGCGCTGCTCAGCTTCCTGGGGCTGGAAGGTGCTCGCGCTGCCGCCCTGAGCGGGGGCGACGACTATGTCCTGGCCTTCACCCTGCCGCCTGCCGAACTGGCGCCGCTGCGGGCGGCGGGGTGGCCGGTGCACGTGGTGGGGCGAGTGCTGGCGGGGCAGGGGGTGACCCTGCTGGATGCCGGCGGCCAGGACATCACCCCCGGTATCCGGGGTTATCAACACTTTCCGGAGACACCGTGACAGATCATCCCAAGCAGGTCCCGGCGGAGTTCGTCCCGCCGTCGGTCTGGCGCAATCCCTGGCACTTCCTGGCTTTCGGCTTCGGCTCCGGCACCTTGCCCAAGGCGCCCGGCACCTGGGGCTCGCTGGTTGCGCTACCCTTTATCCCGCTGTGGCAGATGCTGCCGGACTGGGGCTATTGGCTGATGCTCGGCATCACCATGCTGTTTGGCTTCTGGCTGTGCGGCAAGGTGGCCGATGATCTGCGGGTGCATGACCACGAAGGCATCGTCTGGGACGAAATGGTCGGCATGTGGATCACCCTGTGGCTGGTGCCTGAAGGCTGGTACTGGCTGCTGGCGGGTTTCCTGATGTTCCGCTTCTTCGACATTCTCAAGCCATGGCCGATTCGCTGGGTCGACCGGCATGTGCACGGCGGTGTCGGCATCATGCTCGACGATGTGCTGGCCGGTGTGTTCGCCTGGCTGGCGATGCAGGGGTTGGTGTGGTGTTTCAGCTGAGAGGTTAGGCATGGATGTGCGCCGCGTGCTGCTGGTATTGCTGGTTGTCTGGAGCTGCGGCGTCCGGGCCAATGAGTTGCAGGCGCAACCCCAGCAGATCCGCATCGCCAGTGAAGAATGGAGCCAGTACACCGAAGCCAATGGCGAAGGCCTGGCCTGGGACATTCTGCGGGAAGTGTTCGAGCCCCAAGGGGTGCGCATCGAGCGCAGCAGCGTGCCTTACACCCGCTCGGTGGGCCTGGTGCAGCGTGGTGAAGCGGATGCGCAAGTGGGCGCCTATCGCGACGAATCTCCCGGGTTGCTTTACCCGCGCTGGAACTACGACACCGACCACATCTACTCCCTGGGGCTGGCCAGTCATCCCGAGCTGACCCTGGCCAACCTCGGCAGTTACCGTCTGGTCTGGGTGCGTGGCTACAAGTACCAGGACTACCTGCCCAATGCCCGGCGCTACAACGAGATTCGCCGGCGCATCGGCATCCTGCCGATGTTGCAGTACGGCCGGGCCGACTATTACATCGACGCCCAGACCGAGATCAGCTACGTGCTCGCGCAAGCCCAGGACCCGAGTCAGTTCAAGATCAGCCACCTGGCCGAGCTGCCCCTGTACCTGGGCTTTGCCGACAACCCCCGCGGTCGTGCCCTGCTGGCCCTGTATGACCGGCGCATGGAGCAGTTGGTGAAAGACGGGGTCCTGCGCCCGATCTTCCAGCGTTGGAAGCAGCCTTATCCCTTTGACGAGAGCCGGCAGCCGGCGGTCCGTTGATCAAACTTATCGATCTTTATCTCCGATAATTCAGCCTAAGCGTGCAGTGGAGGCTGCTGTTACAATGCCGCCTCTGCGAATCTCCAGTCCTCATACAGATCAGGAGCACAACAGTGCCCGTCGTTTTTGTTGCCGCTTCCAAGCTGCCTACGCCTTTTGCGCAATTCACCATGCATGGTTTTCTTGATGAAGCCACCGGTCGCGAGCACGTGGTGCTCAGCCTGGGGGACATCGCCGATGGCGCGCCGGTTCTCGGCCGCCTGCACTCCGAATGCCTGACCGGCGACGCCCTGTTCAGCCAGCGTTGCGATTGCGGCTCGCAACTGGAAGCCGCGCTGCGGGCCATCGCCCGGGAAGGTCGCGGGGTGCTGCTGTACCTGCGTCAGGAAGGTCGCGGCATTGGCCTGCTGAACAAGATCCGCGCCTACGAGCTGCAAGATGGCGGCGCCGATACCGTGGAAGCCAACGAGCGTCTGGGCTTTGCCGCGGACCAGCGTGACTACGCCATGTGCCTGCCGATGCTCGAGCATCTGGGGGTCAAGTCCCTGCGGCTGATGACCAACAACCCGCGCAAGGTCAAGGCGTTGACCGACATGGGCATCCAGGTTGCCGAGCGGGTGCCGCTGCACACCGGGCACAACCCCCACAACAAGCTGTACCTGGCGACCAAGGCCAGCAAGCTCGACCACATGATGGGCAACGAGCATCAGGGCGAGGTCGACCGCGCGTGACTCGGGGCCAAGTCAAGCGGCGCCTGGCCGTCAGTTGGTGGAAGTACCTGGCCCTGGCCTTGCTGCCGCTGTTTGTGATCAACCTGGTGTTTGGCCAGGGCGAGGCCTTGATGCCGGTGCTGGCGATGCCATTCTTTATCGCCGGTACGGCCTCGATGTTCGTCAGCCTGCGTTTTTTCAACGGCTACAAACATGCCTTGATCGCCGCCGGCAAGGCCCTGGATACCCCTGAGGAGCCTGCCGCCTGGATCGCCCTGGCGGCCCGTCGTCGTGCCGCCTTCCTGGCGGCATCCTTGCCAGCCTGGATCGGTGCCCTGGCGGTGTTCGTCGGCCTGGAAGCGGTGCCGCTGATGCTCCTGGCCCTGTCCACCGCCGTGCTGTTCTACCTCTACCGTATTCCTCGTCAGCTCGGCTGATGTGGCGCTGGCTGGCGGTCCTGTGCCTGCTGGTCGGCACACCGGCACTGGCGGCGCAGCGGGTGGTCAGCCTGGCGCCGTCGCTCTCGGAAATCGTCGTCGAGCTGGGGGCTTCCGACTTGCTGGTGGGCGTGCTGGATGCCGGTGAGCGGCCGGCACCGCTCAAGGACCTGCCTTCGGTAGGGCGTTATGGCCAGTTGGATATCGAGCGTCTGCTGAGCCTTCGACCGGATTTGCTATTGCTCTGGCCGGGCAGCGTCGGCCCGGCCCAGCGCGATCAGCTGGCGCGCCTGGGGATCCCCACTTATGTCGCCGAGCCTCATGATTTCAAGCAACTGACGGCGCAGATCGCCGAAATCGGCGAGCGTCTGGGGCGCTCGGCGGCCGCTCGTAAACTGGCCGCCGAGTTGGACGGGCAACTGGCCGGTTTGCGTGCCCGCTATCACCGCGAACCGGCGTTGCCGGTGTTCTACCAGGTCTGGGACCGGCCGCTGTATACCGTGGGCGGTGGCCAGATCATCAGCGAAGCCCTGAGCGTCTGTGGCGCCCGCAATGTGTTTGTCGACCAGTCGTTGCCGGCGCCCCAGGTCAGCATCGAATCGGTGTTGCAGCGCAACCCGCAGGCAATTCTGGCCACCGCGCAAGGGCAGCTGGATGCCTGGAAAGCCTGGCCGCAGATTGCGGCGGTGCAGCAGGGGCGGCTGTTGTTGGTGAGGGACAAGGGGCTGGAGCGACCCAGCGGGCAGATGATCGCGGCGACGGCCAAGCTCTGTGCGTTGATCGCGCCTGAGCGCTGAGTCCCTTCGCCGGCAAGCCGGCTCCTACGGGTTCAGCAGGAGCCGGTGTGTGGGCGAGGCGGGGGGTTACAACTCGGGCGTCCAGGTCACGCCGAACATCCAGGCGCGGCCTTCGGTGCGGTAGCCATAATCGTTGCCGTCGTACTCGTAGAGCGCGCGGCTATAGGCCTTGTCGAAGAGGTTGTCGAGCTTCAGGTCCAGCTTGAGTTCCTGATTGACTGCCCAGCTACCGCGCAGCCCGAACACGCCATAGCCGCCCACAGGCACCTGTTTCTTCACGCTCAGGTCTTCATAACTCCTGCTCACCAATTGCCAGCTGGCGCCGAACGCCAGGTCGCCGAACTGCCGGTCCAGATCCAGATTCAAGGTACGGCGGGCTCGACGTGGCAGTTGATGGCCATCCTGACGATTGCGCGGATCGATGAACGCGGCACCGAGGCTGCTTTGCCAGCCGAACAGTGTTTGTTTCAGGGTTGCCTCGAAACCGTTGATCCTCGCGGCGCCGACGTTTTCCGGGCGCTGGGCGACGCGGTCATAAATAATCGCGTCCTTGATATCGGTACGGTAGATCGAGGCTTCCAGGCGGCTGTCTGGCGTCAGCTGGCTGCGCCACTGCAACTCATAGCTTTTTGAGTGTTCCGGCTTGAGGGTCGGGTTGCTGAAACCCGGGTAATACAGGTCGCTGAAATTCGGCGCCCGAAAGCCTTCGCTGTAGGACAGCAGCAGGTCGTTGTCCGGATTCAGCGGCAGAGTGAAGGTGCCGCTCCAGGTGTTCTGGCTGCCGTACTGCTGGTTCTGGTCGCGGCGCAGACCCAGTTCGGTGGAAAAACTGTCGCCGTGAAAACGATGCTGAATAAAGGCGGCGCGGTTCCAGCGGCTGTCTTCGGCAAAGCGGACCGGGCTGGTGTTGAGTCGATCCTCGTACCAGTCCGCCCCCAAGATCAGGCTGTTGTCTTCATCCAGGCGCAGCGTTCTGCCAGTTCAGCGAGTCGCGGTAGGTGTTGAACACGCTGCGCTCATCACTGAGCTTGTCGCGCTTGAGGTCACGGTTTTCGCTGTGTCCGAGCTCGACCCGCGATTGCCAGTTGTCATGGATGTTCGCGTCGAGATAGCCGCTGAGGCTGCTGACACTGAAGTCGGTGTAAGGGTCTTGGGCGAAGACGTTGTAGTTGGAGTCGTAGCGTCCGAAAGGGTTGTCATAGCGGCTGCGACCACGGTTATCCAGCAGGTTGAAACCCAGCTCCAGGTCATCGCTCAAGGCGTGGCTGAGGGTCAGGCTCAGGGACCTGTTGCGATAGCCATCGTGGTCGGCATCGCTGGGAAACGACGGGCGAGTCCAGTCGATACCGGCACTTTCATCCAGGTTGGCGCCGAGGCTGAATCGGGTCTGGGCGTCGCCGCCGGACAGTCCCAGGCTGCGCTCCCAGGTCTGGTTGCTACCGGCGGCGATGCGCATGCGCCCGTGCAGTCCCGAGTCGGCGCCGCGCCGGGTGAAGATCTGGATTACCCCGCCAATGGCATCGCTGCCGTAGATCACCGAGCGCGAGCCGCGCAGCACTTCCACCCGCTCGATCTGCTCGACGCTGATGAATTGCAGGTTGCTGTCGCCGGAGGATGAACTGCTGATGCGCTGGCCATCCACCAGCACCAGGCTCTGGGCCGAGTTGGTGCCGCGAATGAAGATGTTCGGCAGGTTGCCGCGTCCGCCGCTCTGGGCAACCTGCACCCCGGGCACCCGTTGCAGCAGGTCGGTCAGGCTGGTGGGTTGCAGGCGGTCGATATCTTCCCGGGTGAATACCGTGTTCGCCGCGCTGCTGTCGTTGCGAGCTTCCACCTGTCGGTTGGCACTGATCAGCATCTCGGGCAGTTTCAGGGCCTGGTCGCGCTCGAGGGGCTCGGCCAGAAGTTCGGTACAAGGCAGGAGGCAAAGGGGTAGGGCAAAGCGAGCAAGTTGCATGGCTATTCCATTAGCGCACTGCGGCCTTGGCCGCGGGCAGCGAAAGGGCAGGTCGTGCAGCGGACGCCCGCGTGGCGGGCGTCCGCAGTCGCGTGTGGCGATTACAGGCCCAGCAACTCCAGGCGCTGGCGCACCGAGGCTTCGATGCCGGCTTCGTCGAGCCCGCATTCGGCAAGCATCTGCGCCGGTTTGGCGTGCTCGACGTAGGCGTCGGGCAAGCCCAGGTGCAGGATCGGCTTGAGGATGCTTTCGCGGGCCAAAAACTCGCTGACCGCGCCACCGGCGCCGCCCATGATGGCGTTCTCTTCAATGGTCACCAGCAGTTCATGGCTGCCGGCGATCTCGCGCACCAGGGCTTCATCCAGGGGTTTGACGAAACGCATGTCGACCACGGTGGCGTCGAGCTTTTCGGCCACTTGCAGGGCTTCGGCCAATTGCACGCCGAACACCAGCAACGCGACCTGTTTGCCCTGGCGACGGATCACGCCCTTGCCGATCTCGATCGGTTCCAGGTCCTTGTCGATCGGCGCGTTGGGGCCGGTGCCGCGCGGGTAGCGCACGGCGGCGGGGCCGTTGTACAGGTGCCCGGTGCTGAGCATCTTGCGCAACTCGTTCTCGTCGCTCGGCGTCATCACCAGCATGCCGGGGATGCAGCGCAGGTAGGACAGGTCGAAGCTGCCGGCGTGGGTCGGGCCGTCTTCGCCCACCAGTCCGGCGCGGTCGATGGCGAACAGCACGTCGAGGTTCTGCACCGCCACGTCGTGGATCAGTTGGTCATAGCCGCGCTGCAGGAAGGTGGAGTAGATCGCCACCACCGGCTTGGCGCCTTCGCAGGCCATGCCGGCCGCCAGGGTCACCGCATGCTGCTCGGCAATCGCCACGTCGAAATAGCGCAGCGGGAAACGCTCGCTGAAGGCCACCAGGTCCGAGCCTTCCTTCATTGCCGGGGTGATGCCCACCAGGCGCGGGTCGGCGGCGGCCATGTCGCACAGCCACTCGCCAAACACGCCGGAGTACTTCGGACCGCCGGCCTTTTTCGGCGCGGCCGCCGGAGCATCCAGGGGTTCCAGCTTGGTGATGGCGTGGTAGCCGATCGGGTCGACTTCCGCCGGGGCGAAGCCCTTGCCCTTCTTGGTCACCACATGCAGGAACTGCGGGCCCTTGAGGTCGCGCATGTTGCGCAGGGTGGCGATCAGGGTCGGCAGGTCGTGGCCGTCGATGGGGCCGATGTAGTTCCAGCCCAGCTCTTCGAACAGGGTGCCGGGCACCAGCATGCCCTTGGCGTATTCTTCGGTGCGGCGGGCGATTTCCCAGGCACCGGGCAGGCGCGACAGCACTTTCTTGCTGCCTTCGCGCATGCTGGCGTAGGTGCGGCTGGAGAGAATCTTGGCCAGGTAGTTGGACAGCCCGCCGACATTGCGTGAGATCGACATGTCGTTGTCGTTGAGGATCACCAGCATGTTGGCGTCCACTTCCGGCGCGTGGTTCAGCGCCTCGAAGGCCATGCCCGCGGTCAGGGCGCCGTCGCCGATCACCGCGATGGCCTTGCGTTCGCTGTGCTGCAGGCGGGCGGCGATGGCCATGCCCAGCGCGGCACTGATGGAGGTGCTGGAGTGGCCGACGCCGAAGGTGTCGTACTCGCTCTCGGAGCGCCGCGGGAAGGCCGCCAGGCCGTCTTTCTGGCGCAGGGTGGCCATCTGTTCGCGACGACCGGTGAGGATCTTGTGCGGATACGCCTGGTGACCCACGTCCCACACCAGCCGGTCGTCCGGGGTGTCGAACACGTAATGCAACGCGATGGTCAGCTCGATGACGCCGAGGCCGGCACCGAAGTGCCCGCCGGTCTGGCCGACCGTGTAGAGCAATTCCAGGCGCAATTCATCGGCCAGGGTTTCCAGCTCGGCTTCACCTAACCGGCGCAGGCCGTCCGGCGTCTGGGCACGGTCGAGCAGCGGCGTGGTCGGGCGTTTGCGGGGAATCTCATGAAACGTCGTGGGCATCAGGCGAATCGTTATAGGTATAGAAAGAGGCGGCAGTTTACCTTATGCATCGCAAGCTGCCCACGCAGAGCGCCGAACTTGGCCGATATGCGGCGCGTCGATCAGTGGCGGCGCTCGACGATATACCGCGCCAGCTCGCGCAGGGGCTCGGCCGCTGCGTCAAACGGACGCAGCGCATGCAGCGCCTGGTCCCGCAGCTCCAGAGCGTATTCCTTGGCCGCGGCCAGCCCCAGCAGTGCCGGGTAGGTCGGTTTGTCCCGGGCGATGTCGGCGCCCTGGCGCTTGCCCAGGGTGGCGGTATCGCTTTCGACGTCGAGGATGTCGTCCTGCACCTGGAACGCCAGGCCGACAGCCTGAGCGTAGGTCTGCAGGGATTTGAGCTCGTCTTTCTCGGCCCGGCCGCTGGCCAGGGCGCCGAGGATCACGCTGGCTTCGATCAGCGCGCCGGTCTTGTGCCGATGCATGTATTCCAGGGCTTGCTGATCGAGCTTGAGGCCTACCGAGCCCAGGTCGATGGCCTGGCCGCCCACCATGCCCGCCGGGCCTGCGGCCTGGGCCAGGGTGGTGACCATGCGCAGCCGGATCTCGGCGCTGGCGTCGCTCAGGCCCGGGTCCAGTAGGGCACTGAACGCCAGGCTCTGCAGGCCGTCGCCGGCGAGAATCGCGCAGGCTTCGTCGAAGGCTTTGTGGGTGGTGGGCTGGCCGCGCCGCAGATCGTCATCGTCCATGGCCGGCAGGTCGTCGTGGACCAGGGAGTAGGCGTGAATCAGTTCCACCGCGCAGGCCGCGCCGTTGGCTTGTTCGGGCCGACCGCCCAGGGCCTCGCAGGCGGCATAGGCCAGCAGCGGGCGCACGCGCTTGCCGCCATTCATCACGCTGTAGCGCATGGCTTCATAAAGACGGGCAAGTTCGGGGCTGGGAGCGGTGAACAGGGTGTGCATTGCAGCGTCGACGCGGGCCTGGCTGGCGGCCTGATAAGCGGCAATCATTCTGGCTGTTCCGCATCGAAGGGTTGTTCGGCCAGTTCGCCGTCGCGTTCCAGCAGGATCTGCACCTTCTGCTCGGCCTGGGCCAGGGCGGCCTGGCAATCACGGGTCAGGCCGATGCCTTGTTCAAAGGCGGTCAACGAGTCTTCCAGCGACAGCTCGCCGTTCTCCAGACGCTCGACCAGGGTTTGCAGGTCGGCGAGGGATTGTTCGAAATCTAAGGCAGCTTTTTTGCGGGCCATGGCGGCTATCCCGGTTGACGTTAAACCGGCGCGACACTAGCAGACACCGGGGTTTCGGGCAAATGAGAAGCGCTCGCTGGCACACTCGGACCCGGGTGGCGCCAGGCGCCCTGCGGGCCGGTGCAAGGAGGCGTTTTGGAGGGGCTTTGACGAGCGATCCGGCTTGACCTTCACTTGCACCGCGGCGGTATCAGGGGGAACCGGTATCGGCCTCGCCCCGAAATTCCTCGCTGACCTTGCTCGGTTGTACCCGCCAGGCCAGCAGCAGGGCGAACGCCGAAAACATCAGGTAGAAGACGTGGTGCCCGTAGAGGTCCATCAGGGCGCCGCTGAGCAAGGGGCCCAGGCAGGCGCCAACACCGCGGGTGGCCAGGAGCATGGCGCTCAGGGCCACGCGTCGGGATTGTTCGATGTGCTCGTTGGCCAGGGCGACTGCCAGTGGGTAGAGGCTGAACAGCAGCAGGCCGCTGAGGCAGGCGAACAGCAACATCCAGGTGAACGACAGACTGAACAGCCCCCACAAAGGCACGCTCACCAGGCACAGCAGCAGTGCGCAGGCGCGGATCAGCCGCGCGCGGTCGAGGCGATCCGAAAGCCAGCCGAGCGGCCACTGGCCGCACAGGCCGGCGAGGATCGCCACGGCGACGAAGGTGCCGGCCTGGGCCGTGTCCAGGCCGCTCAAGGTGATGAACACCGGTGCCAGGGCATAGAACGAACCCACCAGCAGCCCGGTGACAAATACCGTGCTCAGGGCTTGCGGCACCCGCTGCCAGAAAAAGCCGATCTGCAGCGGCGCCGCCTCCAGTCTGGCCGGGTGCAGGCGCCGGGTCAGGGCGACGGGCAACAGGCAGGCGGCGAAACACAGGGCGACGATCAGTAGCGGCTTGAAGTCCAGCTCGGGGCGCCAGATCAGCACCCCCTGGCCGAGGATCAGGCCCAGGGACACCGCCACCATGTAGCCGGCGAATACCGCGCCACGCTGCTGGTTGCCTGCCTGCTCGTTGAGCCAGCTTTCGATCACCATGTACTGGTTCATCATCACCAGGCCGGTGATGAAGCGCAGCGCCAGCCACAGCCACAGCGCCTCGAACAGCATGTGCAGGAGCACGATCATGGTCGCGGCACCTGCGCAGGCGACGTAGGAACGGATGTGGCCAACCGCGGCGATCATCCGATGGCCGAACTTGGCGCCGCCGACCATGCCGGCGTAGTAGGCCGCAGTCAGGCCGCCGATCCACAGTTCACCAACCCCGTCGCCGGTCAGGCGCAGGCCGATATAGCTGAAGAACAGCCCGTTGCCGGTGAGCATCAGGAGGGTGGCGCAGTACAGCGCGGGAAATGTCAGCAGGGTCAGGTTCATGAAGTCGTCAGGTCTGGGCGGTCAAGGACCGGTTTCGTGGGCCAGATGGGCATGCTCCAGCAGCCATTGGCGAAAGCGGCGCACGGCGGTGGGCGGATTGCGGTGGTGCGGTTGCATCAGGTTCAGGCGCCCGCGGCTGGGCATGCGCTGCGGCAGTGCGCGTTGCAGGCGTCCGGCGGCGAGTTCGTCCTGCAGCAGGCTTTCCCAGCCCAGGGCCACGCCCTGGCCCATCACCGCCGACTGCATCAGCAACTGGTAGCTGTTGGTGCGCAGGGCGTGTTGCGGGGAGTGATAGGTCGCGCCCACGGCGCTGAACCAGTCGGACCAGGTCAGCCAGTCGTGATAGTGGTCCTCGACGATCAGCAGCCGGTGTTCCTGCAGCAGGTGTTGCGGGTCGCGAATCGGCCCCTTGCGGCTCAGGTAGTCCGGGCTGCATACGCAGATCACCTGCTCCCCGGCAAATACCGGGGTCAGCTCCAGGCCCAGGGGCGCCGGCAACTCGTCCAGGTGATAGAACAGTCCCAGGTCGTACTCGCTGACATCCAGGTGCAAGGGGCTTTCACTGCAGAGGATGCGGATGTCCAGCTCCGGATACAGGCTCTGGAACGCCGGCAGCAGGCGCGCCAGCCAGATCGAGCTGATGGTCGGGGTGCTGGCCAGGGTCAGTTGGCGCTCGGCGCCGCGGCGGCGCAGTTCCGCGGACTCGCGGTCCAGCTCGCGCAGCAGGCGCTGGATGGTGCGAAAGTAGCGCTCGCCCGCCGGGGTCAGGCTGATGCCCAGGTTGTGGCGGTGGAACAGCGGCCGGGCGAGGTTTTCCTCCAGCCGCTTGATCTGGCGGCTGACCGCGCTCTGGGTCAGGTTCAGTTCCTGGGCGGCCCGGGTAAAGCTCAAATGACGGGCCACGGCCTCGAAAGGCTGCAGGCAGTTGAGAGGGGGCAGATCGACGTTTCGATGCGACATGCGGGTACCAGTCTGCAGGGGGCGGGCGCTGTGTCCTGCGTCCCGCCGTGTCTCGGAGATTGGGCATCCTGCCACGCTTTACAGCGTGGATCGGGCGATCCGTTTGTGCCACTGGCGTTGATGGATCTGCCGGCCATCGAGTCGCGCAACCTGGGTGGCGCGCAGGTAGAACCATTGCGCGTCGGCGTGCAGGCCCAGGGTGCTGTCCACCTCCACCGACCAGGTGCCGCGGCCGGCCCGGTAGTGCCATTGGATGTCGGCCCGGGTCGACAGCGGGTCCCAGGGCAGGGTGCGGTATTGCTCGGTGCAGCGCTGGTCGACCCACAGGCCGTGATCGAGCAAGCGCATGGCGCCCAGATCGTCATCGATACGCACGCAGACTTCGCCGCTGGCCACGTCTTCGCTGAGGGTGCGCTTGGGGGCGGCGGCGCGGATGATTTCCAGGTTGGCCGGCGGCGCGCTTTGCGGGGCTTCGAACGGACACGCCACGGGTTTGCCGATGAACACCGGCAATTGCACGCTCTGCAGCTCGGGCAGCAGGGTCAGGGTGGTCAGCTCCCGGGCTGGCCACAGCAAGGGGAAACTGGCGGTGCTCAACGCCAGGCGCAGGCGATAGCCGGCCGGCAGGCGATAACCGACATGGTCGAGGTTGAAGCGCACCTGCAGGGGCGCGCCGGGCTCGGGTGGGCTGGCCACGGCGAAGTCGTCGCGCAGCGCCAGGTTCAGGGTGCTGTAGGTGATCTGCGCCACCTGACCGTCCGGGGCCACGGCATTGAGCCGGGCGACGATCTGCCCGCAAGGCCGGTCCGAGGTCAGGCGCAGATCCAGGCGCACATCACCCAGCAAGGCCAGGGGCTCGCTCAAGGGCTGGCTGTCGAAGCACAGCGAGTGGGCGTCGTCCCGGCGCTGGTCGGTGGGGCCGTCCGGGCCGAACCAGATGGCGCAGTACTCGCCCTGATGCAGGCCGGTGGTCAGGGGCGAGCAGATGCTGCGTCTTTCGCTCAGCGCTTGCTCTCCTGCGCTGAGCCCGCTGGCGCTGAGGCTGAAGGTCTGCCACTGGATCTGTGGATCGGGCCAGCCGGCAGTCCGGACCCAGACGCCCGGGCGTTCGGCGTAGCTGGCCTTGGGCGGCACGGCGTCCTGCAGGTAGAAGGTGCAGGCGGGCTCGTCCATCACCCCGTTGTCGATGCCCTTGAGCCAGTGGTCCCACCAGCGCTTGGCCTCCTGGAGAAAACCAATGGCCGGGTTGGGCACGGCAAAGTGCGGGTACTTGTGGATCCAGGGGCCGAGCAGGGCTTTCTTCGGGCCATTCAGGTGCTGCATCAGGCGCGGCACGCTGTTCTTGTAGGCATCGCCCCAGCCGCCGATGCAGTACACCGCGGCCTTGATCGCCGCGTAGTCCTCGCACACCGAGCCCTGGCGCCAGTAGTCGTCACGGGTCTGATGCTGCAGCCAGGTTTCCGCCAGCAGCGGCATGGCGTCCAGGCGTTGCTGCCATTGCGCCTGCCAGTCCGGTACCAGCAGCGGGTCGGGTACGGCGGCGCTGAAGTTGAGCATGGTGGCGGCCCAGCCCTGGTTCTCCATCAACAGGTTGCCGCCCTTGTAATGAATGTCGTCGGCGTAGCGGTCGTCGGTGGAGCACAGGGTAATGATGGCTTTCAGTGCTGGGGGTTGATGGGCGGCCACCTGCAGGCCGTTGAAGCCGCCCCAGGAGATGCCCATCATCCCCAGGTTGCCGTCGCACCAGGGTTGGGCGCAGAGCCAGTCGAGCACTTCCAGGGCGTCCTGTTGTTCCTGTGGCAGGTACTCGTCGGCCATCAAGCCTTGGGATTCGCCGTTGCCACGCATGTCCACGCGCACGCAGGCGTAACCCTGGCCCGCCATCCAGGGGTGGGTCAGGGCATCGCGCACGGCGGTGCCGTCGCGCTTGCGGTAGGGCAGGTATTCGAGAATCGCCGGATAACGCCGGGTGCCGGCATCGGCCGGCAGCCAGATACGCGCGGCCAGTTGGGTGCCGTCACGCAGAGGGATCAGGCAGTGCTCGATCTCGCGGATCGGATGGGGAAAGTCGCGGATGACGTCCATGGGCTACTCCAGTCGAAAAAGGGGCCGGCACCGGGCCGAGCGCGGTGGATCACAGCAGGCTGAAGGGGTATTCGGTGACCAGGCGGATGTGGTCGACATCGCCGTTCGAGGTTCCGTGGATGCGATAGGTGCCCTGGCGCAGGCTCAGGGACAGGTCCCTGGCGATGCCGCTCTGCACCCGGTAGCTCAGGTCGATGTCCCGCTCCCATTGGCGCTCCTTGTCGGCGTAGTAGCGGTAGGGGCTGTCCCGGGGGATCCGCCGGCCGTCGACATGGCTGCCACGGATGTAGCGGGTGCCCAAGGACAGGCCGGGCAGGCCCAGGTGCTCCAGGTCGAGTCGGTAACCCAGGCTCCAGGAGCGCTCGCCGGGGCCGTTGAAGTCGGCGATCAGCGAGGCGTTGGCCAGGTAGATCGAACCGTGGAAGCCGCCGCCACTCAGGGCCAGGTAGTCGAAGGGCTGCTGGCCATGGATGCGTTGGTGGGCCAGGGTCACGGTGTGCGGACCCTCCTTCAGGGCCAGCGCCGCCGACCAGGCCGTTACCGCGATGTCTCCGGCCAGGGCCTTGCCATCGTCCAGGGAGCGGTAGAGCCGCAAGTCCAGGTTCAGGCTGCGCCGATCCTCGGCGTCCAGGGGCTGGTCGAGGTTGAGGTTGAGGTAATGCTGGCGCCACAGATCCTGGTAGCGCGAGCTGTAGAGCCCCAGCTCGACCTGGGGATGCAACTGGTAGGTGCCGCCCAGATAGCTGGCGTCGCCGCCCTCGACCCTGGCGTAACCGGCGTGGAAACCGCCCCGATGACCGGTCTGGTTGAAGTCCCGGGAGGCGGTGAAGTGTCCGCCCTCCAGCAACAGGCCTTCCACCTCGCGGCTGCTGAAAGCCAGGCCGGTGGCGGTCGCCGGCATCAGCCGGTTGTCGGCCAGGGCCAGCACCGGGGTCTGTGGCCGCAGGTCGCCGTACTTGAGCTCGGTATTGGACAGGCGCATTTTCAGCGCGGCCCCGGCGGTGGCCGATTCCCGGCGGCTGCTGCCGTCGCTGTCGCTGACCAGCATCATGGTGCGCGCCCGGCCGCCGCCGCTGTCGAGCCGGGTGGCGAAATAGGCATGGGCATCCAGGCCCCAGCCCAGGGTGCCTTGGGTGTAGCCGGAGGCGTAGTCCAGCTGCAGGCCCTGGCCCCACTCGCGGGCATCCAGGTCCAACTGACGATGGTCGTTGTTGCGGTAGTTGTTGCGCACCAGGCCGTTGATTCGGCTGTCTTCGACAAAGCCCCGGGATTGCGCCTGACTGGCGTGGGCCAGCGCCGGGCAGAGCAGCGTCAGGCCCAGGCCGCCCAGGATCAGGAGACGGACGTTCATGGGGTAGGCCCTCGTGGCGAGTGGCTTTCCCCGAGCTCGTCCGCTGGCAGCGGCGGCGTCAGCAAGGACGGGGTTTTCATCCAGATGATCAGTGCGCTGCTGGAGAGCAGGACGATCAGCATGCCCGGCAGCCCGCCCAGGTTGGAGAGCATCTTGACCCCGTCGATGCCGACGTAGGCCACCATCACCCAGGACACGCAGCCGATGATCGCGCCCCAGATCACCTTGAGCAGCGGGCTGCCGTCCAGATCGGAATCGGCAGTGACCCCGCGACTGCACAGATTGCCGATGACGTCGGTGCTGGAGTCGGCAGCGGTGACGAAGGAAATGAAGGCAATGAACAGCAGGAAGGCAATGATCAGTCCGCTCGCCGGCAACTGCTGGAACACCTGGTACAGCACGTGCTCCACCCCTTGCTTGTTGAGCACGCGGTTGAGTACCCCATCACCCTGGGCGTCGAAGTACAGGCTGCTGCCGGAGAAGATGCAGATCCACAGGGCGGTGAACAGCGCCGGGTAGAGCATGGAGATGTGGATGAACTCGCGCACGGTGTAACCACGGCCGATCTTGCCGAGGAACATGGCGCTCACTGGGGCCCAGGCGAACCACACCGACCAGTAGAACACCGTCCAGCTCTGGGGCCAGTGGTCGCCACTGGCCGCGCCGGTGAACAGGCTGCGGCCGAAGAAGGTCTGCAGGTAGGTGCCGAAGGACTCGATGCCGAGGCTGAAGATGTACAGGGTCGGCCCGCAGACCAGAACGAACAGCCCCAGGGCCAGCATGATCCAGGTGTTGAAGGTGGAGAACTTGACGATGCCCTTCTGCAAGCCGCTGGCGGCGGAGAACACGAAGGTGGCGACGATCACCGCGATGATCAGTCCCAGGCGCAGCGGTGTGGTTTCTCCGCCGATGTACTGGCTCAGGCCGCCGGACAGGGTGAGCGCGCCGGTGCCCAGGGAAGAGGCCATGCCCGCCACCAGGGCGAACATCGCCAGGGTGTCGATCAGCCCGGCATGGCGCTTGACCCATGCCTGGCCGAGCAGGGGCTGCAGCATGGCGCCGATGGAGAAGTGGCCGCGCAGGTTGTAGAAAACCAGGGCGAACACCAGTGAGGGCACCAGATAGATGGCGTAGGGCGTCAGGGTCCAGTGCAGGAACATGCTGGACATGGCGAAGTGCTTGGCTTCGCTGCTGCCGGCTTCGATGTTCAGGCTCGTGGGCGGGCCATACAGGTGATAGAGCGGCTCGGCGGTGGTCCAGAACAGCACGCCGACCGCCAGGGTGGTGCACAGGGCCACCATGAACCAGCGCGGCTTGCTCAGCAGGGGCTTGGCGTCTTCGCCACCGATGCGCACCCGCCCCAGGGGCGAAAAGTAGACGATGGCAGTCAGTACCAGGAGGAAGAAGCTGCCGGCGCTGAACAGCCAGGAAAAGTTGTCGAGGATGATCCGGTTGAGCTGCCTGCTCACCGCCAGGAAGCCCTGCAGATCAAGGTGACTGGCAATCACCGCTGCCAACAGAATCAAGAAGGTGGGCCAGAAGACCCAGGCTCTTAACGGATACTTCATCAGTGAGGCACTCCCGTTGCTTATCTTTTTTATGGCCAGGCGAGGCCGCAGTTGCAGGGCGCCGCCGTGCAGCGCTGCGACGGTCCTAGATAAGCGTTGAGCGATGCGCGGTGGCAATCGACTAATGGGTATGGGGTCATTCCTTGAGGGAATGGGCGATGGCACCCGGCTGCCGGGGGCGATGGCCGGGTCGATGGGCGCAACAGGCATTCCAGAGCACTTGCCGCAGGGGCCAGTGGCAAGCCGTCGGTGGTTGATGGCCGGGCGCCTGCGGGTGCTGAAGAGGCGGACGCTCCGGGGCAGATTCGTACTTGAACTAAGGGCGGGGCTTGGCGGCCTGTGAGGCGGGCAAATAATGGCTTAAAGCCACCTTTCTGCAGGGGTGTGATGTCGCCGTAATGGCACTTGCGGGGCGGAATTCGGCGGGGTGTCGATTGCCCTGCAAAATCCCTTTTCGCCAATTGTGTAACAGGCACCAAATCGCTAATCTGCGGCCTTTCCAACGCCCGTTGTCGCCGGGCGCTCCCATTGTGAATATTTGCAGCCGCGCCGAGGATCTGGCGCCAGGGTTTCCCCATGCATGGCAGGACGCATTACATGCGCGTTTTCTCCTCCCTTCTGCTGACTTTGCTGCTGGCCGGCACGGCCCTCGCCGAGCCTTCCGCCGAGCTGCAGGAACCCCTGGCCGGCTGGCGCTATTCCGGCTTGCTGGACCGCACCGAGCAGGACCGGGTGGCCTACCCGACGCCACCTATCGACCGCGGCGTCCAGCGCAATCGCACCCTGATCGAGGGCCAGCTCAAGGCCATCGGCCATTTGCGCCAGCCCCACAGTCTGTCGGTCAACGGCAATCCGCTGAATCTGTACACCGACGAACAGGGTCGCTTCGCCCGCCCCTATGCGTTTGGCGCCGGCTCCAACAGCGTCGAAGTGCGCAGCTCAGAGGGCAAGTCCCTCAAGCGCGTGCAGTTCTACGAGGCCAACCCGAACAAGACCCCGCCGCGGATCCGTGTGGTGCTGGGCTGGGACGATCCCAAGGCCGAGCTGGACATGCACATCATCACCCCCGACGGCCAGCACGCCTTCTTCGGCCATCCCGGCCTGAGCAATGGCGGCGGCCTGGACCCGGACGGCGTCGACGGCCCGGGCCCGGAAATGTTCACCATGACCGCGCCGCTGCGGGGTACCTATCTGATCTACGTCAACTACTGGGGCAACTTCGGCAGTGGCGGGTACAACTTCGACGAAGGCAGCAATCAGAACGAGGTGATCACCTCGCAGATCAACCTGATCCTTAACGAAAACACCGTCGATGAGAAACGCGAGACCTTTATCGTGCCCATGCGGGCCATCGGCGACCTGTTGCTGGTCAAGTCTTTCAACTATTGAACATCCCGCACCACGGATGAATTGGGCTTTGTGAATCATGAGCGAAAACACCGCATCCCCGGTGGCCGGCGTGCCCGGCCCTGAACAATCCGGCAGCAAACGGCGCTGGCCGGCTCTGGTCGCGGGCCTGTGCCTGGTGGCGGCCGCCATCGCGGGCGTGGGCTGCAAGCCCAAGACCCCGCAGGCCGATCTGGCCGGCGACAAGCTGGGCCTGAGTCGTCCTGACGGGCTGCTGGAAACCCATTCCCTGACGCAACTGCCCAAGGACCTGCTGGCGGTGCCTTTCCTCAAGGAAACCCTGACCGAGGACTTCGTCTTCTACTACCAGGCCCACGCCGACCGCCTGGGGCTGATCGGCAGTCTGCGGCGGATCATCTACGAGCATGACCTGAAACTGCAGGACAACCTGATCGAACAACTGTTCGACCAGCCGGCGGACGTGGCGTTGTGGCGCGGTGCCGACGGGCGCCTCAAGGACTTCCTGCTGGTGATGGACCGCGGCGGCCTGGCCAAGCTGCTGGAGCCTCTGGCCAAGGTCGCCCTGGACGACACGCAACTGAGCAAGCTGGCCGAGCTCAAGGTCGGTGGCGATGCGGTGACGCTGTACCAACTGAACTACAACGCCGGCAAATCCCTGGCGTTCGCCTCCCACGGCGACAAGCTGGTGGTGTTGTCCAACCCGAGCAAACTGTACGACCTGAGCCAAGGTGCCGACGATCAACACGGCGCCGTCTCCACGGCGGCCCTGGAGGCGCTGCTCAACGGTGACAAGCTGTTCCCCGAGGCGTTCGGCCTGGAGGCGCGCAAGCCCGAGGTGCAGCAGCGGCTGGCGGTCAACGCCGGTGTCCTGGCCATGGGTTACCAGCGGTTCATCCCCAACTTCGCCGGTCTGCGTTTCGACATGGACGACAAGGGCTGGCACAGCTATCTGGCCCTGCAGGAGCAGGACAACCAGCCGGACTTCGACTTCAAGCCGATCTGGCAGGCCATGCCCATGGGCGCCAGTGCCTGCGTGGCGCTGCCTCTGGCGGCGGAGCAGCAGAAGCCCTTGCTGGTCAAGCTCGGTGCTGAAGAAACGATGGCCACGACCCTGACCGAGCACATGGCCGGCACCGCCGGGCTGTGCTGGTACGCCGATTCCCGGCTGTACACGCCGCTGTTGGTGGCCAGCCTCAAGGACAAGGACAACACCCGGCTCGATGGAGAACTGGGCAAGCTGTTCGGCTCCATGGTCGGGGCCCGGGAAAGCAAGGTGCCGGAGCGCCTGTTCCCGGTGGTCGAGCAACACAATGGCGAGGTGCACCAGTGGCAGCGCCAGGTCAGCTCCAACTTCGGCCAGTACCCGGCCAAGGAGGCCAAGGACCCGCAAGCCATCACCGGCCGCGCCTTCATGCAGGTCAGCCTGGCCCGCCACGGTTCGACCCTGGTGTTCTCCCTGGACGACAAGCTGGTGACCAAGGCCCTGGGCACCCTGGACAAGCGCTTCCCGCCCCTGGCCGACGTGGTGCCCAAGGATGCGCTGATGCCGGTGTACCTGGGCCCGCAGTCCCTGGCGCAGCTGATCCAGCAGGAAACCTTCGACAGCCTGCCCCAGGACATGGAGCCGGTGTTCAACAACGCCGCGCAAACCTACCTGGTGCCCAAGCTGCGCACCCTCGGCGGTTATGGCAAGTACGCCCTGACCCTGCCTGAAGGCAGTGAGCCCAACGGCCACTGGCAATGGCTGCCCCTGCAATGGCGCGCGCTGTGAGTGCATGGCGCAAGAGTCTGTCCAGCCTCGGCCTGTTGGCCCTGTTGCTGAGCAATGCCGTGGGCGCGACCCAGGTGCCGCCGCTGGACGTGCAGCAGTCCCAGGTGTTCCGTGCCTGGTTCGTGCGCATTGCCCAGGAGCAACTGAGCCAGGGGCCGAGTCCGCGCTGGTATCAGCAGGACTGCGCGGGGCTGGTGCGCTTTGCCGCCAACGAAGCGCTCAAGGTCCACGACAGCAAGTGGCTGCGGGCCAACGGCTTGTCCAATCGCTACCTGCCGCCGGAGCTGCAATTGAGCGAAGGCCAGCGTGGCCTGGCCCAGCAGTGGCAGCAGGGCGGCGGCCAGACCGGGCCCTACGTCAATGCGATCAAGCTGATCCAGTTCAACAGCCACCTGGTCAGCCGTGACCTGGGCCAGGCGCGCCCCGGCGACCTGCTGTTCTTCGACCAGGGCGACGACCAGCACCTGATGATCTGGATGGGCCGCAACATCGCCTATCACACCGGCACCACCACCCCCACCGACAACGGCATGCGCTCGGCCAGCGTGCAGCAACTGATGACATGGAAGGACACCCGATGGATACCCGACCCCGCCAACCCCAACTTCATCGGCATCTATCGACTGAACTTCCTCACCCAATGAGCGAATCGCGTATGTGGCGTTTTCTGTTTCGACTGACTGTTGTTCTGACCCTCGCGGCCCCCGCGAGCCTGGTCAATGCCGAAGACTCGGTGCCGTCCAGCGATTACGCGGCGGTCTCCGGCGAGAGTTTCTTCCTGCTGGCCGACAGCAGCTTTGCCAGCGACGAGCAGGCCATGGTGCGCCTTGAGGCCCCGGGCCGGGATTACCGGCGCTTTCGCATGGAGCCCTACGGCGGCGCGGACATCCGGGTGTACCGGATCAACCAGCCGCTGGACTTCCTCAAGCGCCAGAAGAACCTGCACCGGGTAGTCAGTGACGGTCAGTTCAAGGGCGAGGGCCTGTCCAACACCCTGGCCTACCTGTGGGACAATTGGTATCGCAAATCCCGGCGGGTGATGCAGCGGGCGTTCTCCTACGAGTCGCGCAAGCAGGTGACCGAGGAGGTGCCGGAACTGAAGGTCGGCAACTCCCTGCTGGCGCCCACCCCCTATGACGCCCAGCCGCAATTCGCCCTGATCCCGGGGCTGCCGCTGGTGACCCAGTTCCGTTATCCGCTGTGGCAGGCCAAGCCGATCCAGCCGCCGGCCGGGGTTGACCTGTCCGGTTCCTCCAGCCAGTTCATCAACGTCGCGCCGGGCAACGTCTATATCCCCTTGGGGCAACTCAAGCCGGGCCTGTACCTGGTGGAAGCCCTGGTGGGCAAGTACCGCGCCACCACCATGGTCTTTGTTTCCAACACCGTGGCGGTGAGCAAGATCGCCGGCGATGAACTGCTGGTCTGGGCCGCGGGCAAGCATGAAGGCAACTCGGTGTCCAAGGTCAACGTGCTGTGGACCGACGGCCTGGGCGTGATGAACAGCGGCGCCACCGACGAGCAGGGCCTGGTGCGCCTGAAACACGTCAGCCCCGAGCGCTCCTACGTGATCGGCGAGGACCAGGAAGGCGGGGTATTCGTCTCCGAGAACTTCTATTACGACAGCGAAATCTACGACACCAAGCTCTATGCCTTTACCGACCGGCCGCTGTATCGCCCGGGGGACTGGGTATCGCTGAAAATCGTCGGCCGCGAGTTCAAGAACGCCCGGGATTCGGTGCAGCCGGGGGCCGGCACGGTGAATGTCAGCGTGCTGGATGCCGCCGGCACCGCGCTGCAGAACCTGACCCTGAACCTGGATGCCAAATCCGGTACCCAAGGCCGCTTCCAACTGCCGGAAAACGCCGTGGCCGGTGGTTATGAGCTGCGTTTTGCCTACAAGGACCAGGTCTACAGCAGTGCCTTTCGCGTGGCCGAATACATCAAGCCGCATTTCGAGATTTCCCTGAGCCTGGCCAAGCCGGATTTCAAGACCGGCGAGCCGGTGAAGGGCAATCTGGTGCTGCTCTATCCGGACGGCAAGCCGGTGGCCAATGCGCGCCTGCAGCTGAGCCTGCGGGCCCAGCAACTGTCGATGGTGGACAACGAGCTGCAGTACATGGGCCAGTTCCCGGTGGAACTGACCAGCGCCGAGTTGACTACTGACTCCAAGGGCAGTGCCACCCTCGATCTGCCGGCGGCCAGCAAGCCGAGCCGCTACATGCTCACCGTGTTCGCCAGTGACGGCGCGGCCTACCGGGTCAAGACCACCAAGGAAATCCTCATCGAGCGCGGCGCTGCAAGCTTCAGCCTGAGTGCGCCACAGCGCTTCAGCGCCGCTGGCGACAAGGTGCAGTTCAGCTACGTCAACCAGAACACCGGCGAGCAGAGCCAGAAGGTTTCCCCCAGCCGCTACAGTTGGGTGCGCCTGGAAGACCAGTCCACCGGCGAGGGCAAGCTGGGCGAGGCCGACAAGGGCTTTGCCCTGGCCTTCGAGCGTCCCGGCACCTACAACCTGACCCTGAAGGACGAACATGATCGGGTCCTGGGCGGCACCAGCCACTCGGTCACCGGCGAAGGGGTGAAAGCGGTGCCGGGCACCGTGGAAATCGTTCTCGACAAGCCCGAGTACCAGGCCGGTGACGAAGCCCTGGCGCTGATCACCTTCCCCGAGCCGATCAACGATGCGCTGCTGTCGCTGGAGCGCGACAAGGTCGAGGCCACGGCGCTGCTGTCCAAGGGCGGTGACTGGCTGAAGGTGGAAAAACTCAGCCCCACCCAATACCGCGTGCGGGTACCGGTGAAGGACAGTTTCGCGCCGAACCTGACCTTCTCCGTGCTCTACACCAAGGGCGGGGAATACAGCTTCCAGAATGCCGGGATCAAGGTGCTGACGCCGCAGATCGATGTGGCCATCCACACCGACAAGGACAAGTACCAGCCGGGTGACCTGGTCACCGTGGACCTGTCCACCCAGTTCGCCGGCAAGCCGGTGCCGGCGCACCTGACGGTCAGTGTGGTGGACGAAATGGTCTACGCCCTGCAACCGGAAGTGGCGCCAAGCATCGACCAGTTCTTCTATCACCCACGGCGCAACAATGTGCGCACCAGCGCCAGCCTGTCGTTCATCAGCTACGACGTGGCCCTGCCGGGCAGCCCCACCGCACCAGGCAAGGCCAACCGCAGCGAACGCGGGGTCAAGGTGCTGGAGCGACCACGGCGCGAAGACGTTGACACCGCTGCCTGGCAGCCGGAGCTGGTGACCGATGGCAGCGGCAAGGCGCGTTTTACCTTCCGCATGCCCGACTCCCTGACCCGCTGGCGCATCACTGCCCGGGCCATCGCCGATGACGGCCAGGTGGGGCAGAAGAAGCAGTTCGTGCGCTCGGAAAAAGCCCTGTACCTGAAGTGGAGCGGCCCGACCCGCTTCCGCAGTGGCGACAAGCCGGAGCTGGGGGTGTTTGTCTTCAGCCAGTCCGAGCAGACGGTCAAGGCCGAGCTGGTGGTTCGTTATGCCGGGGAGTCCCAGCGTCTGCCGCTGACCCTCAACAGCGGTATCAACTACGTGGCCCTGCCGGCCATTGCCCCGGGCAACGGCGAGTGGAGCGCCGAGCTGGTGCAAGGCGGCAAGACCGTGGATGCCCTGGCCGTGCGCCTGCTCAGCAGTGCCGCCGGTTGGCAGACGGTGCAGACCCAGAGCCTGGACGTGGCCGGCACCAGCACGCCGTTGGGCCTGCCGGCCGATGCCGCGCAGATCCGCCTGCGCCTGGACGACAGCCCGCAAGCGCTGTTCCGTTCGGCCCTGGACGACCTGCTGGAATACCCTTATGGCGGCGTCGAACAGACCGCCAGCCAACTGCTGCCGTTGAGCGTTGCCTACCCGGCGCTGGCCAGCAACCCGCAGATTCGCGATCGCTTGCGCCTGATCATGCAGAACAGTCGCCTGCGCCTGGTGCACATGGCCGGGCCGGAAGCGGCGTTCACCTGGTGGGGTGAAGACGCCGATGCCGATGCCTTCCTCACTGCTTACGCCTATTACGCCGATTGGCATGCCAGCAAGGTCATGGACCTGAACCTGCCGCCGGAGCACTGGCAGCGGGTGCTGGAGGTCTACGCCAAGCAGGCCGGCAATACGCCGTTGCTGCAACGGGCGCTGATCCTGTCCTTCGCCCGTGAGATGAACCTGCCGATCGCGACGCTGGTCAGGGGCCTGATGGACGATCTGGCCAAGGTCGGTAGCGGTCCGGCTGACAGCGTGGACGCTGGCAGCAGCGACAGCCTGGTGATGGCGGATGCGGATTCGGCCCTCGGTCTGGCTGCTGCCCGGGTGTTGACCGCGGCCCTGGCGCGGGACGCCAAGGTCACCCCGCCACCGGCCTTCGTGGCGCAGTTGGACGCGGCCCAGCAACAGCTCGACCTCAGTTCGCAGCCGTTCGCTCAGGCCCTCAACCTGTCCTTGAAGCCTTTCGATCAAGCGACGGCGCGCGCCCTGCTGCAACGCCTGCTGCCATCGCAACCGACCCTGGACCGGGCCCTGGCCCTGACCTGGCTGCAGCGTAGCGTGGCTCAGGCCGCACCGGCCGTGGCCCTGAACCCGGGGCAGGGCTGGCAACAGCAGCAAGGCGCCAGCGGCGAACGCTACTGGCTGTGGCAGGGGCCGCAGGTGCCTGCGGTGCTGACCCTGGACCCGTTGCCGGAGCGGCCGTTGCGTGCGTCGCTCAGCTACCAGAGCCAACTGGAGGCGGGCACGCCCTTGCCGGTGAACATCACCCGTCGTCTGTTGCGCCTGGTACCGGGCGACGAGGCGTTCACCTTCAAGCTGGAACCGGTGGGCAACAAGCCGATCGCCAGTGACGGCCTGTACCTGGACGAAGTGATCATCGCCAACGAGAGCAAGCGGCCGCTGCTGTACGGCATGCTGGAAGTGCCGTTGCCGCCGGGTGCCGATGTCGAGCGCACCACCTGGGGGATCAAGCTGGCCGGTCCTGCGGGCACGGAAGCGGCGTCCCTGGAGAAGGCCCGCTTCGAACCCGGGCAGATGAGCTACGCGGTGCCGCTGGATGCCTTGAACGACAGCAGCGAAGTGCGTTTGCGGCACTTGATTCGCTTCTCCCAGAAGGGTCAGTTCAACCTGCCTGCGGCACGTTTCTATCAGGTCTACGCGCCGGAGCATCAGGCTCGGGAGCGCACGCCGGCACTGGGTCAGGTCACGGTCAAATAACATGACGCGGTGTTGGGCCTGGTTGTGCCTGTGTCTACTCCCTGGGCTGGTGACAGCCCAGGACGAGCCTCTGCGCCTGGCCTGGAAAACCGCCCCGGACAGCGAGCTGGTGAGCCTGAGCAAGACCCAGGTGCTGGCTCGCGAGCCGTTGCCCCAGGACCTGCAGGCCCCCCTGGGCAGTGTCTGGAAGCTCTTTGTCTATGCCTGGTTGGCGGATACCGGCGCGCAAGAGCCGGCCTATGCCTGCCAGGGCAAATCCAAGGACGAGGTCTATTGCTGCACGGCCGGTGGCAGCATCGCCCGGGATCAGGCCCTGGTCCGTTCCTGCGGGTTGTACTTCGAGCCGCAACGCTTGCAGCTGTCCAGCGCCGACTGGCGCCAGTACTGGCAAGCCCGCCATGCGCCCGAGTGGTTGCGCGATCTTGACCGCCTGCAGCCGCAGACCCGGGTGCCGGTGGCGGAGCTGTTGCAGGTGCTGGCGCAGTTGCCGGCCCAGGAGACGGCACGCCGGGTGCTGCTGGATGTGGTGCTCAACGCCTCCGATGGCGCGGTGTTGGGAGCCTTGGGCGGGCGCCTGCGGGTCAAGACCTGGAGCTGGCTGGCGGACCAGGACCCGCAGTCGCGCCAGGGCGGTTTTGCCGGTTGGCTGGTGGACGGCACACCCCTGTGGGTGGGGGGACGAGGCACCAGTCAGCGGGTGTTGAAGGATTACGCCCAGGTTCTGGACCAGGTACTGCCGCAGCGTCCGGCCCTGGACAAAGGCCGTTGCGTCGAGGTCAGCCTGTTCTCCCGCTATCCGCTCAAAAGCGTCAGCCAGAATGCCCGGGCCGCCAGGCCAGGTGCCCTGCAAGGGGATTACCAGGTGGAATTCGCCAATGGCAATCAATTGGATATCCACAGTGGCGGCGAGCTTTTCCTGCAAGCTGACGCCTCGGCCCTGCAACTGGTGGCCCGCCTGGACCGCGAGGAATACGTGGCCCGGGTGCTGCAGCGCGAGGCCTCCAGCGAACCCCGGGAAGCCGCCAAGGCCCTGGCCGTGGCCATACGTACCTATCTGTTGCAGAACGCCGGGCGCAGTGGTGAATGCCTGAGCATCGATGACAGCAGCAACCGCCAGCGGGTCGCTCCGCGTCCGGCCACCGCCGAGGCGCGGGCCATCGCCGCCTGGACTGCCGATCTGGTGCTGGCCGGAACCCAGGTCACCTACCATTCGGATCTGCAGGCGCCGGACAAACTGTCGTGGCAACAGGCGGTAGAACAGGCCCGGGCCGGCCAGGGCTACGACGCGATCCTGCTCCACGCTTACCCGCGGGCCAGCCTCAGTCGCTGGGACAATCCACAGGCTTCCTGCGAGCCCTTGCCGGCCGCTCAGGACTGGCTGCTGAACCAGCGTCGGCGCTGGCGCCAGCCCCTGGAACAGGAGGTCGGCTACAACGAAATCAGCCAGTTTGCGGTGTGCCGCCTGAGCTTCGGCCGGCCCTACGTCGACCGTGAACGGCAGCGCATCTACGTGCGTGGCGTGCTCTCGCTGCAAGACCGCCTCGACCTGACTCACGAATACCTGCACCTGGCCTTTGAAGCTCATCCCAATGGCCAGGATGAAACCTACATCGAAGGGCTCGCCCGTCATCTTTTATTGGAATAGGCCATGAAACTTCCTGCTCCCCCGGTCCTCCTGTTCCTTTGTGGAATGTTCAGCCTGCCCATGGCCCTGGCCGACAGCGGCATTCGGCTCGACACGCCCAAAGGCGGCTGGCGGACCCGCGCCGTCGATGGCGAGCAATACATGCAGGAGGTCAATTACCCGGCCTCCTCGGTGAACACGCCCCAGGGCCAGGCCGATAGCGCGCGCATCAGCGGGCAGATAAAAGGCGCGCCGAAGGCCAACAAGGCGCCAGGCAAGCTGATCGTCAACGGCGTCAGCATGCCGCTCAAGTTCGATGAACAAGGCGGTTTCGACCGGCCTTATGCCTTCCCCAACGGCAGCAACAGCGTGGAGGTGCGCAGCCCCGACGGTCAGCAGCGCAAGCGCGTGCAGTTCCTCAATACCGGCGGTGGCGTGACCCCACCCAAGTTGCGCGTGCTGCTGTCCTGGGACAGCGACAACACCGACCTCGACCTGCACCTGGTGACCCCCGATGGCGCGCACATCTGGTACGGCGATCGCGTGGCCCCCAACGGCGCGACCCTGGACGTGGACGTGACCACCGGCTACGGCCCGGAGATCTTCTCCATGCCGGCGCCGCTCAAGGGCCAGTACCTGGTGTATGTGAACTACTACGGTGGCGGCTATCGCAGTGACGAGGATGCAGACGGCGGCCAGGAAAACGCCGTGCAGCCGCTGACCACGGCCCAGGTCACGGTGATCACCGAGGAGGGCACGCCGGATGAGAAGAGCGAATCCTTCATCGTGCCGATGCGTGCCCCCGGAGAGCTGACCCTGGTGCGCAGTTTCAGCTATCCATGATCGGGCTCAATCGCTGCGCCTGCCCGGGCATTGCTTCATTGCCCTGAGACAATACGAGCGCCCGGCGTTTGCCTTGCAATGAAGCACCATTCATTGGCAGGGAAATGCGCAACATGGGTGCTTTTCAATCGTGGTTGAAGTGCTGTGTGATGGCCGGCAGCTGTGTCTCCGGCCTGGTGTTGGCCGCGGGCGCCGACGGGTTGCAGCGGGTCAAGGTGGATCTGGTGACGCCGCCTCAGGTGCATGCCCATGAACAGGTGGTCAGCGGGCCACCGAAGGTCGTGCAGTTCCACATGCAGGTGGAAGAGAAAAAGATGGTGGTCGATGACCAGGGCACCACGCTGCAGGCCATGACCTTCAACGGCTCCATGCCCGGTCCGACGCTGGTGGTGCACGAGGGCGACTACGTCGAACTGACCTTGAGCAACCCGGCCAGCAACAGCATGCCCCACAACATCGATTTTCACGCCGCCACCGGCGCCCTGGGCGGGGCCGCGCTGACCCAGGTCGTGCCGGGCCAGGAGGTGGTGCTGCGGTTCAAGGCCGATCGCAGCGGCACCTTTGTCTACCACTGCGCGCCGTCGGGCATGGTGCCCTGGCACGTAGTCTCGGGCATGAGCGGAACCTTGATGGTGCTGCCGCGCGATGGCTTGAAAGACCCTGCCGGCAAGCCCTTGCACTATGACCGGGCCTACACCATCGGTGAGTTCGATCTGTATATCCCCAAGGACAAGGACGGGCATTACAAGGACTACCCGGACCTGGCCTCCAGCTACCAGGACACCCGTGAAGTGATGCGCAAGCTGACCCCGAGCCATGTGGTGTTCAACGGCCGGGTCGGGGCTCTGACCGGGGCCAATGCGTTGACCGCCAAGGTCGGGGAAAGCGTGCTGTTCATCCACTCCCAGGCCAACCGCGACAGCCGTCCGCACCTGATTGGCGGCCATGGTGACTGGGTCTGGACCACCGGCAAGTTCGCCAATGCCCCTTTGCGCAATCTGGAAACCTGGTTCATCCCCGGCGGTTCGGCGCTGGCCGCGCTCTACACCTTCAAGCAGCCCGGCACCTACGTGTACCTCAACCACAACCTGATCGAGGCCA
Organism: Pseudomonas sp. Os17; assembly: GCF_001547895.1. Classification (NCBI taxonomy): domain Bacteria; kingdom Pseudomonadati; phylum Pseudomonadota; class Gammaproteobacteria; order Pseudomonadales; family Pseudomonadaceae; genus Pseudomonas; species Pseudomonas sp. Os17. The sequence goes on along the minus strand of NZ_AP014627.1, from coordinate 6,073,425 downwards.
TGGAGCTGGGGGCCCTGGCTCAGGTCAAGGTCGAAGGCACCTGGGACGATGACCTGATGACCCAGGTGAAGGCCCCGGGGCCCATTGTTCCGGCCAAGCCTTGACCTGAAGCCGCGCCGTGGCCGCGGGGTTTAGGCCGCGGCGCCGTGGCTTGGCGTCAGAGGTTCAGGGCGAACTTCAGGTAGCCCGGGTACGCCTGACGCCAGTCGTCCTGGAAGGTATGGCCCTCGGCATGCTCATGGCTCTGGACCTGGTTGCCGGGCGCCAGGGCCTGCTGCGTGGTGGCGGTGAGCTTCTGGTTGCTTTCGTGCTCCTGGGCGCCGTGGACGATGACGATGCGCTTGTCCCGGGCCCGGGGTTCGCCGAACGGAATCCGGTAGCCGCCGGGGGATAGCAGCAACGCGCCGCTGTATTGCTGCGGGTACTCGGCGATCAGGTGCGAGGCATGTTCGGCGCCTTGGGAGAAACCCATCAGGGCGATGCGCGAGCGGTCGATGCGGGTCTGCTTTTCCAGCTTCTTCAGGGCGGCGCTGACCGCCTCCTGGGTGCTGTCCACCGAATGCGGCTGCCACATGAACTGGTGCTCGTCGCGCTTGAGGGTGCCGTTGATGCCCACCAGCACCGCCTGCTCGCCCACAAGGTCGGCGCGCATGTCGATGCCGTCGCTGCCCTCGGTGCCGAATCCCGACAGCCAGACCACCACCGGCCAGCCTTCGGCGGGGGCCTTGCCCTTGGGAATGCTGAAGGCCGCCAGGCCGGCATCCTTGGCCTTGGCCGGGTAGTTCTTCTCGGCGGCCTGCAGCAGCTTCTGGTAGGCCGGGGTCTGCTGCAGGGATTGCAGTTCGTCGTCTTCCTTGAGGATCACCCACTGCCAGAAGCCACGCTCGCGGGCCTGATCGAGGAACTCGGCGGCGCGCGTGTTCTTGTTCATGGCGGCCAGGCTGCCAGCTGCCTGGTAGGCGGCGTAGGCATTCTTCGGGTCGAGACGGGCGGCGGTCAGGTAGTAGGCGAGGGCGCCGGCGTAGTTGTCGTGCTGGCTCTTTTCGTTGTCCCCGGCTTCGATGAAATCGGCCGGCGTGGCGTCGTCCAGGTACAGATTGGCCATGGCCGCCAGGCCTTGCCAGCGGCCTTTGGCGACGTCCTGCTGGTCTTCGGCGTGGACGCTGGTGAGGCTGAGGGCGGTAAATAGGCAGAGGAACGACAGCGGCAGGCGTACAGCGGCCGGCAACGACATGACTGAGAGTCCATTTTCAGTGGAAGACGCCTCGGGCGGGTGCCCGAAACGGCGCGCAGCTTAACATGGCAGGTCGCGTCCCTCGACGACCTGCGCATTTGCCGTTGTCAGTCTTGCAGCGGGGCAGAGCTCGTCGTTCAGTCGCTCTGATCGGTGGTGGAAAGCACTTCGTCGATCTTCCAGCAGCCCTTGTCCTTGATCATCCGCACATCGACCACCTGAGTGGTGTCCGGGGTGCTGCCCAGCGTGACCTGTTCCTTGGCGCTGGAACCCTTGATCTGCGGCTCGCTGACCTTGATCTGGGTCAGCCACTCATCCATGTAGTCCTGGGCCTTGAGGAAGTAGTCCTCTTCCAGGCCATCGGGGCTGGCCATCTGCTTTTTGATCTTGGCGATCAGCGAGTCGGAGACGTACTTCTTCATCTCCGGGACGCTGTCGGTGATCGGGTCCTTGTCTTCGCTGAAGGTTTGCAGGTACCAGCTGTAGAACGCCTGGGTGACAGGCTTGGGCGAACTGGCGCAGTCGGCCAGTGCCAGTGGCTGATGCAGGGCGACGGCGGCCGCGGCCAGCAGCGAGCAGAACAGCATTCTCATGGAGGACCCCTTACGGATGGCGATAGATTTTGTAGTCGGGCTTGTGCACCCGATAGGAGTGCCCTGGGTAGAAACCGTGCAACTGCTTGAAGTCTGACACCCAGAGTGAACCGTTGAACATCGCCATGTGCCCATGGGGATGGCCGGGAATCGGCTGAATGATCACTACATCGCCGGCCTGAGGCGTCTGGCCAGCGGGTTGCTCGACGAATCCGGCCGAGGTCAGGGATGAGCCGAAGTCCTTGGCCGAATGCTTCCTGTGCAGAATCACCCCACCGCCGCCAGCCTCGATCGCCTGGCGGGTGTAGGCGGCACAGCGTCCGGTACTGCCGGCGTGAGCATGCGCGTTCAAGTGATCGATAGCGGCTTGTTTATTCCACATTCCTTGTCATCCGAGAGTCCTTGAGAGCGGCGATTTTATTCTTGCGCGGGGATGCCGGAAATACTGGCTAAGTGCCTTGTGAGTGGGCATTGGGCTGTGGGTCACAATTATGCCGCCGGATCCTGGCGTCGTGCTCATGTCGGCCGGGGATCGGCCGTTTTGCCTGTGCTTCACGCCGTTCAGCTCAACTGCAGCACTGACGCCCCCCGCGTAACGCTCTGGACCCGGTTACGCCCTTGATCCTTGGCGCCATACAGGGCCTCGTCTGCCTGGGACAGCAGGCGCGAGAGCTCGTAGCCTGCGGTTTGGCTGCTTACCACACCAATACTGACGCTGAGCAGGCCGGGGGCCAGCAACGGCAGGTGGGCAAAGCCCTCGCGGATTCGCTCGGCCACTTGAATGGCGGTCTGTTCATCAGCCGTTGCCAGGAGGCAGGCGAACTCTTCGCCGCCGATCCGAGCGAACACGTCCTGCTTGCGCAGGGTCTGCGTCAGCACCTGGCTGAAGGCAATCAGCGCCTGATCGCCGGTCTGATGACCGAAGGCATCGTTCAAACGCTTGAAGTGGTCCAGGTCGCACAACAACAAGGCCACCGATTCGCCGCGACGGCGGCATTCGATCAGCATCCGCTCACCGTTGACCATGAATGCCCGGCGATTGCCGATGCCGGTCAGAGCGTCACAAAAGGCCGCAGCCTTGAGGCGCAGTTCGACCTGCTCCTTGACCATGGACAAGGTCACGTAGGCGATGCCGATCACATACAGCATCGACTCGAACAGCATGAAGGAGAAAAACGGCACCCCGGCGCCGTAGCCTTTGAGGGCCTGATCCAGCCCCAGGCCCTGATCGATGACGGCGCGCACGCTGTAGAAAACGGTATGCAACAGGGTCAGGGCCAGGGCGGGCAGATAAGCGACCTCCAGGCGCTGGCGGCTGCGCCAGAACTCCAGCATTGTGAGCAGGCCATAGCTGGCGACCAGCAGCGAATAGACCGAGACTCGCACCGTCATCGATTGATAGAAGGACGGAACCAGGCACAGGCCCAGCCAGACGGCGGCCCCGGCGAGCATGCCCGGCAGATGGGGCGCACGCCCGGTGAAGACGCGCATTGCCGTCCAGTTGAAGGCTGCGCTGAGCAGCAGGGTCATGTTGCCGAGCACCTTGGGCACGTAATCCGCTCCCTGGTCGCGCAAGCTCACCAACACCATGCCCACCGCGGCCAGCAGCATCATGCCGCCCAGATAGGCCAATGGGCGCTCGCGGGTTTCCCGTAACCAGGCATGGAAGGTCAGCAGACTCATCAGGAAGAAAATGAAGACCGAGACTACGAGCAGGGTTGGGATGTGCAGGACCATGTCCTAAGGTTCTCGTTTGCGTCGTCTCAAGGGCGCGGCATCGAAGCCCGCTGCCGGAAGGTTGGCGAATTGCCATCAAGGGACGGGATTGTAGCGAGAACTCAGGGGCCACGGGGGATGTTGCTGCAACAACGGTCCGAGCCTAGCGGAACACCCCGCAGACCGCGTTGCCCTGGTATCCATGCATGATCGGCCCGAGGAACATGAACGGGCCGCAGGCGTAAAACTCCGAGCTGATTTTGTGGCTTGAGTACAGGAGGGGGGCTTCGATGCCGCCTATATCATTGCCGTATGAGGTGGCGCTGTAGGACTCGCAAACCGGCAATTTCAGCGGGATGGGCAGGATGACCGCCCAGACGGTGGTGCCACACCACTGGCGTTCGGCAGTGCTCTTTTGCGTGCGGGTGATGACCGGTGTCATCGAGTTGCCGATGAGCGTCTGGTGAGCCGCGGTCTTTGTGACCTGTTCCTCGGGCATGTCCACCCAGGCACCGACACAGCCGCAGAGGCCAAGGGCTGCCAGCGTGGTCATCAGCGTGCGTGTGCTGGCCAGCCACAAGGGGCGCGCGGTGATGGCGTTGCGCTTGATGGCTTGAGGTGGGAGCGGAACTGCAAAGCTGGGTCGGTCGTGCATCCTGCACCTGCTGTGGGAGTGGCCAGTTCTTCCCGTGCCCGGGTTTCAGGCATTAAAAAGCCGGCTTGTGGCCGGCTTCTCGGGGACTGGCTTGGTTCATTTTTGGTAAACCGCACCAGCCTTCAAAACGTACACCCAGCTCTTGCGGCTGGCTGTGGGACTGGGCGGGAAAGTCATCCGCTTCGTCGGGCGATCTGACCGCAGAAAGGGTCGATGCGCAAATGTGGGGCGCAGCATACGCAGGTTCGCCGGGAATTCCCAGTGCAAAGCGCAATCCAGAGGCCTTGAGGGTGAAAATAGTGCGTGGGAATGTGTTGCGCGATGCGTATTTGGTGCAAGCCCGTTCGCCGGCAAGCCGGTTGCTGCGGGAAATCGCGGGCACAAAAAAGCCCCGATCACTCGGGGCTTTCTCTTGAAGCTTGTCGCTCGAAGCCTGCAGCTGCTTCTCAGCCTTTGTAGGCCGCGACCGACTTCAGGATCTCGGCACGGGCCGCGTCAGCGTTGCCCCAACCGTCGATCTTCACCCACTTGCCTTTTTCGAGGTCTTTGTAGTTCTCGAAGAAGTGCTTGATCTGTTCCAGCAGCAGGGCTGGCAGGTCGGTGTATTCCTTCACGTCGACGTACAGCTGGGACAGCTTGTCGTGAGGAACCGCGATCACTTTGGCATCGCCGCCGCCGTCGTCGGTCATGTTCAGGATGCCCACTGGACGGGCGCGGATTACCGAGCCTGGCGCTACTGGGTAAGGGGTCACGACCAGCACGTCGAGGGGGTCGCCGTCGTCAGCCAGGGTGTTGGGGATGAAGCCGTAGTTGGCCGGGTAGAACATGGGGGTGGCCATGAAACGGTCAACGAACAGGCAGTCGCTGTCTTTGTCGATTTCGTACTTGATCGGCGCGTGGTTGGCCGGGATTTCGATAGCGACGTAGATGTCGTTCGGCAGGTCTTTGCCCGCCGGAATCTTGCTGTAGCTCATTGGGCGTTGCCCCCGTTAGTTGACCAAATGACTTGGCCGGATTGACCAAAAAGTGGCGGCGATTATAGACACACTCCGCTACCGATGCCACGTGCCAAGGGTCGTAGAACCTTGGTTGTACTGTCGCGCAGAGCGGTTCGGCTGTACCGCGCGACCGGTGGTTTTACCATCGGTCGCCAGGCGGGGAAGTTGTCTTTCAACCGGCCTGCAGATGAACAACGTAATAGCGCGACAGGAACTTAGTGGTGCGTTTGATAGACCGGGTCTTCAGCCTGAAGTTGCTGTAGCCGGGCCAGGGGATTCTGCCGATAAAACAGCTGCAACTGTGCATAGACTTTCGGATAGGCCGCCACCAGCAAGTCCGGGGCGCTGAAGAAGTATTCGCTGGTGACGGCGAAGAACTCGGCCGGGTTTTCCGCTGCGTAGGGATCGATGGCGGTTTCGGCGTCCGGGTCGTGGTCGAGTTGACGGTTGAGGTCGTCGTAGGCGCTCTGCATCACCTGGGCCCAGTCGCTGACCCGCATGTCGCTGTGCAGCGGCGGCAGGCCATTGGCGTCGCCGTTGAGCATGTCCAGCTTGTGGGCCAGTTCGTGGATCACCAGGTTGTAGGCTTCCCAGCCGCCGCTGGCTTGCACCCCGGGCCAGGCAAGGATGATCGGTCCCTGTTGCCAGGCTTCGCCACTGTGCTCGCCATCCCACTCATGCTCGATACCGCTGGCATCGCGGTGGCGCTGGGGGCTGAGGAAGTCGTCGGGGTAAAGGATGATTTCGTGGAAGCCCTGGTACCAGTTCAGGTCGCCCAGGTGCAGCAGCGGCAGTTGCGCCTGGGCCGCCAGCAGCAGGCGCTGTTCCTGATGCAGTTCCACGCCGGGCAGGGTGGTGAGGTGCTTGTCGTCCAGGAACAGCACGCTGGCTTCGCGTAGCCACTGGTCCTCGGCGGCGCTGATGCCGTCGAGGAACGGTAGTTGCTGGCGTACCCGCTGCCAGGTGTCATCGCTGACCGGATGCTTGGCCAGCCGGCGCTTGCGGCGCCAGGCGCTGAGGGACCACATAAGGTTTAGCGGGTTTCGACTTTTTCAGCACTGCGGGCCAAGCGGCTGCGCAGCACGCCAATGATCATCGGCACCAGGGACAGGAGGATGATGGCGACCACCAGCAACGAAAGGTTTTTCTTGATGAACGGCACGTTGCCGAAGAAGTAGCCCAGGGTCACCAGGCCGCCGACCCAGAGAATGGTGCCGGCCACGCTGAAGGCAAAGAACCGCGGGTAGGGCATGCGGGCCACGCCGGCGACGAAGGGCGCGAAGGTGCGGATGATCGGCAGGAAGCGGGCCAGGGTCACGGTCTTGCCACCGTGTTTCTCATAGAAGTCGTGGGTTTTCTGCAAGTAGTCGCGGCGGAAGATCTTCGAGTTGGGGTTGCTGAACAGGCGTTCGCCCGCCGTGCGCCCGATCACGTAGTTGGTGCTGTCGCCAAGGATGGCCGCCAGCATCAGCAGGCCACCCAGCAGCACCGGGTCCATGCCGCCGCCCGCAGCGACTGCACCGGCGATGAACAGCAGGGAGTCGCCCGGCAGGAACGGCGTCACCACCAGGCCGGTTTCGCAAAAAATCACCAGGAACAGGATGGCGTAGATCCAGGGCCCGTAGTTGGTCACCAGCATGTCGAGGTAAACGTCGAGATGAAGGATTAGGTCGATCGGGTTGAAATCCATGGGGGCACCTGTGGTGACAGCCTGGCTCTGCAGGCCTGTGCGATGACTCGAAGAAAGGGACTACAAGGGGGATGTAGCTTTTCTTACGATCCGAAAAGTTCGGCATTATAAAGGCTGACAGGTGAAATGCGCGTTCAGATTGTAGCCGGGCGTTTCGGTTTGCGAGGGGGAGCAAACGCAGAGGATTTGATGTTCACCGCAGCTGATAAAGCGGCCCGGAGGCCGCTTTTTTGTGGGTCAGTCATCGCTCAGCGGCAATATGTAGTTCTTGAATTCGGTGTCTTCGCGAAACCCCATGGACTCATAGGTTTTCTGTGCCACGGCGTTGTTGCTGCTGGTGGAAACCCGCAGCCGCACGGCATTGGATTCCTTGGCCATTTTCTTCGCGGTGCGCATCAGGTTGTCGGCCACCAGTTGGCGGCGGGCGTCTTCGGCGACGTAGATGTCGTTGAGAATCCACACGCGCTTGAGGGACAGCGAAGAAAAACTCGGGTACAGCTGGCAAAAGCCCAGCAACTTGCTGCTGTCATCATCGGCCAGGGCCAGGTAGATCACCGATTCCTTGCGTCGCAGGCGCTTTTCCAGAAAGGCCCGGGACGAGTCCGGATAAGGCAGGGCGCCATAGAACTCACGGTATTTGACGAAAAGCGGGGTCAACAGATCCAGGTGCTCGAGGGTTGCTTGAGTAATCCGCATGGGTAGCTCTCAACTTCAAGTGGATGTGACGGCACAGGTTGGATGACTCGGGCAGCCGTGTCCCGATGCTGCCCAAAGCGCTGAAAAAGCGCAATCGTCTTGCAACGTCACGCTTGAGACGGGCCCAGCAGGAAATTGCCCTTCATATTCGCCGGAGAATCGCTGTCCAGGGTCTGTATCTGTGCCTCGTCCTTGAGATTCACCCCCGACAGTTGCCGACGACAGGCTTCGCGCATCAGGTACAGCAGGCGGTGGGCGGCCATGCCGTAGCTCAGGCCCTCCAGGCGCACGTTGGAGATGCAGTTGCGGTAGGCGTCGGTCAGGCCGACTTTCGGCTGATAGGTGAAATACAGCCCCAGGCTGTCGGGCGAGCTGAGGCCGGGGCGCTCGCCGATCAGGATCACGGTCATCTTGGCCCCTAGCAACTCGCCGATTTCGTCGGCCACCGCCACCCGGCCTTGCTCCACCAGGATCACCGGCGACAGCGACCAGCCCTCGGCGGCGGTCTGCTCTTCCATGCGTGCCAGGAATGGCAGGGTATGGCGATGCACCGCCAGCGCCGACAAACCGTCCGCCACCACCACCGCCAGGTCGACCCCGCCGGGATGGGCACTGGCGTAGTCGCGCAGGCTCTGGGCCGATTCATCACTGAGCCGGCGCCCCAGGTCGGGGCGTTGCAGGTAACTGTGGCGATCCGTGGCGGCGCTGTGCACCAGCAGGCTGTCACGGCCGCGCTCGGCCAATTGGGAGCGCAGGTTCGCGTGGTCGAAAGGCAGGTGCACCGCATCCCGGGCCTGGGCGTGGGCGAACTGGAAGTCCAGCTGGGCGCCGGTGGGCAGGCTGGTGCCGGTACGGCCCAGGGCAATGCGTGCCGGGGTCAGGCGGCGCAGCTCCAGCCAGGGGTTTTGCGAGTCGCTCGGATGTTTTTGCATGAGCCTGTTCCTTATCCCAACTGGGCCAGCGCCTGGCGGAACGCCGGCGGCAGGTTGTTGCCGAAATGCACCTTGCCATCGGCCTGGGTGAAGATGCCGGTCCTGGCCAGCCACTGCTCGAATTCGGGGGCGGGTTTCAGGCCGAGGGTCTGGCGGGCGTAGAGCGCGTCGTGGAAGGACGTGGTCTGGTAGTTGAGCATGATGTCGTCGGAGCCGGGGATGCCCATGATGAAGTTGATCCCGGCCACGCCCAGCAGGGTCAGCAGGGTGTCCATGTCGTCCTGGTCGGCCTCGGCGTGGTTGGTGTAGCAGATGTCGCAACCCATGGGCACGCCCAGCAGCTTGCCGCAGAAGTGATCTTCCAGCCCGGCGCGGATGATCTGCTTGCCGTTGTATAGGTATTCCGGGCCGATGAAGCCGACCACGGTGTTCACCAGGAACGGCTTGAAATGCCGGGCCACGGCGTAGGCGCGGGTCTCGCAGGTTTGCTGGTCGACGCCGAAGTGGGCGTTGGCCGACAGGGCGCTGCCCTGGCCGGTCTCGAAGTACATCAGGTTCTGCCCGAGGGGGCCGCGGTTCAGGCTCAGGCCCGCTTCGTAGCCTTCCTTGAGCACGTTGAGGTTGATGCCGAAACTGGCGTTGGCCGCTTCGGTGCCGGCAATCGACTGGAACACCAGGTCCAGGGGCACGCCGCGGTTGATGGCTTCGATGGAAGTGGTGACGTGGGTCAGCACGCAGGCCTGGGTCGGGATTTCGTAGCGCTGGATGATGGCGTCGAGCATTTCCAGCATGGCGCAGATCGAGGCGATGCTGTCGGTGGCCGGGTTGATGCCGATCATGGCGTCGCCGTTGCCGTACAGCAGGCCGTCGAGAATGCTTGCGGCAATGCCCGCCGGCTCATCGGTGGGGTGGTTGGGCTGCAGGCGGGTGGACAGGCGCCCGCGCAGGCCCAGGGTGCCGCGAAACTTTGTCACCACGCGAATCTTCTGCGCCACCAGCACCAGGTCCTGCACGCGCATGATCTTCGACACCGCGGCGGCCATCTCCGGGGTCAGGCCTGGGGCCAGGGCCCGCAGGCTCTGCTCGTCGGCGGCGTCGCTGAGCAGCCAGTCGCGAAAGCCGCCCACGGTCAGGTGGCTGACCGTGGCGAAGGCCTGTTTGTCATGGCTGTCGATGATCAGCCGGGTGACTTCGTCGGTTTCGTAGGGAATCAGCACCTCTTCGAGAAAGTGCTTCAAGGGGATGTCCGCCAGGGTCATCTGGGCGGCGACCCGCTCGCCGTCGTTGAGGGCGGCAACCCCGGCCAGAAAGTCGCCGGAACGGGCCGGGCTGGCCTTGGCCATGACGTCCTTGAGGCTGTCGAAGCGATAGGTCTGAGAACCTACGCTGTGGGAAAATTGGGCCATCTCAGTCTCCGTTTCAACGATATAGGGGCGTTGCCGAGTGCTGGCGGATCATCAGGATGCCACCTTCTTCAGCAGGTTTTCCAGGCGGTTGCCGGCAGCCCTGTGCTGGAGGATGGCAAAGGCCTTTTCCGCCACCAGGCTGCCGCCTTCCAGCGGTGGCAGGCCACCGCGGTAGATGTTCGAGATCACGGTGTATTCGTAGCGAATGTCCGGGTTGCCGCTGAACTGCGCGGCGGCGCGGCGGGCCTGGTCGTCCGGCAGGCGGTAGCCCAGGTAGGCGGACATGCTGCGCGAGGCCAGGGCATCACCGCCGGGGCGCTCGCCGATCAGCACGATGATCAGTTGCGGTTGCAGCGCTTCGCCCACCGATTCCGCCAGCTTGACCCGGCCATAGGGCGCGAGGATCGGCTGGCCGATGCGCAGCTCGCGGCTCTGCAGGCCATCCAGCAGCACCGGCAGCAGTTCGGGAATGTTGTGGTGGATGGCTTCGGCGCTGAGGCCGTCGGAAATCACGATCTGCACATCGTTGTATTCCGGTTGCAGGCGCTGCAGCACCTCCTCGGTCAGCCGCGCCCCCAGTTCCGGGTCTTGCAGGTGAGCCAGCTTGTCCGGGGCCGCGGTGCGCAGCTCGCGCAGAGCGATGGCGGCGATTTCGGCGGGGCGCAGGTCGACGTAGATCGCTTCCCGGGCCACCGCCAGGTTGGCCCGCACCGTGCGCGACACCCTGTTGGCCGGCCGCGGGCCGGCGTTGTCGAAGCCGTAGGTGGCCGGGGTGGATTCCAGCAGGCGCTGGAAGTCGATGTCCGACGCGCAGAAGATCCTCGGATTGCCCCAGTTCGGCCCGCGCTCCACGTTGCCGTGGGCATCCTCCTGGAAAATCCCCTTGCCCAGGGCCCAGCGCAGGTATTCCGGGGCCGGTGCCAGGTCGTGGACTTCGCGCAGGGTCTGGTTGTCGTGGGCGCTGGTGTCAAAGTAGGCGAGCATGCGATCGGTGCTCAGGTACACGTCCATGAAGAAGTTGGCGCCGGCGGCGGTCAGCAGTTCGGTGGCCATCTGCTGGCCTTCCAGGGTCACCTGGGAGTGCAGGGTGTAGCAGGGCGCCATGCCCATGGGCAGCCCCAGCAGCTTGCCCATGAACTGGTCCTGCAAGCAGGAGTAGGTCATCTCGAAGTTGTCGAGGTGGGTTTCCGGGCCGATGAAGCCGGTGACGTTGTTCACCATGTACGGTCGATAACGCCGGGCCAGCCCGTAGCACAGGGCCTCGCAGGTGGCCATGTCGATGCCCTCGTGCTTGCCGTAGGTCAGCTCGCTGCCCTGGCCGGTCTCGAAGTACATGAAGTTTTCCGCCACCTCCCGCAGCGGGCCGCGTTCGGCCATGGTCTGCCAGGCCTGGTCGAGCAACTGCACGGTGACGTCGAATTCGTCGGTCAGGGTGCGTTCGGTGCCGGCCAGGCTCTGGAACATGATCTCCACCGGCGCGCCCTGGTCGAGGCAGGCCAGTTGGGTCTTGATGTGGGAGAGCACGCAGATCTGCGTCGGCGCCCCGGTTTCCCGGCGCAACTTGTCCAGGTGGTGCAGGGTGGCGCTGATGTTCTCCACGGTGTCGATGGCCGGATTGAGGCCGATCAACGCATCCCCCGAGCCCATGCTCAGCCCGGTGTAGACCAGCAAGGTGATGCCGCTGAGGTTGTCGGTGGGATGGTTGGGCTGCAACCGTGACGACAGGGTGCCGGGCAGGCCCACCAGGGTGCGGGCCTTGGCCGCCGCGCCGCTCTTGAGTTTTTTCGACAGCAGGATCAGCTCGTGCACATCCAGCAGCTTGGCCAGGGCCGCCGCCATCACCCCGGTCAGGGCCGTGCCGATACGGCGTATTTCGGTGCCGTGGCTGCGCAGCAGGCGATCTTTCAGGGCGCCCAGGGTCAGTGGGGCGATCTCGTCGAAGACGCCGTGGTCGATGTCGTAGTTGACCTGCATGACGCTGTCGATGCGCCCGTGGCGATCGGTCAGCGGATGCTGGAAGTAGTGATCCAGGGTCAGCTCGGAGAGCACCTTGCGCGCCGCCTCGCGGGTGATTTCATCAGCCGCCGCGAGCCCTGCCACCCGGTCGCCGGCCTTGCTGATGTCGGCGGCGCCGAGCACCGCCTTGAGGCTGCTGAAGGCGATCTCGCGATCCAGCACCCGGGTGCTGTAGCCACGCTCGGCCGGGACGGCGGGAAGGCGGATGTGCTGCAGTTCGGTGAGTGACATGGCAAGAGGCTCCTTGGCCGGCATCGGCATCAGTGCACGCCGTAAAAGGCGACGGGCACGATGTGCCGATGGGGTGTTCCCAGATTGATGAAATGCGCCGAACGCTCGCGCACTTCATCGATGACGATCAGGTTGCAAGAACTGCGCCCCCAATCCGTGGCGTAGTTGCCCAGGACCTTGCCGACGTTGCTTTCCAGCAACAGCACCAGCGGCCATTGAGGTTCGGGCTGGGCGGCGCCCAGGGCCCGGCACAGCAGGGCCCCCAGTTGGCGGATTTCCTCCAGGTCCGGCGCCTGGCCGCTATCGAGCAGTTGCAGGCAGGCACCGTCGCGGCTGCTCAAGGCCAGGGCCAGGGCGTCGTCCAGTTGTTGCCGTGAGGCGTTCATCGGCAGGCGGGCGACGATGGGCAGGTCCTTGAGCGGCAGCACTTCGGGCCGGGGCAGGAACAGGGTGCTGCCGGAGATTTCGGTGTTGTGCAGGGTCAGGCCGTAGACCGTGGCCCGGCCGCGGTTTTCCGGCTGCAGGTGGCCGGCATCCCGGACCAGTCGTGGGTGGCGGGCGATGGCCAGGGCCAGATCGATGCCCAGGTCGCCGTAATAGGTAATGCCCGGCATGGCTTCGCCTTGCAGGTGGCGATAGAGCAGTTCGCCCACACCACCGGAAAAGGTCAGGGCCGGGTGGGCGTTGTGTTCGGGGAGGATCAACGGCAGTTGCTCGGTCAGTTGCCCCAGCGGGCCGGCAAAGAAGGTGCGATCACCTTCGGCGATGGCGACCAGGGCGTCGACGTACCAGCTGACCACCGCATCCCGCTCCGGGTGGTCGAGCGGCTGGCCAACAGTCTTGTGGATCTGCAGGTGATCGAGCAGCGCCCGGCCGAATTCCGACAGCGCGCTGAGGCGATAACCACCCGGTTCGAACTGCAAGTGCCGGGCGCCGATGAAGTGGCAGCCGCTGGCCAGGACATTGCCGTCCAGGCCCCAGGCTGCGTTGGTGGTGCCGCCGCCGATATCCAGGTTGAGCAGCGGTTGCCCCGGATGACAGCGGCTCAGGGTCGAACAGCTGCCCATGAACGCCAGCCAGGACTCCAGCCCGCCGTCGTCGGCGCGGGAGACCAGTACGTTGCCGATCAGTTGCTCCACCCGTCGTGTCAGGGCCTGGGCGTTGTGCCGCCGCGCCGCCAGGCCGGTAATGATCACGCCGGCGGAAAACAGCTGTTCCGGGCGCACCCCGGCCTGCTCAAGCCAGCATTCGATCAGGCCCTGGATCGCCGCTTCATCGATGATCCGCTCCTTGAACGGGGTAAACACCGGCTCGCCGCGAAACAGCACCCGGGGTTCGTTGAGGGCCATGCGTCCGGTGACGCAATGGCTGCTCAGGCTGGCCTGGGCGATCAGCGCGCTGCTGGTGGTGGAGCCGAAGTCCAGCCCCAGCAGCAACACCGATGTGCCGCCCGTGATGGCTTGCATGCTGGCGTTCCTCGCCGCGCCGGAATCAGGCCGTGGCCTTCTGGCCCGCAGGCTCCGGAGTTTCCAGTGCGGTGCCGCCCAGGTACTCGCCCGGGGCGATGATCCCCGCTGCCCGATCCTGGGCTTCCAGTTGCAGCGCCTTGGGCACCGACAGCCAGTAGGCCAGGCCGACGGCGACGAAACCGGCGCTGATCTTGCCGATCAGCACCGGCAGGATGATGGTCGGCTGGAAGTTGGCGGTGAACGACAGGTGGTCCCCCAGCAGGAAAGCGGCGCAGACCCCGAAGGCGATGTTCACCACCTTGTCCTTGGGCGGCATCAGGCGCACCAGGCGGAACATGGCGAGGATATTGGCGATGGTCGCCAGCATGCCGGCACTGCCCACGGCGCTGAGGCCGATCTTGCCGCCGAGGTTTTCCAAAGGCTTGCCCAGGTATTTGCGCAGCAGGTAGACCATGGGGAAGGCACCGGCCAGCATGATGCCGATGTAGCCGGCGGTTTCCAGGGCGCGGGTCTGGTCTTGGGCGTCGGCGATGATCGGGTGGAAGCCCCAGCTGCCGAACACCGCGGAGAAGGCCCCGGTGAAGTACTCGACGATGGAGAACACCAGCACCAGCTTGATCGCCGCGTCCATGGCGCGGCCGAAGATGATGAAGCCCTTGATCATCATGTCCGGCAAAAAGCGCAGGCCCAGGGCCAGGGCCACGACGAAGATCAGGATCGGCAGCAGGTTGGCGAAGATGCTGCTCAGGCCCAGGGCCAGTTGGTAGCTGGCTTCACCGTTGGTGCTCACCAGTTCGCGTACTACCGGGTTGCTGAAGGCCAGGATCAGGCTGGCGATCATCACCCCGACAGGGATGGTGAGGATGCCGGACATGATCCCCAGGGCCATGTACTTGTGGTCGCGCTTGTCGAGCATCGCCAGGCCCATGGGGATCGAGAAGACGATGGTGGCGCCGCCCATGAAGCCGGTGATCAACGCCATCACCAGGGCTTCCTTGCTCGCGGCCAGGGCCGAGGCCAGCTGATAGCCGCCCATGTCCGAGGCGATGATCATGGTCGCTGCCAGGGCCGGGTCGGCGCCCAGGGAGTTGAAGAACGGCCCGAAGACGGTTTCGATGACCACGGTGAGATAGGGGATGGAAGCCATGATTCCCGCCGCCGGCACGAAGATGTAGCCGGTGGCGTGGATGCCTTCCATGAATTCTTTGCCCAGGCCCCGCTCGCTGTCGTAGATGGCGGCGAAGGCGCCGAGTACGGCGCAGAGCATGATGAGGTAGAGCACGTAGTTGCCGATCTGATCCATTGCGTTTGTCCCTTGTTATTGTTTTTCAAGCAGGGTCTGTGCACGACTGGTTTGGCGCAGAACTTCCGACAGCAGTGTCCCGTCCGGCCAGCCTTCGGCACCGGATCAGAGCAGGTGAACAATTGCGGCAAGGCCGCGAAAAGGCCTCCCGGCGACCGGGGTCGCCGGGAGGATCGATCAGAAGAAGCCCAGTGGGTTGATGTCGTAGCTCACCAGCAGGTTCTTGGTCTGCTGGTAGTGGTCGAGCATCATCTTGTGGGTTTCACGGCCAACGCCGGACTTCTTGTAGCCACCGAACGCGGCGTGGGCCGGGTAGAGGTGGTAGCAGTTGGTCCACACGCGGCCGGCCTTGATCCCGCGGCCCATGCGATAGGCGCGGTTGATGTCGCGGGTCCAGACCCCGGCACCCAGGCCGAACTCGGTGTCGTTGGCAATCGCCAGGGCTTCGGCTTCGTCCTTGAAGGTGGTGACGCTGACCACCGGGCCAAAGATCTCCTCCTGGAACACGCGCATCTTGTTGGTGCCCTTGAGCAGGGTCGGCTGGATGTAGTAGCCGCTGGACAGGTCGCCTTCGAGTTTTTCCACCTTGCCGCCGGTGAGCAGCTGCGCGCCTTCGTTCTTGGCAATGTCGAGGTAGGAGAGGATCTTGTCGAACTGCTGCTCGGACGCCTGGGCGCCGACCATGGTGTCGGTGTCCAGCGGGTCACCGCGCTTGATCTGTTCGATCTTCTTCATCACCACTTGCATGAATTCGTCGTAGATCGACTCCTGCACCAGGGCGCGGGACGGGCAGGTGCAGACTTCACCCTGGTTGAAGAACGCCAGCACCAGGCCTTCGGCGGCCTTTTCGATGAACTTGGGTTCGGCCTGCATGATGTCTTCGAAGAAGATGTTCGGCGACTTGCCGCCCAGTTCCACGGTGGACGGAATGATGTTCTCGGCGGCGCATTTCATGATGTGCGAGCCCACCGGGGTCGAGCCGGTGAAGGCGATCTTGGCGATGCGCTTGCTGGTGGCCAGGGCCTCGCCGGCTTCGCGGCCGAAACCTTGCACCACATTGAGCACGCCCGGTGGCAGCAGGTCGCCGATCACTTCCATCAGTACGGTGATGCCCAGCGGCGTCTGCTCGGCGGGCTTGAGCACCACGCAGTTGCCGGCGGCCAGGGCCGGGGCGAGTTTCCAGGCGGCCATCAGGATCGGGAAGTTCCACGGGATGATCTGTCCGACCACGCCCAGGGGCTCATGGATGTGGTAGGCCACGGTGTTGCCGTCGATTTCCGCGGCGCTGCCTTCCTGGGCCCGCAGGCAACCGGCGAAGTAGCGGAAGTGGTCGGCGGCCAGCGGGATGTCGGCGTTCAGGGTCTCGCGCACGGCCTTGCCGTTGTCCCAGGTTTCGGTGATGGCCAGCAGTTCGAGGTTCTGTTCGATGCGGTCGGCGATCTTCAGCAGGATCAGCGAGCGGGCCTGCACCGAGGTGGCGCCCCAGGCATCGGCGGCGGCATGGGCGGCGTCCAGCGCCTTGTCGATGTCTTCGGCAGTGGAGCGGGGGAATTCGGCAATCGGCTGGCCATTGACCGGCGACGTGTTGGTGAAGTACTGGCCTTTGATCGGCGCGACGAATTCGCCGTTGATGTAGTTACCGTATTTGCTCTTGAACGAAACGATGGCGCCTTCAGTACCGGGGTGTGCGTAACGCATGGTGGGTATCTCCTGGCTTCTTATGCTTATGGGGGAGGACGCGCTTGAGCGCATGTCAAGCGTAGAGCAAAGGTCGGGCCAGCGTGGTGGGGGCCATGTGCATCAAGGGTTTGCGGATGTTTCACCGGCGCGGCGCAGGCACGCTGTGGCGGAACTGGTACAGCGCGAAGTGACAGTTTGTAACCTTTATGGCACAGCCTGTGACTTGCGGGTCAAACCGGCATTGCAATGCAACAGTGGCTGGAGGATGCTGGTTCGCGTGTCGATTCTTGTCAGACAAATCTGATGAGCATCCACCCTTTTGCGGTCGCTGGCAGTCCGGCTGTGGCGATCGAGTTCCGTCTGAGCGTGACAGCGCAGCAGGAGAATAATAAGAAATGCACAGCAGTAATCACTTGAGCCGACACGCCCAGCAGGTGTTGACGGTGGCCCGGGGCAAGGCCCATCTGCAGGGGCCGGGCAGCGATCCTTCCATTGCCCGTTCCTGGTTGCGTTGCCTGGAGGACTATCACCTGGATCCAGCCCAGGTCATGGCACCCACCGTGCTGGAGCACGGTCGTCTGCTGGAGAGTCGCGAGCGCCTGCAGGATGTCCTGCAGATCGCCGGCACCGAGATGACCAACCTGCATCAGCAATTGTCCGGCGCCGGGCACGCGGTGCTGCTGACCGATGCCCGCGGGGTGATCCTCAACTGCATCACCGCCCCCAGCGAACGCAAGATCTTCGAGCATGCCGGGCTCTGGCTCGGCGCCGACTGGAGCGAGGCTCGCGAAGGCACCAATGGCATCGGCACCTGCCTGGTGGAGCGCCAGTCGCTGACCATTCACCAGGGCGAGCATTTCCGCGGCCGGCACACGGGCCTGACCTGCTCGGCGAGCCCGGTGTTCGATCCCCATGGCGAGTTGCTGGCGGTGCTCGATGTGTCCTCGGCGCGCCAGGATGTCTCCCGGCAGAGCCAGTTCCACACCATGGCCCTGGTCAACCTCTCGGCGAAGATGATCGAGAGCTGCTATTTCCTGCGCTATTTCGAGAACCAGTGGCTGCTGCGCTTTCATTTGCAGGCTGAGTCGGTGGGGCTGTTCAGCGAGGGCTTGCTGGCGTTCGACGGCGAGGGACGGATCTGTGCGGTGAACCAGAGTGCCCTGAATCTGTTGGGGCATATCCGCGGGGGGCTGTTGGGCAAGCCGGTGGATAGCTTTTTTGACTGCTCGCTGGATGAGTTGCTCAGTCGCGCCAGTATCAATGCCAGCGCCAGTTGGCCACTGCGCACCCGGGATGGGCGGCGTCTGTTTGCGCTGTTGCGCGGCCAGCCACCAGCTGCCGCGCAGCCGGTGCTGCGGGCGCCGGTCGGGGTTACGCTGCCGCGCCCTGCGGGTATCTGCCTGGGGGATGAGGGGCTGCAGAACGATTTTCGCCGGGCCTCGCGGGTATTCGAACGGGATGTGCCGCTGCTGATCAATGGCGAGACCGGTTCGGGCAAGGAGGCTTTCGCCAAGGCGGTGCATCAGGGCAGTGCCCGGGCCGAACGGGCCTTTGTCGCGCTCAATTGCGCGGCGATTCCGGAGAGCCTGATCGAGAGCGAATTGTTCGGTTATCGCGGCGGCAGTTTTACCGGGGCGCGCAAGGAAGGCATGCGCGGCAAGTTGCAACAGGCCGATGGCGGCACCCTGTTCCTGGATGAAATCGGCGATATGCCCCTGGCCTTGCAGACCCGCTTGCTGCGGGTGCTGGAGGATCGCCTGGTGGTGCCCATTGGCGGCGAGCCCCAGGCGGTCAACGTACGCATCATCAGTGCCACCCACCGGGATCTGCTGGAACGGGTGCGTGACGGCAGTTTTCGCGAGGACCTGTATTACCGGCTCAATGGCCTGGAGATCGCCTTGCCGGCCCTGCGCGATCGCAGCGATAAATCCCGGCTGCTGGATTTTCTCCTGGCCGAGGAGGCCGGCGAGCAAAGCGTGGTGCTGGACGATGGCGCGCGCCAGGCCCTGCTGAGCTATTCATGGCCAGGCAATGTGCGCCAGTTGCGCAACGTGCTGCGGACCTTGGCGGCCTTGTGCGAGAACGGTCGCATTGCTCTGGAGGATCTGCCGCCGCTGATCCGCGACAACCGCTCGGCGCCGATCAGCGAGCCGGTTGCCGAGGTGCAGGAGCGGCCCCTGGAAGACGCCGAGCGAGTGGCGCTGCTGGCGGCCCTGGAGCAGCAGCGCTGGCACATGACCCACACCGCCGAGCAGTTGGGGGTCAGCCGCAACACCCTTTATAGAAAGCTGCGCAAGCACGGCATCGCGCGCTAAGCCCGGCCCCTCGCCGCTGGTACAGGCTGCCGCCCGCAGGGGCGGCAACCACTCGCTCAGCTAATGGGTGCGATTTGCAGCCCTCTAGGCTAACCTGCGCCGATGTTTTTCGAGGTCGACTATGCACATCCATATTCTCGGTATCTGCGGCACTTTCATGGGGTCGATGGCGGTTCTGGCCAAAGAGCTGGGCCATCGCGTAACGGGCTCCGACGCCAACGTCTATCCGCCGATGAGCACCCAGTTGCAGGCCCAGGGCATCGAACTGACTCAAGGCTATGATCCTGCGCAACTGGATCCGGCGCCGGATCTGGTGGTGATCGGCAATGCCATGTCCCGGGGCAATCCGGCGGTGGAATATGTACTGAACAAGGGCCTGCCCTACGTGTCCGGCCCGCAGTGGCTGGCGGATCACGTGCTGCAAGGGCGCTGGGTGCTGGCAGTGGCCGGCACCCACGGCAAGACCACCACCAGCAGCATGCTGGCCTGGGTGCTGGAGCATGCCGGCATGAGCCCGGGCTTCCTGATCGGCGGCGTGCCGCAGAACTTCGCGGTGTCGGCGCGCCTGGGCGGCACACCGTTCTTCGTGATCGAGGCCGATGAATACGACAGCGCTTTCTTCGACAAGCGCTCGAAGTTCGTCCATTACCGCCCGCGCACGGCGATCCTCAATAACCTTGAGTTCGATCACGCGGACATCTTCCCCGACCTGGCGGCCATCGAGCGGCAGTTCCACCATCTGGTGCGGACCATCCCAAGCGAAGGCCTGGTGATTCATCCCACCACCGAACCGGCCTTGCAGCGGGTGATCGAGATGGGCTGCTGGACCCCGGTGCAGACCACCGGTGCCGGTGGCCAGTGGCAGGTCAAGTTGCTCAGTGCCGACGGTTCGGCCTTTGAAGTGATGTTCGAGGGGGTGAGCCAGGGCGTGGTGGAGTGGGAGCTGACCGGGCAGCACAACGTGGCCAACGCCCTGGCGACCCTGGCCGCCGCGCGTCATGTCGGCGTGGTGCCGTCCATGGGGATTGCCGGCCTGAGTGCGTTCAAGAGCGTGAAGCGGCGCATGGAGAAGGTCGCGCAGGTGCACGGTGTGACCATCTACGACGACTTCGCCCACCACCCGACGGCCATTGCCACCACCCTGGACGGCCTGCGCAAGCGGGTCGGCGATGCCCCGGTGATCGCCATCATCGAGCCGCGCTCCAATTCCATGAAGCTCGGCGCGCATCGTGACGGGCTGCCGGAGAGCGTCAATCAGGCCGATCAGGTGATCTGGTATGCACCGGCCAACCTGGGCTGGGACCTGGCGGCCACGGCGGCCTTGTGTACGGTGCCGTCGATTGTCAGCGACTCCCTGGAGGGCATCATCGAACGGGTGAAAAGCCAGGCCAAGCCGGGCACCCAGGTGGTGATCATGAGCAACGGCGGCTTCGGCGGCCTGCACGGCAAATTGGCCGAGGCACTGCAATGAGCAACGGCCCGGAACGCATCACCCTGGCCATGACCGGCGCCTCCGGCGCCCAGTACGGTTTGCGCCTGCTCGATTGTCTGGTGCGCGAGGATCGGGAAGTGCACTTCCTGATCTCCAAGGCCGCGCAACTGGTGATGGCCACGGAAACCGACGTCAGCCTGCCACCCAAGCCGCAGTTGATGCAGGCCTTCCTCACCGAGTACACCGGTGCGGCGGCGGGGCAGATCCGGGTTTACGGCAAGGAAGACTGGATGTCGCCGGTGGCCTCGGGTTCCGGCTCGCCGGCGGCGATGGTGGTGGTGCCCTGTTCCACCGGCACCTTGTCGGCGATTGCCACCGGGGCCTGCAACAACCTGATCGAACGCGCGGCGGACGTCACCCTCAAGGAGCGCCGGCAGCTGATCCTGGTGCCGCGCGAGGCGCCGTATTCCAGTATTCATCTGGAGCACATGCTCAAGCTGTCCAACATGGGGGTGACCATCCTGCCGGCCTCGCCGGGCTTCTATCACCAGCCGCAGACCATCGATGACCTGGTGGATTTCGTGGTGGCGCGGATTCTCAATCTGCTGAACATTCCCCAGGACATGTTGCCGCGCTGGGGCGAGCATCATTTGAGCAGCGATGAATAAATCCCTGTTGATCCTGCTGGCTGTCCTGCAACTGGCGGGATGCGCCACGGTGCGGACCTTGAACGCCGCGCAACCGGGCGCGCCGGTGGTGTATTCGGGGACGCGCCTGGACCTGTATGCGATGCAGGGAGGCTGCTGCGCCATGGACCGCTTTGGCGCCGAGGCACCGAGCTATCCGGGGGTGGATCTGCCGGCCAGCGCTGTGCTCGATACCCTGCTGCTGCCGTTGTCAGTGCTGACGGTGTTGGGGGTGGGGTTTCAGGCGACGGGCGGGTTGTAGCGCCTCGGTGGCAAGCCGGATCCCACAGGCGTGTGCGGGAGCGGCTTGCCGGCAATGATTCATTTACCCAGCTTGCGCAGCTCGTCGGATTCGACGACCCGCGTGCCGTTCTGCTCTTCAAGCGCCAGGCGCCACATGGCCCGGGCCAGCTGGCAGGCTTCGATGCCGCGGTATTTCCCGGGGATCAGTCGAGACAGCGGCCCGGCCAACTGCTCGCCCAGGCGCGGCTCGATACGATCCCCCAGCAGCAATGACGGCCGGCAAATGGTCAGTTGTGGCCAGCCCTGCTGTTTCAGGGCTTCTTCCATTTCACCTTTGACCCGGCTGTAGAAAATCGACGACTTGGGATCGGCGCCCAGCGCACTGATCACTATCAGGTGCCGTGCCCCGAGTTCCCGGGCGCGCTTGCCGAAGGCCACCACCAGATCCAGGTCCACCGCGCGGAAGGCCGCTTCGGAGCCGGCCTGCTTGATGGTGGTGCCCAGGCAGCAAAAGGCGATCTCCACCTTGCCGCTCAATTGCGGCAGGACCACTGCCGGATCGCCAACGGGGTTTTCCAGGCGAGGGTGCTCGCTTAACGGGCGTCTGCTGGGTGCCAGGACGCGAACCACGGTGGGCTCGTTGAGCAGGCGGTCGAGTAGTTGCTCTCCGGTCAGGCCTGAGGCGCCGGCGAGCAGGATGTGCTGAGGCGTCAAGTACATGGTCATTCCCCCCTTGATACGGTTCCAGCTTAGTTGCTCTGTGCTTCCTTGCTGCCTATAGAGACACTTTGCAGCGCTTTTCGTGCCTGCTGTTTACGCAGTTGTTGCCAGTGGGCGATGACCCCCTTGGGGGCCCAGATTTGGGGTTCCGACGCCTCGAAGCCATCTGCCTGTTCGCGCTCGGCGACGGTGGCCCTGGCCAGTTTGAAGGCATGCTCCAGATCGTCCGTCTGGTTCAGCGCCTGGGCGAACAGCGCGTCGCCGAAATAGGTGAAGTCGGCTTCTTCCGAACAGCCGAAGGAGACCCGGTCGGCTTGGGAGGCGGTCATGATCAGGGTTCGCTCATCCTTCAGCGCGGGGATGAAGCCGCCGGAATAGCAGGACGAGATGACGATGATCTTGTCGCGATTTTTCAAGGGGGCCAGGACGCTGGCCAGCTCGTCGGCGGGCAGGTCCGCCAGCTCCAGGCGGGGTTGATCCAGCACCAGTTCGTGTTCGCTGGTGCCGTGACTGGTGAGGTAGATGAACACCAGGTCCTCGGGGCTGCTGCGTTCGGCCAGGGTCTGGGCGGCGCGGCGCAGGTTTTCCCGGGTGGCCATCGGCCTGCTCGTCAGGTGGTCGCGGTGGTTCACCAGGCGGATCTGGCCATAGGCGCCGAAGCGGCTGGCGAGCATGTTGCTGACGTAGTCGGCTTCGCGCAGGAACACGCTCTGCTTGCCGTCGCCGGCCAGGGTCAGGCTGTAGAGCTTGATGCCTGGGGTGGAGGCGGGCACCTCGTCCAGGGCTTTTTGCAGCAAGTGGCCCTGGACCAGCAGGGCGCTTTCCAGCGGGTCGGGCAAGAGCTTGCCGTCGGCATCACGAACCCGCAGGCCGTTGTTCCACACGCCGCTTTGCACGCTGCCATCGCGCAGCACCAGCACGCCACGGCCTTGATAGTTGTCGCTGTCGAAGCCGCCAATGTAGAAGCTGCCGTCACTGAGGTTGAGGCGTCCCTCGCCGCTGAAGCGCCAGTCGCTGAAGCCGCCGATATAGTGGCTGCCGTCGGCACCGATCAACTCGCCCTTGCCGCCCAGGGCGCCTTCCTTGAATTGGCCGATCCACACGTCGCCGTCGGAGTTTTCGTAACGGCCCTTGCCATTGAGCTGATTGTGTTTGAAGCCGCCGACGTAGATGTCGCCCTCGGCGCTGTTGAAGGTGCCGTTGCCTTCCAGCTGGCCGTTGACGAAGTGGCCGGTGAACTGGTTGCCGTTGCCATCGCTGCGCTGGCCCTCGCCATTGGGTTTGCCCTTGGCGAACTGCCCCTGATACTGGCTGCCGTCTTCCAGCTCCAGGCGACCCAGGCCTGAGTACAGGTCGGCCTTGAATTCGCCGCGATAGGTCATGCCGTTTTCTTTGAGGGTGCCTTCGCCGTCCCGGCGGCCGAGCTTGAAGCCGCCGCTGTAGCTGCTGTCCTTGGTGGTCAGGGTGCCTTGGCCATGGAACAGGCCCTGCTGGAACTGGCCGCGATAGACCTCGCCATTGCTGCCGTGCCATTCCCCCTGGCCGTGCCATTGGCCCTTGTCGAACTGGCCGGCGTACCAGCTGCCGTTGGGGTAGTCGATACGTCCCTGTCCCTGGAGCAGTCCATTGACCAGGTCGCCACGATAGCGTCCGCCGTCCGGCAGTCGGGCGTCGGGCGGCAACAGGGATTCACCGTCTCCGCAAGCGCTGAGCAAAAGGGTCAAAACCAGGGGTACAAGTGGGCGCATAACGGGTTCCGGATAATTAGGGGACCGAGTATGCCGCAGCGGTGTGACTTATATATAGAGAGGTTGAGCGAAACAGCGTGAGCTGTTTCGCATCAGGAGCGTTTCAGACGAAGCAGAGCGACAGGGGCTCGGCGATGTAGGCGGGTTTTTCCTCGCCCTCGATCTCCAGGGTGGCGGTGGCCTTGAGCAGCCATTGGCCTGGCTTTTTCTCGGTGACCTCGGTCAGTTCGACCTTGAGCCGTACCTTGGAGTCGACTTTCACCGGCTGGATGAAGCGCACGCTGTCCAGGCCGTAGTTGACCACCATCTTCAGGCCTTCGGGCAGCACGAGGATGTCTTCCATCAGTTTGGGGATCAGCGACAGGGTCAGGAAGCCGTGGGCGATGGTGGTGCCAAACGGGGTCTTTGCCGCCTTGACCGGATCGACGTGAATGAACTGGAAGTCGCCGGTGGCTTCGGCAAACAGGTTGATTCGCTCCTGGTCGATGGTGAACCACGGGGAGCGTCCGAGTTCCTTCCCGACATAATCTTTGAGCTCTGCAACAGGAACATGGGGCATTGAGACTCTCCTTGGATCAACGTTTTTTTAGTATTGGGCGCAGTACTTTGCGCTCCGAAATATCCACTTTAGATCATCATGGCGATCCTTCCCGGTAAACATCCATGCTTTTGGCGAATGCCGGTTCATAGCGCCTGCGTGCTTATAATGCGCGACGGGATCTGGCTGGAGAGGCGGTATGTTGTTACGCGGTTTGACATGGCTGGTGCTGTTCCAATTGCTTGGCACGGCGCTCAATCATCTGCTGTTGCCCGTGCTGCCCGGACCCATCATTGGCCTGTTGCTGCTCCTGGTGTTCCTGGTGCTGCGCGGTGAAGTGGGAGAGCCGTTGAGCCAGGCGGCCAGCAGCCTGCTGCGTTATCTGCCGCTGCTGCTGGTGCCGCCTGCCGTGGGGGTGATGGTCTATGCCCGGGATATCGCCGCGGACTTCTGGGCCATCAGTGGCGCGCTGGTGTTGTCGCTGGTCATCTCCATGGCCTTTGTCGGCGTGCTGATGCAGCGCCTGGTCAAGCGCCAGGCTCGCCGGGAGGACCGCCAATGACCTTCGATTGGCAAGGGGCCTGGGCAGCCGTGATTCATCATC
This sequence comes from Pseudomonas sp. Os17, assembly GCF_001547895.1. NCBI lineage: Bacteria > Pseudomonadati > Pseudomonadota > Gammaproteobacteria > Pseudomonadales > Pseudomonadaceae > Pseudomonas > Pseudomonas sp. Os17. The sequence continues at coordinate 6,048,520 of NZ_AP014627.1, read as the reverse complement.
CCCTGTTCGGCATCGGCATCACGCTGGGGGCCTATCAACTGGTGCTCGCGGCTTTCGAGAAGACTCGCTGGATGTTCCTGCAGCCGGTGCTGGTCTCCATGCTGCTGGTGATCGGTGTGTTGCTCGGCTGTGGCCTGAGTTACGCCGAGTACCGCAAGAGCACCGAGATCCTGAGCATTCTGCTGGGCCCGGCCACAGTGGCCCTGGCGGTACCGCTGTACCTCAACCTGCGGCGCATTCGTCAATTGTTCTGGCCAATCTTCACTACGCTGGTGGTGGGTGGGCTGCTGGCCACCAGTCTGGGGGTGGCGCTGGGATGGTGGTTCGGCGCCGAGCACATGATCCTCATGACCATGGCGCCCAAGTCGGTGACTTCGCCCATCGCCATGCTGGTGGCCGAACAGATCGGCGGGGTGGCGGCATTGGCGGCGGTGTTCGTGTTGATCACCGGGGTGATCGGGGCGATCTTCGGCCCGGCCATTCTCGATCGCCTGGGGGTGCATGGTCCCGAGGCGCGGGGCATGGCGCTGGGCATGACCGCCCACGCCGTGGGCACTTCGGTGGCGTTGCAGGAAAGTGAGGAGTGCGGCGCCTTTGCGGCGCTGGCGATGAGTCTGATGGGCGTGGCCACGGCGGTGTTGCTGCCGTTGGCGGTGTCTTTGCTGGTTTAAGGATGGGTGTATGAGCCTGGCACTGTTTCCCCTGAATACCGTGTTGTTTCCCGACTGTATCCTCGATCTGCAGATTTTCGAGGCGCGCTACCTGGACATGATCGGCCGTTGCATGAAGCAGGGCTGCGGTTTCGGGGTGGTGTGCATTCTGGAGGGCGAGGAGGTCGGCCCTGCAGCGCCCGGCTATGCCCTGGTGGGCTGTGAGGCGCTGATCACCGATTTCCACCAGCAGGACAATGGATTGCTGGGCATCAGGGTCAAGGGTGGCCGGCGTTTTCGCGTGCTCAGCAGTGAAGTGCAGAAGGATCAATTGACCGTGGCCCAGGTCCAGTGGCTGCAAGAGGCCAGCGAGCAGCCGCTGAAGGAGGAGGACGCCGACCTGATCGCCCTGCTCAAGGCCTTGGCCGAGCATCCGATGGTGGAGGCGCTGGACATGGGCAGCGAGGCCGAGGGGCAATTGTCCCTGGCCAATCAACTGGCCTACCTGCTGCCCTTCTCCGAGCAGGACAAGATCGACCTGCTGCAACTGGATGATCCGCAGCAGCGGCTCGATGCCATCCAGCAATTGCTGGACGAGCTGCAGGGCGAGCTGTTCGCCTGAGCCGGCACCGGTCGCGGCAGGTGGCGCGCCGATTCGTCAATAGGCGTAGCGCAACAGCGCGTGGGGCAGGTGCCGGGTGGCCATGAAGCCGCACATCAGCAGCATCACCGGCAGCACTATCCACCAGGCCCTGGCCGGCATCGGCCTGAGCGGGGCCTGCCATTGAATCAGGGTCAGGCTGGCGGCACAGACGCAGGTCGCCAGCATCGCACCGGCGAGGATGTCGCTGGGCCAGTGAGCCCCCAGGTACACCCGCGACAGGGCAATCGAGGCCGCCGGCAGGCAACCCAGCAGTAGCCAGGTCAGGCGCATCCTGGGCGGCTGGCCGCGTCCGGCCAATACCGCCAGGGTCAGGAACAGCGCAAAGGAGCCCGAGGCGTGGCCGCTGGGCATGCTGTAGCTGGTGAGCGGATCGCTCAGGACTTCAGGCCGCAGGCGGGCGAAAAACCATTTGCTGCCGGTATTGGCCAGGGCGGTGCACATCAGGGTCGCCCCAGCGAATACCGCGTGGCGCCATTGCCGCAGAGCCAGAAGCAGCAAGGTCAGCACGGCGCTGGTGATGAACATGGCGCGAAACTCGCCGACCTGAGTGATCATCACCATGATCTTGTCCAGGGCCGGGTCCCGGTGTTCCTGCACCAGCGCGATCAGCCCCTGGTCGAATGCCGTGAGATAGGGATAGCCGATGAACAGTCCCGCCAGGACCAGCAGGCTGGTGCCGGACATCAGCAGGGTCGCACGGCGGTGGCGCCGCAGGCTGCTGGTGATGCTCAAGCCGATCAGCAGTGCCAGGCTGCCGGCGACGACACCGGCTTGTGGCCAGAAACCTTCGGGCAGTGGCAGGCGGATCGCCGCACCGGTGGCCCAGCCTGGCAGCAGGTAAGCCACGGACCAGCCCGCCGCGGCCAGCAGGCTGACGGCTATGAAGCGCGGGAAGGGCATGTCGAACATGCCTGCCACCATGGGGAGCATGGGGCGCAGAGGACCGATGAAGCGTCCCACCAACAGGCTGGCGATACCGTAGCGCTGGAAGTAGTTCTCGGCGCCATTGATCCATTCCGGGTGCTGCCGCAGGCCCGGCAGGCGGCGGATGCTCTGATGAAAGTGGCGTCCCAGCAGGTAGGACACCAGGTCCCCAAGCAGGCCGCCGAACAGGCCCAGCAGCAGGGTTTCCCCCAGTGACAGCGCGCCGTTGCCGGCCAGCACGGCAATCGCGAACAGCAGCACCGTGCCCGGGACAATCAGGCCGGCAATGGCCAGGCATTCCACGCAGGCGACGATGAACACGGCGGCGGCCAGCCATTGCGGGTGGGTGGTCAGCCAGGCAGTCACGCTGTCGAGCCATGGGCCCATAAATTCAACTCCATTGTGGTTGGCGGCGGGGAGGCGGATGCCGTTGCTTCAGCCGAGGATCAGGTAGTCGCGCCCTTCGACCTGACCGCGTCGCAGCGGGTTCCGAGTGCAGTAGGGGGCGAAGGCGGCATCGACGAAACGGTACATCAGGTGTTCGTCACGGCCATGGGGAATGCCCAGGCGCGTGGTCTGGATGATGTGCGGCACAGTGCTGCCGACGTCCTCGACGAACAGGATTTCATGATCGAAACGTTTTGCATCCCAATTCGGGACTTTGAGGCCCATGGCCTTGCACAGCAGGGTCTGGCCGGCGCAGAGCTTTTGCGCCGGGCGCGGATGACCGTTGGCGTCCGGGTTGTTCAGTTGCATCTGCGCCAGGCTGGCAGGGCCGGAGAGCGGGTCGACCCAGGGGTAGCCGGATTTGATCAGCACCGCGTTGCCGGGGCCCTGGGCGCTGAAGTTCAGCGAGTCGCCGCCACGGGCGTAGTACATATAGATGTGGCCGCCATCTAGAAACAAAGCCTTACGTTTTTCTGTGTAGCCGAGGGAGGCGTGACTGCCTTTTTCCTCGCAGTAATAGGCTTCGGTTTCGATAATGCGCGCGGACAACCAGAGTTCGCCGACCTTGTGGCGGATGACTTTGCCCAGCAGTTCACGGGCGAGCAACTGTGCATCACGGTCGAAAAAGCCGTCAGGCAAGGCTTTGGGCGGCTGCGCGGTGGTTGGAATGGGCATGGCGGCGAGGGTTATGGCGAAAAAAGTGACGCAATGGTAACAACTCCAGGCTTAATTCAGGCTGAAGCACGAGTATTTACACTCCATTTCGACCATCCGCCCGTGACCGCTGTCCGTGAACGGGCGCGACAGCTATAATCAGCCGCTTTCCTCTTTGCCAAGACCACACCAGACCATGACTGAGTCCGTTCTTGACTACATGACCCGTTTGGGTCGCGCTGCCCGCCAAGCTTCCCGGGTGATCGCCCGTGCCACCACCGCGCAGAAGAATCGTGCGCTGCTGGCGGCTGCCGATGCCTTGGACGCCGCGCGACCGGAGCTGACCGCAGCCAACGAGCAGGACCTGGCCAACGGCCGGGCCAATGGTCTGGAGCCGGCTCTGCTGGATCGTCTGGCGCTGACGCCCGCGCGTATCGACGAGATGATCGAAGGCCTGCGTCAGGTGGCCAAGCTGCCTGACCCCATCGGTGAAATCCGCGACATGCGCTACCTGCCTTCGGGCATTCAGATGGGCAAGATGCGCGTGCCCCTGGGGGTGATCGGCATCATCTACGAATCGCGTCCGAACGTGACCATCGATGCCGCCAGCCTGTGCCTGAAGTCCGGTAACGCCACCATCCTGCGTGGCGGTTCCGAGGCAATCCATTCCAACCGTGCCATCGCCACCTGCATTCAGCAGGGCCTGGCGGCGGCCGACCTGCCGCCCCACGTGGTGCAGGTGGTGGAAACCACCGACCGCGCCGCGGTGGGGGCGCTGATCACCATGCCCGAATTCGTCGACGTGATCGTGCCCCGTGGTGGCAAGAGCCTGATCGAGCGGGTCAGCCGTGACGCCAAGGTGCCGGTGATCAAGCACCTGGACGGCGTCTGCCACGTGTATATCGATGTGGCGGCGGACCTGGACAAGGCGATTCGCATTGCCGACAACGCCAAGACCCAGCGCTACGCCCCGTGCAACACCATGGAAACCCTGCTGGTTCACGCCGCCATTGCCGAGCGTGTATTGCCGCCGCTGGCCGCGATCTATCGCGACAAGGGCGTCGAACTGCGCGGCTGCGAGCAAACCCGCGCGATCCTGGGGGCCGACGTGCTGCAAGCGACCGAAGAAGACTGGCGCACCGAGTACACCGCGCCGATCCTCTCGATCCGGGTGCTGGACAACCTGGAGCAGGCCATCGAGCACATCAATACCTATGGCTCGCACCATACCGACTCGATCGTCACCGAAAACTTCAGTGATGCCCGGCGCTTCCTCAACGAAGTGGATTCCAGTTCGGTCATGGTCAACGCCTCGACGCGTTTTGCCGACGGCTTCGAGTACGGCCTGGGCGCGGAGATCGGCATCTCCACCGACAAGCTGCATGCCCGCGGCCCGGTGGGCCTGGAAGGCCTGACCAGCGAGAAATACGTAGTTTTCGGCGACGGTCACGTGCGCACTTGATGGGCAAACGTATCGGTCTGCTGGGCGGCACCTTCGATCCAGTGCATATCGGCCACTTGCGTGGCGCACTGGAGGTGGCGGAATCCCTGCAACTCGATGAGCTGCGCCTGGCCCCCAGTGCCAGGCCGCCGCATCGGGATACACCGCAGGTGTCGGCGCTCGATCGTCTGGCGATGGTCGAATGTGCGGTGGCGGGCGTTTCCCCCCTGGTGGTGGACGACCGTGAGCTGAAGCGGGACAAACCGTCCTACACCATCGACACCCTGGAACAGATGCGGGCCGAGTTGGCCGCGGATGACCAGTTGTTTCTGTTGCTGGGCTGGGACGCGTTTTGCGGCCTGCCCACCTGGCATCGCTGGGAAGAACTTCTCCAGCATTGCCACATCCTGGTGCTGCAACGCCCGGATGCCGACAGCGAACCGCCGGATGCCTTGCGCAACCTGCTGGCGGCGCGCTCGGTGAGCGACCCACTGGCCCTGCAAGGGCCGGGGGGGCACATTGCATTCGTCTGGCAGACGCCGCTTGCGGTGTCCGCCACCCAGATCCGTCAACTGCTGGCCAGCGGTAAGTCGGTACGTTTCCTGGTGCCTGACGCGGTCCTGGCCTATATCGATGCTCACGGACTTTACCGTGCGCCGAACTGAAGGAACGCTGCCGGCCTGTGCTGAGCGGCGCTCCAAACATACGAGCTGAACGAGTTTTATATGACTAACCAAGTAATGAAAGGCGAAGATCTGGTCAAGGTGGCTGTCGCCGCGCTGGAAGACGTCAAGGCCCAGGACGTCCTGGTGATCGATGTTCGCGACAAGCAGAGCATCACCGACTACATGATCATCGCCACCGGTACTTCCAACCGCCAGATCGGCGCGATGCTGGAAAAGGTCCGCGAAATGGTCAAGGCCCAGGGCGTGCGTCCACTGGGTGAGGAAGGCAAGGGCGACAGTGACTGGGTGCTGCTGGACCTGGACGACGTGATCGTGCACATGATGACCGCCTCGGCCCGCCAGTTCTACGACCTGGAACGCCTGTGGCAGGGCGCCGAGCAGAGCCGCGCTGCCGATGGCAAGCACCACAGCCCGGAGCATGGCCACGAGCACTTCACCAAGCTCAACAAAGACCAGCAATAAGGGACGGCTGTGCGCCTGCGTCTGATCGCTGTCGGTTCACGCATGCCCAAGTGGGTGGAAGAGGGTTGGCACGAATATGCCAAGCGTCTGCCCTCCGAGCTGGCGCTGGAACTGGTGGAAATTCCGCTCAATACCCGGGGCAAGAACGCCGACGTGGCTCGCTTTATCCGTCAGGAAGGCGAGGCCATGCTGGCCAAGGTCGGGCATAACGAGCGCATCGTTACCCTTGAGGTGCATGGCAAGCCCTGGAGCACCGAGCAACTGGCGGTGGAACTGGATCGCTGGCGCCTCGATTCGCGCACGGTGAATTTCATGGTCGGCGGCCCGGAAGGGCTGGCGCCGGAGGTTTGTGCGCGGGCCGATCAGCGCTGGTCGCTGTCGCCGCTGACCCTGCCGCACCCGCTGGTGCGGATTCTCATCGGTGAACAGCTGTATCGCGCCTGGACCGTGCTGTCCGGGCACCCTTACCACAAGTAGCCCGCGCCCCTAATGTCCCAGCCGATCCGTATCAAGGACCACGAAAAAGACGCCCGTCTGGTGCGTGGCCGGGTCGTGTTCGGCGCCATTATGGTGATCTGCCTGATTGGCGTGCTGATTGCCCGGCTGTATTACCTGCAGGTGATCCAGTACGACTATCACTCCACGCTTTCGGAGAACAATCGGGTGCATGTGCAGCCGATTCCTCCGACTCGCGGGCTGATTTTCGACCGCAACGGCGTGGTGGTGGCTGACAACCGGCCCAGCTTCAGTCTGAGCATGACCCGGGAGCGTTCCGGTGACTGGCAGAAGGTCCTCGATGTGATCGTCGAGGTGCTGGAGCTGACTCCGGAAGATCGGGTGCTGTTCGAAAAGCGCATGAAGCAGGGGCGGCGTCCCTTCGAGCCGGTGCCGATCCTGTTCGAGCTGACCGAAGAGCAGATCGCCCGAATCGCGGTGAATCAGTTCCGTTTGCCCGGGGTGGAAGTGGTGGCCCAGCTGGTCCGGCATTACCCTCAGGGCGCGCACTTTGCGCATTCCGTGGGCTACATGGGGCGGATCAACGAGAAAGAGCTGAAGTCCCTGGACCCGGTGAACTACAGCGGCACCCACCACATCGGCAAGACCGGCATCGAGCGTTTCTACGAGCCGGAACTGCACGGCCAGGTCGGCTACGAAGAGGTGGAAACCAACGCTCGTGGGCGGGTGCTGCGGGTGCTCAAACGCACCGATCCGATTCCCGGCAAGGACATTGTCCTGAGTCTGGACATCAAGCTGCAGGAGGCTGCGGAACTGGCCCTCGGCGGGCGCCGTGGTGCGGTGGTCGCGCTGGATCCGAACACCGGTGAAGTGCTGGCGATGGTCAGCCAGCCGAGCTTCGATCCCAATCTGTTCGTGACCGGCATCAGCTTCAAGGCCTATGCCGAGTTGCGTGATTCGATCGACCGGCCACTGTTCAACCGGGTGCTGCGCGGCCTGTATCCACCGGGCTCGACCATCAAGCCCGCGGTAGCCATTGCCGGGCTGGATGCCGGGGTGGTCACGGCGGCGTCCCGCGTCTACGACCCGGGTTACTACCAGTTGCCCAACTACGATCACAAGTACCGTAACTGGAACCGTACCGGTGACGGTTATGTCGACCTGGATACCGCGATCATGCGGTCCAATGACACCTATTTCTACGACCTGGCCCACAAGCTGGGCATCGATCGGCTCTCGGCCTACCTGAGCAAGTTCGGGATTGGCCAGAAGGTCTCCCTGGATATGTTCGAGGAGTCCCCGGGGCTGATGCCGACCCGTGAATGGAAGCGTGCCACCCGGCGCCAGGCTTGGTTCCCGGGGGAAACCCTGATTCTCGGGATCGGCCAGGGCTACATGCAGTCCACGCCGTTGCAGTTGGCCCAGGCCACTGCGCTGGTCGCCAGCAAGGGCAAGTGGAACCGGCCGCACCTGGCCAAGACCATCGAAGGCGAGAAGCCGGTGGATCACAACCCGATGCCGGACATCGTCCTGCGTGATCCCTCGGATTGGCTGAAGGTCAATCACGGCATGCAGCAAGTGATGCACGGTGCCCGGGGCACGGCGCGCAAGGCGGCAATCGGATCGCCGTATCGCATTGCCGGCAAGAGTGGTACGGCCCAGGTGGTGGCCATCAAGCAGGGTGAGAAGTACGACCGCTCCAAGGTTCAGGAGCGGCACCGCGACCACGCCCTGTTTGTCGGTTTCGCCCCGGCGGAAAACCCGAAAATCGTGGTCTCGGTCATGGTCGAGAACGGTGAGTCGGGGTCCGGTGTTGCCGCTCCGGTGGTGCGTCAGGTGATGGATGCCTGGCTTCTCGGCCAGGACGGCCAGCTCAAGCCTGAGTTCGCCAGCCCTATCAGCGCGGAGGCTACGGCCCGTGAAGAGTAATTTTGACCGCATCCTCTCCAGCGAGGATGTGATGCGTCGCCGCGCGACGCTGCTGCAGCGCCTGCATATCGATGGCCCCTTGCTGGTGCTGCTGCTGACGCTGGCCGCCGGCAGCCTGTTCGTGTTGTATTCGGCCAGCGGCAAGAGCTGGGACCTGTTGGCCAAGCAGGCCACGTCCTTTGGCATCGGCCTGGTATCGATGATTGTCATCGCCCAGTTCGAGCCGCGTTTCATGGCGCGCTGGGTGCCCCTGGCTTATGTGTTCGGCGTGGTGTTGCTGGTGGTGGTGGACGTCATGGGCCACAACGCCATGGGGGCGACCCGCTGGATCAACATTCCCGGGGTGATCCGCTTCCAGCCGTCGGAGTTCATGAAGATTATCATGCCGGCGACCATCGCCTGGTACCTGTCCAAGCGCACGCTGCCGCCGCATCTCAAGCATGTGGGGATCAGCCTGATCCTGATCGGCATTCCGTTCATCCTGATCGTGCGCCAGCCGGACCTGGGGACGGCCTTGCTGATCCTGGCCGGTGGCACTTTCGTACTGTTCATGGGCGGCCTGCGCTGGCGCTGGATCCTCAGCGTGCTGGCGGCCGCGGTGCCAGTGGCGATCGCCATGTGGTTCTTCATCATGCATGACTACCAGAAGCAGCGGATCCTGACTTTCCTCGACCCTGAAAGCGATCCCCTGGGCACTGGCTGGAACATCATCCAGTCCAAGGCGGCGATCGGTTCCGGTGGGGTTTTCGGCAAGGGCTGGTTGCTGGGCACCCAATCGCACCTGGACTTTTTGCCTGAGAGCCACACCGACTTCATCATTGCGGTCATGGGCGAGGAGTTCGGCCTGGTGGGCATCTGTGCGCTGCTCTTGATCTATCTGCTGTTGATCGGGCGCGGGCTGGTGATCACCGCCCAGGCGCAGACGCTGTTCGGCAAGTTGCTCGCAGGCAGCCTGACCATGACGTTTTTTGTTTACGTTTTCGTCAACATCGGTATGGTCAGTGGCTTGTTGCCGGTGGTGGGAGTGCCGTTGCCGTTCATTAGCTACGGAGGAACTTCGCTGGTGACACTACTGTCAGCGTTTGGGGTTTTGATGTCGATCCATACCCATCGCAAGTGGATCGCGCAGGTTTGATTAAGGTGAAGAATTCAATGCAAGCAATGCGTGGCTGGGCCGCTCGGCAAGCGCCGTGGGTCGGTCTGGTAAGCATCCTGGGTGCAGCGCAAACCGCGTTCGCCGGTGATTACGAAGGTTCGCCGCAAGTGGCCGAATTCGTCGGCGAAATGACTCGGGACTATGGCTTTGCCGGGGAACAGCTGATGGGCGTGTTCCGCGAGGCCGAGCGCAAGCAGTCGATTCTTGACGCCATTTCGCGGCCTGCCGAGCGGGTCAAGCAGTGGAAGGAATACCGGCCGATGTTCATCACCGACGCGCGCATTGCCCGCGGGGTGGATTTCTGGCGTCAGCATGAGGCGGTCCTGGCCCGCGCCGAGCAGGAATACGGCGTGCCGGCCCAGGTCATAGTGTCGATCATTGGCGTTGAAACGTTTTTTGGCCGCAATACCGGGAATTACCGTGTAATCGATGCCTTATCGACCCTGGGTTTCGATTATCCGCCGCGGGCCGAGTTCTTCCGCAAGGAACTGCGCGAGTTCCTGCTGCTGGCCCGCGAAGAGCAGCTCGATCCGCTGAGCCTCAAGGGGTCCTACGCCGGGGCCATGGGGCTGCCGCAGTTCATGCCCAGCAGTTTCCGCGCCTATGCGGTGGATTTTGACGGAGATGGGCACATCAATATCTGGACCAACCCGGACGATGCCATTGGCAGTGTGGCCAGTTACTTCAAGCGCCATGGCTGGGTCGCCGGCGAGCCGGTGGTCAGCCGCGCCGATGTGCGTGGCGATCGCGTGGACGAGGGCCTGACCACGGGCATCGAACCGACCAAGACGGTGGGGGAGTTGCGAGCCCTGGGCTGGTCGAGTCATGATGCGCTGCGCGATGATATGCCGGTCACCGCTTTCCGCCTGGAAGGTGACAATGGCCCGGAATATTGGATGGGCCTGAAGAATTTTTACGCGATCACTCGCTATAACCGCAGCGTGATGTATGCCATGGCCGTACATCAGTTGTCTGAACAGCTGGTCCAAGCACGGGGCGTCAAGTAATGCTGGCAATGCCAATCCGCAAACCCCTGAAGCTGCTGGCTTTTGCCACGTTGTCCTTGCTGGTGGTCAGTTGCTCGACGAGCCGCTCGCCGCAGCAGAAATCCTCGAATGCCGTGCGTTCCATGCCTGGGCTGGACGTCAACCGTGCCCACAAGGATGGCGCGCCCTGGTGGGATGTCGACGTTTCGCGGATCCCCGATGCGACTCCGACCCTGCATACCGGCCCGTACAAGGCCAATCCGTATACGGTACTGGGCAAGACCTACTTCCCGATCCAGGAGTCGAAGAACTACGTGGCTTCCGGCACGGCGTCCTGGTACGGGACCAAGTTCCATGGTCAGAACACTGCCAATGGCGAGGTCTATGACCTGTATGGCATGAGTGCCGCACACAAGACCCTGCCATTGCCCAGTTACGTCAGGGTCACCAACCTGGACAACAACCGCAGCGTGATCCTGCGGGTCAACGACCGCGGTCCGTTCTATTCCGACCGGATCATCGACCTGTCCTACGCGGCGGCGAAGAAACTCGGCTATGCCGAAACCGGCACCGCCCGGGTCAAGGTCGAGGGCATCGATCCGCAGCAATGGTGGGCTCAACGTGGCCGTCCGGCGCCGTTGATGCTCAACGAGCCGCAAGTGGCGCAAAATAGCGCGCCGGTGGTCACGGCTTCCGCCGGTACTGTCGAGCAATGGACCCCGCCGCCTCAGCAACACGCGGCCGCAGTGGTTCCGGTACAAGTGAAAAACACTCCTGCAGCCGCCTCAGGCCAGTATTTGCAGGTGGGCGCCTTCGCTAACCCCGATGCTGCCGAGCTGTTGAGGTCGAAATTGAGCAGCATGGTGAGCGCTCCGGTGTTCATCAGCTCGATCGTGCGCAACCAGCAGACGCTGCACCGGGTTCGCCTGGGGCCATTCGGCACGCCGGGTGAGGCCCAGCAAGCGCAGAACAGCGTGCGCTTGGCTAACCTGGGTCAGCCCAGTGTGGTCACCGCCGAGTAGGAACATTGAAGATTGAAGGTCCGCTCGCGGTATTGGGGGGCGGACCCTGGTTGTTGGCTCGTCGAACAACAAAAGCCCGGCAAGGGTCAGTGAGTGAACAACTGCATACGCGACAGCTCGTCAGAAGGCTGTCTGAAATAGTTTTGCCCTCCGGGGCAAGTTTCCATTAGCAACTTCGAGAGACGGATGAACATCACCACCTTTGCCAAACGCCTGTGCCTGCTTGTCCCGCTGATCATCACGCCCGCCGCCTGGGCGGTCGAAGCGATGCCGTCGCCACCGCAACTGGCCGCCAAATCCTATGTGCTCATGGACGCCAGCAGCGGTAACGTGCTGGTGGAGAACAATGGTGACCAGCGCCTGCCGCCAGCCAGCCTGACCAAGCTGATGACTGCCTACATCGCGACCCTGGAGATCCGTCGCGGTCAGATCGGTGAGAACGACCCGGTGACCGTCAGCGAAAACGCCTGGCGTACCGGCGGTTCGCGGATGTTCATCAAGGTGGGATCGCAGGTCACCGTCAGCGACCTGCTGCACGGGATCATCATCCAGTCGGGTAACGATGCCAGTGTCGCGGTTTCCGAGCACATTGCCGGCAGCGAGGACGCGTTCGCCGACATGATGAACAAGACGGCGGCCGACCTGGGCATGAGCAACAGCCACTTCATGAACCCTACCGGTCTGCCGAATCCCGAGCACTATTCGTCGGCTCACGACATGGCGCTGCTGGCGCGGGCGATCATCCACGAAGACCCGGCCCACTACGCCATCTACTCGCAGAAAGAGTTCTTCTGGAACGGTATCAAGCAGCCCAACCGTAACCTGTTGCTGTGGCGCGACAAGACCGTCGACGGTCTGAAAACCGGCCACACTGACGAGGCCGGCTACTGCATGGTGTCTTCGGCCGTGCGTGATGGCATGCGTCTGATCGCCGTGGTGTTCGGCACCAACAGCGAGCAGGCGCGCGCCGCCGAAACCCAGAAGCTGCTGACCTATGGCTTCCGCTTCTTCGAAACCCAGACCTTCTACCAGAAGGGCACCGAGCTGGCCCAGGCCCAGGTCTGGAAAGGCACCACTCATCAGGTCAAGGCCGGTCTGGCCGAAGATCTGACCATGACCATGCCTAAAGGCCAGCTGAAAAAGCTCGCTGCCAGCATGACCATGAACCCGCATCTGGTTGCGCCGATCGCCAAGGGCGACGTGATTGGTAAAGTCGAAGTGAAGCTGGACGATAAGGTGGTGCACAGCGCCGACCTGATCGCTCTGGAAGCGGTCGACGAAGGTGGTATCTTCCGCCGCATGTGGGATAGCATCCGCCTATTCTTCTACGGTTTGTTCAACTGATATTGTCGACCTGCGTGGCCCTCGCTCCGAAGTGGAGTGGGGGTCATGTCCGTCGCCACGGCTTACGAGGCCGTTACTGCCATGACAGACACTGACGTTAAGTCGCACAAGATTGAATTTCCCGTCGATGACTACCCGATCAAGGTGATCGGTGACACGGTTGTCGGCTTCAAGGACACCGTTATCGAGATCCTTGCCAAGTACGCCAAGCTGGACATCAAGTCCCTGGCCGAGCGTCAAAGCAGCAACGGCAAGTACACCACGGTACAACTGCACATCACCGCCACCGGCGAAGACCAACTGCGTGATATCAATAGTGCCCTGCGTGCTACCGGTGTCGTCCACATGGTGCTGTGATGCCGCAAACGCTGGGCTTTCGTGAGCTTGGCCTGATGGCCTACGAACCGGTCTGGCAGGCCATGCAGCGCTTTACCAATGAACGCGGCACCAGCGCGGCAGACGAAGTCTGGCTGGTGCAGCATCCTCCGGTGTTTACCCAGGGCCAGGCGGGCAAGGCCGAGCATCTGTTGCTGCCGGGAGATATTCCGGTGGTGCAGGCCGATCGCGGCGGACAGGTGACTTATCACGGTCCGGGCCAGTTGGTGGCCTACTTGCTGCTGGATGTGCGCAGGCTGGGATTCGGTGTGCGTGATCTGGTCAGTCGCATGGAGCAATGCCTGGTGGAGTTGCTGGCCAGCTATGGCGTGCCGGCGGCGGCCAAGCCCGATGCACCGGGGGTCTACGTCGACGGGGCGAAAATTGCCTCGCTGGGCCTGCGGATCCGGCACGGATGCTCCTTTCACGGTCTGGCCTTGAACGTGGACATGGATTTGCAGCCGTTTCGACGGATTAACCCCTGTGGTTATGCCGGGTTGGCGATGACCCAACTGAGCGACCATGCAGGGCCGATTGAATTTGCCGAGGTAAGTGCCCGGCTGCGTGCGCAGCTCGTCAAACACCTCGACTATGCTGAGCAGACGACCCTAACGGGCGGAATCGACTGATATGACTACTGCGCAAGACGCTGTTGAAACCCTGATCCCGACGCTGGATGTTTCCGAGCGGGCGGCCCGTCCGAAAGTTGAAACCGGCGTCAAATTGCGCGGTGCGGAAAAGGTCGCGCGCATTCCGGTGAAGATCATTCCGACCACCGAGTTGCCGAAGAAGCCGGACTGGATTCGTGTACGCATTCCAGTCTCGCCGGAAGTCGACCGGATCAAGCAGCTGCTGCGCAAGCACAAGCTGCACAGCGTCTGCGAAGAGGCGTCCTGCCCGAACCTGGGCGAATGTTTCTCCGGCGGTACCGCGACCTTCATGATCATGGGTGACATCTGCACCCGTCGCTGCCCGTTCTGTGACGTTGGCCATGGCCGTCCGAAGCCTCTGGATGTCGATGAGCCGATGAACCTGGCGGTGGCCATCGCCGACCTGCGCCTGAAGTACGTGGTGATCACCTCGGTGGACCGTGATGACCTGCGTGACGGTGGTGCCCAGCACTTTGCCGACTGCATTCGCGAGATTCGCAAACTGTCGCCGAACGTTCAGTTGGAAACCCTGGTTCCCGACTACCGCGGTCGCATGGACGTCGCCCTGGAAATTACCGCCGCCACGCCGCCGGATGTGTTCAACCACAACCTGGAAACCGTGCCGCGCCTGTACAAGGCAGCGCGTCCGGGCTCGGACTACCAGTGGTCGCTGACCCTGCTGCAGAAGTTCAAGCAACTGGTACCCCATGTACCGACCAAGTCCGGCCTGATGCTGGGTCTGGGCGAAACCGACGACGAAGTCATCGAAGTCATGAAGCGCATGCGTGAGCACGACATCGATATGCTGACCCTCGGCCAGTACCTGCAACCGTCGCGCAACCACCTGCCGGTTCAACGCTTCGTGCACCCGGACACTTTCGCCTGGTTCGCCGAGGAAGGTTATAAGATGGGCTTCAAGAACGTCGCTTCCGGCCCGCTGGTACGTTCCTCGTATCACGCCGACGAACAAGCGAAGCTGGCCAAAGAAGGCCTGGTTTCCTGATGTAGCCCGCCCGCAAGGCCCTGGCCTTGCGGGCAGCTTTGCCGCTGTTTGGTACGCCTTCTGCGCTGCGCCTCCCTTGTATTCTCCGTGGGTGATTTCCCCTCTTCTGTTTGGTGGCATTCATGGCTACTGTGCTGGGGTGAATTCACACAGGGAGAATCTGCATGCCCATCCAACCCACTGCTGCTCTTCACGCTCATCTGCCGGTGCCGGCATTGGCGGCGGAAGGTGTCATTGGCCTTATCGCCCCCGCCGGTCCTGCAGCTCTGGATACCGAAAAAGCCTGCCAATGGATGCGTTCCAGGGGCTATACGCTGCGGATCTTCCCTGGCGTAGGTCAACAGGATGGTTACCTGGCAGGCAGTGATCAGGTCCGTCTCGATGACTTGCACGGGGCTTTTGCCGATAGCGAAATCGACGCCATTGTGTGTCTGCGCGGGGGCTATGGCAGTCCGCGCCTGCTGGACAAGATCGACTTTGAGTTGCTGCGACGCCATCCCAAGCCATTTGTCGGCTACAGCGACATCACCGCCTTGCACCTGGCGATCAATCGTTATGCGGGCTTTGTCAGCTTTCACGGGCCGATGCTCAATGCCGACCTGCTGGGCGACAAGCAGGCGCCAACCGAGGCGTCTTTTTTCAATATGCTCAGAGGGCAGGTCAAGAGCGGCAGCCTGCTGCCCCATCCGGTAGCCTTTCCCTTGACCACGGTGGAGCCGGGTATCGCCCAAGGGCCGCTGGTGGGCGGCAACCTGTCACTGATTGCCAGTACCTTGGGTACGCCTTACGAAATCAATACCGGCGGCGTCATTCTGTTTATCGAAGACGTCAACGAGCCGCTGTACCGCATCGACCGCCTGCTCAATCACTTGCGTCTGGCCGGCAAGCTGGAGGGGGTGCGCGGGGTCCTGGTCGGGGATGTGGCCGGTGTGGATTTCACCGCGTTGTGCGCGTTGCTCAAGCAGGTCTTCGAGCCCTTGCAGATTCCGGTGCTGGCGGGATGGCGCAGCGGTCACTGCGATCCGAACCTGACCTTGCCGGTGGGGGCGCTGGTCAAGCTGGATGCAGGGGCCAGGGAGTTGACCCTGGCTCAGGACGTGGTGTTCAGGTAAGGCGCTGGCGAAGGAGCCAGCTCCTTCGCACACGCGTGTCTAGCGGCTGCGCAGGCTTTCCAGCAGCTTGTGGGTTGGGTAGCCATCTGCGGGCCAGCCCAGTGCCTGCTGGGCACTGCGAATGGCCTTGCGGGTATTGGCACCAATGATGCCGTCGGGGTTGCCGGCGTCATATTGGTGGGTGCTGAGCAGGGTCTGCAATTCGATGCGTTCGGAGCGGCTCAGGGGAAGATCGTCCTTGGGCCAACTGCCGTTGATCTGACCAGCGCCGCCAAACCGCTCGGACAGCAGATTGACTGCCAGGGCGTAGGACGATGAGTTGTTGTATTTCAGCACTGCCCGGAAGTTATCCAGAATCAGGAACGCCGGCCCTCGGTAACCCGCAGGCAACAGCAACGAAGCGGACAATTGCTCGGAGCCATATGGCAGGGCCTTGCCGTTGCTCGTTGTCATGCCCAGGCTCAGCCACTCGGCCACGGTCTTGCGGGTGGAGGCGTCGGCCAGGGCGTAGTCGAAACCGCTCTTGAGCTGGACCTCAACGCCCCAGGGCTGGCCTTTTTGCCAGCCTGAGCTCTGCAGGTAATGGGCTGTGGAGGCCAGAGCGTCGGCCGGGCTGTTCCAGATATCCCGGCGACCGTCGCCGTCGAAGTCCACGGCGTGGGTGTTGTAGGTGGTGGGAATGAACTGGGTCTGGCCCATGGCGCCGGCCCACGAGCCGAGCATCTTCTCTGGCTGGATGTCGCCGTGCTGGATGATCTGCAAGGCGGCAATCAACTGGCTGTTGGCGAAGGCCGGACGGCGTCCTTCATAAGCCAGGGTGGCCAGGGAGCGGATCACCGACTTGTTGCCCTGGAAGTCGCCGAAATTGCTCTCCATGCCCCAGACCGCCACCAATGCCTGGCGATCCACGCCATAGCGCTGTTCGATCCGCTGCAGGATGTCGCTGTACTGGAGCAGCAGGGCCTGGCCCTTGCGTACCCTGACCGGAGACAGGGCTCCATCCAGGTATTCCCAGACCGGGCGGGTGAACTCCGGCTGGCTGCGGTCAGCCTTGATGACGCTCATGTCCGGGGTGACACCGGCGAAGGCTCGGTCGAAGATGTCGGCGCGAATGCCGACGTTCAGGGCTTCGGTACGGAATGCGTTCAGCCATTCATCGAAGGTCTGTGCGGGTTGGATGTCCAGATTGTCGGCGGTCAGTGGTGCGACAGTAGCGGGTGTGGCGAGGGGGGCTGCCTGGAGGGTGGGCAGCGGCTGGGCGTCGGCGGCGGTAGGTTGTTCCGCGCAGGCGACGAGCAGAACGAGGCTGGAGGCAGCGATCAGTTGGCGCATGTGCCAACGACGGGAAAGACAAAAGGGCATGCACAGGTCCAGAGAGAATAACTATCAGGTGCAGACCTTATCATGCCGACGGGGTTCAGGGCTTCAGGCGGCCAGAAAGTAAGAAGCCTCCCAGCTTTTAGACTGGAAGGCTTCGCGGCGGTAGCTGCCTTTGCCCTTGGCCGGGCGTTCCTGACGGCTGCGGAACAGTGGCTGGGCGACAATGGATTTGGCCTTGTTGGGGCCATGCTTGGATGGCTTGCTCATCGTTTTGTACTCGCGTTTTGTAGAGAGAGGCTGCGGCGCGAATCATCGGCCAGAGTGGAGCGGCTGTCCAGCACTCTGCAGCAGGAAGATGCCAGTCGTGAGATGAGCGGCGTGCTTACTCGGCCGGCAGGGCCAGGCGTTGGCCGGCCATCAGCAGCGACAGGCGGCTCAGGCTGCTCCAGGGCGAACCGCTGGCCTGCCCCTTGATCTGTGCATCGATGCGCTGGGCATCCAGCAGCAACTGCCCCCAGCGCTGTGCAGAGTAACGTTGCAGCGCCTTGCTCATCAGCGGCTTGCGTTTGTCCCAGACCGGAGGGCGGGCCTGACTGAACACCTTGTCCAATGGCACGCCCTGGCTGAATTGCAGGGCCAGGTTGGCCAACAGCCGCAGTTCTCGGGACAGGGCCCAGAGAATCACGGGAGGTTCTACGCCTTCACCGCGCAACCCTTCCAGCATGCGCAGGGCGTGGGCGGCTTCACCGTTGAGAATGGCATCCACTAGCCCGAACACATCGAAACGCGCACTGTCGGCCACTGCGGCCTGGACCGTTTCGACGGTGATCTGTCCACCTTCAGCCATCAGCTTGAGTTTTTCGATTTCCTGGGCCGCGGCCAGCAGGTTGCCCTCGACCCGCGCGGCGATCAGCTCCACCGCGTCCTGGCTGGCGGACAGCCCGGCTTGGGACAGTCGCTGACGAATCCACTGTGGAAGCTGGTTGGCGTCCACCGGCCAGATCTGTACGAACTGGGTCTGGGCACCTTCCACCAAGGCCTTGCCCCACTTGGTCTTCTGTGCGCTGCCGTCGAGCTTGGGCAGGCTGATCAGCAGCACTGTGTCCTCGGCCGGACGCGAACAGTACTCGATCAGCGCTGCGGCGCCCTTGTCTCCTGGCTTGCCCGAGGGCAGGCGCAGTTCCAGCAGGCGTTTTTCCGCAAACAGCGACATGCTGGCCCCGGCTTGCAGCAGGCTGCCCCAGTCAAAGCTGGCATCGGCACTGAATACCTGGCGCTCGTCGAATCCCTGCTGGCGTACGGCAGAGCGGATGGCGTCGGCGGCTTCCTGGCAGAGCAGGGGATCATCGCCGCTGATCACATAGACCGGCGCGAGAGGACCTTGCAGGTGTTTGCCGAGTTGGGCGGGTGCGAGTTTCATAGGCGGGGGCCAATGGGGCGCGTGAGCGCCCCACACGGCTTACTGGTTCGGCAGTTCCAGGGGGGACTGCTGCGGAGTTTCCGCCTCAGCCTTGCGTGCAGCTTCCAGCGCCTGGGCTTCGGCCTTGGCTTTGGCTTCGGCTGTGGCTTGCAGTTGAGCAAGCTGGTCCGGGGTCAGCAACTGCAGACGGATCAGCATGCGCTGGATCAGGTCGCGGCGCATTTCCTTGCGTGTTTCAGACGATTCCTGATCGGAGCCGGTGATGTTGTTGCCGTCATGCACGAAGACCTTCTGCACTTCCAGCTTGTCGTCGAGCAGATGCAGGTTGTCGTGCGTCAGGATTTCGTACCTGAGTGTGGTGCCGATCTCGTATTCGGCCGAGCTGCCACCGCCGGTGTAACTGAGGGTGCGCTGGGAGTTTTCCTCGTTCAGCAGCACCAGTTTGTAAGGCGCGCCGGCATGGACCCGTACACCGCTGCTTTCCAGTTGTTGCTGGAGCATTTTCACGGTGGGGCCGTAGGCATCCCGGGCGCTCAGGTCGAGTTCCTTGATGGTCAGCTCATGGGTTCCCGTTCCGCGCAACTGGAAGCCACAGGCGCTCAGCAGCACGGCCAGACCCATCACCAGCAGGTTACGTTTGATCATGTATTGCTCCCCTTGAAACCATATGGGCCACCTTGTGGCCCTGGAGGTTTTGTTCGGCGCCCGATCCCGGACCGGGCGCCTGATCCAATTAGCTGGCGACGATATTGACCAGTTTGCCCGGCACCACGATGACCTTGCGGATGGTCAGGCCTTCGGTGAAGCGCAGCACGTTCTCGTTGCTGCGAGCCGCGGCTTCGACTTCTTCACGGCTGGCGCTGGCCGGCATTTCGATCTGGCCACGCAATTTGCCGTTGACCTGGATGACCAGTTGCAGGCTGTCTTGAACCAGGGCGCTTTCGTCCAGAACCGGCCAGCCGGCATCGATGATGGCGCCTTCCTGACCCAGCTGTTTCCACAGTTCGTGACTGATATGCGGAGTGATCGGAGCCAGCAGCAGGGCTACGGTCTGCAGGCCTTCCTGCAACAGGGCGCGGTCCTGGTTGCTGCCTTGCGGGGCTTTTTCCAGGACGTTCATCAAGGTCATCACCTGGGCGATGGCGGTGTTGAATTTGTGGTGCTGGCCGACATCCTGGCTGGCCTGCTTGATGGCCAGGTGGATGGCGCGGCGAATGGCTTTCTGTTCGTCGCTCAGGGTGGCGATATCCAGTGCTTGCGGCAGCCCTTGGCTGACATGGGCCTGGGCCAGGCGCCAGACGCGCTTGAGGAAGCGGTGCGCACCTTCGACACCCGAGTCGGACCATTCCAGGCTCAGCTCGGGCGGCGACGCGAACATCATGAACAGGCGGCAGGTATCGGCACCGTATTGCTCGATCATCGATTGCGGATCAACGCCATTGTTCTTCGACTTGGCCATCTTCTCGGTGCCGCCGATTTCCACCGGCAGGCCGTCGCTGATCAGTTTGGCCCCGATGATCTTGGCCTTGCTGTCGCGCTCCAGCTCAACGTCCGCCGGGTTGTACCAGGTGTAGGCGCCATTGGCCTCACGGCGATAGTAGGTTTCGGCAATCACCATGCCCTGGGTCAGCAGGTTCTTGAACGGCTCGTTGGAGCTCACCAGGCCTTCGTCACGCATCAATTTGTGGAAGAAACGTGCGTAAAGCAGGTGCAGGATGGCGTGTTCGATGCCGCCGATGTACTGATCCACCGGCAACCAGTGGTTGGCCGCCGCCGGGTCCACCAGGCCGCCTTCATAGTGTGGCGAGGCGTAGCGCGCGTAGTACCACGAGGACTCGACGAAGGTGTCCATGGTGTCGGTTTCACGCTTGGCAGGCTGGCCGCATTTCGGGCAGTTGCACTCGTAGAACTCGGGCATGCGGGCCAAAGGCGAACCGGCACCATCGGGTACCACGTCTTCCGGCAGCACCACCGGCAGCTGGTTTTCCGGGACCGGAACGTCGCCGCAGCTGTCGCAATGGATGATCGGGATCGGGCAGCCCCAGTAGCGCTGGCGGCTGATGCCCCAGTCCCGCAGGCGGAACTGGGTGCGTGATTGACCGAGGTTTTTCTTCAGCAGGGCCGCTTCGATAGCGTCGAACGCGCCAGGGAAATCCAGGCCGTCGAATTCGCCGGAGTTGATCAGTTCGCCGTGCTCGCCGTAAGCGTCCTGCCATGGCGCAGGGGTTTCATCGCCGGCGCTGGTGCGTACCACGGCCTTGATCGGCAGGTTGTACTTGCTGGCGAATTCGAAATCGCGCTCGTCGTGAGCCGGGACAGCCATGACCGCGCCATCGCCGTAGTGCATCAGCACGTAGTTGGCCACCCACACCGGGAGCTTTTCGCCGGTCAGCGGGTGTTCGACGAACAGCGAGGTGGCCAGGCCTTTTTTCTCCTGGGTCGCCATGTCCGCTTCGGCGACGCTGCCGCCTTTGCATTCGGCGATGAACGCCTGCAACTCGGGGTTGTTGCGTGCGGCCAGGGTTGCCAGCGGGTGCTCGGCGGCGACGGCGACATAGGTCGCGCCCATCAGGGTATCCGGACGGGTGGTGAACACCTTCAGGGTGCCGGTTTCGCCGATCGATGCCTGATCGTAGGGGAACTGCACTTCCATGCCGCGGGACTTGCCGATCCAGTTGCGTTGCATGGTCTTGACCTGCTCGGGCCAGCCCGTCAGTTCGTCGAGACTCTCCAGCAGCTCATCGGCATAGGCGGTGATCTTGAAGTAGTACATCGGGATTTCGCGCTTCTCGATCAGCGCGCCGGAACGCCAGCCGCGGCCGTCGATCACTTGCTCGTTGGCCAGGACGGTCTGGTCGACCGGGTCCCAGTTCACGGTGCCGTTCTTGCGATAGATCACGCCTTTTTCGAACAGGCGGGTGAACAGCCACTGTTCCCAGCGGTAGTAGTCCGGCTTGCAGGTAGTGACCTCGCGGGACCAGTCCACCGCCAGGCCCAGGCTGCGCAGCTGGGTCTTCATGTAGGCGATGTTTTCGTAGGTCCACTTGGCGGGAGCCACGTTGTTCTTCATCGCGGCGTTTTCCGCCGGCATGCCGAAGGCATCCCAACCCATGGGTTGCAGGACGTTCTTGCCTTGCATGCGCTGGTAGC
The DNA here is from genome assembly GCF_001547895.1 of Pseudomonas sp. Os17. Classification (NCBI taxonomy): domain Bacteria; kingdom Pseudomonadati; phylum Pseudomonadota; class Gammaproteobacteria; order Pseudomonadales; family Pseudomonadaceae; genus Pseudomonas; species Pseudomonas sp. Os17. The sequence continues at coordinate 6,026,669 of NZ_AP014627.1, read as the reverse complement.
GGGAGATCACGTCGCCGATGGTGTAGTTGCGCACGTGCCCCATGTGTAGCTTGCCGCTGGGGTAAGGGAACATCGATAGGCAATAGTAGGTTTCCTTGCCTGGCTGTTCACTGACTTCAAAGGACTTTTGCTCGTCCCAGAACGACTGGGCGGCGGCTTCGATTTCACGGGGCTGATAGTGTTCGTGCATGGCTACTTTTGTACTGAATAGGGGTGGCCTAATCCTCTTCAATGCAACCACGGGGAGCGATGACGCCAAATACGGCGATTTTCAGTGCCCGATGGAGCTGGAAGTGGAGTTACAGGAAGCGCCGTAGCATACATGACCGCACTCTGCCGAGGGAAACCTTGATTGCTCGGCCGGGCCGTTGGTCGCAGCGGCGCGACGCTTTCGGTCGTCCGACTAAGCTCAAAAAGGGGAGTGAGTCTTATTCTTCGATGAGGTGAACGGATGCTTGAATCGCAGCGAAAAGTAACAGAACCAGAGGTGTATGAAAGGCTGCTGAATCGACTGGCTCTGGCCCTGGATGCACTGAAGACTGCGGATCGACTGCGTGATGAGCGGCCTGTCGAGTTGGAGCTGCGGGGCTTGAGCAGTGCTGAGTTCGAATTGATCCGGGCCTATCTGGCTCGTAGCCAGCGTGAAATGCAGATCAGCATGCCGGGTGATCGGCAGCAGGAAATGCCCCGTTCAGCCAAGATCATTTGGTTGAAGGATCAGGCGCCCGTCAAGGAATCGGTGAAAGTCCGATCGCATCAGTGCAAGTAGTCTCCGGACTGCGTTTGGGGCCCATGAGGTCGTTGCCGAGGCGTTCATGAGCAAAAGTACTCGGCACTGGTTGTTGCAGCAGGGCTTTGACCTTTAGGCTTCGGGCATCTTTTGGAGATGCCCGATGCCTTTTCGTTATTTCATCAAGCAGTTGTTGTTGCCCCCCGGCATTCTTTTGCTGCTGCTCCTGTTTGCCTGGTGCCTGCGTCACTCCCGTCCGCGGCTGGCGCGATGCTGCTTTGTTCTGGGTTTGGGCGGTTTCTGGCTGATGAGCTTGCCGGTGATGGTGGAGTGGGGCGCGCGCGGGTTGGAGCAGTTGCCTCCTTTGCCTCAGGGGGAGTGGGCGAGCCTGGCCCAGCAGGCGGATGCGATTGTGGTCCTGGGCTCAGGCCGCGAGCGCGGCGATCCGGCCTGGGGTTCTGATCAGCCCACCGGCGTGGGGCTGGAGCGTGAGCGCTACGCTGCGCGTTTGGCCAAGGCATCCGGGTTGCCGTTGCTGACCAGTGGTGGCTTGCATTACGGCACGCCGCCCACCGAAGCGGCGCTGATGGCCGAGTCCTTGCTCAATGACTTTGGCGTGACGGTGCGCTGGCAGGAAGGTCGCAGTCGCACCACCTGGGAGAACGCGCAATTCAGCGCCGAAGTCTTGCAACCCTTGGGTATCAGGCGCGTGGTGGTGGTGACCCAGGCCTGGCACATGCCTCGCGCCGTCTGGAGTTTCGAGCATGCGGGGTTTGACGTGGTACCGGCCCCGGTGGGCTTTCTCGGGGTGGACAACGCCCGTCCGCTGGGCGGCTGGATGCCGGAGTTCAAGTCGATCTGGCAGAGCGGCCAGCTGCTTAACGAGGCGGTGGGACAACTCGGTTACCGAGTCTTCTATCGCTGAGTGGCGCGCCAGCTCCCGCAGGAGCCGGCTGGCCGGGGATGGGCTTCAAACGGTCTTGGCAATGCGACTGGCCAACAGGGCCCAGCCGAACAGTAGGGTGCAGAGCACCACCAGCGGCCACGAGCGCCACTTCAGATAAGGCGTCAGATTGTGCATGGGCACCACTTCGCCATACAGGATGCCGCGCTCGAACTGTGGAATCTGCACGGTGATCTTGCCGAACGGGTCGATCAGCCCGGTGACGCCGTTGTTGGTGGCGCGGATCATCCAGCGTCCTGCCTCCAGGGCGCGCATCTGTGCCATCTGCAGATGCTGCAGGGGGCCGATGGAGGTGCCGAACCAGGTGTCGTTGCTGATGGTCAGCAGCAGGTCGCTGCGGGCCGAAAGACCGGCGGCGAACTCGGGATAGACCACTTCGTAGCAGATGAAGGGGGCAATCTGATAGCCCTTGGCCTGCAGCAACGGCTGGTCCGCCGGGCCACGGGCAAAGTCCGACATCGGCAGGTTGAAGAAGTCGATCAGGCCGCGCAGGACTTCCTGCAGGGGAACGTACTCGCCAAAGGGCACCAGTTTTTGTTTCAGGTAGGTGCCGTCGCCTTCGCCGGTCACGGTAATGCCGTTGAAGTAGCGTTTTTCATGGTGCACCAGCTGGCGCACCGGAACCCCGGTAATCAGTGCGGAATGACGGTCGGCGGCAAAGTTGCCCATCATCGTTAGGTAGCCTTCGGCGGATTCCTTGAGCACCGGAACCGCGGTTTCCGGCCAGACCAGCAGGTCCACCCGCTTGCTGCTGAAACTCATGTCGCGGTACAGGGCCAGTTGGGCATTGAGCTGGGCGGGGTCCCATTTCATGCTTTGTTCGATGTTGCCCTGGATGGCCGCTACCGACATGGGGTCTCCCGACGGGCTGGTCCAGGCATGGCCTTTGAGCGCCAGGCCGATCACCCAGGGAGCTGCCAGCAGTAGCAGGCCGGCGACAATGAACCCTTTGCGCCCGGCCTTGATCAGGCGCGGCAGGTTGTAGAGCAGCGCGGCGGTCAGGGCTAGGGAGAAGGAGATCAGCCAGATTCCGCCCACTGGCGCGAGCCCGGCCAGGGGGCCGTCGAGCTGGCTGTAGCCGGAGTAAAGCCAGGGGAAACCGGTGAGGAACCAGCCGCGAAACGCCTCCTGGCCTAGCCACAGGGCAGCAAACGCCAGAGCATCCGCCAGCGGTGCTTCATTGCGCCGCAACCAGCGGGCCCAGAGCCAGGCGGGCAGGGCAAAGAACCAGGCAATGGCGGCGATGAAAGCCAGCATCAGCAGGCCGGCGAGCAAGGCCGATGCGCCGCCGTAGGTGTGGATGCTGACGTAGATCCAGCTGGTGCCGGCGCCGAACAGGCCGAAGCCGAAGCACCAGCCCCGGCCCAGGGCCTGGCGTGGCGTCAGTTCTCGCAGGCCGGCATAGAACAACCCTACCGCCAGCAAAGCCAGGGGCCAGATGTTGTAGGGCGCCAGCGCCAGGGTGGTGATGGCGCCGGCTGCCACGGCCAGCAGGTTGCCGGGCCAGCCGGGTCGGGTTGAGCGCTGCAAGAGGCGTTTCATCAGCTCTTTCCTGTTTCGCACCGGGCAGGGCGCGAGGAGATGGGTGGGTTGGATTCAGGTGGGCATCGCGCCGTGCGGCTCAGCGGCCTGTCCCCGAGAGCCGTCGCCCCGAGCCCGGGGTTCCGGTTTCGGGGCGACGTTTCGTTGTGCAGGAGAGCTGATGCCCCTGGCCCCTAGCGGGAGACGGGAGTCAGGCGCAGCAGATGAATCCGCCGGCTGTCGGCATTGAGCACGCGGAAGCGATAGGCGCCGATTTCAGTGATTTCGTTGCGTTTTGGCAAGTGGCCGAAGGCGCTCATGACCAGTCCGCCGACGGTATCGAACTCGTCATCGGAGAAGGTGCTGTCGAAGAACTCGTTGAAGTTCTCGATCGGCGTCAGCGCCTTGATCAGGAAGTCGCCGCTGGGCAGGGGCTTGATGTAGCTGTCTTCCTCGACGTCATGCTCGTCTTCGATGTCGCCGACGATCTGTTCCAGCACGTCTTCGATGGTCACCAGGCCGGCCACGCCGCCGTACTCGTCGATGACGATGGCCATGTGGTTGTGATTGGCGCGGAACTCGCGCAGCAGCACGTTCAGGCGCTTGGACTCCGGGACGAAGGTCGCCGGGCGCAGCAGGTCCTTGATATTGAAGCTGTCGCCGTTCTCCTTGAGGATCAGCGGCAGCAGGTCCTTGGCCAGCAGGACGCCCATCACGTCGTCATGGCTTTCGCCGATCACCGGGTAGCGCGAGTGCGCGGAGTCGATGACGGCGGGCAGGAACTCCCGGGGTGTCTGGGTCGCCTTGATGCTGATCATCTGCGAGCGCGGCACCATGATGTCCCGGACTTGCAGGTCAGCCACCTGGATGGCGCCTTCGACGATGGCCAGCGCTTCGCTGTCCAGCAATTTGTTCTGATGGGCTTCGCGCAGCAGCTCCAGCAGCTCCTGGCGGTTTTTCGGCTCATGGGCAAAAGCCTGGGTCAGTTTGCCCAGCCATGACTTTTGCCCGTTGCTCGATCGATCTTCGCTCATAGCGATTGCTCTGAATCCTTGGTTGTTACAGGGGGTTGTTGATCAGCTTTCGTCGTCTGCATAGGGGTCGGGATGACCCAGTTCTGCAAGCAACGTTCGTTCCAGTGCTTCCATTTCTTCGGCTTCGTCATCATCTATATGGTCGTAACCCAACAGATGCAAGCAGCCGTGAATCACCAGATGGGCCCAGTGGGCCTGAAGTTCCTTGCCTTGTTCGGCGGCCTCGCGTTCGACCACTGGAACGCAGATCACCAGATCCCCCAGCAAGGGGATATCCAGCAGCTCATCCGGCACGTCGGCAGGGAATGACAGCACATTGGTGGCGTAATCTTTGTGACGCCAGGTGTGGTTCAGCTCGCGGCCTTCGGCTTCGTCCACCAGACGGATGGTCATTTCCGAGTCGGCGGTTCGCTGGCGCAGGGCCAGTTCGCACCACTGGCGGAACTGTTCGTCGCTGGGGGCCGGCTGCTGGCTGGCGCGCTGCAGATCAAGCTCAAGCATCGTGGCGCTGGCCTCTGTCGGCGGAAGCCTTGGCGGTCTCGTCGTCGGCCCGCAACTCGAAGCGCTCGTAGGCTTCGACGATGCGTTGCACCAGCGGGTGGCGCACCACGTCCTTGGGCATGAAGTGGGTGAAGCTGATCCCGGGCACATCCTTGAGCACGTTGATCACCTGGGCCAGGCCGGACTTGGTGCCCTTGGGCAGGTCGACCTGCGTGATATCGCCGGTGATCACCGCGGTGGAGCCGAAGCCGATCCGGGTGAGGAACATCTTCATTTGTTCCACGGTGGTGTTCTGGCTTTCGTCGAGGATGATGAAGCTGTTGTTCAGGGTTCGGCCACGCATGTAGGCCAGGGGCGCGATCTCGATGACCTGGCGCTCGATCAGCTTGGCCACTTGTTCGAAGCCGAGCATTTCATACAGCGCGTCATACAGCGGGCGCAGGTAAGGGTCGATCTTTTGCGCCAGATCACCGGGCAGGAAACCGAGCTTCTCGCCGGCTTCCACCGCCGGACGCACCAGCAGGATGCGTCGCACCTGCTCGCGCTCCAAGGCGTCCACCGCGCAAGCGACGGCCAGGTAGGTCTTGCCGGTGCCGGCCGGACCGATGCCGAAGTTGATGTCGTTTCCCAGGATCTCCTTGACGTAGCGCTGCTGATTCAAGCCGCGTGGGCGAATCATGCCTTTCTTGGTACGCAGGGCGATGGCGGCGTCAGCCACCGAGGGGTTATCCAGCTCTTCCACAGCGGACTCCTGAAGGAACAGGTGCACCAGGTCCGGCGACAGCTCGGTTCCCTTGGTTTCCCGGTAGAGACGGCGCAGAAGATTTTCCGCGGAGGTGGTGTGCTTGGGTTCGCCGATCAGTTCGAACTGATTGCCGCGATTGCGGATCTGGATCGTCAGGCGCTGTTCGATCAAGCGCAAATGCTCGTCGAATTGCCCGCACAGATTGGCGAAGCGGCGAGCCTCGAAGGGCTCGAGGATGAAACGATGAGGTTCTATGGGTGCGTTCAAGGTCGTTTTTTAGCCGCCCAACGGCAATTAAGATGAATTCAAGGATAACGCCAGCGGCCTGGGTGCGAAAGCTCTTATGCGGAGCGTGGACCGGTGATGCTTTCTTCGTAGGAGCCGGCTTGCCGGCGAAGGCGGTCCTGAAGGCCCCTTCGCCGGCAAGCCGGTGCCTACACAAGCCAGTTCTTACGATAACAGCGAGCCGCGCAGCGAGTGGGGCTGCGCCGAGTCGATATGCACGTCGGCGAATTGGCCGATCAGTGTGGGATCGTCGCAACGGAAGTTGACGATCCGGTTGTTCTCGGTGCGGCCCTGCAATTCGCCCGGATCTTTCTTGGAGTAGTCGCTCACCAGGATGCGCTGGGTCGACCCGACCATTTGTCGGCTGATTTCAAACCCTTGCTGGTTCAGGCGGTGTTGCAGCGCGTTCAGGCGTTCCTTCTTCAGTGCTTCCGGCGTGTCGTCGGCCAGGTCGGCGGCCGGAGTACCCGGGCGCTGGCTGTAGACGAAGGAGTAGGAGAAGTCGAAACCGACGTCTTCGATCAACTTCATGGTCTGCTGGAAGTCTTTTTCCGTCTCGCCAGGAAAGCCGACGATAAAGTCCGAGCTGATGCAGATTCCCGGTACCGCCGCTCGCAGCTTGCGCAGTTTGGACTTGTACTCCAGGGCCGTGTGATTGCGCTTCATCGCCGCCAGAATCCGATCCGAGCCCGATTGCACGGGCAGGTGCAGGTGCTTGACCAGCTCCGGCACTTCGGCGTGGGCCTGGATCAGGCTGTCGGAGAACTCCAAAGGGTGCGAAGTGGTGTAGCGAATCCGCTCGATGCCGTCCACCGCGGCAACTACGCGGATCAGCTCGGCCAGGTCGGCCAGGCGTCCGTCGTGGGTCTGGCCCCGGTAGCCATTGACGTTCTGGCCCAGGAGGGTGACTTCGCGCACGCCGTTTTCCGCCAGGTGGATGATTTCGGCAATCACGTCGTCAAACGGCCGGCTGACCTCTTCGCCCCGGGTGTAGGGCACGACGCAGAAGGTGCAGTACTTGCTGCAGCCTTCCATGACCGAGACATAGGCACTGGGGCCGTCGATGCGCGGCTCGGGCAGGTGGTCGAATTTTTCGATTTCCGGAAACGAGACGTCCACTTGCGGCAGCTTGCTGATGCGCGCGGCATCGATCATTTCCGGCAGGCGGTGCAGGGTCTGCGGACCGAAGACCACGTCCACATAGGGCGCGCGATCGCGAATGGCCGCGCCTTCCTGACTGGCCACGCAGCCGCCGACGGCAATCACCATGTCCGGATTGGCCAGTTTCAGCTCGCGCCAGCGACCCAGCTGGGAGTACACCCGATCCTGGGCGCGCTCACGAATGGAGCAGGTATTGAGCAGGATGACATCCGCGTCTTCGGCACGTGCGGTGACTTCCAGGGCCTGATGTTCACCCAGGAGGTCCACCATGCGCGAGCTGTCGTACTCGTTCATCTGGCAACCGTGGGTTTCGATGTAAAGCTTCTTGGCCATGGACCTCAGTCTCACGTGATTCAAAGAACCGCGCATTATAGGGTCCATGCCCACAGGTTCCTAGCGTTGTGCATCGGGTAGCTATGCTATAGTTCGCGCCCTATTTTTATCCCCCGATGTGTTGCCCGCCCACCATGACCAAACGTGAAGCCCCAATCTACAAGGTGATTTTCCTCAACCAGGGCCAGGTGTTCGAGATGTACGCCAAGCAGATCTACCAGAGCGATCTGTGGGGCTTCCTGGAAGTGGAAGAGTTCGTCTTTGGCGAGCGCACGCAAGTGGTCGTCGATCCGAGCGAAGAGAAGCTCAAGGCGCAATTCGAAGGCGTGGTGCGCAGCTTTGTGCCGATGCATTCGATCGTGCGCATCGACGAAGTGGAGCGCCTGGGCACGCCGAAAATCAGCGAAGCCCGTGGCGTGAGCAACGTCATGCCGTTCCCGATGCCGATGCCCGAAAAATAAGCCTGGCTGGCCACTTCTTCGCAAGGGTCCGGTTCGTGTCTGTAGGCGCTGGCTTGCCAGCGAAGGGCATGGAGGCTTTTACGGCAATGGCGAAAAAGGCGAGCGCCCATCGGCGCTTTGCAATTCCATCAAGTATTTGCGGAAAATCTGTCCCAGCACCTGGGTCGCGACTTCCAGCTCGTCGCGCTGCATGTGCTCGGCGACTTCGTCGGCGGTGTCCAGAGCGTCTTCGGCGCCATTGACCGCCGCCATCTTCAGCACGATATAGGCCTGGACATTGTTGGCCGGCACGCCCTCACCGTGGAAGAACATGGTGCCGAGTTTGAATTGCGCCTGAGCGTGGCCTTGCAAGGAGGCTTTTTCGAAATAGCTCAGGGCTTGATTGAGGTCCCGCGGCGCGCCTTTGCCTTCGTAGTAGAACTCACCCAACTCGTATTGCGCCTCGGCGTCGCCTTCGTCGGCGGCTTTCTGGCACGCGGCTAGCGCCTCGGCCTGTTCCTGTGCCTGGGGATCGAGGGTGCAGCGACCCATCGCTGGGATCAACAACGAGTTGCCGCCTGCTTGTGCGTGCGCGAGCAGGGGCTGAAGGAGCAACAGGCAGCCCAGTGTCAGGGCGCGGCCGGTGCGGTTCATGGGAATCGACTTACCTCTGAGGGGCGCGCGGACCCAGCGAGGGGTCCAATAAGCGCGCATTATGAAATAAGCGGGGCCAACCTTACAAAGTCTTTACTCGTTTTTCTGCTGCGTGGCCGCGATATCCGTCGCCTTGCTGGGCATTTGTCCCCTTGGCGGGGAAAAGTCCGAGTAAAGCCTCCGCTGGCGCGGTTGATTACCACGCCAGCCCGCCTGTGCTTATTTCAAGGCGGCGAATGCGCGTTCGGCGGCATCCAGGGTCAGTTGCAACTCGGCTTCGCCGTGGGCGATCGAGGTGAAACCGGCCTCGAAGGCACTCGGCGCCAGGTACACGCCGCCTTCCAGCATCAGGTGGAAGAAGCGCTTGAACAGGTTGGCGTCGCTGGCCATCACGTCATCGAAGGTGACGATGTCATCGGCGCCGCTGAAGTACAGGCCAAACATGCCGCCGGCCTGGGTGGTGACGAACGGAATGCCCGCGGCGTCCGCGCGTTGTTGCAAACCTTCGAGCAGGCGGCTGGTGTAGTCGCTCAGTTCGGCGTGGAAGCCCGGGCGACTGATCAGGCGCAGGGTGGTGAGGCCGGCGGCCATGGCCAGCGGGTTACCGGACAGGGTGCCGGCCTGGTAGACCGGGCCCAGGGGCGCGATGTGCTCCATGATCTTGCGTTTGCCGCCGAAGCAGCCCACCGGCATGCCACCGCCGATGATCTTGCCGAAGGTCGACAGGTCCGGTGTCACGCCGTAGTAGGCCTGGGCGCCACCGAGGGCGACGCGGAAGCCAGTCATCACTTCGTCGAAAATCAGCACCACGCCGTGCTGGTCGCAGAGGCTGCGCAGGCCTTCGAGGAAGCCCGGTGCCGGCGGTACGCAGTTCATGTTGCCAGCCACCGGCTCGACGATGATGCAGGCCACTTCCTGGCCGACTTCGGCGAGCATCTTTTCCACGGCGGCAATGTCATTGAACGGCAAGGTCAGGGTGTGTTTGGCGAAGGCCGCAGGCACCCCGGCGGAGCTTGGCACGCCCTGGGTCAGGGCGCCGGAACCGGCCTTGACCAGCAGGCTGTCGGAGTGGCCGTGGTAGCAACCTTCGAACTTGATGATGCTGTCGCGGCCGGTAAAGCCCCGGGCCAGGCGAATGGCGCTCATGGTGGCTTCGGTGCCGGAGCTGACCATGCGCACCATTTCCATGGACGGCACGATGGAGCACACCAGATCGGCCATTTCGGTTTCCATGGCGGTCGGTGCGCCGTAGGACAGGCCGTGTTCCAGCTGCTTGCGCACCGCATCCAGTACGTCCGGATGACTGTGGCCGAGGATCATCGGGCCCCAGGAACCGACATAGTCGACATAGCGCTTGTCGTCTTCGTCGGTGACGTAGGCGCCTTCTGCGTGCTTGAAGAACAGCGGGGTGCCGCCCACGCTCTTGAAGGCGCGAACGGGCGAGTTGACGCCACCGGGGATGTGTTTCTGGGCGTTGGCGAACAGAGTTTCGGAACGGGACATGAGCGGGCTCTCAAAAAGTCAGCTGTTGAATAGGGCGTTGAAGGCGCGGGCGCGACGGGTCACTTCGTCGGCGCTATCGGCACCGAACAGGCCGTGGACCACTGCCAGCAGGTCGGCGCCGTGGTGTACCAGCGGCGCTGCGTTATCCAGGGTGATGCCGCCGATCACGCAGATCGGCAGGTGCAGGCTGGCCCGGGCCTGATCCAGCAACTCCAGGCTGGCCGTGGGCGCGCCGGGTTTGGTGGTGGAGTTGAAAAAGCGGCCGAAGGCGACATAACTGGCGCCTTCCTGCGCGGCTTGCTCGGCCAGCGACAATTGGTCGTGACAGGTGGAGCCGATGATCGCCTGGCGACCCAGCAGGGCCCGGGCCGGCGTCAGTGGGCCGTCGGTCTGGCCCAGGTGCACGCCGGCACCAATGCGCGCGGCCAGTTCGGCGTCATCGTTGATGATCAAACGGGTCTTGTAGCGCTCGCACAGGGTCAGCAGGGTTTCGGCTTCCCGCAGGCGGCGGGCCTGATCGTCGCTTTTGTCGCGATACTGCAACAGGGTGACGCCGCCTTCGAGCGCCGCCTCCACGTACTGCAGAAACTTGCCGGCCAACAGCTGGCTGTCGGTGATGGCGTACAGACCACGTAGTTTCATCGAGCGGGCCTCATGACATTACGAGCAGAAATCCAACGGCAAGCGACGTGGGACGAATTGGCCGCGACCCAGTTGTTCGGCGTCGCGCAGGGTGCGCCAAGTGTAATCAAGGGCCGATTTCACGGCGCTGGCCAGGTGCTCGCCTTGTGCCAGGCGTCCGGCCAGGGCGCTGGCCAGGGTGCAGCCGGAGCCGTGATAGCTGCCCGGTAAACGCTGGCAGGTGTAGGTTTCGCGCAGGCCGTCACGGCTGTACAGGCGATTATGCACTTCGTGTTCATCGCCATGGCCGCCGGTGATCAGCAGGTGCTTGACGAACGGCAGGAGTTTTTCGGCGCATTGGTCGGCGCTGCCTTCGGGCAGTTCCGCAAGAATTCGAGCTTCAGGAAGGTTGGGGGTGGCAATGGTGGCCAGGGGCAGCAGGCGTTCGCGCATGGCGTAGCCGACTTCATCCTTGCCCAGCCGGCCACCGCCGCCGGCGCGCAGCACCGGATCGCAGACCAGCGGCAGATGCGGGTGCGCCTGGAGCAGTTCGACCACGGTGTCGACCATCTCCAGGGAGCCGAGCATGCCCAGCTTGACCGCGGCGACCGTGGAGTCGTTGAGCACGGCATTGGCCTGGGCCAGTACCCACTCGCGATCCAGAACGCGGAAATCGCTGACATTGACCGTGTCTTGCACGGTCAGGGCGGTGACAGCCGGAGCTGCGTGACAACCCTGAGCCAGCAGGGCTTCGATATCTGCCTGCAAGCCGGCGCCACCACTGGGGTCGTGGCCGGAGAGACAGAGGACAACGGGGCGAGAGCTGTAGATATTCATGGGCGGCGAGCTTACCACCAATCGCTTTTTTTCGCGGCGCCTGGCGTCTGCTGGAAAATGTCGCCGCGCTGGGCGCGAACGTCTTGACCGATGCAACAGCTCTAGCTCGCGGTATTGCGCTGAAAGGCTTGATCTAGAGCCTTTAGACTAAAATTTACAATGGTGTTCATTGGCCATCAGCGGCTATGCTAGAGTGCATTCAAACCAATAACAGGTCATGCCGGTTATACGTCTGCTCAAGGGAAATGGGGGGACTTCCTGACATCACCGGACAAGCCACGCTGGGTCTTTAATGCGCTATTTGCTGCTGTTGCTGTTGAGCTTGCCGATGTTGGTGGGTGCCGCCGAGTTCGACGAGTTCACCCAGCGCCTTCCTTTGGGCCGAGTGATGCAGGTCCTTGAAGACACGGGGGGTGAAGCGACCATTGCCGACGTCAGCTCGGGGCCACTGGCCGAGCGCTTCAAGCCCCACGATAAAGACACCCTCAATGCCGGTTATTCACGTTCGGCGTTCTGGCTGAAGATCGACCTCGATTACCGCCCCGGCAACCCCACGGCGCAGCGCAACTGGTTGCTGGAGCTGGCCTATCCGCCCCTGGATCACCTGGATCTGTACCTCCCCGACGAAAGCGGGGGCTATCGCCTGGCGGAGCGGACCGGCGATGCCTTGCCCTTCGACAGTCGGCAGATCCGCCAGAACAATTACCTGTTCAACCTGAATTTCGCTCCCCATGAGCACAAGACGATCTATCTGCGGCTGGCCAGCGAGGGCTCGATCCAGGCGCCGGTGAGCCTGTGGTCCAATACTGCCTACCTTGAGGCCCAACCCGTGCGTCTCTACGTACTGGGCCTGATCTACGGCGTGTTGCTGGGCATGCTGGTGTACAACCTGTTCATCTACCTCAGCGTGCGCGACACCAGTTACCTCTATTACATCTTCTATATCGCCTCCTTCGGCCTCTATCAGTTGTCGGTCAACGGCGCTGCGGTGGAGTACTTCTGGCCCAACAGCCCTTGGTGGGCCAACGCCGCGACGCCCTTCTTCATCGGTTCGGCCGGGCTGTTCGGCAGCCAGTTCGCCCGCAGCTTCCTGCAGACTGCCGGCCACAGTCCCTGGGTTGACCGCATATTGATGGCGCTGATGGGCTTTGGTGCGCTGGTCATGGCCCTGTCGCTGATGACCAGTTACGCCCTGGCCCTACGCCTGGCTACCACCCTGGCGCTGCTGTTCACCGTAGTGATCTATGTCGCGGGAATCGTCGCCTGGTGGCGCGGGTTGCGGGTGGCGCGCTATTTCATCATCGCCTGGTCGGCTTTCCTGTTCGGTGGGGTGATCAATACCTTGATGGTGCTGGGTTACCTGCCCAACGTGTTCCTGACCATGTACGCCAGCCAGATCGGCTCGGCGATCGAGGTGGCGTTGCTGTCCCTGGCCCTGGCCGACCGGATCAACGCGATGCGCGAGCAGCAGGCTCAGACTCTGCTGGAGGCGGGGCAGAAGCTTGAGGTGCTGAACCAGCAACTGGCCCACAGCAACCGGCTCAAGGATGAATTCCTGGCCACCCTGACCCATGAACTGCGCACGCCGATGAACGGTGTCATCGGTTCACTGGAATTGATGCAGACCCTGGAACTGGACCCGGAGCTTGCGCAGTACCAGCAGACCGCCGCCGGTTCGGCGCGAGACATGATGCGCATGGTCAACGGCATCCTCACGCTGACCGAACTGCAGGCCGGCAAGCTCAGCGCCCAGCGCCAGCCCTTCAGCTTGCGTTCGCTGCTGACCGCGTTGCAAACCCAGTACGCGGCCAGTGCGGCGGCCAAGTCCCTGTCGTTTCAGGTCGATCTGAGTGCGGGATTGCCCGATCGCCTGCAGGGGGATCGCTGCAAGCTCAGCCATTGCCTGGAGTGCCTGCTGGATAACGCCGTCAAGTTCACGCATTCCGGCGGCGTGGTCTTGCGGGTGGTGACCCGTGCCGTCTCGGTCGAAAGGGTCAGCTTGAGTTTCGAGGTGATCGACAGCGGCATAGGTTTCGTCAATCTGGACGAGGCTATGCTGTATCAGCGCTTCTTCCAGCTCGATGGTTCCATGACCCGCGAATATGGCGGATTGGGCATCGGCCTGGCGATCTGCCGCCAGTTGGTGGAACTGCTGGATGGGCAATTGACCCACGAATCCACGCCAGGGCAGGGCAGTTGCTTCCGTTTGCAGGTGGAGTTTGAGGTGCAGGAGCCGATTGCCCGGCTGCCCGCCGCCCATCAGCGGCGGACACCCCAGGACTGCACCGTGCTGTTGATCGATGACAATGACGTCGACCAACTGGTGCTGCGGGGCATGTTGCTCAAGCTCGGTTATCGGGTCCGCACGGTCGGCAGCCCAACCGATGCCCTGCAACTGTTGGGGCGCGAGCCGGTCAGCGCGGTGCTGATCGATGGCCAGATCAGCGCGGCGCAGTTAGGGGCGTTTCGCCTCCAGGCTCAGGCGATGCCCGGCTATGCCCAGTTGCCTATCCTGTTGGCCTGTGTTCCCGGCACCGAAGGGGGCGCGGCCACAGCGGGAGCCGATTGTCTCGGCAAACCGGTGAAATTCGAGGCCTTGCAGCTGCTGCTGTCCAAGCGTGTGCTCGCTGTGGAGCAGGGCGAAAGCGCCGACATTTAGGCGGGTATGCCACTTTGTTCAGGGTGGGGCCGGTGCTTAACTTGGGGCCTTGGCACACCCTGAAGGAGCCCGGCAATGAACCTCCACCAGTTCGCTGAAACCCACGAAGTCACCAACCAGCCGCCCGCTCTGGACGGCGTCAACCTCTATCGGATCGATCTGCCGTTGCAGCAATGGATGCAGCGTTTCGATGCCGGTTGGGCCGAATCCCGGGTCGATGCCTACGGTGCATTGGCGGGGGGGCCATTGATGGAGGCGGGGTTCCTGGCCAATCAGAACAAGCCTGTGTTTGCCAGTCACGACCGCTTCGGTCATCGAATCGATCTGGTGGAGTTTCACCCGGCTTACCACCAACTGATGCAGGCGGCCATCGAGGGCGGACTGACCTCACTGCCCTGGACCCACCCGCAAGCAGGAGCCCATGTGGCGCGTGCCGCCATGACCTATCTGCACAGTCAGGCCGAAGCCGGCAGCGGCTGCCCGCTGACCATGACGTTCGCCTGCGTGCCGGCCCTGAAGCTGCAGCCGGATATTGCCCGGCTATGGCTGCCGAAGATCCTCGCCACCGAGTACGACCCGCGCAACGTCGGCATGCAGCACAAGGCCGGGCTCACCATCGGCATGGCCATGACCGAGAAGCAGGGCGGGACCGATGTCCGGGCCAACACCACCCGGGCCTACCCGGTGGGGGCCCCCGGGCCGGGGCAGGCCTATGAGCTCGTGGGGCACAAGTGGTTCTGTTCGGCGCCGATGTGCGATGCCTTCCTGACCCTGGCCCAGACCGACAAGGGCCTGACCTGTTTCCTCCTGCCCCGTCATCGCCCGGATGACAGCCGCAATCAGTTCTATATCCAGCGTCTGAAGAACAAGCTCGGCAACCAGTCCAACGCCTCCAGTGAAGTGGAGTTTCGCGGCGCTCTGGCCTGGATGATCGGTGAGGAGGGGCGCGGGGTGCCCACCATCATCGAGATGGTGGCCATGACCCGCTTCGATTGCATGGTCGGTTCCAGTTCGCTGATGCGCCAGGCCCTGACCCAGGCCAGCCATCATTGTGCCCATCGCCGCGTGGGCGGACACCTGCTCAGTGAGCAGCCGCTGATGCAGAACGTACTGGCCGACCTGGCCCTGGAAAGCGAAGCGGCCCTGGCCTTGAGCCTGCGCATGGGGCGGGCCCTGGACCATCAGGACGATGCCCGGGAGGCCAAGTTCTCCCGATTGGTGACGGCGGTGGGCAAGTACTGGATCTGCAAACGGGCCCCGGCCATGATCAACGAGGCCGCCGAGTGCATGGGCGGTGCCGGTTATGTCGAGGACAGCATCCTGCCGCGGCTGTACCGCGAAGCGCCGGTGAACTCGACCTGGGAAGGTTCCGGCAACGTGCAGTGCCTGGATGTGCTGCGGGCTCTCTCGAAAGAGCCGGGCGTGCTGGATGCCCTGTTTGCCGAGCTGGGGGACGGGCATGGCGACCAGCGTCTGGCGGCGCATATCGTCGCACTCAAGGACAGCTTCAAGGACACCGCCGACATTCAGTATCGCGCTCGGCAACTGACCGAGGACATTGCTCTGTGCCTGCAGGCCAAGTTGTTGCTGGAGGCGGGCAACGACCTGATCAGCGAGGCCTTTATCGCCAGCCGCCTGGGCGGCCAGGGCGGGCGGGTCTATGGCACGCTGCCCCGCGGGCTGGATGTGGCCGCGATCCTCGCCCGCTCCACTCCCCAAGGCTTCTGACCCGCTGCAGGAGCCGGCAAGCCGGCTCCTGTAACTCCGCTGTTCCCGTGGGGCGGTGTTGCAGGCAAGATGAACGCCTGCAAGATCAGAACACAGGATGCTTACCGTGACCGAAGCTTTTATTGTCGTTCAAACCGCCGAGCAAGCCGTGGATCGGCTTGCTGCTTTGCATGAGCGGGCCACCACGGCCCTGAGCCAGGCGCTCAAGCGTTACCTCAAGGATCGGGTCGAACCGGATGCCGAGCAGCGTGCGCTGTTTCGCTACCCCGAACTGCGCTTGACCTACCACTGCCACGGCGAAGTCCCACAGACCACCCGGGCCTATGCCAAGGTGCAACTGCCGGGCACTTACAGCGTCACCGTCACTCATCCCGCCGCCTTCCGTAACTACCTGCTCGAACAACTGGTGCCGTTGATGCACGACTTCACCGTCACGGTTGAAGTGGGTGTCAGCGAGCAGAACATTCCTTATCCCTACGTGGTGGAGCAGGGCGACGAACTGGCCGGTTCCGGCGTGACCGCAGCGGCCCTGGCCCGGGTATTCCCCAGCACCGACCTGTCCGCCGCCACCGACGGTATCGCCGACGGCCTCTACGACTGGGAAAACACCCACCCGCTGCCCCTGGCACTGTTCGATGCCGCGCGGGTGGATTTCTCCCTGCGGCGCCTGGTGCACTACACCGGTAGCGACTGGCGCCATGTGCAGCCGTGGATCCTGCTGACCAACTACCACCGTTATGTCGACCAGTTCATCGTCCATGGCCTGGAGCAACTGCGCAGCGATCCGCGTTTCGTACGCATGGTCCTGCCGGGCAACGTGATCATCGACAAGGGCATGGACCACGGCGAGGCCTCGGCGATCGCCGCCGGTGTGGTCTGGCACCGTTACCAGATGCCGGCCTATCACCTGCAGGCCAGCGATGGCCATGGCGTGACCCTGGTGAACATCGGCGTCGGCCCGTCCAATGCCAAGAACATCACCGACCACCTGGCGGTGCTGCGTCCCCACTGCTGGCTGATGATCGGCCACTGCGGCGGCCTGCGACAGTCGCAGACGATCGGCGACTACGTACTGGCTCACGCCTACATGCGGCGCGACGGCATTCTTGACCGCGTGGTGCCGCCGAACATCCCGATCCCGGCGCTGGCCGAAGTCCAGCTGGCGCTGCAACAGGCTGCAGCCAATGTCACCGGGGAGAAGGGCGAGCAGTTGAAGAAGCGCCTGCGGACCGGCACCGTGCTGACCTACGACGATCGGAACTGGGAGCTGCGCTGGGCCGAGGAACGTCCGTTCATCAATCTGTCCCGGGCGGTGGCGGTGGATATGGAGAGTGGCACCATTGCTGCTCAGGGTTATCGCCTGCGGGTGCCTTATGGCACTTTGCTGTGTGTTTCGGACAAGCCCCTGCACAGCGAGATCAAGTTGCCCGGTGCGGCCAATGCCTTCTATGAGCGGGCGGTCAGCCAGCACTTGAAGATTGGGATCGAAGCCGTGGACCTGATGCGCAGCGAGCTCAACTCCCTGCACTCGCGCAAACTGCGCAGCTTCGACGAACCGCCTTTCCGCTAGGCGTTTAATCCGTGGTCATTTGGCGATCAGGTCACTAGCATTGTCGGTCCTGATCGCTGAATGTTCCCGCTGCCATGTCCCGTGCACCTCGTCCCGCTTCCCGTCGCCCAGGCGCCAAGCCGTTTTCTCCTTCTTCCAGCAAGCGCGTGGCCAAGGCGCCGCCGGCCGAGCCGAAGCTGATCCTGTTCAACAAGCCTTTCGATGTCCTGACCCAGTTCAGTGATGGCGAAGGCCGGGCGACGCTCAAGGACTTCATCGCGATTCCCGGCGTCTATCCGGCCGGACGCCTGGACCGGGACAGCGAAGGGCTGCTGCTGTTGACCAATGACGGGCAATTGCAGGCGCGCATTGCCGATCCCAAGCACAAGCTGGCCAAGACTTACTGGGTGCAGGTCGAAGGCGAACCCACTGCCGAGCAGTTGCAGCGGCTGCGTGATGGGGTGGAACTCAACGATGGCA
Organism: Pseudomonas sp. Os17; assembly: GCF_001547895.1. NCBI lineage: Bacteria > Pseudomonadati > Pseudomonadota > Gammaproteobacteria > Pseudomonadales > Pseudomonadaceae > Pseudomonas > Pseudomonas sp. Os17. The sequence goes on along the minus strand of NZ_AP014627.1, from coordinate 6,008,924 downwards.
TGACCCTGCCAGCCCAAGCCCGGCAACTGGAGGAGCCGCAGCTGTGGCCGCGCAACCCGCCGGTGCGTTTTCGCAAGAGTGTGCCCACCAGTTGGCTGGAGCTGGTGATTCGGGAAGGGCGCAACCGTCAGGTACGCCGCATGACGGCAGCGGTTGGCCTGCCGACCTTGCGGCTGGTAAGGGTCAGGATTGGCGACTGGACCCTGGATGGCCTGGATCAGGGGCAGTGGAAGGAAGTTGCGGCGCGCTTATAAGGCGCCGGATTCGATCAGGCCGATCACTACGCTCTTGATGATGAAGGCGGCCACGCCCAGGCCCAGCACGAAGAACAGGATAAAGGAGCCGAAGCGCCCGGCCTTGGACTTCTTGGCCAGGTCCCAGACGATGAAGCCCATGAATATGATCAGGAGGCTGACCAGACCGGTCATCATCCATTCTTCGAATACGGCTGGGTCCATCGATCATCTCCAATGCAGGCAGGGAAAAAATGCCGGGCGAGTATACGCCAACGCTCGCCGGCCTAGCATTGATCTGCATGCGTTATGTCGCCACAGCGTCAGGCCGGCCCGGCTGCAGGAGTCCGGCGAATGCGCCCGCGTACCTGCACTCGCCAGTCGGCTTCGACAGGTGGCCCGTCAATTGCGCAGGTGGGTCAGGGGCAGCTCGGTGCTGTTGAGTACCTGATTGAGCACAAAGCTGGAACGCACGCTGGTGACACCGTCGATACGAGTCAGGTGACCGAGCAGGAGCTTCTGGTAGTGGTCCATGTCCGGTACCACGACCTTGAGCTGGTAGTCGGCATCAACCCCGGTCACCAGGCTGCATTCCAGTACCTGGGGCAGGCTGCGGATCGCCGCTTCGAAATTCTCGAAGCGTTCGGGAGTGTGCCGGTCCATGCCGATCAGTACGTAGGCGGTGAGGCTCAAGCCGAGCATCTTGCGGTCCAGCAAGGCGACCTGGCGGGAAATGTAGCCGTCGTCCTCCAACTGCTTGACCCGGCGCGAACAGGGCGAGGGTGACAGGCCGATGCGCTCGGCCAGTTCCTGGTTGGAGATGCGGGCGTCGCGTTGCAATTCGGCCAAAATACTCAGGTCATAGCGGTCGAGTTTGCTCATCAATCAGGCCTTTCTCATAAGTATTGCGTTGAATTATCTATCTCGGGTTAAAAATTGCGCAAGAGGTGTTTTTGCAAGCAATCTTCGCAATCCTCTGTCGTCGGCCCAGGCCTATTCTTATCACCAGAATCACTGCCCGGACATAGAGTCCACTGCGGCCCGCCGAATCAGGCCTGCCGCGGCCGCCAATCCCACAGGGTTGAGCCGGCCCCCGGGCTACACCCTGTCCAGAAGACGGAGTGAGGTGAGCCGGCGTCAAAAGCGTCGAGCACGGACAAAATCTCAAAGGGCGGCCGACGGGCCGCCCTTTTTTATTGCCTGCGAAATAAGTCTCGTGACTGATAATCTCTAGCAGAACCGCCCTGGGCTTTTTCAGTCTTATCTACAGGCCCCAATCCGCAGTGAGGAATAGCATGAAGTCGCGCATCTGGCGTTTGGCAGGTGTTGGTGTGTTGTGCGTGAGCGTCAGCGCGCAAGTGCTCGCCGATGAGCGAGACGACAGACGACCGCCCCAGCAGGGAGCGCCTTCCGGCGGGCAGCATGAGCATGCCCCGGAAGGGCATGGGGAAGGCAATCAGGGCCGTCCGGGGAGCCCGCCGGAACGGGCGCAACCCGCCCCGCAGCAGCGGCCACAGAATGAAATCATCCGTGGCGAGAACAGCCGTCAGTTCGAACACAATGGACTGAACCCCGGCGGGCAGTGGCAGAACCGCCCCCCGCATGATCCCAACCAGCAAAGCCGGCCTGCGCCGGCGCCGCAGCAACAGCCGCAGGCAGCACCCAGCCTGCCGATCCAGGGGCGGCCCGACACCGTGCGCCAGACCCAGGAGCCCCAGCGTGGCTACTACCAGGACATTCCCCGGCGCAACGACTACAACCAGCACTGGCAGGCCGGTGGGCCGGGTTCACGGCCGGACTATGGCCGCCCCAATGATCATCGCTGGCCGGGGCGTCCCGATGGGCATGGCAACGGTTGGGGACCAGGGCCGCAGTACCGCCCGGGCTACGTGATCGACCGTTTCCCCGAGCGCAACTACCGCGTGCCGTATCGCGGCCAGGACTACTTCTTCTCGGGTGGCTACTGGTATCGCCCGCAGGGTTCCCGCTATGTGGTGGTGCATCCACCCTATGGCATTCGAGTGGGATACCTGCCCGATTACGCGCGGGAAATCTGGATCGGCAGCGCGCTGTTCTTTCTCGCCGCCGGGGCCTACTACAGCTACGAAGCGGACACCCAGCAGTACGTCGTGGTCGAACCGCCCGTGGGCGTGCCGCCGCCGGATCAGCCGCCGGCTGGCAATGGCTATGACGTTCTGGCTTACCCGGTCAACGGCCAGTCGCCGCAGCAGATCGATCAGGATCGCTACGATTGCTATCGCTGGGCGGTGCAGCAGAGCGGTTTCGATCCGGCCGGCGCGACCTATCAGCCCGCTCCGGAGGTGGTGCAGGCCTACCGTCAGGCCCAGGGCAACTGCCTGAGTTCGCGGGGGTATCAGGTCACTTACTGAGCTTTGGCGGCCTCGACCACTTCCTGCGGATCGGCGTGTACCAGCACTTCAGCCCGTGGATAGGCCTGGTGGATCGCCTCGGCGGCCTGATCGCTGATGGCGTGGGCCACCGACAGGCTCAGGTCGCCAGGCAATTCCAGGTGCAGTTGGACGAACCAGTGGCTGCCGGAAATCCGCGTGCGCAGGTCATGGGCGCCCAGCACCCCGGGCACACTGCAGGCCAGTTCCAGCATGTGCTGGCTGACATCGGGGGGCAGCTCCTCATCCATCAGCACCGAGAAGCTTTCCCGGGCGATGTGGATCGCGCTCCAGAGAATGTAGGCGGCGATCCCCAGGCCGAACCAGGCGTCCACCTGATGCCAGCCGAAGGCCGCCAGCACCAGGGCCAGGAGGATGCTGCCATTGAGCAGCAGGTCGGAGCGGTAGTGCAGCGAGTCGGCCCGTACCGCATTGGAGCCGGTTTCGCGGATCACTCGATGTTGCAGGATCAGCAGCGCCACGGTCAGCACCAGTGACAGCCCGATCACCCCGATGCTCAGCCAGGGCGCGCCCACCGGCTCCGGGTGCTGCAGGCGCTCGAACGCCTGAAAGGCAATCAGCACCGCACTGCCGGCGATGAACAGCGCCTGGGCCATGCCCGCCAGCGACTCGGCCTTGCCGTGGCCGTAGCGATGATCGTCATCGGCCGGGCGCAGGGCGTAATGCACCGCCAACAGATTGAGCAGCGAGGTGAAGCCGTCGAGCACCGAGTCGGTCAGGCCCGCCAGCATGCTCACCGAGCCGCTGAGCCACCAGGCGATCGCCTTGGTCACAATCAGGATGCCTGCGACGGTGACCGAGGCGCGGGTGGCCAGGCGCAGGAGGCGAGCGTGTTCCGGGTTGCCAATCATCGACGGCGGGTTCCTTGAGTCGGGGGGTCAGGCGGCGGGCTGCAGGCCATACAGGGCCAGTTGCTGCACGCTGCCCTTGTGCTGGATCAGGCGCGGGTCATCCAGGGGGAAGTGGCCCCCCAGTTCGCTTTCCAGAATGGCCTGCAGTTTACGGTTGTCGACTTTACCGTCGGCGCCAATGGCCTGCTGGAGTTTTTCCGGGGCGATCTGCGCGGTCTTGCCGGGCTCCAGGTAGATCGCCCCGGTGGCGAAGTCGACGCCAAAGGCGATCAGCCCCGGGATCACATAGAACAGCAGGCCAACGGCATCCAGTACCACGACCACCGGATCGATCTTGCCGTCGATCTGGCCGCGCCGGTCGGGGAAGAAGATCGAACCGCAGGCAGTCAGTTGGGTCAGCAGGGTGGTGATCAGGACGCCGCCAATGACACGGTGGGGAATACGCATGGAAATCTCCTAGCAAGCACGAAAGCAAAGAAGGATGGAGCGGGGTGTTGAGTCTTGTCGATCAGCACTCAGACCATGATTAACCCCAGGCAGTTCGCCGTTATACTCGCGCCTCTGTTTGGGAGCCAGCATGAATTCTTTGCCAATTGATGAAGTTTTGCCTGCACTGCGCGAGGCCCTGGCGGCGCGCCATGAAGCGGTGCTCGAAGCCCCGCCCGGGGCCGGCAAGACCACCCGCGTGCCCCTGGCGCTTCTGGATCAGGACTGGCTGGCAGGACAGACCATCCTCATGCTCGAACCCCGGCGGCTGGCGGCACGGGCCGCCGCCGAGCGCCTGGCCAGCGAGCTGGGGGAGAAAGTCGGGGAAACCGTGGGCTACCGCATCCGCCTGGACAGCAAGGTCGGCCCGCGCACCCGTATCGAAGTGGTCACCGAAGGCATTCTCACCCGTCGCCTGCAGGACGACCCGGCCCTGGAAGGGGTGGGGCTGCTGATCTTCGACGAATTTCACGAGCGCAGCCTGGATGCCGATCTGGCCCTGGCCCTGAGTCTCAATGGTCGCGAGCTGTTCCGTGACCAGCAGCCGCTGAAGATCCTGTTGATGTCGGCGACCCTGGAGGGCGAGCGGCTGTCCACGCTGCTGGGCGATGCGCCGATCCTGCGCAGTGAAGGGCGCATGTTCCCGGTGACCCAGCGCTGGGGGCTCCCGTTCCAGCCTGGCGAGTTCATCGAGCCGCGAGTGGTGCAGACGGTTCTGGAAGCCCTCAATGATGAAAGCGGCAGCCTGCTGGTGTTTCTCCCCGGGCAGGCGGAGATCCGCCGGGTCCATCAGCAACTGGCCGAAGCCCTGGGGCCGCGCGACGATATCCTGCTGTGCCCATTGCACGGCGAGCTCGACCTGGCGGCCCAGCGCGCCGCCATCGACCCGGCCCCGGCGAGCCAGCGCAAAGTGGTGCTGGCCACCAACATTGCCGAAACCAGCCTGACCATCAACGGTGTACGGGTGGTGGTGGACGCGGGACTGGCGCGGGTCCCGCGCTTCGACCCCGGCAGCGGCATGACCCGCCTCGACACCCAGCGCATCTCGCGCGCCAGCGCGACCCAGCGCGCCGGTCGGGCCGGGCGTCTGGAACCCGGCGTTTGTTATCGCTTGTGGTCCGCCGACCAACAGGAACAACTGGCCGCCTATGCCAGTGCGGAGATTCTCCAGGCCGACCTGGCCGGACTGGCCCTGCAACTGGCGCGCTGGGGCGTGGCGCCGAACCAGCTGGCTTGGCTGGACGCGCCGCCCGGCGCCGCCTATGCCCAGGCCCAGGATCTGTTGCGGCGCCTGGGAGCGCTCAACGACGACGGCACCTTGACCCGCCACGGCCAGGCCATGGCCGAGTTGCCGGCTCATCCGCGCATCGCCCACTTGCTGTTGCGTGGCCAGTCCCTGGGGCTGGCGCAGATGGCCTGTGACGTCGCGGCGCTGTTGGGGGAGCGGGACATTCTGCGGGGGGCCGGGGCCGATCTGCACAGTCGCCTGGTGCTGCTTTCGGGAGAGGAGCGGGCGGCCCGCGGTGCTCAGGGCGGCGTACAACGAGCACGGCAACTGTCGCGTCAATACCGCAGCTACCTGCGTGGGCAGGCAGAGTCCGCCGTCAGCGATCCCGAGCATCCGCGTTGGCTCGGGGCCCTGCTGGCCCTGGCCTATCCCGACCGCGTGGCCCAGCAGCGGCGTCCCGGTGGCGCCGAGTATCGTCTGGCCAACGGCCGCGCGGCGCAGTTCAGCGAAGCCGACAACCTGATGAAGCAGCCCTGGCTGGTGGTGGCCGACCTGGGCAGTCGCCAGGGCCAGCGTGAAGAACGCATCTACCTGGCAGCGGATTTCGATCCGGCGCTGTTCGACAGCGTGCTGGCGGAGCAGGTGCGGACGGTCGACCAGTTGGACTGGGATGAGCGCGAAGGTGTGCTGCGCGCCGAGCGCCAGCGCAAGGTCGGTGAGCTGGTGCTCGACCGTGAGCCCCTCAGCGGCCTGGACGAAGCTGCCCGTTGCCGGGCCCTGGTCAATCTGGTGCGGCGCAAGGGACTGGAGCTGTTGCCCTGGACCCCGGAACTGCGCCAGTGGCAGGCCCGGGTGATGTTGTTGCGCCAGCTCGAGCTGGCGGACAAGGGCGAGAGCCAATGGCCGGATGTCAGCGACGGCGCCTTGCTCGAAGGCCTGGAGCAATGGCTGCAACCCTTCCTGGGCAAGGTGTCGCGCCTCAGTCATTTTGCCAATCTGGAGCTGGCCAGCATCGTTCACAACCTGCTGCCCTGGCCGCTGCCCCAGCGCCTGGACGAACTCGCGCCGCACCATCTGACGGTGCCTTCGGGGTCGTCGATCCGCCTGGACTACAGCGAGCAGCCGCCGATTCTGGCCGTGCGCCTGCAGGAGCTGTTCGGTCTGTCGGACACCCCGCGGATTGCCGGCGGGCGCCAGGTGGTCAAGTTGCACCTGTTGTCCCCGGCGCGGCGTCCGGTGCAGGTCACCCAGGACCTGGCCAACTTCTGGCGCAGCACCTATGCCGAGGTCAAGAAGGACCTCAAGGGGCGTTATCCCAAGCACTACTGGCCGGATGACCCGTTGATCGCCGAGGCGACGGCCCGGGTCAAACCGCGCAAATAGAGAGCGGGGCTTACTGGGCCGGTAACAGAAAGCGCGCCAGCACCGGCAAGTGATCGGAGATGCGCAGGGTATCGTCCTGGCGCACCCGGGATTCGACCCGCTTCAGGCGCGGGCTGTAGAACAGGTAGTCGACCGTGCGATCCGGGCCGTCCAGGCTCGGGTCGTTGGGGTAGTGGGTCAGCCAGCGCGCACGGTCGACGCCGCTGGCCTGGGTGTTGCTGGGGATCATCGGGTACTTGTCCCACAGCAGGTGCAGCGGGCTGTCGATCTGATACGGCGCGCGCTGTGCTTCGCTCAGGCGTTGGTACTGGCCCAGGGGCAGCAGGTTGAAGTCGCCGCCAATCAGCCAGGGCGTGCCGCGGCTTTCCAGCTTGTCCAGCACCTTGGCAATGGCCGTCACTTGCCTCTGTTGTGTGTCGTCGGCCCGCTGCGCACGTTCCAGGTGGGTATTGAGCACCACCAGTTGGCCGCCGTCGCTCAGGGGCAGGTAGCTCAGGAGCAGGGCGTCCTTGGGCTGGAATTGCCGGCTGATGAGTGGCTGTGGGGCAACCGGCAGTTGCAGGCGTTCGGCGTGTTCGATGCGGTAGCGGCTGAGGGTCGCCAGTTGCCGGCCGACGCTGCCAAAAATGTGCGGGGAGGGCACGAAATCGGCCTTCCAGTCGTAAGCCTGGGTGCTGCAGGGGTACAGGTCGGTGACCCGCTCCTGCAGCAGCTTGAGCTGATCCTGGTAGGCGCTGGCCTTGGCGCCGTTGTCCACTTCCTGCAGCAGCACCAGGTCCGGTTGTTCGTCGCGGATCACCCGGGCCACTTCGTCGAGGCTGAAGGCCATGTCTTCCAGGGTCGGGCGTTCATCCTCGCCCCGGGCCTGGTCGTTCCAGAACACGTAGCGCTTGCCGGCCAGGTATTGCAGGTTCCAGGTCATCACCTTGAGCGCCTGGCCCGGCACCAGTGGAGCGGCCTGGGCGCTGCAACTGACCGTCAGGGTTTCCTTGGGCTGCGGACGCCAGGTCAGGCTGTAGATCAGGCTGGCCAGCACCAGGCCGATCAGTAGCAGGCTCAACAGGGTGATGCGCAGTAGACGGGTCATCGGCTCGGCTTATGGCGTTGCGGGATGGGCCGGAGCATAACCGAGTGCGCCGCCCTCACCCAAGGGGCAGAGCGGTTGCGCAGCGTTTCAGCGCTGGTCCGACTGCTCGTTGATGAGCATGAACAGGCGGAACAGCACCACGCTGGTGAACAACTGCAGGAAGCTGTAGGCACTGTCCAGCACCAGGCTCAGGATCGGGTTGAGCGGTTCGGGATAGGCGGCTTCGCTCGCCCCCTTGAGCAGCCACAGCGGGGCCATGACCGCCAGGATGCACAACAGGATGCGCAGGAAGTGCCCGCGGCTCAGGCGCAGGCTTTCCTTGATCGCCGCCAGGGGCGCCAGGCCCTTGAGTACCAGCAGGTACTCGGCGAAGGCCAGCACCACCATCAGCCACAGCCCCGGCAGGAAATACAGCGACAGCCCGAGCAGAATCAACAGCGTGCTGACCGCGGTCAGCAGCGCGAAGCGCGGCCACAGGCTCAGGGCCATGGCCCACAGATCGCGATTGCGGGGCGACTGCCCGCGAGTGCGGGCATCGAGAAACAGGATCAGCGCGCCGGTGTACAAGGGATACAGCAACAGGCCCACCACCACGCTGGAGCCGGGGAAGGCCTTCTCGCCCAGGGCGCTGCTCACGCCCTGCTGCAACAGCGCCTCGAGAATCACCAGAGGCAGGCACAGTTGGGCGATGCGGCCGAGATTACGCTGGAAGAAATAGAAAGAGTCGCGCAGAACATCTAACGGAGTCATTGATGGGGATCGCAGTTGACCAAGCGGTTTGACACTTTAACCGATGCAGGCCCTCCGGGAGCAAACGTAAACCTTGAGTAAAGACCATTGAAAGTCGTCGCCCCAGCCCCATAACTGGTGCGTACCGCAGCCCTGTGGGGGCGCGGACCAGATTTTTACCGGCAATCTAAAGAGGTCGCCATGAACAGCGAAGAGCAAACCCTGATCGATGGACTGTTTTCACGGTTGCAGCAAGCCGAAACGGATTCAGCCCCGCGTGATGCCCAGGCCGAGGCGCGGATCAAGGAGCATCTGACCCGCCAGCCTGCGGCCGGGTATTTCATGACCCAGGCGATCCTGGTGCAGGAGGCGGCCCTGAAAAGCCTCGACCAGCAGAACAAGCAACTGACCCAGCAAGTGCAGCAGTTGCAGGCCGAGCTGCAACAGGCCCGCTCCCAGGCCGCAGCGCCAGCTCCGGCGGCGAGCGGCGGTTTTCTGTCGAGCATCTTCGGTGGCTCCCGCGAGCCGGCTCCGGCGCCCGCGCAGGCCCCGAGCGTGGCGCCATCCTCCGGCGGAGGCTGGCGTGAGCCGTCGCGTTCGTCCTTTGGTGCACCGGCCCAGCAGGGCTTTGGCGCGCCGCAGCAGAACTATGCGCCAGCACCTGCTCCGGCCGCGGCCGGCAGCGGCTTCCTCGGAGGCGCCTTGAAAACCGCTGCCGGCGTGGCCGGCGGGGTGATGCTGGCGCAGGGCATCAGCAGCCTGTTCCACAGCAATCAGCAACCCCAGGAAATCGTCGAAGTCATCAAGGAAGAACCGGCGCCGGCCAGCGACAACAGCGGCTGGGGCAATGACGATCAGCGTCTGGCCAACAACGACGCCTGGGGCGGCAACGACCAGGGCGGCTTCAGCAACGCCGACTACGGCAGCGACGACAGCTCGTTCTTCTCCGACGACGACTCCTTCGTCTGACCCACCGTCGGTCCGGGGCAGGTGCCTGCTCCGGACCGATTATTCGCGGAACATTCCTCGTGACTGGCATACTGGGCGACTTTTTTCGGGTCTTGAGCCCCGTTCCAGCCCCCGCGCTGCTGCGCCATGAGGATTAGCGGTGAAAAAAATCGCTGTGTTCGCCGATGTCCAGAACCTCTACTACACCGTTCGCCAGGCCTATGGTTGTCACTTCAACTACGCGGCGCTGTGGGCGGATATCAGCAAGCAAGGGCAGATCGTCGAAGCCTATGCCTACGCCATCGATCGCGGTGACAGCAAGCAGCAGCAGTTTCAGCAGATCCTGCGCAACCTGGGCTTCACGGTAAAACTCAAACCCTACATTCAGCGCAGCGACGGCTCGGCCAAGGGCGACTGGGACGTGGGCATCACCATCGACATCATGGACGCCGCCGCCCAGGTCGACGAAGTGGTGCTGGCCTCCGGCGACGGCGACTTCGACCTGCTGCTCGAACGCATCATCCACAAGCACGGGGTCAGCGCCGTGGCTTACGGCGTGCCGGGCCTGACCGCCAATTCGCTGATTCGCGCCGCCACGCGCTATGTGCCGATCGAAGGCGCCCTGCTGCTCAAGAGCTGATCATTTTTCATACGGAGCTGCACAGGTTTGGAACGTATTGCCGTCATCGACTTTGAAACCACCGGAATCTCCCCGAGCAGCAGTTGCCGGGCCACGGAAATCGCCGTGGTGATGCTTGAGCAGGGGCGCATCGTCGAGCGTTACCAGAGCCTGATGAACGCCGGGGTGCGGGTGCCGGGCTTCATCGAACAGCTGACCGGCATCAGCAACGCCATGTTGCGCAGCGCACCGTCGGCGGAGCAGGTGATGAACGAGGTCAACGAGTTCGTCGGCACCACGCCGTTGCTGGCCCACAACGCGGCGTTCGACCAGAAGTTCTGGGATTTCGAGCTGGGGCGGATCAAGCGCACCCGTTTGCAGAATTTTGCCTGTTCGCTGTTGCTGGCCCGACGCCTGATGCCGGCGGCCCCCAACCACAAGCTGGGCACCCTGACCCAGTACGCCGGCCTGCCCCACACCGGCCAGGCGCACCGGGCCATGGCCGATGCGGAAATGGCCGCCAACCTGGTGGCGCACCTGGCGGGCGAGCTGCGGCACACCCATGGCGTGCGTGAGCTGTCCCACGACTTTCTCTGCAAACTGCAGAAAGTCCCGGCGGCCAAGATCCCCGAGCACCTCAAGCGTCAGCGCGGGGGCTGAGCCCAGGCTCCGGATTCATTTGCCGTTGCTTTCCAGTTGCCCCAGGGGCACCCGCCGTTCGATGGCGCTGGACAGCACGATGGAGGTCTTGCTGAAACCGAACTGGGCCACACGGTTGATCAGCTCTTCCAGCTCCGGCATCGAGCCCACTGCCGCCTGCATGATCACGCAAGGATCGCCGGTCACCCGATGGCATTCGGTGAGCTGGGGGATCTTGATCAACTCGTCGTAGTTTTTCTGGTTGCCATGCTGGGCCAGGCGCAGTTCGATCACGCATTGGATCGGCAAGCCGACCTTGGCCATGTCGACCTTGGCCTGATAGCCGGTGATCACCCCGCTGGCCTCCAGCTTGGCGACGCGCTCGGCCACCGCCGGCGCTGAGAGGTTGACCTTGCGCGCCAGCTCGGCGTAACTCGCCCGGCCGTTTTCCAGCAGGCTGGCCAGGAGCAAGCGGTCGTATTTGTCCATGGATGGCTCCTGATCGGACCGACTTTCGAAAGCACGGTATTTAGCGCAGAACTCCATGCTTTGGAAAGTGTACTGCCCTTATAAACAGGTTTTGTAACTTAAGTTCACCAGGTCGCCTTTCTAGAATAGTGTTCCTCCTGCCTGCTCCGAGCTGCCTCCCATGCCTGGCCAAAGCCGTTTTTCCCTGCCGTTGATCGCCGCTTTCTTTGCCTTGTACGTGATCTGGGGGTCGACCTACCTGGTGATCCGCATTGGCGTCGAGTACTGGCCGCCGCTGATGCTCGGCGGCGTGCGCTTCATCATCGCCGGCAGCCTGATGTATGCCTTCCTGCGCTGGCGCGGGGTTCCGGCACCGACCTGGGCGCAATGGAAGGCCGCCGGGATCATCGGCGTGCTGCTGCTCAGTTGCGGCAATGGTGCGGTGACGCTGGCCGAACACTCCGGGGTGACCTCCGGCGTGGCGGCCCTGGCGGTGGCCACGGTGCCGCTGTTTACCCTGCTCTGCGGCTACTTCTGGGGCGCGCGCAATACGCGCCTGGAGTGGGCCGGCATCCTCCTCGGGATGATCGGCATCGGCATGCTCAACCTGGGTTCCAACCTGCAATCCAGCCCGCTGGGGGCCGCGCTGCTGCTGTTCGCCGCGGCGGCCTGGGCCTTCGGTTCGGTGTGGAGCAAGCACCTGCCGCTGCCCCAGGGAGCCATGGCCAGCGCGGCGGAAATGCTCGTTGGTGGCGTGGTGCTGATGATCGGCAGCACCTTGAGCGGCGAGCACCTGGACGCCATGCCGCCCCTGGAAGGCTGGCTGGCCCTGGCCTACCTGGCCGGCTTCGGTTCGATCATCGCCTTCAACGCCTACATGTACCTGCTCAAGCACGTGCGGCCGGCCGCGGCCACCAGCTATGCCTACGTCAATCCGGCGGTGGCGGTGCTGCTGGGGATCGTCTTTGTCGGTGAAACCATCGGCATCGAAGAGGCCCTGGCCATGCTGGTGATCATCAGCGCGGTGGTGCTGATCGGCCTGCCCCAGTGGCGCAAGCCGAAAGCCGCGGTGCAGCAAGAGGTGGCCTGATCAGCCGGCTGGTGCCTGGCCGGCAAGGTTCTGGCGGAGAAAGTCGCCGATCAATTGCGCCGCCTGCCGGTGCAGGGCCTGGCGATCCGCGCCATCGCCATCCCGGCAGATGATCTGGTCCCCAGGCGCCTGCTCCTTGAGCAAGGCTGCGGCGTCCGGCTTGCACAGCTGCATGAAGCTGAAGTGGCTGGCATCGGCCAGGACCTGATAGCGCGAAGGCGGGGACGCCAGATGGGCGTTCAGGTAGCCCGACTCTTCTTCCACCGGCATGTCCGCGATGTTCACTCCGGCTCCCAGGACCAGGATCGGTGTCTTCAGCGTCGACACACTCTCGGGGATAAAGCCACGGGCGAACCCCAGGTCCAGCGCGACGACGGTCTTGACTCGCGGGTCCCGCAGGTCTGCGCCGAGAGGGCCTTGGTGCTCCGGGGTGATCCCCAGTTCGGGCGCCAGTCCGCACAGGCGCGGATTGGGATGCAGCCGGCATTCCTCCAGGTAGCGTTGCGGGCTGTAGCGGGCACCAGCCAGCGCGGTGACGGTCCAGCCGCCCAGGGAGTGGCCGATGGCGGCGATGCGCTGCGGGTCGACCGTGCCGGCCAGGCTGTTGTCGCGGCTGAGCTCGTCGATGACCCGGCTCAGGTCGCGCGGGCGTTCCCAGAGCTTCGCGGCTTCTGCGGGGCGCTGGTCGAATGTGCTGGTGCCCGGGTGATCGGGGGCCGCGACTATATAGCCCTGGTCGACCAGCTCGGGTACCAGCCAGCTGAGGTTGCGCCAGTTGCCGCGGTAGCCGTGGGACAGCACCACCAACGGGTGTGCGCTGCTGCTGGGCGGGGCATCCTGGATCGTGGTCAGGCCCTGGAAAATCCGGTTATCGGCCGAGGTCAGGGCGGGGGAGGAGGCCGTGGTGGGGTACCAGAGGGCGACATGCAGGGGGCGCTGCTGACTGGCGTCCGCCAGCGTCACTTCACGAAAGCCGATGAGTTCGGCGGCTTGCACCTGGGACAGACACAGGGAAAGGCCCGCTAGCATCCATGCGGACAGGGCAGATTTGCGCATTCGGATCTCCATTGGCAAAGCATCGGTGTTCTGCCAGTGGGGGCGCGCCTTGGAGGAGTCGACGGCGTTCAGCGGCAGAGGGCGGACGACGACTGATGGCAGTCGCCGCCCATCCTTTTACCTGAAGTGGCCGGGAAAGGGTGACCGGATTGCGGAGCAAGCGGTCACGCCTCTGGCATCAGTTACAGGCGCCGGCGTCGCGCCAGACCTTGCCACTGCCTTCGCCACCGACAGTGGCAGCAGACGGCTCGTTGCCTTTGGTCCACCAGCGGGCGATGTAGTAGCGGCCGTTGTGGCTGACCTTGTCGTTGGCCAGGTAGGTGCCTTGACGGCTCCAGGCGCCCAGGCAACCGGCTGGCGTTTCCACGCTGTCGGCCAGCACGGTCACGCTATGGTCGCGGCTGACCGTATGGCTGCCGTTGCCCAGGTTCAGGGTGAAGCGGTAGCTGATGTCCTTGTCGCTCTTGGGCGCGACAAAGATCAGTTTCGACCCCGAGGCCTGGAAGGCGACGCTGGGCGTCACGGTCCATTGGTAGCTCAGCGCCAGGCCGGCCGGATCGCTGGAGCCGGCGGCGTCCAGGGTCACTGTTTCACCGCCCTTGGCCTGGCTGACGCCGGCGATGCTCGCCAGCGGCGGCTTGACCGGCGCCGGCTTCTCGGCCAGCACCTTGACCTGATGCACTCGGGTAGCGCTGTGCTTGCCGTTGTTCACTGTCAGGCTGACGTTGTAGATCACGTCCTGGGCAGCCCTCGGGGCGACGAACTTCATCAGGTCGCCAGCGGCTTCAAAGGCGACGCTTGGGTTGACGCTCCAGCTGTAGCTGAGCTTCAGGCCCGCCGGGTCGCTGGACCCGCTGGCGTTGAGGTAGACCGTTTCGCCCGGCTTGGCCTGGCTGGTACCGCCGATCACGGCTACCGGCGGTTTGACTTCCTCCACCGGTGGCTCGACCGGTTTCTCGCCGCCGCTCTGGCACGGGCCCAGGTCCCGCCAGACCTTGCCGGCGCCGTCCGGGCCGGTGGTGCTGGCCAGGCCCGGCTCGGCGCCCGAGGTCCACCAGCGGGCCTGGTACTGACGACCTTTCCACTGCACCACATCGTTGCCGACGTAAGTGCCCCTGAGCGTCCATTCCGGTTTGCAACTGGCGGTGCCGGCCTTGCCCTTGATCAGCATCTCGTGGGTCCGGGTGCTGCTCTGCTTGCCGTTGCTCAGGGTCAGGGTGAAACGGTAGCGGGTGTCTTCCTGTAGTTCCGGCGCGGTGAAGCTGATGCGCGCGCCGTCGTAGTCGAAGTCCAGGCGCGGCGAGGCTTCCCAGGCGAAGCTCAGGGCATTGCCCTGGGGATCGCTGGAGGCCGAGGCATCGAGGACGATCCTGTCCCCGGCGTTGGCTTCGGTCTTGCCGCTGATCACCGCCACCGGAGGTTCACCGGCATTCACCGGCTTGAGGGACGCGGCCTTGACCTCGTTGTCGGCGCTGAATTCGCCGTCGGCCAGCAGGGTCCAGGCGCCGTTCACGCTGCTGCTGCCATAGACCTGATAGCCCTTGATGTTGCCGCTCAGGCCGGCGTCCTGGCGCGGCAGGTAGTGCAGTTGCGAGAAGCGGCTGTCGGCCCCCAGGTCGATCAGTATTTCATGGGGGTAGCGCGCCCCCGGCGCCGTGCTCCAGTAGGAGTTGGGGTTGCCGTCGATGGCGTGGTTGCCGACCGCTGCGCCAGGCACCGCGCTGCTGGTGGACACAACCTTCCAGCTCTCGCGGGGCAGGGCCTTGCCCTTGGCATCCACCAGCAGCAGTTCGGCGACGCTGGCGTTGTCCTTGCCGTCCACCGCGGAGGTGGCGACGAATTTCAGGTAGCGGCCCTGGGCCGTGTCCTGGGTCAGACCATAGGCGTGGCCTTCAAGCACCTGGTCATGAGTGGCCCGGTTGTCGGTGTTGACCGCCAGGTACCAGCGTCCCGGCTGCGGGTCGTTCACCCCCAGGGACACGTTGTGGCTGCGTGCCGAGCGGTAGTCGTAGCTTGAGCCGCTGGGCTGGGCGCCGCGCTTGAGCAGCAACTGGATCTGGCCGGCCTTCTCGGTGAGTTCGCCGTCCACCACGGTGAATACCAGGCGCCGGGTGCCTTCGGGCACATCCACCGGGAAGTAGCGGGTCTGGCCGCTGGCCAGGCTGACTTTCTGGTTGAGGATCGAGGTGCTTTGCTCCTGTTCGAGCGGGACCACGGAAGGGCTGTAGGCCGACATCAGCGCCGCGTTTTCCCGCCAGACCCGGGCCATGTTGGCGGTTGTCGCGTTGCCCAGCGGCACGCCGCGGCTGTCCTTGACGTCCGGGTTGGAGAAATAGCCCACATGGTTGCCGCAGAGGATAGTGCCGACCCGACCGTTGTTGTAACCGAAGCGGTAGTGGCTGCCATCGGAGCAGTGGCTACCGCCGATGTTGTGGGCCAGTTCGTGACGGAACACGGTGGACGATTTGATGGAGTTGATGGTGTAGCGCCCGGGTAGCTGGCCCCAACCCACAGCGGTGTTCTCCCCGGGGATGCCAACGACGAAGCTGGCGACCACGTCCGGGCTGTAGCGGCGCATGCCTTCGGCGAAGACGTTGCGCACCTGATTCACGTTGGGGCTGGTGATGGCGACATCCTTTGGCACAACTTGAGTGCCCACCAGGCGCAGGCGCACGCCCTGCACCTTGGACTGTTGCAAGGCGCGGTTGACCGAGGCCACCTGGACCAGGGCGTAGGCTTCGTGGTCACCGATATAGTCGGCGGCGGCCTGGGAGAACCCGGCCAGCAGGTCGATCACGGTTTCGCCCTGGACGTTGCGGTCGACCTGGAAACTGCGCAGGCCGCTGCGTGATTCCTTCTGGGCTGGCGGCTCGCTGCCGTCATTGGCGATGTAGTCGACGCTCGACGGGTCAAAGGCCGCCCCGGGGTCGAGGTGGATCAACGACTGCTGGCCGTTAGCGTCGCCGCGAATGATCGCATTGGCGTCCGGCAACAGGGCGAGAAAGCTGCCGTCGGGACGCGCGGCGAGGGTCATCTCTCCGGGGGCGCTGAGGGTGCGGGCACGTCCTTCCAGCTGGCCGGTCATGACCCGCAGGTCCTTGAAGGTATCGTCCTGTTGCGGGACCAGGCTGCGGATGCGCATCCCGGTGACCTGTTGCAACTGTTCGGTACCGGTTTCGACCGCGCTGAATGGCATGGCCCTGGCACCGGGCATCGGCAGGTTGATGAAGTGACCCTGGATCACCGTCGCGCCCTGAGTCGCATCGGGAGTGGGCTGGCCGACATCGGCCTGCACCATGCCCAGGGGCAAGAGCAGGGCGGCGCCCAGGCTGGCGCCCCAAAGGCGGGTAGCGCGGGACAAGGCAGTCAATCTGAAGCTCGACATAACTATTCCTGGAGAGTCTCGGCGCGGTGCGAAACCTGGCGAACAGGACCGCTAAAGCGTCCGCGCTGAGAAGGTGGATAAGGAGTTGTGCCGGCGGAGGGCATCATAGGCAGGGGCGCTCCGGGCGTACATCGAACAGGGGGCTTTTCGTACCGGTCCTAGGCGCCCGGGTGGGGCGCTGCTGGGGGCGGGGCGCCAATCGTCCTGGGCGGCCAAGCACTGACATGCAGCGCGCTGCAGGGGCCTCGGCGAGGTCACGCAGACGGCAGCCGACAAGGGCCGCCGTCTGCGCGGGGGGAGGGGGCTGGTTGCCGGGGGCGTGAAGCCCCCGGTGAAAGTCAGTGACAGGGCCCGAGGTCGCTCCAGACCTTGCCGCTGAAGTCCGGCCCGGTGAACGCCGGGTTGCCCGGCTCCTGGCCTTGGGTCCACCAGCGGGCGAGGAAGAAGCGCCCGTTGTGGCTGACTTTCTGACCGCCCAGGTAGGCCGTGCTGCGATTCCAGGCACTTGTGCAGCCGGGCGCCGTTTGCGGCGGGGCGAGGACCGTGACGCTGTGCTCGGCGGTGGTGGTTTTCTGGCCGTTGTCCACGCTCAAGGTGAAGCGATAGCGGGTGTCCTGCTTGAGCCGCGGCGCGCTGAAGCTGATGCGCGCGCCGTCAAGCTCGAAGTCCAGTGCCGGCGTGACATGCCAGGCAAAGCTCAAGGCTCGGCCTTGCGGGTCGCTGGAACCCGAGGCATCCAGTTGCACCCGTTCATCGGCGTTGGCCTGGCTGCGACCGCTGATCACGGCGACAGGTGGCTGGATGGCCGCGACCGGCTTGAGGGCAACGGACTTGACCTCGTTGTCGGCACTGAACTCGCCTTTGGCCAGCAGCGCCCAGGCGCTGGTCGGGCTGTCGCCGCCATACACTTCGTAGCCCTTGATGTTGCCGGCGGCATCGTTGTTTTGCCGCGGCAGGTAGTTCAAGGAGGAGAAGCCTCGCTCTGCTCCGAGGTCGATGATGATCTCGTGGGGATAGCGGGCGCTGCCCGAACTCCAGTACGAGTTCGGTTTGCCATCGACGAACCACAGGCTGTTGTCGATGCCGGAGGTCTTGCCGTTGACCGAGTGGACGCGCCAGCCGCTTCTCGGCAGCGGCTTGCCCTTGGCGTCGGCCAGCAGCAGTTCGGCGATGCTGGCGACGTTGCTGCCGTTGATCGACGACGTGGCGACAAAGCGCAGGTAGCGAGCCTGGCTGGTTTCCCGGGTCTTGGCGAAGACATGGCCTTCAAGCAACTGGTCGCTGGCGCTCTTGTTCTTCTCGGCTCGTACCCCGACGTACCAGCGTCCGGGCTTGGGATGATTGACCCCCAGGGCGACGCCATGGTTTTCCAGGGTGCGGTAGTCATAGTCGCTGACGCTGGGGCGGGCGCCGTGCTTGAGCAGCAGTTGCACCTTGCCCGCGCGTTCATGGCGCGGGCCGTGGTTGATCGACAACGCCAGGCGCTCGGTGCCCTCGGGAATGTCCAGGGCCTCGTAGTGGATCGTGTCCCGTCGCAGGTCGATGGATTTGTTCAGCAGCGGTTGGGCTTCCTCGTGATCCATGGGAATCACCGCCGGGCTGTAGGCGGACATGCGCTGGGCCCCTTCACGCCACAGGCGGGCCATGTTGGCGGTGCCCAGCTGGCCCAGGGGTACGCCCAGGTTGTCCCTGACATCCGGGTTGGAGTAGTAGCCCACGTGGTTGCCACACAGGATCGTGCCCACCCGGCCGTTGTGGTAGCCGAAGCGGTCGCTGCTGCCGTCCGAGCAATGGTCGCCGCCGATGTTGTGCCCCACCTCATGGCGGAAGGTGGTGGGGGACTTGATGTTGTTGATCGAGTAGCGGCCGTTGATATTGCCCCAGCCGAGCATGGTGTCGACCCCCGGGGTGCCGACGAAGAACCCGGTCACCAGGTCGGGGCTGTATTGCCGCATGCCCTCGGCGAACAGGGTACTGACCTTGCGCATGGTGCCGTCGGGGCCGGAGGTGATCGGGTGATCCTCGGCAATCACCTGGGTGCCCACCAGGCGCAGGCGCACCCCGTTGATCAGTGACTGGCGCAGGGCATGGTTGACCGAGGCGACCTGGGCCAGGGCGTAGGCTTCGTGGTCGCCGATGTAGTCGGCGGCGGCCTGGGAGAAACCGGCCAGCAGATCGATGACGGTTTCGCCCCGGGCGTTGCGGTCGATCTGCAGGCTGCGCTGGCCGTCACGGGTTTGCAGCAGGTTGGGCACTGGCGGTTCGGCGGGCTTTTCGTAGTCGATGTTGCCGGGAGCGTGGGAGTGTCCTGTCTCGGCCGGGATCAGCGTCTGCCGACCGTCGGCATCACCGCGAATGGTGGCGTTGGGCAGCAGGGCGATGAAGCTGCCATCGCTGCGCGTTGTGACCACGACGTTGCTTTCGTTGTACGCCAGGCGGCTGGTGCCCTGGGCCCGGCCCACCAGGACCTTGATGTCCTTGAAGCGATCGTCCTGGTCCAGACGCAGGGCGCCGATGCTCAGGCCGGTGGCCTGGGTCAGGCGCTGGGTACTGGCGGCCGGTGCATTGCGCAGCCGGGGATCGGGGTTCAAGGCCTGGATGTCGATGAACGGGCCGCTGATCGCCGCGGCGCTGTCAGCGACAGTTGTGACGGGGGATGTCTCGTGGGCCAGGACCGGATTGGCCAGGGGCATGAGCAGGACGGCACCCAGGCCGGCTGCGCGGATGGCATCGGCCAGGGAAAGGGAAGGCAATGTGCGATGAGGCATGACCACTCCGGGAAAGGCACAGCGCAGCGCGAAACCTGTATTGGGAATCGTTGAGTGACGGGCGCTGATGGGATGGATTCGGGAGGTTTGCCGGCGCGGTGAATGTTATGAATCGACCTGTTGCTTGTACATGTCCGCCAGGCCTTTTCGGTCATGTACGAGGCGGTGGATGGCCGGCGATGCCAAGCGGCGGTCGGGAAAGCAAGCGCGCAAAAGTGCGGTAAACTGCCGGCCATTGCCTCTTCTGTGCTGACTTTTTCCTACGGTACCCCCAATGACATTCGCCACTCTTGGCCTGATCGAACCCTTGCTGCGCGCCCTTGAAACCCTCGGCTACCAGACCCCGACCCCGGTACAGGCACAAGCCATTCCGGCGGTCCTGGGCGGGCGTGATCTGATGGCCGCGGCCCAGACCGGCACCGGCAAGACCGCCGGTTTCGCCTTGCCGCTGCTGCAGTTGCTGACCATCGAAGGGCCGAAGGTCGACAGCAATTCGGTGCGTGCGCTGATCCTGGTGCCGACCCGGGAGCTGGCCGAACAGGTTCACGAAAGCGTGCGCCAGTACGCCGAGCACCTGCCGCTGCGCACTTATGCGGTGTATGGCGGGGTCAGCATCAACCCGCAGATGATGAAGCTGCGCAAAGGCGTGGACCTGCTGGTGGCGACTCCGGGGCGTCTGCTGGACCTGTACCGGCAGAACGCGGTGAAGTTCAGCCAGTTGCAGACCCTGGTGCTGGACGAAGCCGACCGCATGCTCGACCTGGGCTTCTCCGAGGAGCTCAAGGACATCTACGCGGCGTTGCCGAAAAAGCGCCAGACCCTGCTGTTTTCCGCGACCTTCTCCGACGCCATCCGCCTGCTGGCCGGGCAGATGCTCAAGGACCCGTTGAGCATCGAGGTCAGCCCGCGCAACGTGGCCGCCAACACGGTCAAGCAATGGGTGGTGCCGGTGGACAAGAAGCGCAAGCCGGAGCTGTTCAGCCATCTGCTGCGCAAGAACCGCTGGAAGCAGGTGCTGGTGTTCGCCAAGACCCGCAACGGCGTGGACGCCCTGGTGGAGAAGCTGCAGGGCCAGGGCGTGAACGCCGACGGCATCCACGGTGACAAGCCCCAGGCCACGCGCCAGCGCGCCCTGGACCGGTTCAAGGCCAGTGAGATCCAGATCCTGGTGGCCACCGACGTGGCGGCCCGTGGCCTGGACATCGAAGACCTGCCGCTGGTGGTCAACTTCGACCTGCCGATCGTCGCCGAGGACTACATCCACCGCATCGGTCGTACCGGCCGTGCCGGCTCCACCGGCGAGGCGATCTCCCTGGTGTGCGCCGATGAAGTCAACCTGCTGTCGGCGATCGAGATGCTCACTCGCCAGACCTTGAAGCGCCATGAAGAGCAGGATTTCGAGCCCGAGCACCGGGTGCCGGAAACCGACGCCAGCGGTCAGGTGGTCAAAAAACCGAAAAAGCCCAAGAAGCCGAAAACGTCCGGCGGTGGCGGCAAGCGCAACCTGGGCAAGTGGGTGGACAGTGGCGAAGTGGCCGAAGCCCCGGCGGTGAAACCGGTGCGCAAGGTCCCGGCGTTCAACACCGGACCGCGCAAGCGCAAACCTTGAAAGCAGCTACAAGCTGCAAGTTGTAAGCGGCAAGTTCAGGTGAGCTTGCCGCTTGTAGCTTATGGCTTGCCGCTGCTGTTCAGCCATTCGAGCATCCCCAGCCCGGCCCGCCGTCCGCTGGCAAAGCAGGCGGTCAGCAGGTAACCGCCGGTGGGGGCTTCCCAGTCGAGCATTTCCCCGGCGCAGAACACCCCCGGGATTGGCGCCAGCATCAGCCGTTCATCCAGCGCTTGGAAGGTGACGCCGCCGGCGCTGCTGATGGCTTCGTCCAGTGGCCGCGGGCGCACCAGGGTCAAGGGCAGCGCCTTGATCGCCGCCGCCAGGCGTGCCGGATCGTTGAAGGTGTCGGCGCCCGTCAGCTCCCGCAGCAACCCGGCCTTGACCCCCTCGATCCCCAACTGACTCTGCAGGTGCTTGGCCATGGAGCGCGAGCCACGCGGCTTGGCCAGGGCCGCCTGAACCTTGTCCCGAGGCTTGCCCGGCAGCAGGTCGATATGAACGGTCGCTTGCCCGTGCCGGACGATGCTGTCGCGGATCGCTGCCGACAGGGCATAGATCAGGCTGCCCTCGATGCCGCTGGCGGTGATCACGCATTCACCCAGCCGAGGGATGTCGTCATTGAGGCCGATGGCCACGTTCTTCAGCGGCGCCCCGGCGAATTTGCTGCGCAGCGGCTCGCTCCAGGCACTGACCTCGAACCCGCAATTGCTCGGTTGCAAGGGCGCCACCTGCACGCCGCGCTGTTGCAGCAGCGGCAGCCACGCACCGTCTGAACCCAGGCGCGACCAACTGCCTCCACCCAACGCCAGCAGGGTGGCATCGGCCTTTACCGCGAGCTCGCCGTCGGGGTGCTGGATACGCAGGCTGCCGTCGGCATTCCAGCCCAGCCAGCGGTGGCGGGTGTGGATAACCACCCCGGCGTCGCGCAGGCGCTTGAGCCAGGCGCGCAGCAGTGGCGCGGCCTTCATGTCGGTGGGAAACACCCGCCCGGAGCTGCCGACGAAGGTGTCGATGCCCAGGCCGTGAATCCACTGGCACAAGGCCTCGGCGCCGAATTCGCGCAGCAGCGGGGCGATGTACGGCGCCCGCTCGGCATAGCGCGAGAGGAAGGCCGGGTAGGCTTCGGAGTGGGTGATGTTCATGCCACCGACCCCGGCCAGGAGGAACTTTCGGCCCACCGATGGCATGCCGTCGTACAGATCGACCCGAACGCCGGCCTGGCTCAGTACCTCGGCCGCCATCAGGCCGGCGGGGCCGCCGCCGATGATTGCGACGTGGTGGGGCGTGGAAGAGTGCGATGCAGTCATGGCAGAGGCGGGGCTGAGGAAATAGGCCGGGCATTCTACCCGAGGTGCAGGGGGCTTGCTGGACCGATGCAGCCTGGTCAAAAACTGAGCATCGGGCTGCATGCCTTGTGTGCCGTGGGCTGGCGCGACTTTCGCGCAGGTTGTCCACAGGCAGCTCCACAGGGATTGGGGGTAAGCGGCCCACACCTGGATGACACCCTGATGAAACTGATCAAAAACTAGTCGATTGTCTGCAGGCCTTGCGCCGCGTGGGCTGTGGCGACTTTCACGCAGGTTGTCCACAGGCGGTTCCACAGCGATTGGGGGTAAGCGCTAGGGCGTCGCCGAACGCCAGATGCCGCTGATCAAAAAACAGGCACCGTACTGCAAGCCTTGTCGATAGAGGGCTGCAGCGTGTTTCACGCAGCTTATCCACAGGCGGCTCCACAGGGATTGGGGGTAAGCGACCCACAACACTGTGACCGTCTGATGGCATTGATCAAAAAACAGACGATTGCTCGCAGCCCCCGGAAAACATGGGCTGGCGGGGCTTTCTCCCAGGTTATCCACAAGCGGCTCCACAGCGGATGTGGGTAAGGCCGCCGGGTTCAGTAGCAGCCCGAGGATTCCCAGACCCGCTGTGCACTGTGATGGAGGATGCCGTGGCGCCGGGCCAGGGCCTGGCGGTCCTTGCTGTAGCCGCCGCCGATCACCCCGACCACGGGAATGTCGCGGCCCAGGCAATGGCGCATGACCCGTTCGTCGCGCTCGGCCACACCGGCATCGGTGAGCTTGAGGTAGCCCAGGGCGTCGTCCTGGTGCACGTCGACCCCGGCGTCGTACAGCACCAGGTCGGGCTGATACAGCGGCAGCAGGTAGTTGAGGGTGTCGTCCACCACCTTGAGGTAGTCGGCGTCGCCCATGCCCATGGGCAGTGGGATATCCCAGTCGCTCTGGGCCTTGCGTGCGGGGAAGTTCTTTTCACAGTGCAGCGAGACGGTCACCGCATCGGGGGTATGTTGCAGGATCCGTGCAGTGCCATCGCCCTGGTGTACGTCGCAGTCGAAGATCAGCACTCGCCCCACGCGCCCGCTTTGCAGCAGGTAATGGCTGATCACCGCCAGGTCATTGAAGATGCAGAACCCCGCCGGATAGTCGTAGTGGGCGTGATGGGTGCCGCCGGCCAGGTGGCAGGCCAGGCCATGTTGCAGGGCCTTTTCGGCCGTCAGCAGGGAGCCGCCGACAGCGCGCACGGTGCGCCGGGCCAGGGCTTCGCTCCAGGGCAGGCCAAGGCGCCGCTGGTCTTCCCGGGACAACTCGCCGCTCATGTAGCGCTCGATATACGCGGGGTCGTGGGCCAGGGCGAGGATGTCGGCCGGGCACAGCTCGGGGCGCAGCAGCTCGGCGTCGCGGGTCAGGCCGCTGTCCACCAGGTGGTCGCGCAGCAGGCGGAACTTGTCCATGGGGAAGCGGTGTTCCGGCGGAAACTCGGGGCTGTAGTCGTCGTGATAGATCAGTGGCAATGACATGGCATTTTCTTAGAGGAACCCGTGAAGGATCCTATCAGCGATGTAGACTTGCACCCATGGAAACGGAGGGGCCCGATGGAGCCAATATTGCAACTCGAAAGCGCGCGCCTGTTGCTGCGCCAGTGGCGTGATGATGATTTGCCGGCATTTGCCGCTATGTGTGCCGATCCGCAGGTCATGCGCTACTTTCCCGCGCCCTTGAGTCGTCTGGAAAGTGCCGCGCTGATCGGGCGCATACGCGGGCATTTCGCCGAACATGGCTTTGGCCTCTGGGCGCTTGAACGTAAGGATAACGGTGCCTTTATCGGCTTTACCGGGCTGCTGGAGGTGGGCTTCGAAGCGACCTTTACCCCTGCGGTGGAGATCGGCTGGCGCCTGGCCCGGGAACACTGGGGCCTGGGGTATGCCAGCGAAGCGGCCTGGACTGCCTTGCGTTGCGCGTTCGATCGACTGGCCCTGGACGAAGTCGTGGCCTTCACCACCCGCAATAACCTGCCGTCGCAGAAAGTCATGCAGGCCATTGGCATGCATCACGCGGCCCAGGAGGATTTCGAACACCCTAAACTCGCCGCCGATCATCCGTTGCGCGAGCATGTGCTGTACCGCATTACCCGCGAACAATGGCTGGAAACCTTGCATGGATAGCAGGCGCGCACGTTTAGAATGTGCCGACGAGATACCTGGCCCCAATTGATAGACCGCCGCAGCCGAGATTGCGCGGTTTTGCCCTGTGTGAGGAGAGTCTGAATGAGTCATGTGCTGGATGATCTGGTCGATCTGTTGACCCTGGAAGCCATCGAGGAAAACCTGTTTCGCGGTCGCAGCCAGGACCTGGGTTTTCGCCAGCTGTTTGGCGGCCAGGTGCTCGGCCAGTCGTTGTCCGCGGCCAGTCAGACGGTGGAGGAGGCGCGCCATGTGCACTCCATGCATGGCTACTTCCTGCGTCCCGGCGACGCCGCCTTGCCGGTGGTCTACCAGGTGGATCGGGTGCGCGACGGCGGCAGCTTCAGTACCCGGCGGGTGACCGCGATCCAGAAGGGCAACCCGATCTTCACCTGCAGTGCTTCCTTCCAGTACGACGAAGAAGGTTTCGAGCACCAGAACAGCATGCCCCAGGTGGTCGGGCCGGAAAACCTGCCGTCGGAGCTGGAGATCACCACCCAGCGCGCGCACCTGATTCCCGAGCACATGCGCGAGAAACTGCTGTGCCCCAAGCCCATCGAAGTGCGCCCGGTGACCGAGAAGGACCCCTACAACCCGCAGCCGATGGACCCGGTGAAGTACGTCTGGTTCCGCGCCGACGGCGCCCTGGCGGACATCCCGGCGCTGCACAAATACCTGCTGGCCTACGCCTCGGACTTCGGCCTGCTGACCACCTCGATGCTGCCCCACGGCAAGTCGGTGTGGCAGAAGGACATGCAGGTCGCCAGCCTCGATCACGCCCTGTGGTTCCACGCCGACCTGCGGGCCGACGACTGGCTGCTGTACGCCATGGACAGCCCCTGGGCCGGCAATTCCCGGGGCTTTTCCCGGGGCAGCGTGTTCAACCGCTCCGGGCAACTGGTAGCCTCGGTGACTCAGGAAGGGTTGATCCGTCATCGCAAGGATTGGGCATGAGTCTTTCAGAGATAAAACACTGGGTGTTCGACATGGACGGCACCCTGACCATCGCCGTGCATGATTTCGCGGCGATCCGCGAGGCGCTGTCGATTCCTCCAGAGGACGACATCCTCACGCACCTGGCGGCCTTGCCGGCGGACGAGTCCGCGGCCAAGCATGCCTGGCTGCTGGAGCACGAGCGCGACCTGGCCCTGGGTTCGCGCCCGGCGCCGGGCGCGGTGGAACTGGTGCGGGACCTGGCCGGGCGCGGTTATCGCCTGGGCATCCTCACGCGCAATGCCCGGGAACTGGCCCACGTGACCCTGGAAGCCATCGGCCTGGCGGACTGCTTTGCCAAGGCCGATGTACTGGGGCGCGACGAGGCCCCGCCCAAACCCCATCCCGGTGGTTTGCTCAAGCTGGCCGAGGCTTGGGACGTGGCGCCGCAGCGCATGGTGATGGTGGGTGACTACCGCTTCGACCTGGACTGCGGGCGCGCCGCGGGAACGCGCACGGTGCTGGTGAACCTGCCGGACAACCCCTGGCCGGAGCTGACCGACTGGCATGCCCGGGATTGCGCGCAGCTGCACGAACTGCTGTCGGCCTGAAGGCCGGCTCTCCGGCAAGCCGGCTGCTGCCCGCCCCGTAGGCGCCGGCTTGCCGGCGAAAGCGTCATGGCTGGCAGCGCCTTGGTCTAGTTGAACAGCGCCGCCTGCCCTTCGGCTGAGGTGAACATTCGGTCGCCGTCATGCCCGACGCCGGGTACTTCCACCAGCCGTTGTGGCAAGCCTTGCGGGTGACGCCGCATCAGGTAGTCGAAATAGTTGCGTCCGCGAATCAGCCGGTAGGCCCCCTGAGTCTCGGCCGCGCAGCTCTTGTCCAGGGCCGGGTGGTTGGGGTCGACGTCCTGCTGGCCCAGCAGGTAGGTGATGTCGCGCGCCACGTAGCCCTGTTCGAGTTGCGCCGGGGACTGCCCGGCGGCATAGGCCGGCAGCCGGTTCAGGCCATATTTCCAGTCATTGAAACCCGGGCAGTTGACCGGCGCGAATGCCACCGGGCGTGTGGCATCGAAGTAGGCGTAGGACGACGGATTGGCGATCACGAAGCGCAGGCCGATGCCGAGCTTTTCCAGCTCGGAATGCTTGCCGGTGGTCAGGGCATAGCGCTGCACCACCTGAGCGCCACCGGAGTGACCGGCGATCACCACTTCCTTGAGTGCGGGAAAGAGCCGGCGGTCCTGCAGGCGCCGGAGGATGGCGTCCAGCACCGCATAGGCGCTGATGGCCACGGGGCCGGCAGCGGGTTCGCCGGCCATCCAGGCATTGCCCTGCCAGCGCAGCAGCGTGGCCGGCAACGGATGGCGGGCGCTGTCGCCCTGGTTGAGAAACTGTGGGGCGATCACCAGGGTCGCGGCGCTTTGCCCGGCCCGTGCGGCAGCATTTTTGCCGCTCTTCAGGTAAGTCTGGGCGTTGCGCAGACGACCGTGAACGATGATCAGCGCCCGCTGTACGCCGGGCAGCGGCTGGCGCCAGTCCTGGCTCAGGCCCAGGGCCAGCTGCCCGCCCTCCAGGGGCAGGCGTCCGGGGCTGATGACCTTGACCCCGTGTTCAGCGGCCTGGGCGCTCAGGCTGCCCAGGCACAGCAGCAGTGCCAGCAGGCGACGCATCTACAGGCTCTTGGCGGCAAAGGTGTCGCACTGGCCGACCTGGCCCTGGCTGAAGCCGGTCTTGAACCAGCGCACCCGTTGCGCCGAGGTGCCATGGGTGAAGGAGTCCGGCACGACCCGGCCCTGGCCTTGCTGCTGCAGGCGGTCGTCGCCGATGGCGTTGGCGGCATTCAGGGCTTCTTCCACGTCCCCCGGTTCCAGCCAGTTCAGGCGTTGCTGGGCGTGGTAGGCCCAGACCCCGGCCAGGCAATCGGCCTGCAGTTCCTGGCGCACCAGCAAGCCGCCATCGCCTTCCATCTGCCGCCCTTGCTGACGCGCCGCCTGGATCTTCGCCGACACCCCGAGCAGGGTTTGCACGTGGTGCCCGACTTCGTGGGCGATCACATAGGCCTGGGCGAAGTCGCCGGCGGCGGAAAAGCGCTGGGCCATTTCCCGGAAGAAGTCCATGTCCAGGTACACCTGGCGATCGGCCGGGCAGTAGAAGGGCCCGCTGGCGGAAGTCGCCGCGCCACAGGCGGAGTTGACCCGGCCACGGAACAGAATCAGCTTGGGCGCCTGGTACTGGCGGCCGGCCTGCTGAAAGATCTGGCCCCAGGTGTCTTCGGTATCACCGAGGATGGCGCGCACGAATTCCGCCTGCTCATCGTTGGCCGGGGGCGCCTTGCGCGCCTGGGGGGTGGCCGGCGCCGAGGTCTGGCTGCTCTGGCCGAGCAATTGCCCGAGAATTTGCAGCGGGTCCTGGCCGGTGGCCCAGCCGATACCGACGATCAGCACGATCGCCGTCAGGCTCAACCCCTTGCCGCCGCCAAACCGCATGCCACCGCCACCGCCATTGCTGCTGTCATCTCGCACATCGACGACGTTGTCGCTGCGCCGGCCTTTTTTCCAAAGCATGGGGGAGTCCTCGTTTTTGCTGCTGGTCAGTGTTGCTGGTGGCTCAGACCGGCGCCAGTCCGGTCGTCAGGGATTTTTGCGCACGCTACCATGGCCCGGCGCCGGATCGATCCGGTCCAGACTCATTCGGGGCTTGCTATTGAACATCGATACCCGCATCAAATTCCGTCACTTGGTGTGTTTTCTTGAAATGGCCCGCCAGGGCAGCCTGGCCCGAGCCGCCGATAGGCTGGCGGTGAGCCAGCCGGCAATGTCGAAAACCCTCAAGGAACTGGAGGCCCTGCTGGAAACCCGGCTGTTTGCCAGGAGCAAGGCCGGCCTCAGCCTGACCGAGGCCGGGCGGGCCTTCCTGCGTTACGCCGGGCCTTCGGTGCAGGCCCTGCGCGAAGGCGTCAGCAGCCTGCGCGGCGGCGAATATGCCGCCGGGCTGGTCCGCATCGGCGTGCTGTCCACCGTGGAAAGCCTGCTGCTGCCGGAGGTGATGCGGCGCCTGCACCAGCGGCACTCGGCATTGACCGTGAGCGTGGTGACCGGCCCGAGCGCCTATCTGCTGTCGCAGTTGCGGGTCGGCGATCTGGACCTGGTGGTGGGCCGCATGACCGAGAGTCCGGAGATCCAGGGCCTGAGCTTCGAGCACCTGTACAGCGAATCCATGACCCTGGTGGCTCGCCCCGAGCATCCGCTGGTGGTCGGTCCCTTCACCCGTGACGCGGTGAGCGAATATCCCCTGGTGCTGCCCCTGGCCGGCACCAGCATCCGCAAGCATGCCGACAGCCTGTTCGTGCAGTGCGGCATTGCCCAGTCGGCACAGCGTTTGGAAACCCTGTCGGTGGCCCTGAGCCGGCGTTACACCCTGTCCAGCGATGCGCTGTGGATCGCGCCGCTGGATGCGGTGCGCCTGGACCTGGCCAATGGCGAACTGCAGGAACTGGACCTGGGCCTGCGCGAGCCCGGCGGTTCGCTGGGCATCTCCAGCAACGCCAGCCTGCCGCTGTCCCTGGCGGCGCAATGGGCGGTCGAGGTACTCAGGGAGGTGGGACAGGCCTATCGCGAAGGCTGTTATCCATAACCATTTGGTTATGGGTTGAGGGCGGCATTTCAATTTTCCGCGCTCCTGATTTGTTTGAAACTGCACCCGCTGCGCTCCATAAATCAAACAACAGGAGAACGACATGTCTGATGCAGACAGCAGTCGCTTCGTGATTCGCGACCGTAATTGGCACCCCAAGGCCCTGACCCCCGACTACAAGACCTCCGTTGCCCGCTCGCCGCGCCAGGCGCTGGTGAGCATTCCGCAATCGCTGAGCGAAACCAGCGGCCCGGACTTTTCCCACCTGCGCACCGGGCGCTTCGATAACGACCTGTTGCTCAACTTCAATAACGGCGGCTTGCCGGTAGGGGAGCGGATCATCGTTTCCGGGCGGGTCTGCGACCAGTACGGCAAACCCATTCCCCACACCCTGGTGGAGATGTGGCAAGCCAACGCCGGCGGCCGTTACCGGCACAAGAACGACCGCTACCTGGCGCCCCTGGACCCGAACTTCGGCGGCGTCGGCCGGGCCCTGACCGACCGCGACGGCTACTACAGCTTCCGCACCATCAAGCCCGGCCCCTACCCATGGCGCAACGGCCCCAACGACTGGCGCCCGGCGCATATCCACTTCTCCATCAGCGGTCCGTCGATTGCCACGCGCTTGATCACCCAGCTGTATTTCGAAGGCGATCCCTTGATTCCGCTGTGCCCGATCGTCAAGTCCATCGCCAATCCGGATGCGGTGCAAAGCCTGATCGCGCGCCTGGACATGGGCAACGCCAATCCCATGGACTGCCTGGCCTACCGCTTCGACATCGTGTTGCGCGGCCAGCGCAAGACCCACTTCGAAAACTGCTGAGGAGCCCGCCATGCCTGTTCAACTGCTGCCTGAAACCCCCTCGCAAACGGCCGGCCCCTATGTGCACATCGGCCTGGCCCTGGCGGCGGCGGGTAACCCGACCCGCCCCGAGGAAATCTGGAACCAGATGGCCAAGCCCGATGCGCCGGGCGAACGGATCCTGCTGATCGGCCATGTGTACGACGGCAACGGCCACCTGGTGCGCGATTCCTTCCTGGAGTTCTGGCAGGCCGATTCTGCCGGGGTCTACGACCCGGTGTTCGACACCGAAAAGCCGTTCAACTGCTTTGGCCGCACCGCCACCACCTTCGATGCCGGGGAATGGACCCTCAACACGGTCAAGCCCGGGGTGGTGAAGAACGCTGCCGGGGTGCCCATGGCGCCGCACATCAACCTGTCGCTGTTTGCCCGGGGGATCAATATCCACCTGCACACCCGGCTGTACTTTGCCGATGAGCCGGAGGCCAACGCCCAGTGCCCGGTGCTGAACCTGATCGAGCAGCCGCAGCGCCGGGAAACCCTGCTGGCCCATCCTTGCGAGATCAATGGCCAGCGCGCCTACCGTTTCGACATCCGCATTCAGGGTGAGGGCGAGACGGTATTCTTCGACTTCTGAAACATCGCCGGGCCGCCCCTCCAGAAACCTTTCCCTGACGCCGCGCCGTGGGGTGGGCATCAGTGGTCGCAAGCGTCCCAGGCCGGAGCGAAGTCCGGACTGACCTGACGCTGATCCTTGGGCAGGGCGGCGATCAGCGCCCGGTCTGCATCGTCCAGGCGAATCTTCAGGGAGTCCAGGTTGGCCAGTTGGTTGGCCCGGCTGCTGGCCTTGGGGATCGCCGCGACGTTGTCCTGGTCCAGCAACCATTTGAGCGCCACCTGGGTCGGCAACACGCCGTGCTTGGCGGCGATCTGCTGGATCTCGGCCACCTCTGAAACCTTGTTGCGCGCCAGCGGGGTATAGGCGGTCAGCACCATGTCGCGTTCGCGGGCGTAATCCAGCAGGCCGCGCTGCCCCAGCAGCACGTGGTACTCCACCTGGATCGCCGACAACGGCGCGCCCAATTCCTCGACCACCCGGCGCAGCAGGGCCAGGGGAAAGTTGGCCACGCCAATGTGCTTCACCCAGCCTTGTTCCTTGAACGACACCAGGGTGTCGATGCTGCGCTCCAGCTCCCAGTCGCTGGCGGGCCAGTGGATGTGGAACAGGTCGACGTAGTCGCTGCGCAGGGCTTTCAGGCTACGCTCCAGCGAGTGGCGCATGGCATCGGGCTGCAACTGGTCCCACCAGACCTTGGTGGTGACGTGGATCTGCTCCCGGGGGACCGCGCTATTGGCCAGGGCCAGGCCCACGGCTTCTTCGTTGTGGTAGGCCTGGGCCGTGTCGATGTGCCGGTAACCCAGCTCCAGGGCCTGTTCCACGGCGCGGGTGCATTCCAGATCGAGCATCGGCCAGGTGCCCAGGCCGAGCTTGGGCATGTGCAGGCCACTGTGGGTCAGGACCGGGCAATCTAGGGTGTGAGGCATGGGCAATCTCCCTGTGGATAAAGCAGCGCAGCCGGGGGCGACAGGTCGGGGCGGTGGCCGGCGGTTGAGGGGCGTACAGCACGCTCGGTCGGACGATGCCCGGCCAATAGGGCTGTGGCGCAGTCGCTGGATGCTGGATTTGTGGAAGGTGGTTCCAAAAAATATACGGGCTCGGCTAACCTGCGCACAAGGCGTTGTGCCGGGCCCCGGGTCCGGCCGCGTCGATTCTGGGCGGTAATCGAACCCTGCCGCGCAGTTCCCCAACCGGCCCGTTGTCACTAGAATCGGCCAAATTTTGTCGGGACCCGACCATGGCTGGCAGTCAAATCGAACGCGTCTTCAGCGTTCTCGAACGTCTTACCGGTGACCCCCGCGGCCTGCCCCTGCAGACCCTGGCGGAACAGCTGGAGATCCCCAAAAGTGCAACCCATCGCCTGCTGGCGGAGTTGATTCGCCTGGGCTATGTGCGCCAGAACCCGGACAACCTGCGCTACCAGCTGTCCACCCGGCTGGTGGCCATGGGCTTTCGCTACCTTGCGGTCAGCGGCGCCGACATTGTCCAGCCGGTGCTCGATCGGCTGGCCCAGGAGGCCGGCGAGCTGGTGCGCCTGGGCGTGATCGAGGGCGAGCGCCAGACCTGGATCGCCAAGTCCCAGGGCGCCCGTTCCGGCCTGCGCTACGACCCGGACATGGGCCGCGAGGCGCCGCTGTTCTATACCGCTTCCGGGCATGCCTGGCTGGCCACCCTGAGCGATGCCGAGGCCTTGTCGCTGGTGGAGCGCCAGGGCGTGGAGCCCCCGGCGGACCTGGGGCCCAATGCACCGCGCTCGAACATCGAGTTGCTCGAACGCCTGCGCCTGGCCCGCGAGCAGGGCTACGCCTGGGTCGAGGAAAGTTCGGCGGTCGGCACCTCGGCGATTGCCGCCGTGGTGCGTCATCCCATCGATGGCCGGGTGGTGGGCGTGCTCAGCATCGCCGGCCCCAGCGCGCGCCTGCCGTTGGCGCGGCTGCACCAACTGGCGCCGTTGCTGCTGCGCTTTGCCGAAGAGCTGTCGGCCGCCAGCCAGGCTTCCGAACTGTTCAACCTGTAGCCGCTGCCGAGCTTGCGAGGCTGCGCAAAGGCCCGCAGGGCCTTGCCTGGCGATCTACCGTCGGGCGGGTGGTGGCCTTGATATCGCCGCGTCTGTTGCACAGCCGTTCGCAGCCTGCGGCAGCGGCTACAAAGGCTTCGGTATGTCCTCTGTAGCCGCTGCCGAGCCTGCGAGGCTGCGCAAAGGCCCGCAGGGCCTTGCCTGGTGATCTCCCGCCGAACAGGTGGTGGCCTTGATACCGCCGCGTCTGTTGCACAGCCGTTCGCAGCCTGCGGCAGCGGCTACATAGGCTTCGGTATGCCCTCTGTAGCCGCTGCCGAGCCTGCGAGGCTGCGCAAAGGCCCGCAGGGCCTTGCCTGGCGATCTCCCGTCGGGCGGGTGGTGGCCTTGATATCGCCGCGTCTGTTGCACAGCCGTTCGCAGCCTGCGGCAGCGGCTACACGAGCCTCGGCTCGGCACAAAGCCGTTCGATAATCGGACGGTATTTTTTATCCCTCTTGTATGAAAATGGAACTGGGTTCTAAATATTTGGAATTCATCGTCCCTATAACAATCACAAGAGGATCTTCCATTGAACTCGCCACTGCGCATTGCCCTGATCGGCGTCGGCAACATGGGGCAGCAGCACTACCAGCACCTCAAGACCCTGGCCGAGGCCCGGCTGTGTGCCGTGGCCGATCCCGGCCCCGAGGCCTTCGCCGTCGCCGCGCAATGGCAGGTGCCGCATTTCAGCGATCACCGAACCCTGCTGGAGGACATTCGCCCGGACGCGGTGATCGTCGCCAATCCCAACAATCTTCACGTCAGCACTGCCCTGGATTGCCTGGCCGCAGGCGTGCCGGTGCTGCTGGAAAAACCGGTGGGCGTGCACCTGGATGAAGTACGCGAGCTGGTGGCGGCATCGCGCAACACGGGCGTGCCGGTGCTAGTGGGCCACCACCGGCGCCACAATCCATTGATCGCCCGCGCCCATGCTTTGGTGCACAGCGGCGCCCTGGGCCGCCTGACCAACGTCACCGCGCTCTGGCAGTTGCGCAAACCCGAGAGCTACTTCGATATTCCCTGGCGCCGCGAGGCCGGGGCCGGCATGTTGCTGACCAACCTGATCCACGACCTGGACCTGCTGCGCCACCTGTGTGGCGAAGTGCGACAAGTGCAGGCCATCACCAGCAACAGCGTGCGCGGCTACGCCAACGAAGATTGCGCCGCGGTGCTGCTGCAGTTCGACAGCGGCGCCTTGGGCAGCCTGACCGGTTCCGATGCCGCGGCCGCGCCCTGGAGTTGGGAGCTGGATGCCGGGGAGAACCCGGTGTATCCGCGTCAGGCCGACCAGCCTTGCTACCTGCTGGCCGGCACCGAGGGCGCGCTGAGCATTCCCCAGCTCAAGCACTGGCATTACGCCGAAGCCGGGGAGGGTTGGCATCAACCCTTGCTGATGCAGCAGGAGGTCTTCGAGCCGGGCGAGGCCCTGCGCTTGCAATTGCTGCACTTCGTCCAAGTCGTCCGCGGCGAAGTCGCGCCCCTGGTCAGCGCCGCCGATGCCGCGCGCACCCTGGCGTTGGTCGAGGCGATTCGCCAGGCCGCGGCCACGGGTCGCGCCTGCACCCCAACCCCGATTGAGTGAACGACTGATGAGTGAACGGATTTTTTCCCTGGCCAGCCTGACCGTGCTGGAGCTGTCACCACCGGAGATGGTGGAGGTGGCGGCCCGGGCCGGCTACAGCCATGTCGGCCTGCGCCTGGAACCGGCGACCCCGGAGGAGCATCACTTCCCGCTGGTGGCGGATGCCGGCTTGCGTCGCCAGACCCTGGCGCGCCTGCGCGATAGCGGCGTGCGGGTGCTGGATGTGGAGATCCTGCGGCTCAAGCCGCAGACCCGGGTGGGGGACTTCGAAGCGCTGCTGGCGGTGGGCGCCGAGTTCGCCGCCAGCGAGTTGCTGGTGGCGGGCAATGACCCGGACGAGGCGCGCATGACCGACAACTTCGCCGCCCTGTGCGATCTGGCGCGGCAGTACGGGTTGCACCCGCACCTGGAGTTCATGCCCTGGACCGACGCGCGCAACCTGGAGCAGGCCGTGCGGGTGGTGGAAAACGCCGGTCGTGACAAT
Organism: Pseudomonas sp. Os17; assembly: GCF_001547895.1. Lineage (NCBI taxonomy): Bacteria > Pseudomonadati > Pseudomonadota > Gammaproteobacteria > Pseudomonadales > Pseudomonadaceae > Pseudomonas > Pseudomonas sp. Os17. The sequence goes on along the minus strand of NZ_AP014627.1, from coordinate 5,974,327 downwards.
GGCTGCGTGCTGGTGGACGCCTTCCATTTCGACCGTTCGGGGTCGCGTCTGGCGGACCTGGCCAAGGTTGATCCGGCGCGCCTGCGTTACGCGCAGTTGTGCGACGTGGCCGGGCCACGGCCGGACGACATGCAGGAGATCCTGCGCCAGGCCCGTAACGAGCGGCGCTTTCCGGGGCAGGGCGATTGTGATCTGGCGGGGTTGCTCAAGTGTCTGCCGCCGGAGTTGCCCCTGAGCTTGGAAATTCCCACGGTGCAATTGCTCGAACAGGGCGTGAGTGCCTTGCAGCGGGCACAGATGGCGCTGGATGCAACTCGCGCGCTGCTGGCCAGGACCTGAGTGGGCGGGAGGGCTTTCGCCGGCAAGCCGGCTCCTACAAATACCCGCTAGGAGCCAGCTTGCCGGCGAAGCTGTGTCTTCAATCACCTTCAAGGAATGCCCATGACCCGCAGCACGCCCCTTTCCGGGATCAATCAGCCTTTCAAGGGCATCCTGCTGATCGTCCTGGCGACCTTCCTGTTCGCCAGCCACGATGCCCTGTCCAAATACCTCTCGGGGTTCTTCCCGGTGATCATGGTGGTCTGGGCCCGATACCTGGTCCACACCTTGCTGATGGCCGGGATCTTCCTGCCGCAATCCGGCCTGCGGGTGCTGCGCAGCAAGCGACCGCTGCTGCAAGTGCTGCGGGCCTTGTGCCTGCTCAGCACCAGCTTGCTGTTCACCTCGGCGCTGCTGTTCATCCCCCTGGCCGAGGCGACGGCGGTCAACTTTCTCGCGCCGGTGCTGGTCACCGCGTTGTCGGTGCCCTTGCTCGGCGAGCAGGTGACCCGCGGCCAGTGGCTGGCGGTGATCTGCGGTTTTGTCGGGGTGCTGATCATCGTCCACCCGGGCGGTGAACTCTTCACGCCGGCGGTGCTGCTGCCGTTCTGTTCGGCGCTGTTCTTCTGCTTCTATCAACTGCTGACCCGCAAGCTGGCCGAGCACGACAGCCCCACCACCAGCAACTTCTTCGCCGGGTTGTGCAACACCCTGGTGATGACGGCGCTGGTGCCGTTCTTCTGGCAGACCCCGGGGATTGTCCATGGCGTGCTGATGCTGGCGCTGGGGGCCTGTGGCATGTGCGCCCACCTGTTCCTGACCCAGGCCTTTCGCCATGCGGCACCGGCGCTGTTGGCGCCCTTCGGCTATTGCCAGATTGTCTTTGCCGGGCTGCTGGGCTGGCTGCTGTTCAGCCACACGCCGGATGGGATTACCCAAGTGGGCATCGCCGTGATCTGCCTCAGCGGGCTGGCGGCGGCCTGGCAGCAACGCCGCCGCTGAGACGGCTCAGAAGCGGAAGCGCACCACCAGGTTCTGCAGGCCGGCCGCCAGGTGCGACAGCTCCTGGCTGGTGGCGTTGGTGCGCGTGGCGGCATCGGCGCTTTCCAGGGACAGGTCGCGGATGTTCAGCAGGTTGCGGTCCACTTCACGGGCCACCTGGGCCTGTTCTTCCGAGGCACTGGCGATCACCAGGTTGCGCTCGTGGATCTGCTCCATGGCCCGGGTGATTTCCCCCAGGGCCAGCCCGGCCTGTTCGGCGATGGACAGGGTCTGGGCCACCCGCTGACTGTTGCCGTGCATGGACTGCACCACGCTGTCGGTGTCGCCCTGGACCCGGCCGATCATCTGTTCGATTTCCTGGGTCGACTGCTGGGTGCGATGGGCCAGGGCCCGCACTTCGTCTGCCACTACGGCAAAACCACGCCCGGCTTCCCCAGCCCGCGCGGCCTCGATGGCGGCGTTCAGGGCCAGCAGGTTGGTCTGTTCGGCAATGGCGCGGATCACGTCCAGCACCTTGCCGATTTCCCGTGACTGCTCGGCCAGGGTCTGCACTTGCTGCAGGGCGGTGCCGACATCGCTGCTCATGGCCTGGATCGAGTCCAGGGTCTCGATCACCCGGGTCTGTCCCTGGGCGGCCTGGGCGGTGGACTGGCGGGTGGTGTCGGAGGTGGACACCGCGTTGCGCGCCACTTCCTCGACGGCCGCGGTCATCTCGTTGACCGCGGTGGCCGCTTGCTCGATTTCGTTGTGTTGCTGCTGCAGGCGGCTGGAGTCCTGGTGGGTGCTCTGGCTCATCTGTTGCGCGGCGGCGGCCAGTTGGGTCGAGGTGCTGCTGATCAGTTGCAGGGTTTCACGCAGGCTGGCCTGCATGCTGGCCAGGGCCTTGAGCAGGCGCGCGGTTTCATCGCTGCCCTCGCTGTGGATCGGGCGGCTGAGATCACCGGCGGCCACTTGCTCGGCCACGCCCACGGCCTGGCGGATGGGCATGACGATGCTGCGAATCAGCAGCCAGGCCAGGCACAGGGTCAGCACGGCGACGGCCAGCAGGGCGCCGATCACCGTGACTTTGACCTGGGTGTACAGCGCGTCGGCACGCTGGGCCGACTGGCTGACTTCCTCGGCGGTCAGGTTCATCAGTTCGGTGAACTGGTCGCCGGTCTGGGTCGAGTAATCCTGGATCTTGCCGTTGAGCAGGGCCGTCATCTCGCTGCTGCGATTGTCCCGGGACAGGGCTTCGTACTCGGCCAGGGCCTGTTGGTAGCTCTTGACCGTGGCGAGGAATGTCTCGTACTGCACCCGGTTGTGATCGCCTACCAGCGGCGCGAACCTGGCCAGGGCCTGGTCGAGCCAGGCTTGCACCTGATGCAGGCGGGCAATGGTGCTTTCCAGCACTTTGGGTTCACGGTTGAGGGCCATGCGTAGGCTCAGCACGCGGATGCTCAGCACGTAGTCGCGCACTTCTCCCAGGTAGCGGGTGCTGGGCAGGGAAATGTTTTCGGTGTGTTGGCCGGTGGCGCGGACTTCGGCCACTTGCTTGAGGGCGAACAGCCCCTGCAGCAGGACCAGCAGGGCAATCACGCCGAAGCTGATCACGGCGCGCTTGGCGATGCTCAGGTTACCCAGCGTCATGGGACGATCTCCGAGTGTGGAAAAACAAAAGGGGGCACAAGCAGATAAAAAAAACGCAGGCCCTGGGCGGGCCTGCGTGAAAGGAGCATCAGTCTTCTACTTGCGGAATCTTGCGAGGGGCCATGAAGTACATCCAGGTCAGGGCAATGAAGTACATGGCCGGGATCAGGGTGAACAGCACGGTGTAGTTGTTGTTGGTGGCGGTGAGGATGTGGCCGACGATCTGGGTCATGAACATGCCGCCGATGGCCGCGCACATGCCGCCGAAGCCGAACACGGTGCTCATCATGTGCTTGGGCGTGTAGTCCATCACCAGGCTCCAGATGTTGGCGGTCCAGGCCTGGTGGGCGCCGATCCCCAGGGAGATGGCGAACACGGCCAGCCACAGGTTGGCGGTGCCGGCGGCCATGATCACGCCGATGATGCAGCAGGCGAACATGAACATCGACAGCAGCCGCGCCTTGATCGGGTTCATGCCGCGACCAATGAGGAACGAGGAGAGGATGCCGCCACCGACGCTGCCGAAGTCGGCGGTCAGGTAGATGATGATCAGCGGGATGCCCATCTGGGTCACGTTGATCCCCAGGTTGTACTGCTGGTTGAGGAACGGCGGCAGCCAGTACAGGTAGAACCAGAACACCGGCGCGGTCAGCGAGTAGGCCAGGGCGAAGGCCCAGGTGCCGCGCATGCGCAGGATGCGGCTGAAGGGCACGCGGGTTTCCTCGGGTTCCGCTTGTTGCTGGATGTAGGCCAGCTCCGACGCTTTGACGCTGGGGTGATCTTCCGGGTTGAAGTATTTCAGGCCCCAGAACAGCAGCCAGATGCCGCCCAGTGCGGCCATGCACAGGAACGCCGCCTGCCAGCCCCAGGCATGCAGGATCAAGGGCAGCAGCATCGGCGTGAACATCGCACCAACGTTGGTCCCGGCGTTGAAGATGCCGGTGGCCACCGCACGTTCACCGGCCGGGAACCACAGGCGCGTGGTCTTCACACAGGCCGGGTAGTTGGCGGCTTCGGTGAGCCCGAGAATGAACCGGCAGACCATGAAACCCGCCGCCGAAGTGGCCAGGCCGTGGGCGCCGGTGGCCAGGCTCCAGAGCAGCACGGCAAAGAAGAACACCCGCTTCACGCCGATCCGGTCGATCAGCCGGCCCTGGAGCACGAAGCCCACGGCGTAGCCGACCTGGAACCAGAAGTTGATGTTGGCGTAGTCCATCGCCGTCCAGCTCATTTCCTTGGCCAGGATCGGCTGCATCACGCCCAGGGCGGCGCGATCGATGTAGTTCAGGGTGGTGGCGAAGAACACCAGGGCGAGCATGCCCCAGCGGGTCTTGCCGACGGCCATGGCGCCGCGGATCTTGTCGCCGATACCGCCGGCAACACGCAGGCTCGGGGCGATGCGAGAGCTTTGAGAAGGAATCATGTAAGCCATCCGTTCAGTGACTGACGAGCCAGGGCTCGTCGGAACTCTAAGGCGCGTGATCAATCGTCAGCGAGGGCATGTGCGCCGGGGACTGGGTGATTGATCGGCTGGGTAGGTTCGTCGTTGCGGCGTTGCTGCAGGTGGACGAACGTCATCGGGACGACCGCAGCTCAGGGCTGTCGCGTGTCGTGATCCAGGGTGCCGGTTGAGGTCGTTCCAGGCGCAAGCCAAAGGGATGAGCAGCAGGGCGGGGCGTTGAGTGCAAGCATGAGGGTGTACCCGATTTTTGAAATTTTTATGGTCTGTTCTGGGTCTGGGTGATTGAAGCCGCGGTTTTCGGGGCAGCTCAATGTGTTGTCGATGGTGCGCAGTGGCCGAAAAATCGTCAATTCGCCAATCGGCATTCTGTTCGATAATCGAACACAAAACTAACTGGTTCGTACACTTTAAATCATGCTGTGGAATAATCCGCTCCATCGAATAAAAGGCTCGGGCGCCACCGGCCGTCATTTCCCGGGAGTTGAATCATGCAGCGTTCCATTGCCACCGTTTCCTTGAGCGGCACCCTGCCGGAAAAACTCGAAGCCATTGCCGCCGCAGGGTTCGATGGGGTGGAGATTTTCGAGAACGATCTTCTCTACTACGACGGCAGCCCCCGGGAAATCAGGCAGATGTGCGCCGACCTGGGGATCGCCATCACCCTGTTTCAGCCGTTTCGGGATTTCGAGGGCTGCCGCCGTGATCGCCTGGCGCGCAACCTGGAACGCGCCGAACGCAAATTCGACCTGATGCAGGAGCTGGGCACCGACCTGGTGCTGGTGTGCAGCAACGCCCAGGCCGACAGCCTCGGGGAGCGGCAGATCCTCATCGACGACCTGCACCTGCTGGCCGAGCGGGCCGGCGCCCGTGGCTTGCGCATCGGCTACGAGGCCCTGGCCTGGGGCCGTCATGTGAATACTTATCAACAGGTCTGGGACATCGTGCGCAGCGCCGATCACCCGAGTCTCGGGGTGCTGCTGGACAGCTTCCACACCCTGTCGCTCAAGGGCGACCCGGCGGCGATTGCCGAGATTCCCGGGGACAAGATCTTCTTCGTGCAGATGGCCGACGCGCCGATCCTGGCCATGGACGTGCTGGAGTGGAGCCGGCATTTTCGCTGCTTCCCCGGCCAGGGCGAGTTCGACCTGCCGGGCTTTCTGGCGCCGATCATCAAGAGCGGCTACACCGGGCCGCTGTCCCTGGAGATCTTCAACGACGGTTTTCGCGCCGCGCCGCCGCGGGCCAACGCCGCCGATGGCCTGCGTTCCCTGCTGTACCTGGAGGAGAAGACCCGCGAGCGCCTGCTGCAGGAAGCGCAGCCGGTTCCCAACCTGGACATCCTGTTCGCCCCGCCGGCAGTTGAAGCCTATGGCGGCACCGAGTTTCTCGAGTTCGCGGTGGACGATGCCCTGGGCGCCAAGCTGGGGAGCTGGCTGGAGCGCCTGGGTTTTGCCAAGGCCGGAGAGCATCGTTCCAAGAACGTGAGCCTGATGCGCCAGGGCGATATCAACCTGATCCTCAACGCCGAGCCCTATTCCTTCGCCCACAGCTTCTTCGAGGCCCATGGCCCGTCGGTGTGTGCCACGGCCATCCGGGTTAAGGACAGTGCCAAGGCCCTGGCGCGGGCGGTGGCCTACAAGGGCCAGCCCTATCGCGGCCTGGTCGGTCCCAACGAGCTGGAGCTGGCAGCGGTGCGCGAGCCCGATGGCAGTCTGATCTACCTGGTGGACCCGCAGCAGGGTGGCCAGCACCTGTACGCCACCGATTTCAACCTGTACGAAGGGGTGCAGGCCAAGGGCGGCCTCAAGCGCATCGACCACATGGCCATGGCCCTGCCGGCGGACAGCCTCGACAGCTGGGCGCTGTTCTACAAGAGCCTGCTGGATTTTGAAGCCGATGACGAAGTGGTGCTGCCCGATCCCTATGGCCTGGTGAAAAGCCGGGCCCTGCGCAGCCGCTGCAGCTCGATCCGCTTGCCGCTGAACATCTCGGAAAACCGCAACACCGCGATCTCCCATGCGCTGTCCAGCTATCGCGGCTCGGGGGTGCATCACATCGCCTTTGATTGCGACGACATCTTCGCCGAGGTCAGCCGGGCCAAGCAGGCCGGGGTGCCGCTGCTGGACATTCCGCTCAACTACTACGACGACCTGGCCGCGCGCTTTGACTTCGACGATGAGTTCCTCAGCGAGCTGGCCTACTACAACGTCCTGTATGACCGCGATGCCCAGGGCGGTGAGCTGTTCCATGTCTACACCGAGGCCTTCGAAGGGCGCTTCTTCTTCGAGATCATCCAGCGCAAGAACGGCTACGCCGGTTATGGCGCGGCCAACGTGGCGGTGCGTCTGGCGGCCATGGCCAAGTCCCGCAGTGGCGCGGTGCGTCAGGCCAAGTTGTAGCGGATTGGTAACCGGAGGCGGCAATCCGCCGCCTCTGTGCTTTCTTTCGCGACAGGACGCGGCCCATAATCGCCCGCGTGTGCAGTGATGGCCGTGAGCCCAGAATGACAATGACCAGTGAACGCTCGATTGCGCCCGATGAGCCAGCTCTCGAACCGCGCAAGAGTCGCAAGAACAACCCGGAAAAGACCCGCGAGAACATCCTTCAAGAAGCCATTGTCGAGTTCGTCCAGCAGGGCCTGTCCGGCGCGCGGGTGGATGCGATCGCCGAGCGCATCCACACCTCCAAGCGCATGATCTATTACTACTTCGGCAGCAAGGAGCAGCTGTACGTCGAGGTGCTGGAGAAACTCTACGGCGATATCCGCAGCACCGAGAGCCGTCTGCACCTGGCGGAACTGGCGCCGCAGGAGGCGATTCGCCGGCTGGTGGAGTTCACCTTCGATCACCACGACCGCAATGTCGATTTCGTGCGTATCGTCAGCATCGAGAACATCCACAAGGGCGAGTACGTCAAGCAGTCCGGCGTGATCAAGGCGATGAACAACACCATCCTCCATGCCCTGGGCGAGATCCTCGAGCGTGGCGCGCAGGAAGGGGTGTTCCGCAGCGGCCTGGATCCGCTGGACGTGCATTTGCTGATCAGCTCGTTCTGTTTCTATCGGGTGTCGAACCGTCATACCTTTGGCGAGATCTTCCAGATCGACCTGCCGGACGAAGCCATCAAGCAACGGCACCGGGAAATGATCTGCGAGTCGGTGCTGCGCTACCTGCAAGTCTGACGCCACTGCCGGTAGGAGCTGGCTTGCCAGCGAAAGCGTCCGTAAGATCGCCATCGCCACCCCGGCTCCTACAACATCCCCCTCGACAAGGAAGGCACCATGGGCAACCCCGTTCCCACGCTGAAAATCATCCTGATCCTGATGATCGTCGTTGACTCGTTCTGGTTCGGCGAGCGCCTGCTGTCCCTGACCGGGTTCAGCGTATTCGACTGGCTGCCGAGCGCGCTGATCAATGTGGTGGGCCTGTTCGGCAGTCTGCTGATGATTCTCTTCAACGTGCTGCTGATCGGCCTGCTCTCGCGCCTGCAGCTCAAGCCCGAGTAGGCGCAGTACCTGTAGCCGCTACCCAAGGCTGCGAACGAGCCGCAGGCTCGCCAGCTTCCCGACGGATGCCGAGGCCCCGGCGAGGCCTGTCGCAGCCTGCGGCAGCGGCTACAGGCGCATTTCAGCCATTCATGCTCTGGAAGTGCGCCAGCATCCGTTGCGGGTCGGCGCTCCGGCCGCTGAACAGCTCGAATGCCTTGACCGCCTGGAACACCGCCATGGTGCCGCCGTCCAGGGTTCGGCAACCCAGGGCGCGGGCGTTGCGCAACAGCTCGGTTTCCAGTGGGAAATAGACGATCTCGGCCACCCACAGATCCGCCCGCAGCAGTTCCACCGGCACCGGCATGCCCGGCAGCTTGGCCATGCCCATGGGCGTGGTGTTCACCAGGCCGTCGGCGCTGGCCAGGGTACTGGGCAGGTCGGTGCCGGCCCTGGCCCGACCGGCACCGAAGTGCTGGTTGAGGTTGTCCGCCAGACTCTGCGCCCGCTGGTTTTCCACATCGAAAATGCTCAGGTGTTCCACGCCCTCACTGAGCAGGGCGTGGGCCACTGCCGCGCCGGCGCCACCGGCCCCCATCTGCACCACGCGGCGTCTGGCCACGCCTGGCAGGCCACGGCGGAACCCTTCGGCAAAACCCAGGCAGTCGGTGTTGTGGCCGACCCGCTTGCCGTCCTTGAGCACCACGGTGTTGACCGCGCCAATGCCGCGAGCTTCCGGGGACAGCTCGTCGAGCAGCGGCAGGATGCTCTGCTTGCAGGGAAAGGTGATGTTCAGTCCGGTGAAGTTCATCCGTTCGGCGGCTTGGAGCAGGTCGGGCAGGGCGCTGCTGTCGAGCCCCAGTTGGTCCAGGTCGATCAGCCGGTACAGGTAGCGCAGGTTTTGCGCATCGCCTTCGTGTTCATGCAGGGCCGGGGTGCGCGAAGCCTGGATGCCGGCACCGATCAGTCCGGCGAGTACGCCTGTAGGGCCAGTCATAGACCTTGCTCCTTGAACCGCAGGCTGAAGTGTTCCAGCGCCAGGCGATAACCGTGGCTGCCGAAGCCGCACATCACCGCCAGGGCGATGCCCGAGACAAAGGAATGATGGCGGAAGGGTTCGCGGGCGTGGACGTTGGACAGGTGCACTTCGATCACCGGCAGCTCACTGGCTACCAGGGCATCGCGGATCGCCACCGAGGTGTGGGTCCAGGCGGCAGGGTTGATCACGATGCCGGCGCAGCGGCCGCGGGCGGCGTGGATCCAGTCGAGCAATTCGCCTTCGTGGTTGGTCTGGCGAAATTCCACGGCCAGGCCGAATTCCTCGGCGGCACGGCCGCACAAGGCAGAGACATCGGCCAGGGTTTCGTGGCCGTAAGTCGCCGGTTCACGAGTGCCGAGCAGGTTCAGGTTCGGGCCGTTGAGCACCAGAACGATAGGACGCATGGGGGTAGATCTCCGTTGTTATTGTCAGCCTCGGGAGAAGGTACGAGGCGCTGGGGAGGTAAATTGTACTAACTGGTTAATTTGGTCAATTGATGGCCGAGAGCCGAGGCCGGGAAGGTTGATTAAGTGTTCGATAATCGAACGCTGTTATGGGCGATGGCCGTGGCAAGGCCCTGCCCGGCAATAAATGCTGACGACTTTGCAACTGCCGTAAGGCTGCCCTGGCCCCTCCGGGGCTGACCTCAAGCAGGTCGCCTCCTGCTGCTCTTTCAGGCCAGTGGTCGGATTAATCATGGAAACACGAGCTCTTGGACTCAATAACCTAACGGATGGGTTGGCATGAAAGTGTTCGTTTACAAGGGCTATGCGGTCGTCGTCATGTTGCGTGACGAGCATTGCCCACCCCATGTGCATGTGGATGGCGGTCGTTGGAGTGCCCGTTTTCGCTTCAGCTTCTGGCACAACGGCGTCGAGCTCTGGGACGTTGTCCCCCATGGTCGCCGCCCGGCGCTGGCAGTCCTTGAGGGCTTGCGCCAGGCCTTGACGCAACGGGTGCATCTGGCTCGGCGTATCGGGTGGAGGCGCCGGAATGAGGTTGACCGGCGCCAGAGTGGATCGCCAATGAATATTGATATCAATTGAAAATCATTCTCGACTGATCTTAAGATGCCCGGCAATTTCCTTCATGTTCCAGGGAGTAGGTTTGTCGGACGTGGATCTCAAGGGACTGTTTCTCAAGCATGCCGCTGCCTTGCGTGGGTATCTGGCGCGCAAGGTACGGGACCCGCAGTTGGCCGCAGATCTGGTGCAGGAGAGTTTCCTGCGGCTGGCCGAGCATCGGCACGGCGAGCGGATCGACAACTCCCAGGGCTATCTCTACCGCACGGCGAACAACCTGCTGATCGACCATGTACGTCAGGAAGCGCGGCGCAAGACACAGACCGTGCCCCATGAAGTGCTGGCCGACATCGAGGATGAGGCGGCCGGGCTGGAGGCTCAGGCGATGGCGCAGCAACAGCGCAAGGCACTGAAACAGGCGATCACGGAACTGCCGCCGCGGACCCGGGAAATCTTTCGCCTGAACCGCATTGAAGGCATGACCCACGCCGAGGTGGCCCGGCACCTGAACATTTCCGACAGCTCGGTGCAAAAGCACCTGGCCCGGGCACTGGCCTATGTGATGCAACGCCTGCAGGCTACCGACGGTCGGCCGGTTGACCAGTGAGTTACGGTAAAAGTCGGGGTCAGACGTCACTGCTTATGTATAACGAGAAATCGAGATTCACACGTGAATAGCCAGGGTCCGCAAGAGCGCAGTATCACCGAGGCCGCTGCCGACTGGGCGGTGCGTTTGCAGGCGGGAGGGCTGAGCGCCGTCGAGCAGGCGCAGCTTGCCCAGTGGCAGGCCGCCGACCCGCGTCACCCCGAGGCCCTGGCGTTTGCCCGGCAGACCTGGGAAGCCCTGGGAGAGCTGCGCCTGGACCCGGAGCTGGCCGGCACGGCGCCGCCACGGCGTCAGGCAGGAAGGCCGGCGGCGCATCGAGCGCGCCGCCGGCGTCTGCTGCCACGAGTTGCCAGCGCGGCCGTGCTGGTGCTGGCGGTCGCCCTGGGCTGGCTGCAAGGGCCGCAGGCGCTGCTGTACCTGCAAGCCGACTACCTGACCGGAAAAGGCCAGGTGCGCAGCGTGCAACTGGCCGATGGCAGCACCGTGGAGCTGGATTCGGACAGCGCCATCAGTCTGGATTTCAGCGACGAGAAACGTCAGGTCCTGCTGTTGGCCGGTTCCGCGGTGTTTGACGTGGCGCCCATGGTCGGCGAGGAAAAGCGCCCCTTCATCGTACGCAGCGCCGGTGGCCAGACCCGGGCCCTGGGCACCCGTTTCGTGGTCGGTCGGGAGAGCGACCAGCAAGCCTGGGTCGGGGTGTTGCAGCACAGTGTCGCGGTGAGCCTGGATGCTCCGGCGCAGGGTGGCACTGGCGAGCAGGTTGTGCAGCAAGGGCAGAGCGTGCGCTATGACCCGCAGTCGGGGGTGGTCGCCATCGATGGGCTCGACCTGCAACGGGCCACCAGTTGGCGGCGCGGTGTGCTGGTGTTCGATCGCCAGCCCCTGGGCGTGGTGGTGGAGCGTCTGAATCGCTATCGCCCCGGGCGGGTGGTGCTGGCCAACAGGGCCCTGGCCCAGCGGCAGGTCAGCGCGGTCTTCCGCCTGGACATGCTCGACGCCGCCCTGGTCACCCTGACCCAGGAGCTGCAGGTGCAACGTTTCGACCTGGCCGGCGTCAGCCTGATTTACTGAGGCCTGCGGGCCTCTTTCCCTATCCCTGAAAAATAATCGGAAAAAACCTTACTGAGTTTTCCGGCCTGGCACGTCTATCTAATTGAGATGCATTCGCATAAGCAAAAATAGCCAGCGCAGGAATCAGGGACATGAGGGTAGGCCGTCGCACTGGAATTCACGCCGCAAGTCGGTTGGCCCTGGCCATCCACTTGGGCGTAGCAGGACTGTTGGCGGGAAGCGGCCTGCTGCACGCGGCGGAGCCCGTCGGAGCTGCCCGGCAGAGTACCCAGCAGCCACGCGAGCTGGATTTCGATATTCCCGCCCAAGCCCTGGGCAGTGCCGTGCTGCTGTTTGCCGAGCAGGCCGGGGTGCAAGTGCTGTTCGACAGCCTGCGCCTGCATGGCTTGCACAGTTCGCCACTCAAGGGGCGCTACGGCGCTGAGGACGGGCTGGCCCGCCTGCTGGGCAATGCCCCGGTGGAGTATCGCTTTAGCGGTGAGCGCCAGGTGACCCTGAGCCGGGTGGAAGCCGCGCGGGATGGCGCCCTGGCCCTGGCCCCCACCACGGTTTCCGCTGACCCTGAAGGTCGCCAGAGCGACTGGGTATACAACGCGCCGCGCTCGGTGAGCATGGTCGGCCGCGAGCAACTGGATCGCAATCCACCGCGGCATGCCGCCGAGATGCTGGAGGAAACCTCCGGCGTGTACTCGGCCGTCAGCCAGCAGGACCCCGGCTTGTCGGTGAACATCCGCGGCCTGCAGGACTATGGCCGGGTCAACATGTCGGTGGACGGCATGCGCCAGAACTATCAGCAAAGCGGCCACCAGCAGCGCAACGGCACCCTCTATGTCGACCCCGAACTGCTCTCCGAAGTGGTGGTGGAGAAGGGCGCGACCTCGACCATGGGCGGCGCCGGGGTGATCGGCGGGGTCGCCAACTTTCGCACCCTTGAGGCCCGCGACCTGCTCAAGCCCGGCCAGGAGCTTGGTGGCCGGATCCGCCTGACCACGGGCCTGGGCGGCCGCAGCAACGGCACTCACTTCATCGGCAGCTCCGCCTTCGCCATCGGCACCCAAGCCTGGGACATGCTGCTGGCCGCCAGTGAGCGGCATCTGGGCGACTACCGGCCGGGGACCCGTGGCGGCATCGGTGAGTTGCGCACCGGCAGCTGGATGGCCCCGTCGATCAATGACCGGGTGAAGCACTCCAAGGTGGCCTATTCCGCTTCGGTGATGCGCTCACGCCTGGCCAAACTGGGGCTCAACCTGCCCCAGGACCAGCGTCTGCAACTGAGCTACCTGAGCACCGAGGTGGCCTACGACGACGCCAACATGATGAACACCGAGAACCAGGAGCGGCTCTGGGAAAAGCTCGGCAGCAGCAAGGTGCATTCGCAGAACGTCGGCCTCGACTACAGCTACACCCCGGACAACCCGCTGATCGATTTCAAGGCCAAGCTCTACTACGTCGACAACAGTAACGACCAGAGCACCCTGACCCGCCGCAGCAGCCCGGGCTATTCGATCACCTACCAGACCGACACCTACGGTGCGCAGGCGCAGAACACCTCGACCTTTGCCCTGGGGGAGTTGTCCACGCTCAAGGCCAACTACGGCCTGGAGTTCTTCTATGACAAGGTCCGCCCCGACTCCAGCCAGCCGGTGCCCAAGGGTTCGGCGGTCAACGCCTCGCCGGCGGCGAGCATGACCCCCGAGGGCGACCGGGCCCTGGGCAGCCTGTTCACGCGGCTGGATTTCGACTACGACGGCTGGCTGAACCTCAATGCCGGGCTGCGCTACGACCGCTACCGCCTGCGGGGCGAGACCGGGATCAACACCCGCACCTTTGTCATCGGCAAGACGCCGCAGCAGGTCTCGGTGCCCGTGGCCTACGACATCGACAGCCAGGAAGGGCGCTTCTCGCCGACCTTCGGCCTGTCGCTCAAGCCCGGGGTCGAGTGGCTGCAACTGTTCGCCAGCTATGGCAAGGGCTGGCGGCCCCCGGCGGTGACCGAAACCATGATCAGCGGCCGGCCCCACGGCGGCGGCTCGGAGAGCACCTTCCCCAACCCGTTTCTCAAGCCGGAGCGCTCCACCACCTGGGAAGCGGGGGTCAACGTCTTCAAGGAAAACCTCTGGTTCAACGATGACCGCCTGGGAATCAAGGTGGCCTACTTCGATACCCGGGTCGACGACTTCATCTATATGGCCATGGGCGTGCAGCCCCCCGGCTACGGTTCGCCCGGCATCGGCAACAGCGCTTACGTCAACGACCTCAGCAGTACCCGCTTCAAGGGCGTGGAATACCAGCTGGACTATGACGCCGGCCGCGCCTACGGCCAGCTGAACTACACCCACATGATCGGCGACAACGATTTCTGCACGAAAGTCGCCTGGCTGGGAGGCGTGACCCAGCCGGTGAAGAGCGGCACCGGGCGTGGCGCGATCGTCACCGGCATGCGCCCCGATGAGGCCGCCAACCAGGCCAGCCGCTGCAATGCCGCGATCCTCGGCTCGGCCGAACACATGCCCATGGACCGCGGCACCCTGACCCTGGGCGCGCGCTTTTTCGAACGCAAGCTGGATATCGGTGCCCGGGCCCGCTACAGCGCCGGCTACTCGATCGCCGGTTCCGCCACCGGCACCGTGAGCCAGACCGGCGTCTACCCGGCCGACTGGAAGCCCTACACCGTCTACGACCTGTATGGCAGCTACCGGGCCACTGAAGACTTGACCCTGCGCCTGGCCATGGAAAACGTCACCGACCGCGCCTACCTGGTGCCCCTCGGCGATGTCCTGGCCTTCACCCTCGGCCGCGGCCGGACCCTGCAGGGCAGCGTGGAATATCAGTTCTGAGCGCTTTTGCCCGTTGCCGGGCAAAACCGCAGCAGGCATTGGCGTGCTGCGGCCATGACCCACCTATGTATTGGAGTTTTGCATGAGCATTTCGATCTCTTACAGCGCTACCTACGGCGGTAATACTGTTGCGCAATACCTGACTGACTGGTCGGCCTACTTCGGTGACGTCAACCACCGCCCAGGCGAAGTGGTCGATGGCACCAACACCGGCGGCTTCAACCCGGGCCCGTTCGACGGCACCCAGTACGCGATCAAGAGCACCGCCAGCGACGCCGCCTTCGTTGCCGACGGCAACCTGCACTACACCCTGTTCAGCAACCCGAGCCATACCCTGTGGGGCTCGGTGGACACCATCTCCCTGGGCGACACCCTCGCCGGTGGTGCGGGCAGCAACTACCACCTGGTCAGCCAGGAAGTCAGCTTCAGCAACCTGGGCCTCGACAGCCTGAAGGAAGAAGGGCGTGCAGGCGAAGTGCACAAGGTGGTCTACGGCCTGATGAGCGGTGACAGCTCGGCCCTGGCCGGCGAGATCGATGCCCTGCTCAAGGCCATCGACCCCAGCCTGTCGCTGAACTCGACCTTTGACGACCTAGCCGCGGCCGGCGTTGCCCACGCCACCCCGGCTGCCGCAGTCGCGACCGATATCAGCCTGGTGGGCGTACCGGGCATGGCCCTGGACTGGGCCCTGGCCGCCTGAGTGTCGGCTTGATACACCGCCGTCGCCCGCGTTTTACACAGCCAGGGGGCGGCGGTGGTCAATGTTGGGGCGCGTCAGGCCTGGCCTTGTAGGCGCTGGCTTGCCAGCGAAAGCACCCGCCAGCACGGCGCATGTCCCAGTGGGCCCATCGCCGGCAAGCCGGCTCCTGTGCAGGGGGCGGGCGGCAGAATGCAAACAGCCGTCGCGAGGACGGCTGTTGGTTGACGCAGGGCCGATCAGCGGCGGGTCAGCAAGACCCCGGATTCCATGTGGTGAGTCCAGGGGAACTGGTCGAACAGCGCGCAGCGGGTGATGCGGTGGCTGTCGTGCAGTTGGGCGATGTTGGCCGCCAGGGTCTCCGGGTTGCAGGAGATGTACAGGATGTTGTCGAAACGCCGGGTCAGTTCGCAGGTGTCAGGGTCCATGCCGGCCCGGGGCGGGTCGACGAACACGCTGCCGAATTCGTAGCTCTTCAGATCCACGCCTTGCAGGCGGCGGAACGGACGCACCTCGTTCAGGGCTTCGGTCAGCTCTTCGGCGGACAGACGCACCAGGGTGACGTTATCCACCGCGTTTTCGCTGAGGTTGCTCAGCGCGGCGTTGACCGAGGTCTTGCTGATTTCGGTGGCCAGCACCTTGCGCACCCGGGTGGCCAGGGGCAGGGTGAAGTTGCCGTTTCCGCAGTACAGCTCCAGCAGGTCGTCCTGGCGTTCGCCCAGGGCTTCATAGGCCCAGTTGAGCATCTTCTGGTTCACCGTGCCGTTGGGCTGGGTGAAGGCGCCCTCGGGCTGGCGGTAGCTGAAGGTACGCCCGCCGACGTCGAGCTTTTCCACCACGTAGTCCTGGCCGATGACTTCGCGCTTGCCCTTGGAGCGGCCGATCACGCTGACGTTGAGGTCGGCGGCCAATTGGCTCGCCGCCTTGTGCCAGTGCTCGTCCAGCGGGCGGTGGTAGCACAGGGTGATCATCGCGTCGCCCGCCAGGGTGGTGAGGAACTCCACCTGGAACAGCTTGTGGCTCAGGGGCGCGCTGGCTTGCCAGGCGGCCTTGAGCCGGGGCATCAACTGGTTGATGCGCTGGCTGGCGATGGGGAATTCCTCGATGAGGATCGGCGTGCGCTTGTCGTCCTGGGAGAACATCGCGTAGTGCCGCTCACCGGCTTCGCGCCACAGGCGGAATTCGGCACGCAGGCGGAAGTTCTGCAAGGGCGAGTCGAAGACCTGGGGCTCGGGCGCATCGAAAGGCGCCAGCAGGTCACGCAGGCGCGCGACCTTGTCGTTCAACTGGCTGTTGTAGCTTGCGGCGTCAAAAGTCATGCGGGGTAACCGAGCTTGATCACGAACAGGATCGACAGAATCACCAGGGGCGCGTTCAGCTCACGGGCGCGGCCCGATAGCAGTTTGATCACGGTCCAGGCGATAAAGCCGAAGGCAATGCCGTTGGCGATGGAGTAAGTGAAAGGCATGGCCAGGGCGGTGACCACCACGGGAGCGGCAACGGTGATGTCGTCCCAGTCGATTTCCGCCAGGCCCGAGGTCATCAGCACGGCGACGAACAGCAGGGCCGGCGCGGTGGCGAAGGCGGGCACGCTGGCCGCCAGTGGCGAGAAGAACAGCGCCAGCAGGAACATGATCGCCACCACGATGGCGGTCAGGCCGGTGCGGCCGCCGGCGCTCACGCCCGCAGCGGATTCGATGTAGCTGGTGGTGGTCGAGGTGCCCAGCAGGGAACCGGCCATGGCCGCGGTGCTGTCGGCGATCAGCGCCCGGCCCATTTTCGGCATGTGGCCGTCCTTGCCCATCAGGCCGGCGCGCTTGGCCACGCCGATCAGGGTGCCGGAGTTGTCGAACAGATCGACGAACAGGAAGGCGAAGATCACGCTGATCAGGCCGATGTCCAGGGCGCCCTTGATGTCCAGCTGCAGGAAGGTCGGGGCCAGGGACGGTGGCATCGAGGTCACGCCGCCGAACGGGGTGACGCCCATGAGAATGGAGACGAGGGTTACCGCGAGGATGCCGATCAGCACGGCGCCGCGCACTTTCAGGGCTTCCAGGGCCACGATCAGGGCAAAGCCCAGGGCTGCGAGGATAGGCGCCGGTTTGCTCAGGTCGCCCAGGCCCACCAGGGTCGACTTGTTGCCGATCACGATCTCTGCGTTATGCAGGGCGATCAGCGCCAGGAACAGGCCGATACCGGCGGCAATCGCCGAGCGCAGGGGCAGGGGGATGCTGTTGATGATCCATTCGCGGATCTTGAAGATCGACAGTATGAAAAACAGCACCGCCGAAATGAACACCGCACCCAGCGCCACTTGCCAGGTGTGGCCCATGTGCAGGACCACGGTGTAGGTGAAGAAGGCGTTCAGGCCCATGCCCGGTGCCAGGGCGATCGGGTAGTTGGCGATCAGGCCCATGACGGTGGAACCGATGGCCGCCGCCAGGCAGGTGGCAACGAAAATCGCGCCTTTGTCCATGCCCGTTTCGCCGAGGATGCTCGGGTTGACGAAAAGGATGTAGGCCATGGCCAGGAAGGTGGTGACGCCCGCAAGAATCTCGGTGCGCACGTTGGTGTTGTGTGCCTTGAGTTGAAACAGCCTTTCCAGCATGTCTGCTCCCCGTGGCGCCGCCGGGCGCCGTGAATGTATCGACTCCAACAGCAAAGCACAGACTTTATAAGGTGCCTGCGGATTTGCCCTGGGTCGGAAAAAGCCGCGCATCATACCAGCAGCGTGGGCCAATGGCTGCGATCGTCGGCGATGTTTTGCCCCGCTGGCAAGTAGCGCATACTGCGCCCTGCTTTCAAGGGAGGATTTATGCGCAGCACAGTGAAAATGATCGCGTTGGCGTTGGTGGGAGCAGCGGCCTGCTGGCTGACGACTCCGGCCGTGGCTCGCTCGGCGCCACCCTTGAGCCGGGTGGAGATTCTCAAGGTGCTGTCACCTTCCTGCGGGCTGGAGGACGTTTCCGACGGCCGTGAACGGACCCAGTGCGATCACAGCGGCCCGAACATCAAGGTCTATGTGCTGGAGATCGGCTACGGCCGCGAGCCCCATGTGACCCTGGACGGTTTTGAAGTCGACGGCACCCGTTCGGCCGTGTGCGAGGACGGTTCCAGCTATGTGCCTTGCGGCAACTCCGGGATCACCGTCGGCTACATCTATGTGTTCGACCTGGCGGGCAAGCAGGAAGGCACCTTCAGTTTCCGCAACACCTCGATCAACGCGCCGGGCAATACCCTCGGCGCGCAGATCTACATCAGGTAGCGGCGAACGGTTCGGGGCAAAGCTGACTAAGCTCTGAAGACGTTCCTTGTGGAGTCATCCCCATGACCTTCAGAGCCTTGGTCACCCTTGCCGAAGGCATCGATGATCTGCAAAGCGTGACCCTGATCGATGTCCTGCGCCGTGCCGAACTCGAAGTGCTGGCGGCCAGCGTCGAAAACCGGCGCATGCTCACCTGCGCCCGGGGCACCCGGCTCACCGCCGACGCCATGCTGGTGGATGTACTGGCCCAGCGCTTCGATCTGATCGTATTGCCTGGCGGCGCGGTGGGCGCCCAGCACCTGGCGAGCCACCAACCGCTGATGCAACTGGTCAAGGACCAGGCAGCAGCGGGGCGCCTGTTCGCCGGCATCGCCGAAGCGCCGGCCCTGGCCTTGCAGGCCTATGGCGTGCTGCGCCAGCGGCGCATGACCTGCCTGCCCAGTGCCAGCCATCAACTGCTGGGCTGCAGCTTTGTCGACCAGCCGGTGGTGGTGGATGGCAACTGCATCACCGCCCAGGGTTCCGGCGCCGCCCTGGCGTTTGCCCTGGCCCTGGTGGAGGCGTTGTGCGGTCGCGCCAAGCGCGCCCAGGTGGCAGCAGAGTTGCTGGTATAGGGCTCAGCCGACATGGGCCGCGATAGGCTCGATCACCGGTTGCAACTCCTGCTCGGTGTGCCAGATGTCGTAATCGGCCTGCACCGCCAGCCAGACCTTGGCCTTGCCGATTCCGGCACGTTCCAGGCGGACCGCCAGTTCCGCGCGGATCGGCGCATGGCCGTTCAACACCTTGGACAGATGCGGGCGGGCATAGCCGATATGCCGGGCCAACTCCGTCACGCTGATGCCCAGCTCAGGCAGGACATCCAGGCGCAGGGTGTCACCGGGGTGGGGTGGGTTGTGAATGGGCATGATCCTGCCTCCTGTTCAGTGGTAGTCCAGATAATCGACCAGTTCGATATCCGAACCTACGAAACGAAAGATCACTCGCCAGTTGCCGGACACCACCAGGGACCAATAGCCGTGCAGGTCGCCCCTGAGTGGGTGCAGCCGCCAGCCCGGCAGGTTGAGGTCTGCCGGTTCGCTGGCGTGATCCATGAACGACAGCTGGCGGGCCAGCCGGCGTGCATGCTCAGCCCGTATTCCACGAGTCGATCCGGTTTCATAGAAGGCGCGCAGGCCTTTGTGCTGAAAGGACTTGATCATGGGGAGCGAGTGTAAGGCGATACCTTACACTCTTCGTAGCGGTTTTGTATTGCAGAGAATGATCAACACGCTGTTACGAGGTGGTTGCGTGCTTTGATTGTTGTTGGAGAGGGCCGCCTACAGCGGCCTGACGGTGGGGCTCGAAAGCGGGTAACAAAGGTTAACAGGCCGCTCATTGCACCGTTCGCTCCAGCACTTCTATAGTTCGCGCCGTCGCTGCCAATTCAGTGAACGGGTTTGGTCACCCGAAATTAGAAGGCGCTTTGCATTCAAGTTCGGCGGGCGCTGGGTTGTTATTCAGCCCAGTGCATTCATGACCAAAAAGGATTTCTCGATGAATATTTCAATTGATACTCCTCGCTACCTCCCGCTCAAATCCAGCGCTGGCCTTCCAGGTGTTCTCTTCATCAACGCCAATGCGTCCCCTGAGGCGCTTCACGAGGCGGCCGAGCATCGTATGCGTACCGCTGCCAACCTGCTGGAAACCCTGTGCTGCCTGAACTTCAGCCACGGCGATGTGAAGGACATCCCGCACATCATCGAAGTGCTCTATGTACTGACCCAGGATGGTTGCGACCTGCTGGAGGCGGCGAAATGGCGTGTAGCCGCTGAGGCTCAGCCCGGTCATTGATAACTGAATCTGGCCGCGCCCGTCCGGCGCGGCTTCAGGCCTTGGCCTCTTCCACTCGCTCGATCATCCGATCGCGCTTGGCCAGAGTCGGGAACAGCTTGATCCAGACCCCGGTCACCAGCAGCGTGCCGACCCCGCCCAGGACCACCGCCGGCACTGTGCCGAACCAGTGGGCGGTCAGCCCGGATTCAAATTCCCCCAGCTGGTTCGAAGCGCCGATGAACAGGCCGTTCACCGCGCTGACCCGGCCGCGCATTTCGTCCGGGGTTTCCAGCTGCACGAAGGACGCGCGGATCACCATGCTGATCATGTCCGCCGCCCCCAACACCACCAGCACCGCAAGGGAAAACCAGAACGAGGTCGAGAGGCCGAAGGCGATGGTGGCCACGCCGAATACCCCGACCGCGGTGAACATCACCCGCCCGACCTTGCGCTCGACGCTGAAACGCGCCAGCCACAGTGACATCAGCAGCGCGCCCACCGCTGGCGCCGAACGCAGCAGGCCCAGGCCCCAGGGGCCGGTCAACAGGATGTCCTTGGCGAACACCGGCAGCAATGCGGTGGCGCCGCCCAGCAGCACCGCGAACAGGTCCAGGGAGATGGCGCCGAGGATGTCCGGGCGGCTGCGGATGAAGCGAATCCCCGCCAGCAGCGAATCGAGGGTGGCCTTGCCCTTGTTCAGCGGCGTCTGCCGCGCCGGCAGGTTGAGCATCAGCAGGCAGGCGATCAGGTACAGGACCACGGTGGGGCCGTAGACCCAGACGCTGCCGAAGGCATACAGCAACCCGCCCAGGGCCGGGGCGACGATGGTCGCCGACTGTTGCGCCGATTGCGCAGCGGCCACCGCCCGGGGAAACAGCGCCGCGGGCACGATGCTCGGCAGCAGGGCCTGGGTGGTGGGCATCTCGAAGGAGCGGGCGCCGCCGAGGAGGAAGGCCAGGATGAAGATCATTTCCCGGGTGACGCTGTCGGTCAGGCTGCCGACGGCCAGGGCCAGGGCGATCAAGGCTTGCAGCAACTGGCAGATCGCCGCTACCCGGCGCCGGTCGTAGCGATCGGCCACATGCCCGGTGTGCAGCATGAACAGCACGCGCGGGGCGAACTCCACCAGCCCCACCAGGCCCAGGTCGAGGACGTTGCCGGTCAGTTGGTAGAGGTTCCAGCCGATGGCCACGGTGAGCATCTGGAAACCGCTGGCGGTGAAGATCCGGGCCAGCCAGAAAGCGATGAACGGGCGATGGTGACGGAGCAACAGAGGCGTTTGGCTGGGCATCGGGCGGTCAATCTGAGCGGGGAGTGCGTCGAGGTTATCACCAAGATGTAACCAATAGTTGCGGTGCGCGGGAAAATCGTTAGCTGCGCATCTATCTTCTTTTTTGCTCCCATGCCGGGCCGCCAACCCTTGTAGCCGCTGCCGCAGGCTGCGAACGGCTCCGGAGGAGACGCCAGGATCTTGAATACGCCGCAGGTTCGACGGGCAATCGCCAGGCAAGACCCTGCGTACCGAACGCGGCCCGGCCTTTCGCCGCGTCGCAGGCTCAGCAGCGGCTACAGGCGTTTTGCGTGGGAAAACGCCGGGAAAACCCCGAACTTGAGAGGGTGAGGCAAGCTGTCACGCGGCAAATAACCACAGAGTTGTGCGCCGAAAATAGGACTACTCTTTTAACGTTGCTTGACCCAGATCAAAACCTTTTCCAGTGGTTTGATGTGGCGGCCCAAGGGCCAGAATCCCTACGTTGCGATGGTTTAAAAAAGAACGAATCCGAATTCGCCGAACTCCATATCCGTGGGGGCAGTAGGCGCTGGCCCTTGGCCCGCAGCCGGTATTACCTGATAGAGGAAAGCTTATGTTCGGTTTAGAGGCGCTTGATCTCGCCCGAATTCAATTCGCGTTCACCATCTCGTTCCACATCCTGTTCCCGGCGATCACCATCGGCCTGGCGAGTTACCTGGCGGTACTCGAGGGCCTGTGGCTGAAAACCCGCGACGACACCTACCGTGATCTCTACCACTTCTGGTCGAAGATCTTCGCCGTCAACTTCGGCATGGGTGTGGTTTCCGGCCTGGTGATGGCTTACCAGTTCGGCACCAACTGGAGCCGTTTCTCGGACTTTGCCGGGTCGGTCACCGGCCCCTTGCTCACCTATGAAGTGCTCACGGCCTTCTTCCTGGAAGCCGGTTTCCTCGGTGTGATGCTGTTCGGCTGGAACAAGGTCGGGCGCAAGCTGCACTTCTTCTCCACGGTGATGGTGGCCATCGGTACCCTGATCTCGACCTTCTGGATCCTCTCGTCCAACAGCTGGATGCAGACTCCGCAAGGCTATGAAATCGTCAACGGCCAGGTGATCCCGGTGGACTGGCTGGCGGTGATCTTCAACCCGTCATTCCCCTATCGCCTGGCGCATATGGCGGTCGCCGCGTTCGTTGCCACGGCGTTCTTCGTCGGCTCGTCCGCAGCCTGGCACTTGCTGCGGGGCCGCGACAACCCGGCCATTCGTCGCATGCTGTCGATGGCGATGTGGATGGCCCTGATCGTGGCGCCGGTGCAGGCGGTGATCGGCGACTTCCACGGCCTCAACACCCTCAAGCATCAGCCGGCGAAAATTGCCGCGATCGAAGGCCACTGGGAAAACGTCGGCAACGAGCCGACCCCGCTGATCCTCTTCGGCTGGCCGGACATGAAGGCCGAGAAGACCCGTTTCGCGGTGGAAATCCCCTACCTGGGCAGCCTGATCCTCACCCACTCGCTGGACAAGCAGGTGCCGGCGCTCAAGGAGTTCCCGCCCGAGGACCGGCCCAACTCGACCATCGTCTTCTGGTCGTTCCGGATCATGGTCGGCCTGGGCATGCTGATGATCTTCACCGGCCTTTGGAGCCTCTGGCTGCGCAAGCGTGACACCCTCTACACCTCGCGCCCGTTCCTGTACCTGGCGTTGTGGATGGGCCCATCCGGGCTGATCGCGATCCTCGCGGGCTGGTTCACCACCGAGATCGGCCGTCAGCCGTGGGTGGTCTATGGCCTGATGCGCACGGCGGACGCCTCGTCCGGGCACAGCTTTGTGCAGATGAGCATCACCCTGGCGCTGTTCGTGGTGGTGTACTTCTCGCTGTTCGGCGTGGGTATCGGCTACATGATGCGCCTGGTGCGCAAAGGTCCGGTCACCAACGAAGGTGCCGAAACCAGCCACGGTGGTCCCGGGCAGAAACGTACCCCGGCCCGTCCGCTGTCCGCAGCCGACGATGACCACGACGCCGACCACGGCACCCGCCTGAACAAGGGGAACTGAGTCATGGGTATTGATCTTCCGCTGTTATGGGCCGTGATTATCATCTTCGGCATCATGATGTACGTGGTCATGGACGGCTTCGACCTGGGGATCGGGATTCTCTTCCCGTTCGTCAAGGACGAGCGCGACCGTGACGTGATGATGAACACCGTCGCCCCGGTCTGGGACGGCAACGAAACCTGGCTGGTGCTGGGGGGCGCGGCCTTGTTCGGCGCCTTCCCGCTGGCCTACTCGGTGGTGCTCTCGGCGCTCTACCTGCCGCTGATCCTGATGCTGGTGGGGTTGATCTTCCGCGGCGTGGCCTTCGAGTTCCGCTTCAAGGCCAAGGACGACAAGCGCCATATCTGGGACAAGGCCTTCATCGGCGGTTCGCTGGCGGCGACTTTCTTCCAGGGTGTGGCCCTGGGGGCGTTCATCGATGGCCTGCCGGTGGTCAACCGGCAGTTCGCCGGCGGCTCGCTGGACTGGCTGACGCCCTTCACCCTGTTCTGCGGCCTGGCGCTGGTGGTGGCCTATGCCTTGCTCGGCTGCACCTGGCTGATCATGAAGACCGAAGGCAAGCTGCAGCAGCAGATGCATGACATTGCTCGGCCCCTGGCCTATGTGGTGCTGGCGGTGATTGGCATCGTCAGTATCTGGACGCCGCTGGCCCACGCCGAGATCGCCGCGCGCTGGTTCACCCTGCCGAACCTGTTCTGGTTCCTGCCGGTGCCGATCCTGGTGCTGGTGACCATGTACGGCCTGCTGCGCGCCGTGGCCCGCAATGCCCACTACACGCCGTTCCTGCTGACCCTGGTGCTGATCTTCCTCGGCTACAGCGGCCTGGGCATCAGCCTGTGGCCGAACATCGTGCCGCCGTCGATCTCCATCTGGGACGCCGCCGCGCCGCCGCAGAGCCAGGGCTTCATGCTGGTGGGGACCTTGTTCATCATCCCGTTCATCCTGGGCTACACCTTCTGGAGCTACTACGTGTTCCGCGGCAAGGTCACCCACGAAGACGGTTACCACTAGGCAGGAGCCGGCTGCTGGCGCTTTCGCTGGCAAGCCGGGCCCTACGGGAATTCGGGTTAGGCAGGAGTTGCAATCATGAGCGGTAAACACTCTTTGCAGGAAATCGAACAGGCGGAAAAGAAACCGCTGTGGCAGCGCCTGGGCTGGCTGGCGATGATCTGGGGTGGCAGCGTACTGGCCCTGTTCGTGGTGGCCAGCCTGATGCGCCTGTTCATGAATGCTGCGGGCCTGACCACCCACTGATCATCCCATCCCGTTGCCTTGCGGCACGGTTTCAACCCTCCGCCTGCGGAGGGTTTTTTTTGCCTGTTACCCTTGCGTGCCTTGAGGATCACGAACTTGGGCGTCGCCGCCACTTGTTCGACGCCGCGGAACAGCCGCGCCAGCTTGCTGTGATAGCCCAGGTGGCGGTTGCCGACGATATACAGCGCGCCGCCCACCACCAGGGCCTCCCGGGCCTGCTGGAACATGCGCCAGGCGAGGAAGTCGCCCACCACCTGCTGCTGGTGGAACGGCGGGTTGCACAGCACCACGTCCAGGGACTGCGGCGCCTGCCCGGCCAGGCCATCGCCGGCACGCATCTCGGCTTCACGATCGCCGAGCAGCGCCTGCCAGTTCTCCCGGGCCGACTGCACGGCCATGAAGGACTCGTCCACCAGGGTGTAGTGGGCCTGGGGGTTGTCCAGGGCGCTGGCGATGGCCAGCACGCCGTTGCCACAGCCCAGGTCCGCGACCCGGGCGCTGCCGAGGTTCTGCGGCAGGTGTGGGAGGAAGGCGCGGGTGCCGATGTCCAGGCCTTCGCGACAGAACACATTGGCGTGGTTGAGCAGCTCGATGGCCGGCTGCTCCAGGCGATAGCGGGTCGGGTAGGGCGACACCACCGCCGGCCTGGCTTCTGGCGTGGCGATCAGCAGGCGGGCCTTTTTCACCGCCAGGGAGGCCTGCACCGGGCCGATGTAGCGCTCCAGCAAGTCGCCGGCGGCGCGGGGCAGGTGCTTGATCATGGCCGCCGCCACGACCTGGGCGCCTGGGGCCAGTTGCCCTTGCAGGCGGATCAGTTGCTCTTCCAGCAGGGCCAGGGTCTTGGGCACGCGGATCAGCACCCGGTCGAAGGGGCCGTGCAACGGCTCGCTGGCCGGTATCACCCGCAGGGCGTCGAAGGGCAGGCCGTTGCGCGCCAGGTTCTTTTCCAGGGCCAAGGCGCCCAGGTACGAATCGCCGCTGCTGCTGACCTGGACCTTGCCCAGCAGGCTCGCGGCCAGGGCGCCAAAGCTGTCATTGAGGATCAGCACCCGGCTGTCGCTGGTCGGTTGCTGCTCGGCCAGGTGGTTGAGCAGGTATTCGTCCGCCGCGTCGAAGGCTTGCAGCGGCTCGTTCTGCTGTTCGGGCTGGCGGATCAGGTCGAGCTGGGCGAAGGGGCTTGCAAGCAGGGGCATGGGGCGGACTCTAGGTAATCGGTGAATGTCCCGGCGGTGGGGGCTGTCGCGCGCACGGGAACCCTCGAGCAGCGGCGGTGCGGGCCGTTCGAAGCGGGGCTAAATGGTACGGTTTTTTGCCGGGGATTGCCCGCGCTCTATGCCACTACAAACCGCCGGTGTTTCTGTCCGGCGCTTTGCGGGACACTAGAGCATCGCTTTTGTGGAGCCCGTCATGACCGCCAGTGAAGAAAAGTACACGCGCCAGACCCTGCTCGAGGTCCAGCCGTTGACCTCCAGCCTGTTTACCCTGCGCACCACCCGGGACGCGGGTTTTCGCTTTCGTGCCGGGCAGTTCGCCCGTCTCGGGGTGACCAAGGCCGATGGAAGTACGGTGTGGCGCGCCTATTCCATGGTGTCGTCGCCGTTCGATGAGTTTCTCGAGTTCTTTTCCATCGTGGTGCCCGGCGGCGAGTTCACCAGCGAACTGAGTCGCCTGGCAGTGGGGGACAGCCTGCTGGTGGATCGCCAGGCCTTCGGCTACCTGACCCTGGACCGTTTCGTCGACGGTCGCGACCTCTGGCTGCTATCCACCGGCACCGGGATTGCGCCGTTCCTGTCGATCCTGCAGGACTTCGAGGTGTGGGAGAAATTCGAGCGCATCATCCTGGTCTACAGCGTGCGCGAGGCCAAGGAGCTGGCCTATCAGCAGCTGCTCGCCGAGTTGCCCCAGCGTGAGTACCTGGCGGAAGTGGCCCACAAGCTGCAGTTCATCAGCACCGTGACCCGCGAGCAGCATCCGGGCAGCCTCAACGGGCGCATCACCCAGCTGATCGAGAACGGCGAGCTGGAGCGTGCCGCCGGCGTGGCCCTGACCCCCGAGCATTCGCGGGTGATGCTCTGCGGTAACCCGCAGATGATCGATGACACCCGTGCGCTGCTCAAGCAGCGGGGCATGAACCTGAGCCTGAGCCGGCGGCCGGGGCAGGTGGCGGTGGAAACCTACTGGTAAGCAAAACGGCGCCTTGAGGGCGCCGTTCCTTGTAGTGCTGAAGCCTGTATCAGGGCTTGTTGTTCTGCGCCTTGAGCAGATCGCGGATCTCCCCCAGCAGTTCTTCTTCCTTGCTCGGTACCGGCGGCAGTGTCGGGGCCACGGCCTCTTCACGCTTCAGGCGGTTGATCACCTTGACGCCCATGAAGATGGCGAAGGCAATGATGATGAAGTCGATGATGCTCTGGATGAACTTGCCGTACGCCAACACCACCGCCGGCGTATCGCCCGCCGCGGCCTTGAGCGTGACTGCCAGATCCCCGAAGTTCACCCCACCGATCAGCAGGCCGATGGGGGGCATGACCACGTCGCCGACAAAGGACGAGACGATCTTGCCGAACGCAGCGCCAATGATGATACCCACGGCCATGTCGACCACATTGCCTTTGACCGCGAAGGCCTTGAACTCACTTAGCACGCCCATAGGTTATTCCTTGTTACAGATGAGGTTGGTTACGGCAGTGTAATTCAGCAAAAAGCATTTTGCCGACACAACTTTTAACAGCTTGCGGGCTTATTGACCGATAAACAGGCAAAGAGTTTATTCAAAGTGCCAGCAGATCGCGCGCGATATACCCCGCATCAGATGAGATAACCAGAACATTCTGTCAATCGAGTGGTTGCGGGCTTTCTATTTATCATTCAAATAGTTAGCCACTAGCCTCTAGCGAGCGCATCGGGATGCGCCTTATATAACTAGAGGAATTCAACATGACCGCTTCTCTTGGCCTTGGGAGTCTTTCCCAGCGACGCATACTGGGCGTGCTTGCCGCCAGTCTGCTTTCCCTTTCCGTACAGGCTGCCACGCTGACCCGCGACAATGGCGCGGCAGTGGGCGATAACCAGAATTCACAGACTGCAGGCGCCACCGGCCCGGTGTTGCTGCAAGATGTGCAACTGATCCAGAAGCTTCAGCGGTTCGATCGCGAGCGCATTCCAGAGCGTGTGGTACACGCCCGTGGTACCGGCGCCCACGGCACTTTCACCGTCACCGACAGCCTCAGCGACCTGACCCGTGCCAAGGTCTTTGCCGCCGGTGAGACCACTCCGGTATTTGTCCGTTTTTCCTCGGTGGTGCACGGCAACCACTCCCCGGAAACCTTGCGCGACCCACGGGGTTTCGCCACCAAGTTCTATACCGCAGAGGGTAACTGGGACCTGGTCGGCAACAACTTCCCGACGTTCTTCATTCGCGATGCCATCAAGTTCCCGGACATGGTGCATGCGTTCAAACCCGATCCGCGCACCAATCTGGATGATGACTCGCGACGTTTTGATTTCTTCTCTCATGTTCCCGAAGCCACTCGCACATTGACCGAGCTGTATTCCAACTCCGGAACTCCGGCCAGTTACCGGGAAATGGATGGTAATGGCGTGCACGCCTACAAGTTGATCAATGCCAAGGGCGAAGTGCATTACGTGAAGTTTCACTGGAAGAGCCTGCAAGGCCTGAAGAATCTTGATCCGAAACAAGTGGTCGAGGTCCAGGGGCGTGATTACAGCCATATGAGCAACGACTTGGTAACCCACATCAATAAAGGGGACTTTCCCAAGTGGGACTTGTATGTCCAGGTATTGAAACCCGAAGACTTGGCCAAGTTTGATTTCGACCCGCTGGACGCCACCAAGATCTGGCCGAATGTGCCCGAGCGCAAAGTCGGGCAGATGGTGTTGAACCGCAACCCGGCCAACGTGTTCCAGGAAACCGAGCAGGTGGCCATGGCCCCGTCCAACCTGGTGCCGGGAATCGAACCGTCGGAAGACCGTCTGCTGCAGGGCCGGGTGTTCTCCTACGCCGATACCCAGATGTACCGCCTGGGCGCCAACGCCCTGCAACTGCCGATCAACGCGCCGAAGAGCCCGGTGAACAACGGCAACCAGGACGGCGCCATGAACCTGGGCCACACCAGCACCGGGGTCAACTACCAGCCGAGCCGCCTGATGCCGCGTGAAGAGCCGCAAAGCGCGCGCTACAGCCAGATGGCGCTGTCGGGCAGCACCCAGCAGGCGAAGATCCAGCGTGAGCAGAACTTCAAGCAGGCCGGGGACCTGTATCGCTCCTTCAGCAAGAAAGAGCGCCAGGACCTGATCGACAGCTTCGGCGGCTCCCTGGCCACCACTGACGACGAGAGCAAGCACATCATCCTGTCGTTCCTTTACAAGGCCGACCCGGAGTACGGCAGCGGCGTGACCCGCGTGGCCAAGGGCGACCTGGCCCGGGTCAAGGCCCTGGCAGCCAAGCTGAGCGACTGATCGCGCCAGCCTCACCTCGTCACGCCCGTCCGGGCGTGACGTCTTTTTCCGACAGAGGAGTCGCGCCATGCGTCTTTTTATAGCGCTGTTGTCAGTGGCCTGGTCGTTTGTCGCCTATGCGCAGCCGGCGGCCGAACCAGCGGCGAGTGCCGACCCGGTGGCGGTCAAGGTTCAACTGGAACACTACTATTTCGATGCCGCGCGCCGGGGCGACGTGGCAATGCTCGACACCTTCATCGAGGCCGGTTACGCCCTCGATACCCAGGATGAAAAGGGCTACACCGCGCTGATCCTGGCCGCCTATCACGGCCAGGGCCCGGCGGTGGAGCGCCTGCTGGCCGCCGGCGCCAATGCCTGTGCCCAGGACAAGCGCGGCAACACCGCATTGATGGGGGCAATCTTCAAGGGCGAGGTGCAGATTGCCCGGCGCCTGCTGGCCGCCGATTGCAGCCCCGACCAGCGCAACGGCGCGGGGCAGACCGCCGCCATGTATGCCGGGCTGTTCCAGCGGGAGGAATTGCTTCAGGCCCTGGCGGCCAAAGGCGCGGACCTGAATGCCGAGGATCCCCTGGGCAATAGCGCCACGCGGCTGGCCAGCGGGCAGATACGCACCGCGCCGCCGCGCTGATCCGTTCCAGCTGAGCTATCATCGCGGTTTTTGCCGGGGGTTCAGATGGCCAAGGCCAAGCGCATGTACGGCTGCACCGAGTGCGGCTCCACCTTTCCCAAATGGGCCGGGCAATGCGGTGAGTGCGGGGCCTGGAACACCCTGACCGAGACCATGATCGAAAGTGGCGGCGCCGCGGCACCTGCCGGGCGCACCGGCTGGGCCGGGCAGCAGGCGCAGATCAAGACCCTGGCGGAAGTCAGCGTCGAGGAAATCCCGCGTTTCTCCACCGCCTCCGGCGAACTCGACCGGGTGCTGGGCGGTGGCCTGGTGGACGGTTCGGTGGTGCTGATCGGCGGCGATCCGGGGATCGGCAAGTCGACCATCCTGCTGCAGACCCTGTGCAATATCGCCACGCGCATGCCGGCGCTCTACGTCACCGGCGAGGAATCCCAGCAGCAGGTGGCGATGCGCGCCCGGCGCCTGGGCCTGCCCCAGGATCAACTGCGGGTGATGACCGAAACCTGCATCGAAACCATCATCGCCACGGCCCGGGTGGAAAAGCCCAAGGTCATGGTGATCGACTCGATCCAGACGATTTTCACCGAGCAGCTGCAATCGGCCCCGGGCGGCGTGTCCCAGGTGCGCGAGAGCGCGGCCTTGCTGGTGCGCTACGCCAAGCAGAGCGGCACGGCGATCTTCCTGGTGGGCCACGTGACCAAGGAAGGCGCCCTGGCCGGGCCGCGGGTGCTGGAGCACATGGTCGACACCGTGCTGTATTTCGAGGGGGAGTCCGACGGTCGCCTGCGTTTGCTGCGGGCGGTGAAGAACCGTTTCGGTGCGGTCAACGAACTGGGCGTATTCGGCATGACCGACCGCGGCTTGAAGGAAGTCTCCAACCCTTCAGCGATTTTCCTCACCCGCGCCCAGGAAGAGGTGCCGGGCAGCGTGGTGATGGCCACCTGGGAAGGCACCCGGCCGATGCTGGTGGAAGTTCAGGCGCTGGTGGATGACAGCCACCTGGCCAACCCGCGCCGGGTGACCCTCGGCCTGGACCAGAACCGCCTGGCCATGCTGCTGGCGGTGTTGCATCGCCACGGCGGTATTCCGACCCACGATCAGGACGTGTTCCTCAACGTGGTGGGCGGGGTCAAGGTGCTGGAAACCGCGTCCGACCTGGCGCTGATGGCGGCGGTGATGTCGAGCCTGCGCAATCGTCCGCTGCCCCATGACTTGCTGGTGTTCGGCGAGGTGGGGCTGTCCGGCGAAGTGCGTCCGGTGCCCAGCGGTCAGGAGCGCTTGAAAGAGGCGGCCAAGCATGGCTTCAAGCGGGCCATCGTGCCCAAGGGCAACGCACCGAAGGAGGCGCCGCCAGGCTTGAAGATCATTGCCGTGACCCGCCTGGAACAGGCGTTGGATGCGCTTTTCGAATAATCGGCACGGGACTCGCAGGGAAGGAGGCAGGGGATGGGCATGACAAGGTTGAAGCGCTGGATGCTGGGCGCGGGGCTGTTGGGCTGTTCGGCGCTGGCCATGGCCCAGCAGGCTGAAGTACCGGAAGGCTATCGGATCGCCCAGCAGGTGCTGGTGGGGGACGGCTCGGTGCTGGAAGTACTGGAGGATCTGCGTATCACCCCCGAGTTGCATGCCAACAGCTGGGGCAATGGCCTGGACGCCGACAGCCTGCTCCCGTCCGACGACGATCACCCGGTTGCGCCGTTGGGGGCGCTGGCGCGCCTGGTTTCCGATAGCGGCGAGGTGTTGGCGCAGAAGTCCCTGGACTACCCGATGGCCACGGTGGAAAAGGCTCCGCTGAACGGCCTGCCGTCGCCGGCGTTTTTCCTGACCATTGACCAGACCGCGCCCATGGGCAGCTACAGCGGTCCCCTCACTGAAGTACTGACGCCGGAACAGAGTCAGCTGGATCCGGTGCTGTGCCTGGGGGAGGGCGGCGAGAAGCAGCCGCTGGTGTTCGCCCAGACCGGCAAGGCCGCCTGGCAGATCGTGCCCTCGGACAAGGGCGGCACCGAAAGCATCCAGCAGGTGTCGTCGGCGTCGTCGATGGAGAACGAAGAGTTCATCACCACCTATCGCACCTTCCGTTATGTCGACGGCCAGTGGACCGTTGCCTCGCGGCAACAGGCGGGTTACTGGGACATGGAAAGCGAGTTTCCCGAACCGGCGCTGTTTCCCTGAACAGCAGTGGGGCCGATCAGATATCGATCAAGGCCCCGAGCTCCCGCTCCAGTTCCTCGGGGTCTGCCAGGTTCAGCTCGATCAGGCGCCTGAGGTGTTCGATGGACTCCAGGCCGATGTGCAGGCAGACGAATCCCAGCTGGCCATGATTGTCATGGGCCAGTTGCACGTCCATGCGCACATCGGCATCGGGCCCGAGGTGGATATCGGCTTCGAAGATGCGGTTGGGGTCGCCCAGCCAGGGGTCGGGGCGCTCGATCAGCAGGCCCTTGAGGGACAGGTCCAGCAGTTGCACCGGCCAGCGGTGGGTGCCCTGGCTCAGTTTGGTCTTCGCATCGAAGGCGATGCGCTTGAAGCGTCGACGATCGGCGTATTGCTCGCTCATGGGCTGGCCCTCTGCATGGTGCACTGACTATAGACCGCGGTTTATGACTGTCGCCACAGGCGGCCTGCAAGCGTGCGACGGCGTTATCGGTCAGGCTGGTCTGAGTTGAAAAAGTTTCGAAAAAAAACCTGCTCATTCGTTAAAAGAAGGCTCTAAACCAACGTGGGGGGTGGTCTTTGAGAGCAGTAGCGCTACACTCGAAACGCTGTCTTTCTGTCCACCCTGGCTGGAATAAAAAAATGAAAAATAATAATAGCCTGCTGCGCCATGTCCCCTGGCTGCTGCTGGCAATCGTAGGAGCGTGCGCCCTCGGCGTAGTTGCATTGCGCCGCGGCGAGGCGATCAACGCCTTGTGGATTGTGGTGGCCGCGGTGGCCATCTATCTGGTGGCGTACCGGTATTACAGTCTGTTCATTGCCACTAACGTCATGCAGCTGGACCCGCGTCGGGCCACTCCGGCAGTGATCAACAACGACGGTCTGGACTATGTGCCGACCAACAAACACATTCTCTTCGGTCACCACTTTGCCGCCATCGCCGGCGCAGGCCCGCTGGTGGGGCCGGTCCTGGCGGCGCAGATGGGCTACCTGCCCGGCACACTGTGGCTGATTGCCGGTGTGGTCCTGGCCGGTGCGGTGCAGGACTTCATGGTGCTGTTCCTGTCCACCCGGCGTAACGGCCGCTCCCTGGGCGACATGGTCCGTGAGGAGATGGGGCGTATCCCGGGAACCATCGCGCTGTTCGGCTGCTTCCTGATCATGATCATCATCCTCGCGGTGCTGGCGCTGATCGTGGTCAAGGCCCTGGCCGAGAGCCCGTGGGGCATCTTCACGGTCATGGCGACCATCCCGATCGCGGTGTTCATGGGCGTGTACATGCGCTACATCCGCCCGGGCCGCATTGGCGAGATTTCGCTGATCGGCGTGCTGCTGTTGCTGGGCTCCATCTGGCTGGGCGGCCAGGTGGCTGCCGATCCGGTGTGGGGCAAGATGTTCACCTTCACCGGTATCCAGATCACCTGGATGCTGATCGGCTACGGTTTCGTCGCCGCGGTACTGCCGGTGTGGCTGATCCTGGCTCCGCGGGACTACCTGTCGACCTTCCTCAAGATCGGCACCATCATCGCCCTGGCGATCGGCATCCTGATCACCATGCCCGAGCTGAAGATGCCGGCCCTGACCCAGTTCACCGATGGCACCGGCCCGGTGTGGAAAGGCGGCCTGTTCCCGTTCCTGTTCATCACCATCGCCTGTGGCGCGGTGTCGGGCTTCCATGCGCTGATCTCCTCGGGGACCACGCCGAAGCTTTTGGATAACGAAGCCAACGCCCGCTACATCGGCTACGGCGGCATGCTCATGGAGTCCTTCGTGGCGATCATGGCCATGGTCGCGGCCTC
Source organism: Pseudomonas sp. Os17 (assembly GCF_001547895.1). Taxonomy (NCBI): domain Bacteria; kingdom Pseudomonadati; phylum Pseudomonadota; class Gammaproteobacteria; order Pseudomonadales; family Pseudomonadaceae; genus Pseudomonas; species Pseudomonas sp. Os17. Next base: position 5,940,460 of record NZ_AP014627.1, on the reverse strand, counting down.
GGTGATCGAGCCGGGTGTGTACTTCGCCATGAACAGCCCGGCGGCCATTGTCGGCGGCGACGTGGTGGCCGTGGCGCAGACCGTCAGCAGCTGGGGGTTTGTGATCAGCCCGGAACAACTGCAGGCGGTGGCCAAGGACATCGGTGAAAACACCATCCTGGCCCGTGCCGGCGGTGCACCGACCCTGGCGGTGGGGATCGCGCAGATCCTTCACCACGTGCTGCCGGGTGAAAACACCATGGCGTTCTGGTACCACTTCGCGATCCTGTTCGAAGCGCTGTTCATCCTCACCGCGGTGGATGCCGGTACCCGTGCCGGTCGCTTCATGCTCCAGGACCTGCTGGGGTCCTTCGTTCCGGCGCTCAAGCGCACGGAATCCTGGACCGCCAACCTGATCGCCACCGCCGGTTGCGTGGCCCTGTGGGGCTACCTGCTGTACCAGGGCGTGATCGATCCGCTGGGCGGCATCAACACCTTGTGGCCACTGTTCGGCATCTCCAACCAGATGCTCGCCGGTATCGCCCTGATGCTCGGCACGGTGGTGCTGATCAAGATGAAGCGCCAGCGCTACATCTGGGTCACCCTGCTGCCGGCGGTCTGGTTGCTGATCTGCACCACCACCGCGGGCTTCATCAAGCTGTTCGACGCCAACCCGGCGATCGGCTTCCTGGCGCTGGCGAAGAAGTACAGCGATGCCCTGGCCAATGGTCAGATTCTCGCTCCGGCCAAGGACATCACCCAGATGCAGCACGTGATTTTCAACGCCTACACCAACGCGACCCTGACCGCCCTGTTCCTGCTGGTGGTGTTCAGCATCCTGTTCTACGCGCTCAAGGTCGGTGTTGCGGCCTGGGGCAGCAAGGAACGCACGGATAAAGAAGCGCCCTATCAGGCGGTGCCGGATGCGTAATCGAGGATTGCAAGCATGTTCAACGACCTGAGTCGCCTCGGTAAATACCTCGGGCAGGCCGCGCGCCTGATGGTCGGCATGCCCGACTACGACAACTACGTCGAGCATATGCAAACCAAGCACCCGGACAAGCCGGTGATGTCCTACGAGGCGTTCTTCCGGGAGCGCCAGGAGGCCCGCTACGGCGGCAAGGGCGGTCCGAAGTGCTGTTGAAACACAACGTTTGAGCCACACCCAGGCAGGAGCCGGCTTGCCGGCGATAGCGATTCTTCGGACGCCATCGCCGACACGCCGGCTCCTGCGTTTTTTGCGTGGGAGATCCTGTTTTGCAAAATCCTATTCCCGTCACCGTGCTCAGCGGTTTTCTCGGTGCCGGCAAGACCACCTTGCTGCGGCACCTGCTCAAGGCCGAGCACGGCTTGAAGATCGCCGTGATCGAGAACGAGTTCAGCGAGGCCGGCATCGACACCCAGTTGCTGGGAGAGCAGCCGGTCCAGGTCATGACCCTGTCCAACGGCTGCGTCTGCTGCACCATCCACACCGACCTGACCAAGGCCCTGTATCTGTTGCTGGAGCGTCTGGACAGTGGCGAGATCGCCTTCGACCGGCTGGTGATCGAGTGCACCGGCCTGGCCGATCCGGCGCCGGTGGCGCAAACCTTCTTCATCGATGAAGAGTTGCGCGAGCGCTACATTCTCGACGGCATCATCACTCTGGTGGATGCCAAGCATGCCGAGTTCCACCTGACCCAGACCATCGCCCAGGCGCAGATCGGCTTTGCCGACCGGTTGCTGGTGAGCAAGCGTGACCTGGTGGATGAGCAGACCTTCGATGCCCTGAGCCAGCGCTTGACGCGGATCAACCGCCGGGCGCCGATCCGGGTGGTGGAGCACGGCCGGATCGACCTGGCCGAACTGCTGGATGTGCGCGGCTTCAATTTGAATGCTGATCTGGGGGGCGGCATCAGCCTGCGCCCGGTGAGCCAGGCACCCTCGGTGGACCGGATCTCCAGCCTGGTGCTGCGCACCGAGCAGGCCCTGGATCTGGATCGCCTCAGCGAGTTCATGAATGAGCTGCTGGAGGATCACGGCAAGCAGCTGCTGCGTTACAAAGGGGTGCTGAATGTGATCGACGAGCCGCGGCGCATGGTGTTCCAGGGCGTGCTCAAGCTCTATGGCTTCGATTGGGACACCGAGTGGGCCGAAGGCGAGGCGCGGGAGAGTGTGATGGTGTTCATTGCCGATGATCTGCCGGAAGAGAAGATCCGGCAGGGCTTCGACAGGATGCTGGGCCGCTGAAGCCTTCGCCGGCCAGCCGGCTCCTACCGCCGGGCCTCGGCGGGTGCCGTGCCTAGCAGGCGGCGCTCCAGGTGATCCAGGTGCCGGTGCATCAGGGCTTCGGACTGCTCGACGTCGGCCGCCTGCAGCGCGTCGATGAGCGTTGCGTGCTCTTGCCAGGCACAGCAGTGGCGGGTGCGACCTTCGAACTGGGCGATGGCCAGGGACGTCAGGGGTACCAGGCTGCCGAGAAACTGCGCCAACGGGCCGTTGCCCGCCACTTCTGCCAGTTGCAGGTGGAACTCCCCGGACAGGCGGATGGCCGGTCCGCGCTGGTCGCGCTCGATGGCTTCACGTTCCCGGGCGATCAATTGCCGCAGAGGTTGCAGTTGGCGCCGGGGTTGTTGGCAGGCCAGGCGCACCAGGGTGATTTCCGTCAGGCGCCGGGCGTGCAGGATCTGCCGGGTCTGTTCCCGGTCCGGGGCGGCGACCTGGGGCCGGTGATTGGGCCGCAGGATGATCACTTGCTGATGGGACAAGCGTGCCAGGACCTGGCGGATGATGCTGCGGCTGACGCCGAAGGCCTGCCCCAGGCTGTCCTCGGTGAAGCGGCTGCCGGGGTCGATGCGCTGTTCGAGGATGGCATCGAAGATCTGCGGATAGACGTCATCGACCAGCAGTTTTTTTTCGCCGCACTGGCGCCGCGGCAGGCTGGCCACCAGGGTGAAGGGGTTGTTTTTCAGGGCGTAGCTGACCATGGCCTGTCTCCAGTCCAGTTGCTGACTCGGGGGTTGATTACGGGGCGTTGCTGCCCAGGTGATCGTCCGGAATGTTCAGTTCGATGCCCATGCGCTGGCCTTCCTGGAGAATGTGCCGACGCATCTCGGCGCTGGCCAGGGCGCTGTTCTTGTTGCGGATCGCCCGCACCACCGCTTCATTTTCTTCCAGGCGTTCGGCCAGGTGCTCCGGCGAGTTGCGCAGGATCTGCGCACTTTGCTTGAGGGCATTGCTGGTCTGTTGCACCACGTTCTGGAAGATCGGGTTGCTGGTCAGGGTGAACAGTTCCTCGTGGAAGGCGATGTAGGCATTGACCCCGGCCTCGCTGTCGCCGGCTTCCAGGGCCTCGCGCATGTCCATCAGGGTCAGGCGCAGCTGGCCGACTTCCTTGCTGCTGATGGATTGCGCCACCAGCCCGACGATGAAGGGTTCCAGGGTGTAGCGCAGTTGCAGCACGTCCTCGAGGCTGGCACCGGCCACGCTGCTTTCGGCTCCCTGGGCTTCGCCCTGGGGGGCATCCAGCACTACCACGCCTTTGCCTGGCATGGAGCGCACCAGGCCCAGAGTCTCCAGGACGATCACCGCTTCGCGCAGGCTGGGGCGGCTGATGCCCAATTGCTCGGCCAGTTCACGTTGCCCGGGCAGCATGTCGCCGGAGCGCCACTGGCCACGGGCGAGGGCGGCCCGGAGCTTTTCTACCACTGAATTCACAACCGTTGACGAGCTGATCACTGTTGACTCCATGAGCTATCGGTAGCGCGCCGTTGCCGCGCTGATGGTGGTGCCTGCCGTGGGCAGGCACCAGGCTGGATTAAAATTCCTGCTGGTGGGCAGCGGCCACCGGTTTGCGCGCCTGGAAGGTATAGCCCTGTTGACCACTGAGCACCTTGTTGGCCCGTTGCACGTCGATGTCCTTTTCCCAGCGGGCGATGGCCACGGTGGCCACGCAGTTGCCGATCAGGTTGGTCAGCGCGCGACCGATGCCCATGAACCAGTCCACCGCCAGCACCAGCACCAGGCCCACCACCGGGATCGCCGGGATCGCGGTCAGGGTCGCGGCCAGGATCACCAGGGCCGAACCAGGGATCCCGTGGGCGCCCTTGGAGGTGATCAGCGACACCAGGAGGATGGTCAACAGGTCCGACATGGACAACGGCGTGCCGGTGGCGTTGGCGATGAAGACAATGGCCAGGGTCAGGTAGATGGAGAAACCGTCCAGGTTGAACGAGTAGCCGGTGGGAATCACCAGGCCCACGGTGGAGCTGCCGATGCCCAGGTGTTCCAGCTTGCGCATGATCTGTGGCAGCACCGCATCGGAGGAGGCGGTGCCGAGGACGATCAGCAATTCTTCGCGCAGGTACTTGAGAAAGGGCAGCATGCGCAGGCCGGACAGACGCATCACCAAGCCGAGGATCACCGCGACGAAGGCCAGGCAGGTCAGGTAGAACAGGCCCACCAGGCTGCCTAGGTGCTGCAGTGAATCCAGGCCGTACTTGCTGGTGGTGAAGGCGATGGCGCCGAACACGCCGATGGGCGCCAGGCGCACGATCATGCCCATGATGCGAAAGATCACGTGGCTCAGCTCGTTGATCAGCCGGGAAATGCCCGAGGCCGCTTCGCCCACCAGGTTCAGGGCGCTGCCGAACAGCACCGAGAACAGCAGCACCTGGAGAATGTTGTTCTCGGCAAAGGCGCCGATCACCGAGGTGGGGATCAGGTCCATGAGGAACTGGGTGGTGGTGTGCATGTGCTGGCCGCGCTGGGCGATATCGCCCATGTCGGCGGCGGACAGCTGTTCCAGGTGAATATTGGCGCCGCTGCCGATGCCGGTGCTGAAGGCCATGACCAGGCCGATCACTAGGGCGATGGTGGTAAGGATCTCGAAGTAGATCACCGACTTGAGGCCGATGCGTCCGACCTTCTTCAGATCGCCGGCGCCGGAGATACCGCTGACCACCACGCAGAACACGATCAGGCCGATGAGCATCTTGATCAGCTTGATGAAGCCATCGCCCAGTGGTTTGAGTTGTGAGGAGTATTCGGGGAGGGTGAGGCCGCAGACGATGCCAAGCATCAGTCCGAGCACAACCTGGAGGAAAATCGAACGCGAGCACCATCTGAGCATGGGGAGGAATCCTGGTCGGTGTCCTGTCTGCCGTGCGCATTGGGGGCGCAGCGGATGGAGGACTTAATTATTGTGGTCTTACCGGTATGTCCAGTGCAGGCGCAGTCTACGCTCGGCTTTTAGCGGTTTACAAGAGGGCTGACGCAAATTGGCATGACCGGTCTGACCAGTGGTTTTTCCTCCCCAAGTCACTGTAGCCGCTGCCGTAGGCTGCGATCGGCCGGAACGGCCGCCCGAGTATCTTGCGTTCGCAAGACCTCGCAGGCTCCTTTCAGCGCCTGGTGTGGCGGCCATCCAGGCACAAAAAAGCCCGGCGCTGGGCCGGGCTTTTTCTGTTGCGGTCTGCGGGCTGATTAAGCGCCGTATACCGGCAGCTTCTTGCAGATGGCCTTGACCTTCTCACGCACGGCGTCGATCACCGCTTCGTTGGACAGGTCCGCCAGGATGTCGCAGATCCAGCCGGCCAGTTCCTTGCACTCGGCTTCCTTGAAGCCACGGGTGGTCACGGCCGGAGTACCGAAGCGCAGGCCGGAAGTGACAAACGGGGAACGTGGGTCGTTAGGCACGGAGTTCTTGTTCACGGTGATGAAGGCTTTGCCCAGAGCGGCGTCGGCGTCTTTACCGGAGATGTCCTGCTTGATCAGCGACAGCAGGAACAGGTGGTTCTTGGTGCCGCCGGAAACCACGTCGAAACCGCGTGCGATGAACACTTCGGCCATGGCCTGGGCGTTCTTCACCACTTGTTCCTGGTAGGCCTTGAACTCAGGCTGCAGCGCTTCCTTGAAGCAGATCGCTTTAGCGGCGATCACGTGCTCCAGCGGGCCGCCCTGGGCGCCCGGGAATACCGCGGAGTTCAGCTTCTTCTCGATGTCGGCGTTGGCGCGAGCCAGGATCAGGCCGCCACGTGGACCGCGCAGGGTCTTGTGGGTGGTGGTGGTCACGACGTCGGCGAACGGCACCGGGTTCGGGTAGACGCCAGCGGCGACCAGACCGGCCACGTGGGCCATGTCGACGAACAGGTAGGCGCCAACCTTGTCAGCGATTTCGCGGAAACGCGGGAAGTCGAGGATCTGCGAGTAGGCGGAGAAACCGGCCACGATCATTTTCGGCTTGTGCTCGAGGGCCAGGCGCTCGACTTCGTCGTAGTCGATCAGGCCGTTGGCGTCGATGCCGTATTGAATGGCGTTGTACAGCTTGCCGGAGGAGGAAACGGCAGCACCGTGGGTCAGGTGACCGCCATGGGCCAGGCTCATGCCCAGGATGGTGTCGCCGCCTTGCAGCAGGGCCAGGTAGACCGCAGCGTTGGCCTGGGAGCCGGCGTGTGGCTGGACGTTGGCGTAGTCGGCGCCGAACAGCTCCTTGGCGCGATCAATGGCCAGTTGCTCAACCACGTCGACGTATTCGCAACCGCCGTAGTAGCGCTTGCCTGGGTAGCCTTCGGCGTATTTGTTGGTCAGTACCGAGCCTTGAGCTTCCATCACCGCTGGGCTGGTGTAGTTTTCCGAAGCGATCAGCTCAATGTGCTCTTCCTGACGCTGAGCTTCTTGCTCCATGGCGGCAAAGAGATCGGCGTCGTACTTGGCAATAGTCAAATCACGGCTGAACATGGCGGTCCTCAAGGATCGGGGGGCAGAAAGGGGAGGCATTCTAACCCAATGGGTTTTAGATGGCATATGAAAGGACATCATGTCGCACAGAAGCAGCGCTCAAGTGACGAAATGCAAGCTCCAAGCCGCGAGCCACAAGCCACAAGCTGGCAGCGGATCGCTTTTCTCTTGCCGCTTGCCGCTTGAAGCTTGCCACTGCCTTTAGTCGAACATGAACAGGGCGTCGTTGCTGAATTGCGCTTCGAAGCGATTGGCCGGCATCGGCCGGCCGAACAGGTAGCCCTGGACCTCGTCGCAGCCGTGTTCGCGCAGGAACTCCAGCTGCTCGTGGGTTTCCACGCCCTCGGCGATCACCGCCAGGTTCAGGCTGTGGGCCATGGCGATGATGGCGCGGGCGATTTGCGCATCCTGCTCGCCGGATGGCAGGCCGTCGACGAAGGTGCGGTCGATCTTCAGCACGTCGATGGGGAACTGCTTGAGGTAGTTGAGTGAGGAATAGCCGGTACCGAAGTCGTCGACCGCGATGCTCAGGCCGAGATTCTTCAGGCCGTCGAGGATCTGCATCGCCTCGCTGACTTCGCGCATCAGGATGCTTTCGGTCAGTTCCAGTTCCAGGCACGCCGGCGGCAGGCCGGTGTCCTTGAGGATGGTGGCGATGCGCATGCCCAGCTGGCCGTCGGAGAACTGCCGCGCGGAGATGTTCACCGAGACCTTCGGCACCCGCACCTTGGCCTGGTGCCAGGCCTTGAGCTGGCGGCAGGCTTCGCTGATCACCCAGTCGCCGACATCCACCACCAGGCCCAGTTCTTCCAGGACCGGAATGAAATCCCCCGGCGGCACCAGGCCGCGCCGCGGATGCCGCCAGCGCAGCAGCGCCTCGGCGCCGGTCAGGCGCTTGCCGTCGCCGCTGAACTGCGGCTGGTAATAAAGCACGAACTCTTCCTGCTCCAGAGCGTGGCGCAGGTCGCTTTCCAGCTCCAGGCGCTCCAGGGCGCTGGCGTTCATGTCGGCCTGGTAGAACTGGAAGTTGTTCTTGCCGCGTTCCTTGGCGTGGTACATCGCGGTGTCGGCGTTCTTCATCAACTGGCTCAGTTCGTTGCCGTCCTGCGGACTCAGGGCAATCCCGATACTGGCGGTGACAAAGAACTCCCGGCCTTCGAGGACGAAGGGCTTGACCAGGCTGGCGAGGATCTTCTCGGCCACGTTGATGGCCCGGTTCAGGGCTATTTCGCGACTGGAACGGGGTTGCAGGAGCAGGGTGAACTCGTCGCCGCCCATGCGCGCCACGGTGTCGTCATCGTCGACGCAACCCAGCAGGCGAGTGGCCATTTCCTTGAGCATGCGATCCCCGGCGGCGTGGCCCAGGGAGTCGTTGATCGGCTTGAAGCGGTCCAGGTCGAGGAACATCAGCACCACCCAGGACTTTTGCCGCTCCGCCGATTGCAGCGCGGTGTGAAGGCGGTCCTGGAACAGGGTGCGGTTGGGCAGGTGGGTCAGGGCGTCGTAGTAGGCCAGGCGGTGAATCCGCTGTTCGCTGGCCTTGCGCTCGCTGATGTCGCTGAAGAAGCACACGTAGCTGGCCAGGTCGCCTTCGTCGTCGAGCACTGCGGTGATCCCGACCCAGGCCGGGTAGTGTTCGCCATTGCGGCGTTTTAGCCAGACTTCGCCTTCCCAGGTGCTGTGCTGGTGCAACTGCTTGAGCACGTAGCCCAGGTGGGCTTCCTGCTGCTCGTCGACGGTGAGCATGTTGGGCAACTGGTCGAGTACCTGGGACACGGCGTAGCCGCTGACCCGGCTGAAGGCTTCGTTGGCCTGCACGATGTAGCCGGCCGGGTCGGTGATCAGGATCGCCGAAGTCGAGTGCTCGAATACCGTGGCCGCCATGCGCAGGTCTTTTTCCGCCCGGCGCTGCTGGCTGATGTCGCGGCCGACCCCGAGCACGCCTTCGAAGGCGCCGTGCTCGTCCCACACCAGGACCAGGCGCAGTTCGATGGGGATCTTGCGGCCGTCGGCCCGCAGGCAGTCGAAGAGGAACAACTGGGTCTGCACCTGGCTGCGCAATTGCGCCAGTTGCTCGGGTTTGTCCAGGGCCTTGCTGACCCGGTCCATCAGGGCATAGATGCCGGTCAGTTGCTGCGGGTTGGCGATGGTCGACTGCCAGCCGTTCTGGAAGATCCACTCCACGTCGTAGCCCAGTACGGCATGCACCGAGGGGCTGACGTAGTTCAGCGAGAGCTTGCTGTCGGTGGAGAAGATCACGTCGCTGATGCTCTCGGCGAGCATGCGGTAGCGTTGCTCGCTGTCACGCAGCGATTCGCTGGCCTCGATCTGGTCGGTGATGTCCTTGGCCACGCCGATGATGCGCGTCACCTGGTCGTAGCGGTCCCGGGCCAGGGCCTGCTCGCGGATTTCGAAGCGCCGCCACTGGCCGCTACGGTGGCGGAAGCGCAATTGGCATTGCAGGAGCTGGGCGTAGGCCGAGTGGCGCTGCTCCTGGCGCAGGCGGTGATAGAGGTCGGCGTCTTCCGGGTGCAGGAGAATTTCCCAGAAGTATTCGCCCATCTGGTGCAGTTCGGTCTTGTTGTAGCCCAGGGTCTGGCCCAGGTGGTGGTTGCTGAAGATCATCCGCTGGCTGATCACGTCCTGCACGTACAGGTGATCGGGCACGGTGCGCACCACGTCGGACCAGAACCCCTCGCGCTCCAGCAGCGACAGCTCGATCAGCTTGCGACTGGTGATGTCGCTGATGCTGAGGATCACCGCACTGTAGTCCTCGACGGCCTCCGGCAGGCGCAGGACCAGCCACAGGTGCTGGTCATTGCCCTGGGCGTCGCTGAGCTTGATTTCCAGTTCCAGCTGTTTCTGCTGGTTGACCACCGCTTCCAGCAATTGGCAGCCGATCGCGTTGCCGTTATTCGGGTTGCCTTCTATCAGCAGTTGCCAGGCCTGCTCGCTGGACTCGACGTTGAGCAGGCGCAGGGCCACTTGGTTGACTTCGGTGATGCGCAATTCACTGAGCAGCTGCTGGCGATGATCCGGGTGGCTGGCTTGCCAGCGCTTGAGCTGGTCGCTGTTGTGCACATGGTGCTTGTCGAGCAGCTCCGGGAGCCCGGCGATATCCATGACGCACAGGGCCACGCCGGTGCCTTCGAAGATGTCCTGGTAGCGCCGCCGGCCTTCGTGCAACTGGCGCTGGCGCCGGCGCATGTTCAACAGGGCGATCACCGGCAGCAGGGAGAAGGCCAGGCCCAGCAGGCATTTGCCGATAAAGGCCGGCAGCAGCTCCTCGATCACGGCCTGCTGGTCGAACAGGCCGCGCAGTTGCCAGTCACTGTTGCTCAGGGGCACCAGCAGTACGCTGTCGGCCATTTCACCGGGATCCAGCATGCCCGGGGTCGGGGTGCTGTGCTCGTCGCGCTTGATCACCTGGCGGCTGAGACGGTTCTCGATCACCCAGGTGGGCTTGAAGCTTCCTTCGCTCTGGCGCACCAGGGTCTGCAGGAAGCTCGGCGCCAGGCGCAGAACCCAGTAACTGGGGGTGGCGCCGCTGGACTGGTGCAGCAGCACGTGCACCACCGAACCGTCGGCGGGGTTGCTGTAGTAGTAGCGCTGCAAGTGGCTGCGCTGGATCAGTTCGGCGAGCCAGGGAGCGTCATGGCTGTCGCTGGCGCTGTCGCTGAGAATCTGTCCGGAGGCATCCAGCAAGGCAAAGCTGCGCACATCCGGCAGGGAACGCTGGAGCTTGTGCAGTAATTGCTGCTGTTGCTGGCTGTCCTGTGGCGATTCGACGATCGGTAGCAGATTGAGGGCGATCTGCGCATTGAGCGCCAGGTTCAGGCTCAGGTGGTCGGCCAGTTCGGCACTGTAGTCGATGGCGTGCTGGCGTTGGTCCTTGCGGGTTTGCTGCAATTGGTCGAGCAGTTGCCAGAACAACAGAGCCAGGAGGAGCAGCACCAGCGTTGCCAGTGCGCCTTTGAGTGTGCCCCGCAAAGGATAGGCCGACGCGGAGGCTCTAGCGCGCGCGGGCTGTGGCGAAATAACGTTGGACAAGCTGTGATCCTGCGGTTTGGCTGGGCTGGCGCGACGTGCACTATAAGCCGGACGCCCGAAGGGCGGCTAGCATGCCTTGAGTTGTGGCAAAGTGCCAGTCCCGCTTGGCTGGACCTGGATCGTGCATTGAGGTAGTTTTGCCGGTTACGCGGGAGCGTTCCAGCTCCAGACAATCAGGCTTTTTCCGCCCGCCGGTATTGATCATGGTCAATGCCGGCGCTGCGCATGGCCTGGCCCGGGCCCGGCCCGTTCTATTCATCAGTCACTGACGCTAGGTTCACCATGGCTCAATACGTCTTCACCATGCATCGGCTGGGCAAAGTTGTTCCGCCGAAGCGGGAAATCCTGAAAAACATCTCCCTGTCTTTTTTTCCCGGCGCCAAGATCGGCGTGCTGGGCCTCAACGGTTCGGGCAAGTCCACACTGCTGAAAATCATGGCCGGCGTCGACACCGAGTTCGAAGGTGAAGCCCGTCCGATGCCGGACCTGAACATCGGCTACCTGCCTCAGGAACCACAGCTGGATCCAACCAAGACCGTGCGTGAAGTGGTCGAGGAAGCGGTGAGCGTGATCAAGGACGCCCAGGCACGCCTGGACGAAGTCTACGCCGCCTACGCCGAGCCGGATGCCGACTTCGACAAGCTGGCCGCCGAACAGGCCAAGCTGGAAGCCATCCTGCAAGCCAGCGACGGCCATAACCTGGAGCGCCAGCTGGAAGTGGCTGCCGACGCCCTGCGCCTGCCGGCCTGGGATGCCAAGGTCGAGCACCTGTCCGGTGGTGAGAAGCGTCGTGTGGCCCTGTGCCGCCTGCTGCTGTCGGCCCCCGACATGCTGCTGCTGGACGAACCGACCAACCACCTGGACGCCGACTCGGTGGCCTGGCTGGAGCATTTCCTCCACGACTTCCCGGGCACCGTGGTCGCGATCACGCACGACCGTTACTTCCTCGACAACGTCGCCGGCTGGATTCTCGAACTCGACCGCGGCGCGGGTATTCCATACGAGGGCAACTACTCGGGTTGGCTGGAAGCCAAGTCCGCGCGTCTGGCCCAGGAATCCAAGCAGCAGTCGGCCCATGAGAAGGCCATGAAGGAAGAGCTGGAGTGGGTGCGCAAAGGCGCCAAGGCCCGCCAGTCGAAATCCAAGGCACGTCTGCAACGCTTCGAGGAAATGCAGTCCCAGGAGTTCCAGAAGCGCAGCGAAACCAACGAGATCTACATCCCGGCCGGTCCGCGCCTGGGTGACAAGGTCATCGAGTTCAAGAACGTCACCAAGGGCTATGGCGATCGCGTCCTGATCGACAACCTGTCGTTCTCCATGCCCAAAGGCGCCATCGTCGGCGTGATCGGCGGCAACGGTGCCGGTAAGTCGACCCTGTTCCGCATGATCATGGGCAAGGAAACCCCGGATTCGGGCAGCATCGAGATCGGCGAAACCGTGCAGCTCGCCTGCGTGGACCAGAGCCGCGAGGACCTGGACGGCAGCAAGACCGTGTTCCAGCAGATTTCCGACGGGTCCGACCAGATCCGCATCGGCAACTACGAGATCCCGTCGCGCACCTACGTCGGCCGTTTCAACTTCAAGGGCGGCGACCAGCAGAAGTTCGTCAAGGACCTCTCCGGTGGTGAGCGTGGCCGTCTGCACCTGGCCCTGACCCTGAAAGAGGGCGGCAACGTCCTGCTGCTCGACGAACCGTCCAACGACCTCGACGTTGAAACCCTGCGTTCCCTGGAGGAAGCCCTGCTGGACTTCCCGGGCGCCGCCATTGTGATCTCCCACGACCGGTGGTTCCTGGACCGGGTGGCCACTCACATCCTGGCTTACGAAGACGATTCCCAAGCGGTGTTCTTCGAAGGCAACTACACCGAGTACGAAGCCGATCGCAAGAAGCGCCTGGGCGAAGCCGCAGCGCAACCGCACCGTGTGCGGCACAAGAAGCTGGCCTGACCGGCTTGCTGCTTGAAACAAACGGAGCCTTCGGGCTCCGTTTTTTTTGTTCGTCGGCAAACCGGCCCCTACAAAAAACGGCCGTTGCGCTGTGCGTCGACTGGTCGGTGAAGGGTTTTCTGCGGCTCCCCAAAAACGTGCAGGCCTTGGAATTTGTGCCACCAAATCCGTGCACAAAACCCCTGAAAATCGTCGTCATTTATATCTAATGCACCATTTAAATTCATATCTGCGACATTTTGCGCTGTCGCGGTGCGAGTTGAATTGATAAAGTCCCGGGCAAATCTCCCCTTAACGACAATAAATTTGCCGAGACTTCCCATGATCGAATCCGTCGAAGACTTCCTCGCCCGCCTGAAAAAGCGCGACCCGGACCAGCCCGAGTTTCACCAGGCGGTGGAAGAGGTTCTGCGCAGCCTCTGGCCATTTCTCGAAGCCAATCCGCACTACCTGAGCTCCGGCATTCTCGAGCGCATCTGCGAGCCGGAACGCACCGTGGTGTTTCGTGTGTCCTGGGTCGACGATCAAGGCAAGGTCAGGGTCAACCGCGGCTTCCGCATCCAGATGAACAGCGCCATCGGCCCCTACAAGGGCGGCTTGCGCTTCCATCCGTCGGTCAACATGGGGGTGCTGAAATTCCTCGCCTTCGAGCAGACCTTCAAAAACTCTCTGACCTCCCTGCCCATGGGCGGCGGCAAGGGCGGCTCGGACTTCAACCCCAAAGGCAAGAGCGATGCCGAGGTCATGCGCTTCTGCCAGGCCTTCATGACCGAGCTGTACCGGCATATCGGCGCCGATGTGGACGTGCCGGCAGGCGACATCGGCGTTGGCGCCCGGGAGATCGGCTTTCTCTTTGGCCAGTACAAGCGCCTGAGCAACCAGTTCACTTCGGTGCTGACCGGCAAGGGCATCAGCTACGGCGGCAGCCTGATTCGTCCGGAAGCCACGGGGTTCGGCTGTGTGTACTTCGCCGAGGAAATGCTCAAGCGTCGCGGTGACCGGGTCGAAGGCAAGCGAGTGGCGATCTCCGGTTCCGGCAACGTCGCCCAGTACGCGGCCCGCAAGGTCATGGACCTGGGGGGCAAGGTGATCTCCCTGTCCGACTCCGAAGGCACCCTGTATTGCGAGTCCGGCCTGAGCGAGGAGCAGTGGCTGGCGGTGCTGGAACTGAAGAACGTGCAGCGTGGGCGGATCAGCGAGCTGGCGGCCCGCTTCGGCCTGGAGTTCCGCGCCGGCAAGACCCCGTGGGACCTGGCCTGCGATATCGCCCTGCCTTGCGCCACGCAGAACGAGCTGGATGCCGAGTCTGCTCATGCCCTGCTGCGCAACGGCTGCACCTGTGTCGCCGAAGGCGCCAACATGCCGACCACGCTGGAGGCTGTGGATATCTTTATCGACGCGGGCATCCTGTTTGCCCCGGGCAAGGCCTCCAACGCCGGTGGCGTGGCGGTGAGCGGCCTGGAGATGTCGCAGAACGCCATGCGCCTGCTGTGGACCGCCGGTGAAGTCGACAGCAAGCTGCACGCCATCATGCAGTCGATCCACCATGCCTGCGTGCATTACGGCGAAGAAAATGGCCGGATCAACTACGTCAAGGGCGCGAACATCGCCGGCTTCGTCAAGGTGGCCGATGCCATGCTGGCCCAGGGCGTGGTCTGAGGCGTCTCAGGCCGGTTCGATACGGATGATCTCGATCAACTGATTGCCCGCCGGCCGTTGCCACAGCACCTCGTCACCGGGTTGTGCCCCCAGCAGGGCACGACCCAGGGGCGAGGCCCAGTTGATCAGACCCCGAGCCGCATCGGCTTGATCCTCCCCGACCAGTTGCACGCTTTGCTGATGATCCTGTTCATCGACGAAGGTCACGCGGCTGCCGATCTGGACCTTGTCGGTCGAAGTGGCTGCCGTCACCACCTGGGCGCTGTGCAGGCGCTGGGTGAAATAACGCAAGTCGCGCTCAAGTTCGGCCACCCGCTGCTTGTCGGCGGCGTCCCCCAGATCATTTTGCTCGGTGTGCTGGCTGTGCAGCAGGGCGACTCTGGCCTGCAATTCGGCAAAGCCCTGGGGCGTGACGTAGTTGGGCTGGGCGCTGATCTGGCGCTCCACGGGCTGCTCGGCCTGGGCAGCGGCCTGATCTTCATTGACGAAAGCGCGGCTCATGATGTTCTCCTTGAGTGGAGGGGAGGCCATGGTTGCAGGCTTTTAGGCCGGGCGGTTGCCTGAAAGCGACCTACTGCGAGCGATAGGCCCGGGCCGCGTCGCGGTCCTTTTCCTGTTGCCAGGCCCGTTCCCGCTCGTCCCAGTGCCGCGTTCGATAGTCGTTGCGGTCCTGATTCTCCAGCATCGCCTGGCATTGGCGGAAACCGTCGTCCCAGCCTTCGGCGTATTGCGGGTCCTTGAGGTAGCGCGGCACGTCCTTGCGGAACTCCCCGCGTATCGACCCCGCTGCCTGGCGTCCACTGACGCAGCCCGCGTCGAAACCGTCGACAAAGGCCGGCGGATAGCCTTGCTTGAGCAAATACTCGTGGTTCGACTCACAACCACCGATCAGGGCCAGCGCCAGCACAGCCCAACCATAGCGCCACATCCAGAAACTCCCGGGCTTCACTTGAGTGAAGTCTAGAAGGGCAATTGTCGGCGAGGCGTGAAAACCTTGTCGCGAACCGCTTGAAGCTTGCGGCTGCTCTTAATAGTGATACCACTTGAGTTCGAGCATCACTTCGTTCACCGGAGTCGCCAGTTGGCTGAACTCCCGTTGCGCGCTCAAGCGCAGGCCGAGGTTGCGCGACAGTTCCCACTGCTGGTTGAGGCTCAGGCTGCGACGCACCTCGCCGTTGGTGAAGTAGTCGCCCTTGGCTTCGAGGCTGAAATTGCCCAGCGGGTTTTTCCACAGCAGTCCGGAGTTGAAGCCTGCCGCCGGGGCGATGAAACCGGCGAAATCGGCGTTGTGCTCGACCCGCACGGTGCCCAGGACAAAGCCCAGCGTGTCTTCGCCCAACTGCCAGGTGCCACCGGCACCACCGTTGACATGGCTGACCAGGGTTTCATCGTCGTGCTTGCCCGGCACCCGCTCCAGGCCGCCGGTGACCTGCCAGGACCAGGGCTGCAGCAGCTCGTTGCGCGGGGTCAGGGAGCGGATGGTGGCCAGGTCCAGCTGCTGCAGCTGCCAGTGGTTGCCTTCGTACTGGCGCAGTTTCATCTGCAGGATCTCGATCTGCGCCCCCAGGGGAAAGCCTTCGGCGTTGTCGTTCAGGTCGTGGTAGGCCATGCGCAGGCCGTATTCGGCGAAGGCCCGGTCGTCCCGGGTGCCGACGCCCAGTTGCCAGGTGCGGGACTGGTGGCCGTCTTCCGGCAGGCCGGGCCGTTGGATCTGCAGCTCGGGCGCCGGGTTCTGGTTGATCGCCCGCAGCAGTTCGAAGCTGCGCTGGGAACGCTCGGCATCACGCTCCAGGCCGTTGGCCCGATAGCGTTCGAGGCGGTAGGCGGCATCGACGATCAGGGCCTGGCGATCCCGGGGCAGGGCCTTGAATTCGCCTGTCTGCAATTGTTTCTGATCGGCGCTGACCTTGAGTACCCACTGCTGTTCGGCGTGGCTCAGGGGCTGGGCGCGGCTGAGCAGCTCGCGTTCCCGGGAGGGGCGATAGTCGATCCGCTCCACCAGGCCGGCGTCCTTGACGGCCTTGACCGTGTCGGTGGGAATGGCCGTCAGGGGGAACTGGCCAGTCAGGCGCAGGCTGGGGCGTGCCACCTGCAGCAGCTCCAGCAGGCGGTAGGAGCAGTTCTCGTCGAAGAAGAAGTAGTCGAACTTGATCTGCTTGAGTTCCCAGACGTGCTCCACCATGCGTTCGGTTTCGGCTTGGGTCAGATTCAGCCGGTATTCCCACAGGTCGCGGTTTTCCAGGCTGCGGTATTCCGAGAGCTTTTCCTGGTAGGGCACCAGGGCGAAGAGCCCGGGGTAGCCGCCCATCAGGCCTTTCCAGGCGTACAGAATGCTGTTGTCGGAGCCTTCGATGTAGGCGCCGAAGTTGATCGCGTAGCTGAGCAGGGCGGTGTGGTTGCTCTGCACATCGGCTTGGTCGATGCGCAGCAGGGTGTGGCCGAACATCGACGAGGGGCTGTTCAGGTACGCGGCGGGAAAGATCATCACCGTGCTGTGGGGCGAGACGTCCTTGAACCACTGGGTGAATTCGGCGCACTCCACCCGCGGCAAATCGTTCAGGCCCAGTTGTGCCTTGAGCCAGCGGGTGCGGGACGGGTAGACGCACTGGGCATGCCGGTCACCGGCGTCGGCCGGGGCATAGAGGGCTTTCAGGGTCGCGGCCAGCTCGGCATCGGGATGATGGGCACCGTCGGCCGCCAGGAAGAACTTCGGGTCGCTGACGTAACTGCGCCAGCCACCGAGCTTGGCGGTTTCGTAATGACCTATGGAAATCCAGAAGGGGTCATGGGCCAGTTGCTGCAAACGTTGAGGGTCGATCTGGGGCGCGGCATACAGCGGGGCGCAGACACAGAGCGCCAGGTAGGCAAGGCGTTTGAGCATGGTGGGCAACTTAAGTCGGAAATACAAAGACCCAAGATGGGCAAGGTCCGGAAAATAAAACCCGCTCCCCGGAGGAAGCGGGCGGGTCGAGCTTAAGCGGGAGTGGCGTATTTCGCCAGGCGCGCATCGTTCTTCAACACGGCCAGGGTATTGGTGTGCACATCTTCCGCGGTCACGTCAGCCTTGCTGAAGATCTGTTGGAAGTGTTCGTGGGTGACCGCGGCGAAATGCGCACGGTCTTCAGGTGCCACGCCGAGGACTACGGCATAGGTGGTCAGGGCTTCGCCTTGACCCTTGGCCATGTCTTCGGAGAGCTCGTTCATCATGCCGTTCATGGCGAACCAGGATTTGCCGCCATAGGTCAGCGATGCGTTGGTGGAGCAACCGTTGGTGCCGGAGGTCATGCCAAAGGTGGCGTTGCCGGAGGTGCCGTTGGTGGTGGAGGCCAGGAAGTGCGCCGGAGTGCCACGCTGGCCTTGGAACAGCATGTTGCCCCAGCCGCAATCCGGACCACCGGGCGCTTGAGCCATGGCGTTGAGGGATACAGCGGTGAAAAGAGTACCGAGAAGAATCCGTTTCATAGCGTTGTTCTCTTTGTGTGCATACCAATGGACGGGGGAGACTGGCCCGTGGGGGCACCAGTGGGCCGGTTATCTATCCAGCCGCGCAGTTTGGAGTTTAGGCAGGTTCCCCGGGTTCCGTGATTTTTTACAAACAGTGTCGGAAACAGCAGGTTTTATTTGTCGCGGGGGACAGTATCCGGCTTGTCTATGCTTTCCCCTGAGGCGCGCCTTGCCAGCCGGGCATACCCGGCGCCAGAATGCCGCCATCTGCCCCGCCTGATGTAAGGAAGCCCGATGCCTGATCCTGTTGCTGCCAGCCTGCGTCTCGCGCCTGAAGCGCTGACCCGCCCTTTCTCTGCTGAACAGTTCAGCTTCTCGACCACCAATGATTTGGAGCCCTTTCGCGGTGTGCTTGGCCAGGAACGTGCGGTCGAAGCCTTGCAGTTTGGCGTGGCCATGCCGCGCCCCGGTTACAACGTGTTTGTCATGGGCGAGCCGGGCACCGGCCGCTTCTCCTTCGTCAAGCGCTACCTGAAAGCCGAAGGCAAACGCCTGCAGACCCCGTCCGACTGGGTCTACGTCAACAATTTCGACGAGCCCAGGGAGCCCAGGGCGCTGGAGTTGCCCGCCGGTGCCGCCGGCAACTTCATCAGCGATATCAACGGCCTGATCGACAACCTGCTGGCGACCTTCCCGGCGGTTTTCGAGCATCCGTCCTATCAGCAGAAGAAGAGCGCCATCGACCGTGCCTTCAACCAGCGTTATGACCGTGCCCTGGATGTGATCGAGCGCCTGGCACTGGAAAAGGACGTGGCGCTGTATCGCGACAGCAGCAACATCGCCTTTACCCCGATGTTCGATGGCAAGGCCCTGGACGAGGCCGAGTTCGCTCAGTTGCCGGAGGCTGATCGCGAGCGCTTCCACGAGGACATTTCCGCGCTGGAAGAGCGTCTTAACGAAGAGCTGGCGAGCCTGCCGCAATGGAAGCGCGAGTCGAGCAACCAGCTGCGCCAGCTCAATGAGGAAACCATCACCCTGGCCTTGCAGCCCTTGCTCGCGCCGCTGTCCGAGAAGTACGCGGAAAACGCCGCGGTCTGTGGATACCTGCAGGCGATGCAGGTCTATCTGTTGAAGACGGTGGTCGAGCAGTTGGTGGACGACAGCAAGACCGACGCGGTGGCGCGCAAGCTGCTGGAAGAGCAGTACTGCCCGAGCCTGGTGGTGGGTCACCCGGCCAGTGGTGGCGCGCCGGTGGTGTTCGAGCCTCACCCGACCTACGACAACCTGTTCGGCCGGATCGAGTACAGCACCGATCAGGGCGCGCTCTACACCACCTACCGGCAATTGCGCCCCGGTGCCTTGCATCGGGCCAATGGCGGCTTCCTGATCCTGGAAGCCGAGAAGATGCTCAGCGAGCCCTTTGTCTGGGACGCCCTCAAGCGTGCCCTGCAGTCGCGCAAGCTGAAGATGGAATCGCCTCTGGGCGAGATGGGCCGCCTGGCCACCGTGACCCTGACGCCGCAGATGATCCCGTTGCAGGTCAAGGTCATCATCATCGGTGCCCGCCAGCTGTATTACACGCTGCAGGACCTGGACCCGGACTTCCAGGAGATGTTCCGGGTACTGGTGGATTTCGACGAAGACATTCCGATGGTGGACGAGAGCCTGGAGCAATTCGCCCAACTGCTCAAAACCCGCACCTCGGAGGAGGGCATGGCGCCGCTGACGGCTGATGCCGTGGCGCGGCTGGCCACCTACAGTGCGCGTCTGGCGGAACACCAGGGGCGCCTTTCGGCGCGGATCGGCGATCTGTTCCAACTGGTCAGCGAGGCCGACTTCATCCGTCACCTGGCCTCGGACGAAATGACCGACGCCGGGCACATCGAACGGGCACTGAAAGCCAAGGCCACGCGTACCGGTCGGGTGTCGGCGCGGATTCTCGACGACATGCTGGCCGGGATCATCCTGATCGACACCGACGGCGCGGCCGTGGGCAAGTGCAACGGCCTGACGGTGCTGGAAGTCGGCGACTCGGCGTTCGGGGTGCCGGCGCGGATTTCCGCCACGGTGTATCCCGGTGGCAGCGGCATTGTCGACATCGAGCGTGAGGTCAATCTGGGCCAGCCGATTCACTCCAAGGGGGTGATGATCCTGACCGGTTACCTGGGCAGTCGCTATGCCCAGGAGTTCCCCCTGGCGATTTCCGCCAGCATTGCCCTGGAGCAGTCCTACGGTTACGTGGACGGTGACAGTGCTTCCCTGGGAGAGGCCTGCACCTTGATTTCGGCGCTGTCGAAAACTCCGCTCAAGCAGTGTTTCGCCATCACCGGCTCGATCAACCAGTTCGGCGAAGTGCAGGCGGTGGGTGGGGTCAACGAGAAGATCGAAGGTTTCTTCCGGCTGTGCGAGGCTCGCGGTCTGACCGGAGAGCAGGGGGCAATCATTCCCCAGGCCAACGTGGCCACCCTGATGCTCGACGAGAAAGTGCTGCAGGCAGTGCGTGCCGGGCAGTTCCATGTGTACGCGGTGCGTCAGGCCGACGAGGCCCTGAGCCTGCTGGTGGGTGAGCCGGCCGGTGAGCCGGATGCCGAAGGGCAGTTCCCCGAAGGCAGCGTCAATGCACGGGTTGTGGAGCGCCTGCGGGTCATCGCCGAGATGATCAGTGAGGAAGACCTCAAGGAGGCGGAAAAGGAGTTGGCGCAAGAGGCGCTGAGTGAAACCAAGCCTGCGTGATGGCTGTCGATGGCGAGGGCAGTGTCCCTCGCTGTCGGCGTCGGGAGTCTGACGTCAATTTGACAAAATAGACCATTCGGCGCCTGTTGGATCGCTCAACTTTGTTTATCAGGCTTTTCTTCTATTCTCAGGGCAAGGAGAACGACAGTCGTCGCTGGATCGAAACAGCCCTCAATTGAAGGCTGAACAGTGGTTCTACCGAGGGTCGCCGCCATGTCGCGCAACCTTTGTCTCACCCGCCAATGCCTTGGCCTGGTTACCCGTATCGAATGCAGCGTCCGCCCACTGGCGGGGGACAACGGTATGTGGACTCTTCTCTTCGCCGCCGGAATGGCCGGTGAACAACCCTCGGCGATCAAGTCCCAGGGACCGTTCTGTGGCCCCGTGGTTGCCGAATCGATTCTCGACTCGATCGTTGAAAGCCTGACCACCCACGGCTATCAACTGGCCGACGATCCGCAGATCTGGTGCCTGCACCTCCAGGCCCAGCTGCGTCAGATCAATGGCGAACGGGGACGCAGCGCCGGCGACTTCTAGTTCCAGCCCGAGCCCTGATCCTCAGGAAGCCGGTGGTGTCGACTCGCTTTTCTCCAGCTTGACCTCGAAGCCGTATTCCACGGTTTCGAGATCGCTGCGGGTATAGGTCTCCAACTGGCTGGGCTGGCCGTAGAAGTAGTGCACGTCGAACAGTGCCGGACCGTCGGCCGACGCGGTGTGGCTGGTCGCGAGAATCTCCTTCAGGTACTGGCCGCTGTCGTCCTTGGCATAAAAGCGCCAGGCGTCCGCGGGGAAGAGTTTCTGGTCCACGATCAGGGCATTGCCCTTGAGTTCGAGCCCTTTGGGCAACTGCCGGGTGCTGATGCTGTCCTTCTTGATGCTGGCCAGGAACAGTGGAATGGAACCCACGGCGTAAGCCGGGGTTTCCGGGAACAGGTTGAGGTCGTAGGTGATGACGCCGCGCAGCGGGTCGATCTCGAAGGCCTCGTCAGGCAGTTCGATCGGTTCGCCACGCTGGCCCTTTTCGTTCTGGGTGAAGAAGGTCAGGGGCGTGTCGCCGGTGCTGAACTCCGAGCCCAGCAGTTCGTCATTGAAGGTCCGTGGGTGGCTGAACTCAATGCGCATTGCGCTGGCATCCTCCACCGATTGGCTGATGGTCACGGATTTCTTCAGTGTTTCCTCGTCGAGCTGAGCGCCCTTGAGGTAGTTGGCCGCCTGATCGTCATAGACCACCACCGGCATGGGCAGCGGCTGGACGTTCTTGTCGGTGGTGCTGCGGTCGAAACGATGCACCGGCAGGTCCAGGTCCTTGCGTGTGACGTTGGCCTGAGCGAAGTCGAGCACCGCCACCTCGAGCTTGTCCACCACGCCGTTGAAATACACCTTGGCGTAATGATTGGTGTGTTGTTGCTCGAAGGCTTTCTGTTCGTTCTCCAGTTGTTTCTCGAAGTCGTCGCTCCAGCTTTTCTGCTTCTGCATCTCGGCCAGTTGCTGTTGGTAAAAGGCAATTTGTGCCGCGCTCTCGTTGATCGAGCCGGAGCGGGAGAGGATTTGACCGGTGCTGTCCCGGGCTTGTGTCAACAGCGGGTTGAGCGAGGTGTCGTTGGCCTCTTCGGGGAGCGGGCTGCTGTTGTTCAGTTCGATTTCGGCGACGTTTTTCTCCAGCGACAGCAGGGTCAGGCGGATATTGCCGTCTTGGCGCGGCTGGCCGATATCGGCCTTGGTCAGCTCGAAGGTGAGTACGCGACTGGGGGCGATCACTTCAAGCTTGCCCAGCAGGGAGACGGGTTGCGGCTGGTTCTTGTTGTCGACCTCCAGGCCCTCGATAAAGGGGTAGGTTACGGTCAGGTCGTCCGGGTTGGTCAGGTTGGAGCTTGACGGGCTCAGTTGAATCCCCGGATCGGTCTCCGACCATTCAGGTTGGAAGGGGACGACTTTCTTGTTGCTCAGGGTGACCGACTGCCACTCCAGGCCGTGGGGAAAGGGGAACTGCGCGGACAGGTCGAAGCTGAACGGAAACACCGGTTGCAGGTCGGTCAGGTAGTCCGAGCTGGAAGGCTTGCGCAACACGAACAGGCCATTGACGTAGGTATCCACCAAGGCTTGTGGCGTGGGGTAATGCTTGAGCAGGGCCAGGCTGTCCTCGCCGTATTCGGTGTCGATCGGCTTGCTGGCAAGCTTGCCTTGCGCGCGCTCCAGAAGCAGCAGCGAGCCCCCGAGATCGCTGATGGCTTCTTTGAGCTTGGGATCCTGGATAGCGTCCAGGGAGGCTTCGAACTGCCTGGTTCTCTCTTCGAGGCTGGCCTGCTTGTGTTCGTCGCTGGGTGAACAGCCGCCGCTGATCAGCAGAACCAGGCCAAGGCCGATGCTTGTCAAAGGCAATCGCAAATCCATTTTCCAGTCTTCCTGTCCAATGTCGGTGAGTGGTAGGAACGGTTCGACACTAGCAGAAAAAACGTGCGGAAAAACCCGTAGAAACGGGGATTGCCTGTGGTTTATGGGCATTTGGCGCGCTGATATACTCGCCGCCGTTTTTTACTCCGGGTGCGAGATTTAATGGAACGTTTTATCGAAAATGCAATGTATGCCTCACGCTGGCTGCTGGCGCCGATCTACTTCGGTTTGTCCCTGGGCCTGCTGGCGTTGGCATTGAAGTTCTTCCAGGAAGTCTTCCACGTCATTCCCAATGTATTTTCGATGGCTGAGTCGGACCTGATCCTGGTCCTGCTGTCGTTGATCGACATGGCGCTGGTGGGCGGTCTGCTGGTGATGGTGATGATCTCCGGCTATGAGAACTTCGTATCGCAGCTGGACATCGATGAAGACAAGGAAAAGCTCAGCTGGCTGGGCAAGATGGATTCTTCGTCGCTGAAGATGAAGGTGGCGGCTTCCATCGTGGCGATCTCCTCGATTCACCTGTTGCGGGTGTTCATGGACGCCAAGAACACTCCGACCGAGTACCTGCTGTGGTACGTGGTGATTCACATGACCTTCGTGATCTCGGCCTTTGCCATGGGTTACCTGGACAAGCTGACCAAGCACTGATTGCTCCTGCTGGATCAATAGCGGCCGCCCGTGCGTTGCAAAACGGACGGGCGGTGTTGTTTGTGGCTTGTGCTTTTCTTGACCGAGGAATATCCATGTAGGCGTCGGGGGTTTCCAATGCACGAGGTGCGCTTATGAACCTGCAGGAAATGAATGCCTACGCCATCGCCGGAAAAGTCGATGAATTGAACCTGATCTCCCTGGAAGGCGGGATCTATCTGCTCGAGGCGCGCATGCACGGGGCTGCTTACCCGCTCAGCGACGCCCAGGGACAGATGTTTCATCTGCGTTCGGTAGAGCATGCCCGTGAGGTATTGCAGTCCTTTCCCAAGTTGCCTTTCAACCTGATTCACACTTCGGTGCACGATGAGATGTGCGGTTTGTCCGCCAGTGCCGAAGAAAGCCTGAAGGTACCGATCACTATGCGCTCCGCCTGGTAATGGCGGGGTTGCGCTGATTATCGCCGAACTTCTGTGCTAGTCTGCTCGCCCTTTTGATTCCGGGCGCTCCGGGAGGCCCTGTGTTTCTGCGGCCTTCCCTGAGCCGTCCGCACAGCGGAGCAGTGTCATGTCCGAAGTAAATCTGTCCACCGACGAAACCCGCGTCAGCTACGGTATTGGCCGTCAGCTGGGTGACCAGCTGCGCGACAACCCGCCACCGGGTGTGAGCCTGGACGCAATCCTGGCGGGCCTGACCGACGCATTCGCCGGTAAGCCAAGCCGTGTGGGTCAGGAAGAGATGTCCGCCAGCTTCAAGGTGATTCGCGAAATCATGCAGGCCGAAGCGGCTGCCAAGGCTGAAGCGGCTGCTGGTGCCGGCCTGGCTTTCCTGGCGGAAAACGCCAAGCGTGAAGGCATCACCACCCTGGCTTCCGGTCTGCAATTTGAAGTGCTGACCCAGGGCGACGGCGCCAAGCCATCCCGTGAAGACAGCGTGCGTACCCACTATCACGGCACCCTGATCGACGGCACCGTGTTCGACAGCTCCTACGAGCGCGGCCAGCCTGCCGAATTCCCGGTAGGTGGCGTGATCGCCGGCTGGACCGAAGCGCTGCAACTGATGAACGCCGGTAGCAAATGGCGTCTGTACGTGCCGAGCGAACTGGCCTACGGCGCACAAGGCGTGGGCAGCATCCCGCCGCACAGCGTTCTGGTGTTCGACGTCGAGCTGCTGGACGTTCTGTAACCCGTGTAGGGGCCAGATGGCTGGCAATGACGGCCGCGCACGCGCGGTCCGTTCATCCTCGGCCAGCTTGCCCCTTTCTCGGTTCTGGTTTCATAGACGGATTTTTGCGCCCAGGCTCTGGCCATCGGCGCCGGTTGGCCGCAAGGCTCTGGCGTAGCAGAACAAAAACAGGTTGCGCACCAACTCCTTGAGTACCAGCGGCTCGCTGGAGCTCAAACCGTTCAGGTCCAGATCTCCCTGGTCCTGCAGCTCGCTCAGGGCTTCCTCTTCCAGCACAGCACAGACTTCCCCGGTTTCCCGATGCAGGATTCGCAGGTAGGGGTGTGGGCGGTCCAGCCAGGCATCAATCAAATAAGTCATGGGTGTCATCTCCTTGAATGGGGTTCAATGAGAATAATTCTTATTCAATGAATAGCAAGTACCTATTGGCGGTTTCTGCTTTTTTCTGTGTGGAAATTGTTTTCGATCAAATCGGCTGGCTTTTCGCTAGCAGGTGTGTGGATCAAGCATGGCGGGGGGTATAGGTGGGAAACCCTCTCGCGGCAGGCGCGAGAGGGGGGGAGGCGTCAGACCTTGCGGACGAACTCGGATTTGAGCTTCATCGGGCCGATGCCGTCGATCTTGCAGTCGATGTCGTGGTCGCCATCGCACAGGCGGATGTTCTTGACCTTGGTGCCAACCTTGACCACCAGGGAGGTGCCCTTGACCTTGAGGTCCTTGATTACGGTGATGGTGTCGCCGTCTTGCAGCACGTTGCCCACCGAATCTTTCTTCACGGCTTCATCGGATGCGGCTTCGGCTTCGCCGCTGGCGGACCACTCGTGGGCGCACTCGGGGCAGATCAGCTGGGTGCCGTCCTCGTAGGTGTATTCGGAATTGCATTTTGGGCAGGGTGGCAAAGTGCTCACTTAAGCTCCTCAAAGTCAGGATGGCTAAAAAGCGCACATTGTATAGGGTTTTGTCGGGGAGGGGGCGCTGGGAAGTTGCGCCGGCTCCTGCGCATAGGCAGGAGCCGGTGCATTTTAGTGGGTGCGGGCGACGGCGAATTCGCTCAGTTCCACCAGTGCGTCGCGGTATTCGCTGGGTGGCAGGGCTTCCAGGCAAGTAATGGCGCGAGCCACGTAGTCGCGAGCCAGCTGTGCGGTGTAGTCCAGGGAGCCCGACGCCTCAACCGCTGCACGGATGCTTTCCAGGTCCTCGATACCGCCTTTCTGGATGGCCTGGCGCACCAGGGCAGCCTGTTCCGGGGTGCCTTCGCGCATGGTGTAGATCAGCGGCAGGGTCGGTTTGCCCTCCGCCAGGTCGTCACCGACGTTCTTGCCCAGGGTTTCGGCATCGCCACGGTAGTCCAGCAGGTCGTCCACCAGTTGGAAGGCCACGCCCAGGTGATCGCCAAAGGTGCGCAGGGCTTCGGACTGTTCCGGTGTCGCACCGGCCAGGGCGGCGGCGCTGTGGGTCGAGGCTTCGAAGAGCATCGCGGTCTTGCCGCGGATGACTTCCATATAGGTTTCTTCGGTGGTGCTGGCGTCACGCACCTTGGACAGTTGCAGCACTTCGCCTTCGGCGATGATCCGCGTGGCCTGGGACAGAATGCGCATGACCGGCATCGAGCCCAGTTCGACCATCATCTCGAAGGAGCGCGAGTACAGGAAATCGCCCACCAGCACGCTGGGAGCATTGCCCCACATGGCGTTGGCGGTGGAGCGGCCACGGCGCATGCCGGACATGTCGACCACATCGTCATGCAGCAGGGTGGCGGTGTGCAGGAACTCGATGGTGGCGGCCAGCAGGCGCAGGTCATCGCCTTCGCGGCCCAGGGCCTTGCCACATAGCAACACCAACAGCGGGCGCAGGCGCTTGCCTCCGGCCGAGGTGATGTAGTCGCCGATTTTCGAAACCAGCGGTACTCGGGAAGTCAACTGTTTCTTGATGATGCCGTCGACGGCGCTAAAATCGTCCGCCACCGCGCGGTAGAAAGCTTGGGGTTGCATCAGCGACAGGTGCTCCAGAAGGGTTGCGCGGCATGCTAGGACCCGCGTCCGCAGGTGTCAAGGCGCGCTCCCGGCGGTGCTTGGCGCCGCCTGAACGGCACTTGCATCGCTATTGTGCCTTGCGTACAATCGCGCACCCTGAACTTCCTGGGCAGCACCTGCCTTACGCAATTGCACTTGGGCCGTTCCAGCCCCATGCAGCCATGCCAGCCAATACCTCTTCTTATAAAGAGCTGGGTGAGCAGGATTATCGGAGAAATACCATGTACGCAGTAATCGTTACCGGCGGTAAGCAATACAAGGTCGCTGAAGGTGAATACCTGAAGATCGAAAAACTGGAAGTCGCCACTGGCGAATCCGTGACTTTTGACCGCGTTCTGTTGGTCGCCAACGGCGACGACGTGAACATCGGCGCACCTGTTGTTGCTGGCGCAACCGTCAAGGCTGAAGTGATCTCCCAAGGTCGTCACGATAAAGTCCGCATCATCAAGTTCCGTCGCCGTAAGCACCACATGAAGCGTATGGGCCACCGCCAGTGGTTCACCGAGATCAAAATCACCGGTATTCAGGCTTAATTTCAGCCTAATTCCTCACTAGGAGAATTGAACTCATGGCACACAAAAAAGCTGGTGGTAGTACCCGTAACGGTCGCGACTCAGAAGCCAAACGCCTTGGCGTGAAGATGTATGGCGGCCAGGTCATCAAGGCCGGCAACATCATCGTGCGTCAGCGCGGCACCCAATTCCACGCTGGCTACGGCGTTGGCATGGGTAAAGATCACACCCTGTTCGCGAAAATCGAAGGCGTGATCAAGTTCGAAGTAAAAGGCGCCTTCGGTCGTCGTTACGTGAGCGTTGTCGCGGCTTAATTGCGCGATCGCTGGAAAAGCCCTGTCTCGCGACGGGGCTTTTTCGTTTGTGGGATGAGTCTCTTGCAAAACTGTTTGTACGAGCTGGCAGCGTTGGATGTTTCGGTCGTTGATTGAGGTCGCTGCGCTCATTTTTGCAAGAGTCTTATGTCTTGGTTTCTTCAGCTCGCCCGTGCGGCGAGAGGCGTTTGATCATGAAGTTTGTTGATGAAGTTTCGATCCGAGTAAAAGCTGGCGACGGCGGCAATGGCTGCATGAGTTTCCGTCGGGAAAAATTCATCGAGAACGGTGGTCCCAACGGCGGTGATGGTGGTGACGGCGGCTCGATCTATATGGTTGCCGACGAAAACCTCAACACCCTGGTGGACTACCGTTACACCCGGCATTTCGATGCCGAGCGTGGCTCCAATGGTGGCAGCACCGACTGCACCGGCAAGAAGGGTGAGGATCTGGAGCTGCGGGTTCCGGTCGGCACCACCATCATCGATGCTGGCACCCAGGAGGTCATTGGTGACCTGACCAAGGCCGGTCAGCGCCTGATGGTGGTGCAGGGTGGCTGGCACGGTCTGGGTAACACCCGGTTCAAGTCCAGTACCAACCGTGCGCCGCGCCAGACCACTCCGGGCAAGCCGGGTGAGCAGCGCGATCTCAAGCTTGAGCTGAAGGTGCTGGCGGACGTCGGTCTGCTGGGCTTGCCGAATGCCGGCAAAAGTACCTTTATTCGCTCGGTTTCCGCGGCCAAGCCGAAGGTGGCCGATTATCCGTTCACCACGCTGGTGCCGAACCTGGGCGTGGTCAGCGTCGATCGCTGGAAGAGCTTCGTCATTGCCGATATTCCGGGTCTGATCGAAGGGGCTTCCGATGGCGCGGGCCTGGGGATTCGCTTCCTCAAGCACTTGGCGCGCACGCGCATCCTGCTGCACCTGGTGGACATGGCGCCGCTGGATGAAAGCAGTCCGGCGGATGCGGCGGAGGTGATCGTCAACGAGCTGGTCAAGTTCAGCCCGTCCCTGGCCGAGCGCGAGCGCTGGCTGGTGCTGAACAAGAGCGACCAGATTCTTGAGGAAGAGCGTGAGGAGCGCGTCAAGGAGATCGTCGATCGCCTGCAGTGGACTGGCCCTGTCTACGTGATCTCGGCCATTTCCAAGGATGGCACCGAGCGTCTGAGTCGCGACATCATGCGTTACCTGGAGGATCGCGCTGATCGCCTGGCGGCCGACCCGGCCTACGCCGACGAGCTGGCCGAGCTGGATCAGCGTATCGAAGACGAGGCGCGCGCCCAGTTGCAGGCGCTGGATGACCAGCGTGCTCTGCGTCGCAGTGGCGTCAAGAGCGTCCACGACATCGGTGACGATGATTGGGATGAAGAGGATGTGGATGACGAGGACGGTCCGGAAATCATCTACGTCCGCGACTGATCCTGTCGTCGCGGGCTGGCCCGCGAAGACGGTTTATCTGGCCTGGCGCGGTGTTATCATCGCTGCCAGCCAGCTCTCAAGGCGCCGCTCATTCGAGCGGCGTTTTGGTATCTGCAAGCTGTGAATACGAATAACCCCATGAGTGGCGCTCGGTCGCGCCGCTCGCTGGCAAAGGTTGAATAAGATGCGGAGCAAGGTGACGGGTGCGCAACGCTGGGTCGTGAAGATCGGTAGCGCGCTGCTGACGGCGGACGGCAAGGGGCTGGATCGCGCTGCAATGGGTGTATGGGTCGAGCAGATGGTGGCCTTGCATGAGGCCGGCGTCGAGTTGGTATTGGTTTCCTCGGGCGCTGTGGCGGCCGGGATGAGCCGCCTGGGCTGGACCGCACGACCGAGTGCGATGCATGAGTTGCAGGCGGCCGCTGCCATTGGCCAGATGGGGTTGGTGCAAGCCTGGGAGTCGAGTTTTGCCGAGCATGGCCGGCATACCGCGCAGATTCTGCTGACCCATGACGATCTGTCGGATCGCAAGCGTTACCTCAATGCGCGCAGTACCCTGCGGGCGCTGGTGGAGCTCAAGGTGATTCCGGTGATCAATGAAAACGACACCGTGGTCACTGATGAAATCCGCTTTGGCGACAACGACACCCTGGCGGCGCTGGTTGCCAACCTGGTGGAGGCTGATCTGCTGGTGATTCTCACGGATCGCGATGGCATGTTCGACGCCGATCCGCGCAGCAATCCCGATGCTCAGTTGATTTACGAGGCGCGTGCCGATGATCCGGCGCTGGACGCCGTGGCTGGAGGTACCGGCGGCGCCCTGGGGCGTGGCGGCATGCAGACCAAGTTGCGGGCGGCGCGGCTGGCGGCGCGTTCCGGTGCGCACACCATCATTGTGGGTGGGCGTCTGGAGCGGGTGCTGGATCGCCTCAAGGCCGGCGAGCGCATAGGTACCTTGTTGTCGCCGGAGCGCGGCATGCTGGCGGCTCGCAAGCAGTGGCTGGCCGGGCATCTGCAGACCCGTGGCACCCTGGTGCTGGATGAAGGGGCGGTGTCGGCGCTCGCTCAGGGCAACAAGAGCTTGTTGCCGGTTGGGGTCAAGCAGGTCCAGGGCGGTTTCCGGCGTGGCGAAATGGTGGTTTGCGTGGCGCCCGACGGTCGTGAGATCGCCCGTGGCCTGGCCAACTATAGTGCGCT
This sequence comes from Pseudomonas sp. Os17, assembly GCF_001547895.1. Lineage (NCBI taxonomy): Bacteria > Pseudomonadati > Pseudomonadota > Gammaproteobacteria > Pseudomonadales > Pseudomonadaceae > Pseudomonas > Pseudomonas sp. Os17. The sequence goes on along the minus strand of NZ_AP014627.1, from coordinate 5,910,230 downwards.
TGAGGCGCAGAAGATCATCGGTCAGCCTTCTGATGCAATTGTGGGTGTCCTGGGTTACATGGCTGAACCGGAACTGGTTCACCGCGACAACCTGATTCTGGTGTAAGCGATCTAAGGAAAAGCGAATGCGCGTAGCAAAAGGATTGTTGGGCTTGCTCTTGGCGATGCCGTTCATGGCTTCGGCCGAGGAAATTGGTCAGGTGTCCACGGTATTCAAGTTTGTCGGGCCGAACGATCGCATCGTGGTCGAGGCCTTCGATGATCCCAAGGTGGACGGTGTGACGTGCTATCTGTCGCGAGCCAAGACCGGTGGCCTCAAGGGTGGCCTGGGTTTGGCGGAGGATCGTGCCGAGGCGTCCATCGCTTGTCGTCAGGTGGGGCCGATCGCGTTCAAGGGTGAGCTCAAGGATGGTGAGGAGGTCTTCAAGGAGCGTACTTCCCTGGTGTTCAAGACCATGCAGGTGGTGCGTTTTCTCGACAAGAAGCGCAACACCCTGGTGTATCTGGTCTACAGTGATCGGGTGATCGAGGGCAGTCCGCAGAATGCGGTGACGGCGATTCCTATCCTGCCTTGGCCGCATCAGTGAAATATTGAATCTTGGCGGGCCGGCTCCGGGTGGGGCTGGCTGGTCAAGGTGATAAATGGCAGGCAATAAAAAACCGACCCTTGGGTCGGTTTTTTAACAAGCGCGTCGCTTAGGCTGCAGCAGCAAGGTTCAGAGCCTTGATGTGGCCATTCAGACGACCTTTATGGCGAGCAGCTTTGTTCTTGTGGATGATGCCCTTATCGGCCATGCGGTCGATAACTGGCACGGCCAGAACATAAGCAGCTTGCGCTTTAGCGGCGTCTTTGGCGTCGATGGCCTTAACTACGTTCTTGATGTAGGTACGAACCATGGAACGCAGGCTGGCGTTGTGGCTGCGACGCTTCTCAGCCTGTTTTGCACGTTTTTTGGCGGAAGGTGTGTTGGCCACCGTCGAGCTCCTCGAAAGACTTTTTGGGAAATAGCAAACAAAATAGGCCGCGAATCATGCCGATGAGTTGAAGTCTTGTCAAGGGCGGGTGATACGTTCCGCTGAGTGGTCGATCTGAAGAGGCGGGATATTTATTTCCGGCGCTTGACCTGTAAACTCGCGAGCTTTGGCTCTGTGCTGTTGCGGCGCGGAGTATCGCATAAGTGGGCGTCTTTTCGCCTGCTGTTTATCTACAGGCAAACAACCTTTTCATGAACCTGCTCAAGTCATTGGCCGCGGTCAGCTCTATCACGATGCTTTCCCGGGTGCTGGGGTTTGTCCGCGATACCATCATCGCGCGCACCTTCGGCGCCGGGATGGCGACGGATGCTTTCTTCATCGCCTTCAAACTGCCCAACCTGCTGCGACGGATCTTTGCCGAGGGCGCCTTTTCCCAGGCCTTCGTACCGATCCTCGCGGAGTACAAGAGTCAGCAGGGCGAGGAGGCGACCCGCACCTTTATTGCCTATGTCTCGGGGTTGCTGACCCTGGTCCTGGCGCTGGTCACGGCCCTGGGCATCATTGCCGCGCCCTGGGTGATCTGGGCCACGGCGCCTGGTTTCGTCGATTCGCCGGAAAAATTCGCCCTGACCTCCGATCTGTTGCGGGTGACCTTTCCTTATATATTGCTGATTTCTCTGTCCTCGCTGGCCGGGGCGATTCTCAATACCTGGAATCGCTTCTCGGTGCCGGCCTTCGTGCCGACGCTGCTCAATGTCAGCATGATCATCTTCGCGCTGTTCCTGACCCCGTATTTCGATCCGCCCGTGATGGCGCTGGGTTGGGCGGTACTGGCCGGTGGCCTGGCGCAACTGCTCTACCAACTGCCGCACCTGAAGAAGATCGGCATGCTGGTGCTGCCACGCCTGAATCTGCGGGACACCGGTGTCTGGCGGGTGATGAAACAGATGCTGCCGGCGATTCTCGGGGTGTCCGTCAGTCAGATCTCGCTGATCATCAACACCATCTTTGCCTCGTTCCTGGTGGCCGGCTCCGTGTCCTGGATGTATTACGCCGACCGGCTCATGGAGCTGCCGTCCGGCGTGCTGGGGGTCGCCTTGGGGACCATTCTGCTGCCGACCCTGGCCAAGACCTACGCCAGCAAGGATCGTCATGAGTACTCGCGGATCCTCGATTGGGGGCTGCGCCTGTGTTTCATCCTGGTGCTGCCGTGCTCCCTGGCCCTGGGCATACTGGCCGAGCCGCTGACGGTCTCGCTGTTCCAATATGGCGAGTTCAGCGCCTTTGATGCCTCCATGACCCAGCGTGCGCTGGTGGCTTATGCCGTGGGTTTGCTGGGGATCATCGTGATCAAGGTGCTGGCGCCGGGCTTTTATGCGCAGCAGAACATCCGCACGCCAGTGAAAATCGCCATTTTCACCCTGGTCGTCACCCAGTTGCTCAACCTGGCGTTTATCGGCCCCTTGAAGCACGCCGGCCTGGCCCTGGCCATCAGTGCTGGAGCCTGTATCAACGCGGGCCTTTTGTTTTATCAGCTGCGCAAGCAGCAGATGTTCCAGCCGCAGCCGGGCTGGGGGCGCTTTGCGCTGAAGTTGCTGGTGGCCGTGGCGGTCATGTCCGGTGTGCTTCTGGGGTTGCTGCACTTCATGCCCGCCTGGGATCAGGGGCTTATGCTTGCGCGTTTCCTGCGTCTGGGGGTTCTGGTGGTGGCTGGCGTGGTGGCCTATTTCGGCATGCTGGCCCTGCTGGGCTTCCGTTTGCGCGACTTCAATCGCAAAGCCTTGAACTGATGACGCTTTAATGGTCGGGGCAGGGCGGGCACGGGTTTTGTCGGTTCGATCACTTTGGGTTACGGTGTTGCCTGTCGTCGGCCGCCGGGTGTGGTTATAATCGGCCACTTTATGAGCAAGAAGCGCGTTATGCAGCTGGTTCGAGGCCTCCACAATCTGCGCCCCCAGCATCGGGGCTGCGTCGCCACTATTGGCAACTTTGACGGTGTTCACCGTGGTCACCAGGCTATTCTGGGGCGGCTGCGTGAGCGTGCGCTCGAGTTGGGCGTGCCCAGCTGCGTGGTGATCTTCGAGCCGCAGCCGCGGGAGTTTTTCTCCCCAGAGACCGCCCCGGCCCGCCTGGCCCGCTTGCGCGACAAGCTGCAGTTGCTGGCTCAGGCAGGTGTCGATCGGGTCCTGTGCCTGGCCTTCAACCAGCGCCTGAGCAAGCTTGGCGCCAGCGAGTTCGTCGAGCGGATCCTGGTGGACGGCCTGGGTGTGCAGCACCTGGAAGTGGGGGACGATTTCCGCTTCGGCTGCGACCGGGTTGGCGATTTCGAGTTCCTGCAACAGGCCGGAGCCACCCACGGATTTACCGTGGAAGCCGCGCAGACCGTTGAGCTGGATGGCTTGCGCGTCAGCAGCACCCAGGTCCGCAATGCCCTGGCCGCTGCCGACTTTGATCTGGCCGAGCGGCTGCTCGGCCGACCGTACCGGATTGCCGGACGGGTCCTGCACGGGCAGAAGCTGGCGCGCCAGTTGGGTACGCCCACTGCCAACGTGCAATTGAAACGCCGCCGCGTGCCGCTGTCCGGGGTCTACCTGGTGAGCGTCGATATCGATGGCAAGACCTGGCCCGGTGTCGCCAATATTGGTGTGCGGCCCACGGTTGCAGGTGATGGCAAGGCCCACCTGGAAGTTCATCTTTTAGATTTTGCCGGCGATCTGTATGACCGGCGTTTGACGGTGGTTTTCCACCACAAGCTGCGTGAAGAGCAGCGTTTCGCCTCCCTGGAGGCGTTGAAGACGGCGATCAATGCGGATGTTGCCGCCGCCCGTGCCCAAGTGGCACGTATCCATAGCGCCAATCGCTAATGAAGAGCCTTAAATGACCGACTATAAAGCCACGTTAAACCTTCCGGACACCGCCTTCCCAATGAAGGCCGGCCTGCCTCAGCGCGAACCACAGATTCTGCAGCGTTGGGACAGCATTGGCCTGTACGGAAAGTTGCGCGAGATTGGCAAGGATCGTCCCAAGTTCGTCCTGCACGACGGTCCTCCCTATGCCAACGGCTCGATTCACATCGGTCATGCGGTCAACAAGATTCTCAAGGACATGATCATCCGCTCGAAAACCCTGGCGGGTTTCGACGCGCCTTATGTTCCGGGTTGGGACTGCCACGGCCTGCCGATCGAGCACAAGGTCGAGGTGACTCACGGCAAGAACCTGTCTTCGGACCAGACTCGCGAGCTGTGCCGCACCTACGCGTCGGAGCAGATCGAAGGGCAGAAGGCCGAGTTCATCCGCCTGGGCGTGCTGGGTGACTGGGCCAACCCGTACAAGACCATGAACTTCGCCAACGAGGCCGGGGAGATCCGTGCCCTGGCGGAAATGGTCAAGGGTGGCTTCGTGTTCAAGGGCCTGAAGCCGGTGAACTGGTGCTTCGACTGCGGTTCGGCCCTGGCCGAGGCGGAAGTCGAGTATCAGGACAAGAAGTCCGCCACCATCGACGTGGCCTTCCCGATTGCCGACGAAGCCAAGCTGGCTGGCGCCTTCGGCCTGGCCAAGCTGGCCAAGCCCGCCGCCATCGTGATCTGGACCACCACCCCGTGGACCATCCCGGCGAACCAGGCGCTGAACGTCCATCCGGAGTTCAACTACGCCCTGGTGGATGCCGGCGAGCGCCTGCTGGTCCTGGCCGAAGAACTGGTGGAGTCCTGCCTGGCTCGCTACAGCCTGGAAGGCTCGGTGATCGCCACCGCCCCGGGTTCGGCCCTGGAACTGATCAATTTCCGTCACCCGTTCTATGATCGCCTGTCGCCGGTGTACCTGGCCGAGTACGTGGAACTGGGCGCCGGTACCGGCGTGGTTCACTCCTCGCCTGCCTACGGTGAAGACGACTTCGTGACCTGCAAGCGCTACGGCATGGTCAACGACGACATCCTCAACCCGGTACAGAGCAACGGTGTCTACGCGTCGTCGCTGGAGTTCTTCGGCGGCCAGTTCATCTGGAAGGCCAACCCGGCCATCGTCGACAAGCTGAGCGAAGTCGGCGCGCTGCTGCACACCGAAACCATCAGCCACAGCTACATGCACTGCTGGCGTCACAAGACCCCGCTGATCTATCGCGCCACCGCGCAATGGTTCGTCGGCATGGACAAGCAGCCGGAAGCCGGCGGCACCCTGCGTCAGCGCGCCCTGCAAGCCATCGAGGACACTCAGTTCGTCCCGGCCTGGGGCCAGGCGCGCCTGCACTCGATGATCGCCAACCGTCCGGACTGGTGCATCTCCCGCCAGCGCAACTGGGGCGTGCCGATTCCGTTCTTCCTGCACAAGGAAAGCGGCGAACTGCACCCACGTACCGTCGAGCTGATGGAAGAGGTGGCCAAGCGCGTCGAACAGCAAGGCATCGAAGCCTGGTTCAAGATGGACGCCACTGAACTGCTGGGCGACGAAGCCAGCCAGTACGACAAGATCAGCGACACCCTGGACGTCTGGTTCGATTCCGGCACCACCCACTGGCACGTGCTGCGCGGTTCGCACCCGATGGGCCATGAAAGCGGCCCGCGTGCCGACCTGTACCTGGAAGGTTCCGACCAGCACCGCGGCTGGTTCCACTCGTCCCTGCTCACCGGTTGCGCCATCGACAACCACGCGCCGTACCGCGAACTGCTGACCCACGGTTTCACCGTGGACGAGAACGGCCGCAAGATGTCCAAGTCCCTGGGCAACGTGATCGCCCCGCAGAAGGTCAACGACACCCTGGGCGCCGACATCATGCGCCTGTGGGTTTCGGCCACCGACTACTCCGGCGAGATGGCGGTTTCCGATCAGATCCTGCAGCGCAGCGCCGACGCCTACCGGCGTATCCGTAACACCGCGCGCTTCCTGCTCTCCAACCTGAGCGGCTTCAACCCGGCCACCGATCTGCTGCCGGCTGAAGACATGCTGGCCCTGGACCGTTGGGCCGTGGACCGTACCCTGCTGCTGCAGCGCGAGCTGGAGCTGCATTACGGCGAATACCGCTTCTGGAACGTCTACTCCAAGGTGCACAACTTCTGCGTGCAGGAGCTGGGCGGCTTCTACCTGGACATCATCAAGGACCGCCAGTACACCACCGGCGCCAACAGCCAGGCCCGGCGTTCCTGCCAGACCGCGCTGTTCCACATCTCCGAAGCGCTGGTGCGCTGGATCGCGCCGATCCTGGCCTTTACCGCCGACGAGCTGTGGCAGTACCTGCCGGGCGAGCGCAACGAATCGGTGATGCTCAACACCTGGTACGAAGGCCTGAGCGAGTTGCCGGAAGGCTTCGAGCTGGACCGCGCCTTCTGGGAGCGGATCATGGCGGTCAAGGCCGCGGTCAACAAGGAACTGGAGAACCAGCGCGCCGCGAAAGCGGTGGGTGGCAACCTGCAGGCCGAAGTGACCCTGTACGCCGAGGATTCGCTGTCGGCCGATCTGGCCAAGCTGAGCAACGAACTGCGCTTCGTGCTGATCACCTCCACCGCCAGCGTCGCGCCTCTGGCCCAGGCCCCGGCTGACGCGGTGGAAACCGAAGTCAGCGGCCTCAAGCTGAAAGTGGTCAAGTCGAGCTTCGTCAAGTGCGCCCGTTGCTGGCACTGCCGCGAAGACGTTGGTGTGCATCCGGAGCATCCGGAAATCTGCGGGCGTTGCGTGGACAACATCAGCGGCGCAGGCGAGGTTCGTCACTATGCCTAACGCCGCAGGCCGTTTCGGCCGTCTGGGCTGGCTGTGGTTGAGCGTGCTGGTCCTGGTCATCGACCAGGTCAGCAAGCTGCACTTCGAAAGTTCGTTGAGCATGTACCAGCAGATCGTGGTGATCCCGGACTACTTCAGCTGGACCCTGGCCTACAACACCGGTGCGGCCTTCAGCTTCCTTGCGGACAGCTCCGGCTGGCAGCGCTGGCTGTTTGCCCTGATCGCGATTGTGGTCAGCGCGGTGCTGGTGGTCTGGCTCAAGCGCCTGGGGCGCAATGAAACCTGGCTGGCCATCGCCCTGGCCCTGGTACTGGGCGGGGCTCTGGGCAACCTGTACGATCGCATCGCCCTGGGGCACGTGATCGATTTCATCCTGGTGCACTGGCAGAACCGCTGGTACTTCCCGGCATTCAACTTCGCCGACAGCGCCATTACCGTCGGCGCGGTGATGCTGGCCCTGGATATGTTCAAGAGCAAGAAAACCGGAGAAGCCGTTCATGACTGAACAGGTATTGACTGAACAACGTATCGGTCAGAACACCGAAGTCACTTTGCACTTCGCATTGCGCCTGGAGAACGGCGACACCGTAGACAGCACCTTCGACAAGGCCCCGGCGACCTTCAAGGTCGGCGATGGCAACCTGCTACCCGGGTTCGAAGCAGCGCTGTTCGGCTTCAAGGCTGGTGACAAGCGCCATCTGACGATCGAGCCGGAAAACGCCTTCGGCCAGCCCAACCCGCAGAACGTGCAGATCATCCCGCGTTCGCAGTTCCAGGACATGGAGCTGTCGGAAGGCTTGCTGGTGATCTTCAATGACGCGGCGAACACTGAATTGCCCGGTGTGGTCAAAGCGTTCGATGACGCTCAGGTCACCGTCGACTTCAACCACCCGCTGGCCGGCAAGACCCTGACCTTTGATGTCGAGATCATCGACGTCAAAGCGCTTTAACAGCATCGCCGGCACGCTGCCTCCTATTCTGTAGGAGCCGGTTTGCCGGCGATCCGCTGTCTACAACGATCTAACTTCTTGCGCGCAAGACACGAGGCACAGCATGCAAATCAAACTCGCCAACCCCCGTGGCTTCTGCGCCGGTGTGGACCGGGCGATCGAAATCGTCAATCGCGCCCTGGAAGTCTTCGGGCCGCCGATCTACGTCCGGCATGAAGTGGTACATAACAAATTTGTCGTCGAAGACCTGCGCAATCGCGGAGCGATCTTCGTCGAAGAGCTGGACCAGGTGCCGGATGACGTCATTGTCATCTTCAGCGCCCACGGTGTTTCCCAGGCGGTGCGCAACGAAGCCGCCGGTCGTGGCCTCAAGGTGTTCGATGCCACCTGCCCGCTGGTGACCAAGGTGCATATCGAAGTGGCGCGCTACAGCCGCGACGGTCGTGAATGCATCCTGATCGGCCACGCCGGCCACCCGGAAGTCGAAGGCACCATGGGCCAGTACGATGCTGGCAATGGCGGCGCCATCTACCTGGTGGAAGACGAGAAGGACGTGGCCGAGCTGCAGGTGCGTAACCCCGAGCGCCTGGCCTTCGTGACCCAGACCACCTTGTCCATGGATGACACCAGCCGGGTGATCGACGCCCTGCGTGCGCGCTTCCCGGCCATTGGCGGGCCGCGCAAGGACGACATCTGCTATGCCACGCAAAACCGCCAGGACGCGGTCAAGCAACTGGCCGACGAATGCGACGTGGTACTGGTGGTCGGCAGCCCCAACAGCTCCAACTCCAACCGCCTGCGCGAGCTGGCCGAGCGCATGGCCACCCCGGCCTACCTGATCGACGGTGCTGAGGATCTGCAGCGCAGTTGGTTCGACGGGGTCGAGCGGATTGGCATCACCGCCGGTGCTTCGGCGCCGGAGGTTCTGGTGCGTGGGGTGATCCAGCAGTTGCAAGCCTGGGGCGCCACGGGGGCCGACGAGCTGGCGGGACGCGAAGAGAACATCACCTTCTCCATGCCCAAGGAGCTGCGGGTTCGCTCCCTGCTCTGATCAGCCTGCTGTCGCACACAAGGCCTGCTCGGCGGCATCGCTGCGCAGGCTGACCCGCCCGCTGCGTGACAGCACCACCTGATGACGGCTGTGCTCCCGGTCTGCCTGGCAGATGTGCAGGGTGCCGGCCTGGAAGGCGCCACTGGGCAGCAACGGGTTGCCCAATGGGCTGAAACGCACGTAATGCTGCACCGGGCGATTACCCACTATCAGGACCTGCCCACCGCTGCGCCGCTCGATCAGCAGCGGATTCTCCGAATCCTCCGGCCCCTTGCCACTGATATCCAGAATGATGCGCCAGCCCCGGCTCCAGTCGTTGTCCAGGCCATGGATCAGCGCGGTGCGTTGATGCAGGATTGCCGCCGCCCGGGCATTGCGCAGGCCGCTGGCAAGCATCTGCGCGGAGTCCTGCTGGCGATTGGAGCGCAGCAGCTCACTGAGGGCGGCGCTGGACAGTGGCAGCAACAGCGCCAGCACCGCCAGCGCGCTCAGCAGTTCGATCAGGCTGAAACCCTTCTCATGCATGCGCTATTCCTCCCTGGAACGCCCGATTTCACGCGATAGGTACCCGCCCTTGAGCCAAAGGGCCACAGTGCCAGTCTCCGACCGGCCAGGCGTTGAACTGTTATAGCCGAGGACGTTGCCAAGGCTTGCCATGAATTTGCGCACAAAGGGTTTCAGCTGGCGGCAACCACATATCGCGCTCTGTGTTGTCGCTTGCGGCACATGCTGTGTGGGGGCGCAGGGCAATGTATTGCGGGGTGTTCCAGCCAGCGGCCTGGGGGCGACGCCGAGGCTAACCTCTGGAGGCGGCCGCATCGATTTGCGCCGTCCTGGCGCGGCTCGCCGAACTTGAGGGGCCGTCGCCTGCGACGAGTGACCGGATCCTGTCGCAATCGAGCTGGGAGTCATGGAGGACGTTACGGATGAACCGGTGGCATGCACAGGACGGCATGTCCTTGATCGAGGTGCTGGTGGCGCTGTCGATTCTGGCGCTGGGCCTGTTGGGGGCCGCGGCGCTGCAGATCAGGGCGCTGCAGCATACCGACAGTGCGCGAATGAGCACTCAGGCCAGCTTTATCGCCTACGACATGCTCGATCGCATTCGGGCCAACGCATCTGCCGATTACACCCTTGGTACTCCCTCTGAGGGCAACACGGGCACGGTGCGGGATCAGGACCTGGTGGACTTTGCCGGCAACGTCGCCAGCTTTGGCGGGCCCGGCGCCAAGGGGCGCATCAGCGTCAACCAGCAGGTCTACACCGTTCGCATCACCTGGGACGACTCCCGTGCCGCGGGCCGGGTTGCCAGCCAGCGCAGCCTGGAAATCAGCAGCCGAGTGGCGGTGGGGCCGGGAGGCACGCCGTGAAGCGAGGCAACTGCGGTTTTGCGCTGGTGGAGATGATGCTGGCCCTGCTCTTGGGGCTGGTGCTGGTGTTGGCCGCAACCCAGGTATTTATCGCGGCAAAACACACCTACCTCAGCCAGAGCGCCGCGGCCTACTTGCAGGAGGATGGGCGGTTTGTCCTGAGCAAGATGCTCCAGGAAATTCGCATGGCGGGGCTGGCAGGGTGTTTGCGGGACGTCGACGACGCGAGTATCGCCACGGAATTTTCTCGTTACCGGGCCACCCCGATTCAGTGGGACAGCGCCGAGCACAAGCTGACCCTGATCACTGCGGATGTCGGTGAGGATGGCGGGGCGCCGACCTGGAGCCTGGTCACCGACTGCCAGCGCAGCGCGGTGGCCTATTCGGGGGCTCATCCAGGAGGTGTCGGGCAGCAGGTGTTTGCCTTGCGACGAGTGTTCTACAGCTACAAGAACCATCAACTGTTGTTCGGCAGTGGCCTGGGCAAGCAGCAGGCGGTGCTGTTGGACAACGTCGAAGCCTTCGATGTCGGTTTCGGTGTGGCCCGCTCCGCAACGGATAGCGGGGTTGCTCGCTACAGCCCGCATCCGGGGGATCCGGCGCGGATCCGCAGCGTGCGATTGCGCCTGACCCTGGCCGATCCCGACGCTCGGGTCGGCCCGCAGAGCTACACGGTGGTGGCGGCCTTGCGCAACAGGTTGCCCTGATGAGGTACCCGGCAGGATTCAAGCCCGACGGCGAACGGGGCATGGCGTTGTTGGTGAGCCTGGTGTTTCTGCTGGTGCTGAGCCTGATCGGCCTGTCATCCCTGCAGAACGCCACCTTGCAGGAAAAGATGGCCGCCAGTCTGCTGCAGCACAATCGGGCTTTCCAGGCCGCGGAGGCGGCGCTGCGCCTGGGGGAAGGCGCGGTCCGCCGGGGTTATGACTCTTTGCCGCTGTGCGCGGATCCTGTGCGGTGTGCACCTCCCGCTGAATCGACGGTGGTCAGCGGTGCCGGCTTCAATGAGGCTTCGGCGGTGACCTGGGTCGCCACCGGCGAGGGTTTTTATGCGGTGCAGAACCTGGGGATTGTCCTGAATGCGCTCGGCCTGCCCCCCGACACTTCGGCCACTCTGTACCGAGTGACTGCAGTAGGGCTGGCGGGGCAGGCGCGCAGCGTGCTGGAGAGCATTTATGCCAAGTACTGATTCCGAGATGCTGCGGTGCCGGTGGCCGTTGGTGTTTGCGCTCGTGCTGCTGGGCAATGGGGGGCAGGTTGTCGCAAGCGACGTTCAGTCGCCGGTCAGGGTGGCTGATCAGGTTCCGGAGCCCTCTGGCCTATCCGGTTCGTGGTCCTTGAGTGCTGGGTGGCTCGAAACTGGTGTGTGTGACTCAGGCCAAGCCTGCGGGAAATTGATCGAGTTGCAGGCGTTCAGCGGTAAGATGCTCGACGCCGCGCCGCTGGACGCCGACGGTGCTGGAGTCGTGACGGATCAGGAAGCCTTCTCCACGGGCACCGGATTCGTCGATGGGCTCCCCGGCCGCGCGGGCGTTTCCAGCCATCAGCCCCCCAAGATCGTCAGCGCCCCTGGCGGCGCCAGCAGCTCCCTGGAGCAAAGGTCCAGCGGTGGCAGCCGGCGCATCCTGTGGCGACAAATTCAGTAAGCGAGATTCTTGACCATGCGCAGATCCAAACAAGGTTTTACCCTGATCGAAATCATGATCGTGATTGCGATCATAGGTCTGGTCCTGACCTTGAGCCTTCCCAGCATCACCGAATACCTGAAGAAGCCCCATCGCAGCGAAATCGCGGCGTTGCTCACCGAGCAGGCACAGCAGCTCGAACGCCACTTTTCCAAAGCCGGGGTCTACAGCAACGCTCCGGACCTGAGTGCCGGCAACGATTACTACAGCATCGCCCCGACCCTGACCGACACCGGCTTCTCGCTGACCGCATCGCCCAAGGCCGATACGCTGATGGCGGGGGACAAATGCGGCAGCTTCAGCATCGATCAAACCGGCGCCATCAGCGTCACAGGTCAAGCCGAAGGGCTGACGGCCAAGGACTGCTGGGGGCGTTGATCACGGGGTTCGGGGGCTGCGGCGCCCACTGTCTTTCTCTTGAATGGATCTGACTATGGTTGAACAACAGCAAGTGCTGGTGGTGGGCGGCGGGGTGATCGGTCTGCTCACGGCCTTCAATCTGGCGTCCCGGGGCCAGCGGGTACGACTTGTGGAGCGCTCGGACCTGGGGCGCGAGTCGTCCTGGGCCGGTGGCGGGATCGTTTCGCCGCTGTATCCCTGGCGCTACAGTCCGGCGGTCACGGCCCTGGCCCACTGGTCCCAGGATTTTTATCCACAGCTGGCGCAGCAACTGCTGAACGCCACTGGGGTCGATCCCGAGGTCCATACCACCGGGCTCTATTGGCTGGACCTCGAAGACCAGGCCCTGGCGCTGGAGTGGGCGCAACGCGAAGGCCGTCCCCTGAGTGCCGTGGACATCTCGGCGGTGCATGACGGAGTCCCGGTGCTGGGTGCCGGCTACCAGCGGGCGATCTACATGGCCAATGTGGCCAATGTGCGCAACCCGCGTCTGGTCAAATCCCTCAAGGCGGCTTTGCAGGCCTTGCCCAATGTGCGCATTGACGAGCAATGCGCGGTCAGTGGTTTTATCCACGACGGCCAGCGAGTGGCAGGGGTGCATAGCTCGCTCGGAGAGATTCGTGCCGACCAGGTGGTGCTTTGCGCTGGTGCCTGGAGTGGCGAGTTGCTCGGTAGCCTGGGGCTGGAGCTGCCCGTGGAGCCGGTTAAGGGGCAGATGATCCTCTACAAGTGCGCTGCCGATTTCCTCTCCTGCATGGTTCTGGCCAAGGGGCGTTATGCCATTCCACGACGGGACGGCCATATCCTGGTGGGCAGCACCCTGGAGCATGAGGGCTTCGACAAGACCCCGACCGCCTCGGCGCTGGAAAGCCTCAAGGCCTCGGCCGTCGAGCTGATCCCGGCCCTGGCGGATGCCGAAGTGGTGGGGCATTGGGCTGGGCTGCGACCCGGCTCTCCCGAGGGGATTCCCTATATCGGACCGGTTCCCGGGTTTGCCGGCCTGTGGCTCAACTGCGGGCATTACCGCAACGGTCTGGTGCTGGCACCGGCTTCCTGCCAGTTGTTCTGCGACCTGTTGCTGGGGCATGCACCGATCATCGATCCGGCGCCCTATGCCCCTGAGGGGCGGGTCTAGTCCAGTCCGAGCTTCTTCATGCGATAGCGCATCGAACGCAGCGACAGGCCCAACCGCCGGGCCGCCTCCGTGCGGTTCCAGCGGGTTTGCTCCAGGGTCTGGAGCAGCAACTGGCGCTCCACCTGCTGCAGGTGACGCGCCAGATCGAGATTGAGGGCGGGCCCCGGCGGGAGCTCGTCCTCAGGTTCGGGGACCGGTAAATTCAGGTCTGCCACTTCGATCCACGGACTCTCGCAAAGGGCCTGGGCCCGTTCCAGCAGGTTCTCCAGTTCACGCACATTGCCGGGGAAGTCGTAGCGCTCCAGGGCTTGCAGTGCTTGTGGGTGCAACTGTGGGGCTGGCCGGCCACTGCTGGCGGCCAGACGCTGGAGAATGTGCCGGGCCAGTAGCCCGATATCGCCCCGACGTTCGCGCAGGGCGGGAACCCGCAACTCGATGACATTCAGCCGATAAAACAGGTCCTGGCGAAAGCGTCCGGCTTGCACTTCGCTTTTCAGATCCTTGTGGGTCGCACAGAGTATTCGTACATCCACCGCCTGTTCTTCCTGAGCGCCTACTGAGCGCACGGACTTTTCCTGCAGGGTTCGCAGCAGTTTCACCTGCATGACCAGCGGCAGGTCGGCGATCTCGTCAAGGAACAGGGTGCCGCCGTGTGCGGCCCGGAACAGTCCGGGCTGATCCATCAGGGCGCCGCTGAAGCTGCCCTTGCGGTGACCGAAAAACTCGCTCTCCATCAGTTCGCCGGGAATCGCTCCGCAGTTGACTGGGACAAAGGGCTGTGCGGCTCTGGGGCCTGACTGGTGGATCAATCGGGCCACTCGTTCCTTGCCGCTGCCGGACTCGCCGCTGATGTAGAGCGGCGCGAGGCTGGCGGCCAGTTTGGCAATATGCCGGCGCAGGATGACCATGGGCGGCGAATCCCCCGGCAGTTGCTCAGAGAAGCGAGTCGCTACACTCGAGTGTGGTCGTTTCAGGGCGGTGGCCACCCAGTCCCGCAGGCGCTTGAGGTCCAGAGGCTTTGGCAGCAGGTCGCAGGTTTCGGCATCCAGGGCGCTGGTTGGCGCGCAGGCCTCGTGGCTGAGCAGGGCCACCGGCAGTTGGGGATGGTGCCGGCGAATATGCTGCAGCAGCTCCAGGCCGCTGCCGTCCGGCAGGTGCAGGTCGGTCAGGCACAGGTCGAAATGCTCCCGGGCCAGGTGGCTGCGGGCCTCCTGCAGGCTGCGGGCGCTTTGGGTGTGCAGGCGCATGCGGCCCAGGGTGATCTCCAGCACAGAGCGGATTTCCCTGGTCTCATCGACCACCAGCGCTCTGTGCTGTGGATTCATGGTGGTGGCCGTCTTTCTCCGGGGGTGAGCAGCGGGCGACAGCGCTCGTGCTGAAGGCGAGAGATGAAGTCTAGGCCCGCGGGGAGGCGCGCGCAGGGGCTTGGGCGACGGTTATTTTGTCGCCAGTTGTGTGGGTTGGCGCCCCGAGTCCGGGGCTGGCAGGGCGAGGGGAAAGCAAGGGCTTTCGGTGCTGACGCAAGGGCTCAAGGTGCGCGTGTCGGGAATGGCTACGCGCTTGAGCCCATGTCGCAGCTGTCAGCGGTCCTGGCGGCCAGGGCCTTGCTCCAGATGTGCCTGGCTGCAGTACCACTGTTGCGACAGGCTCAGCGCCCGATCCTGAGGCAGGTGCACGCCGCAGTGGGCACAGCGCACCATTGGTGTAGTGGCCGGTTCGTGGGGGCTGCGGGGTGTGGCCGCGGGGCGCTTGAACTTGCGCCAGAACCATACCGCAGCGGCAATCAGGGCGATCCAGAACAGTAGACGAAGCATGGTGACCCGCTTTGTGGGGGGAGAGAGGCGGCAGTTTAGCCAAGCGCCTGGCAGGCGCACAGGCCCAAGAAGTGTCAGGCATGAAAAAGGGAGACTTGAAGTCTCCCTTTATTTGCTGCGCTGGCTGTCAGTCGAACACGCCGAAGGTCATGTAGCTGAACCAGGAACGGTCGCTGTTGTTGCCGGCGGCCTCGTGCTTTTCTTCCTCGATCGCATCGCCGTTGCTGTCTTTGGGCTTGAGCTCCGATGGGATCGCGTCCTTGGCGTCCTGGTACTGCTTCATCACGTCCTGGTTGGCGCGGGTTTCTCCCGGCGGCAGCGGTGGGCGAGACTCGATCAGGCCCAGGGTGGCCTTGCTCAGCCACGAACGGTTGTCGGCTTCCGCCACGCGCGGTACGAACTGGCCGTCCACCAGGCTTGGGTGATTCGGGTAGTTGAGCTTCAGGGTTTCCAGGCTGGTTGCAGCCAGCTCGTCCAGGTGCAGGCGCTGGTAGGCCTCGGTCATCACCGCCAGGCCGTCACCCACGGAAGGGGTTTCCTGGAAGTTTTCCACTACGTAGCGGCCACGGTTGGCGGCGGCGACGTAGGCCTGGCGGGTCAGGTAGTAGTCGGCCACGTGGATTTCGTAGGCGGCCAGCAGGTTGCGCAGGTAGATCATGCGCTGCTTGGCGTCCGGGGCGTAGCGGCTGTTGGGGAAGCGGCTGGTGAGCTGGGCGAACTCGTTGTAGGAGTCGCGGGCGGCACCCGGGTCACGCTTGGTCATGTCCAGTGGCAGGAAGCGCGCCAGCAGGCCGACGTCCTGGTCGAAGGAGGTCAGGCCCTTGAGGTAGTAGGCGTAGTCCACGTTCGGGTGCTGGGGATGCAGGCGAATGAAGCGCTCGGCAGCGGACTTGGCGGCTTCCGGCTCGGCATTCTTGTAGTTGGCGTAGATCAGCTCGAGCTGTGCCTGATCGGCGTAGCGACCAAAGGGATAGCGCGATTCCAGGGCCTTGAGCTTGGCTGTGGCGCTGGTATAGCTGTGGTTGTCCAGGTCGGTCTGCGCCTGCTGGTACAACTCGACTTCGCTCAGGTTTTCGTCAACGACTTCCTTCGATGAGCAAGCAGCGGTCAGTGCGAGGATGGCGATCAGCAGCAGGTGTTTCACTTGCATGGCGGCTTGCGTCCCTATGACGGCCGCTGTCTTGGGCGGGGCCGTCCTGTTATGATGAGCGCCCCGTTGAAAGCCTCGGGGCAAAAGACGCCGTATTTAACCACAAGCGCGCAGCCGAAACCAAAGGCTGTGCCGACGCCCAGTCCGAGCATGTCCGATAAAATTGAACTTCGCGCAGAGGTGCCGTCCGAACTGGGCGGTCAACGCCTCGATCAAGTCGCCGCCCAACTATTCGCTGAGCATTCGCGCTCGCGCCTTTCCGCCTGGATCAAAGACGGCCGCCTGACTGTGGACGGAGCGGTGATCCGCCCGCGGGACATCGTGCACGGCGGTGCCGTACTCGAGCTGACCGCCGAGCAGGAGGCCCAGGGCGAGTGGATCGCCCAGGACATCGAGCTGGACATCGTCTATGAGGACGACGACATCCTGGTGATCAACAAGCCCGCGGGCCTGGTGGTGCACCCGGCTGCCGGCCATGCTGATGGCACCTTGCTCAACGCCTTGCTGCATCACGTTCCCGACATTATCAATGTGCCTCGGGCCGGTATCGTCCACCGCCTGGACAAGGACACCACCGGTCTGATGGTGGTGGCCAAGACCATCCAGGCCCAGACCCAGCTGGTGGCCCAGTTGCAGAGCCGCAGTGTCAGCCGCATCTATGAATGCATCGTGATCGGTGTGGTCACCGCCGGGGGCAAGATCAACGCGCCCATCGGCCGTCACGGCCAGCAGCGTCAGCGTATGGCGGTGATGGAAGGCGGCAAGCAGGCCGTCAGCCACTATCGGGTACTGGAGCGTTTCCGTTCCCACACCCACGTGCGGGTCAAGCTGGAGACCGGTCGTACCCACCAGATCCGGGTGCACATGGCCCATATCAACTTCCCGCTGGTGGGCGACCCGGCCTATGGCGGTCGTTTCCGCATTCCGCCGGCGGCCAGCCAGACCATGGTCGAGTCGCTGAAAAACTTCCCGCGCCAGGCCCTGCATGCCCGTTTCCTGGAGCTGGATCATCCGACCACCGGTGAACGCATGAGCTGGGAGTCGCCATTGCCGGATGACTTCGTCTGGCTGTTGTCGCTGCTCAAGCAAGACCGTGAGGCGTTCGTCGGATGAGTGACTGGCTGCTGCCTGACTGGCCCGCGCCGGCCGGGGTCAGAGCCTGTGTCACCACCCGCAGCGGCGGCGTCAGCCTGGCGCCGTTCGACAGCCTGAACCTGGGCGATCACGTTGAAGACCAACCTGAAGCGGTGGCCGAAAACCGACGGCGCCTGACCGAGCGTTTCGACATTGCTCCGGCCTGGTTGCAACAGGTGCACGGGATTGCCGTGGCCCACGCTGATCCGTCGGTGGTGGCAACGGCCGATGCCAGTTGGTCGGCGACTCCGGGCATCGCCTGTGCGGTGATGACTGCCGATTGTCTGCCGGCGCTGTTCTGCAACCGAAGCGGAACCCGGGTTGCGGCGGCTCATGCCGGTTGGCGCGGGCTGGCGGCCGGTGTGCTGGAAGCCACCCTCGACAGCCTGGATGCCGCACCCGCCGAAGTGCTGGTATGGCTGGGGCCGGCCATTGGCCCGGAGCGTTTTGAGGTCGGGGCTGAAGTGCGCGAAGCCTTCGTCAGCCAGTTGGCTGCTACCGAGCAAGCCTTTGTACCAAGCGTCAATGCCGGCCGCTTCATGGCCGACATCTACCAGCTGGCGCGCCTGCGCCTGGCGGCTCGGGGGGTAACGGCGGTCTATGGTGGCGGCTACTGCACCGTGACCGACCCACGCTTCTTTTCTTACCGACGCAGCCCGCGTACCGGACGTTTTGCCTCCCTTATCTGGCTAGAGCGCTAGACTCATCTGACTTGCGTCAAGCTGCTGGCGCTTGAATCTCCCAGAATCGACCGCATCTAGAGAAACATCTGGCAGGTTTCTCTATTTAGGTGTGTCCATCGCTCCGGCCTGCTCAAAAGGAAGGTGACTAATGCGTATAGACCGATTAACCAGCAAGCTTCAGCTGGCCTTATCCGATTCTCAATCTCTGGCGGTTGGCCTGGATCATCCGGCCATCGAGCCAGCGCACCTGATGCAGGCGCTGCTTGAACAGCAGGGCGGTTCGATCAAGCCCTTGCTGATGCAAGTGGGCTTCGACGTCAACAGCCTGCGCAAGGAACTGAGCAAAGAGCTCGATAAACTGCCGAAAATCCAGAACCCCACTGGCGACGTCAACATGTCCCAGGATCTGGCGCGCCTGCTCAACCAGGCCGATCGCCTGGCGCAGCAGAAAGGCGATCAGTTCATTTCCAGTGAACTGGTGCTGCTGGCGGCCATGGATGAAAACAGCAAGCTCGGCAAACTGCTGCTGGGCCAGGGCGTGAGCAAGAAGGCTCTGGAGAACGCCATCAACAACCTGCGCGGCGGCGAGGCGGTAAATGACGCCAACGTCGAGGAGTCGCGTCAGGCCCTGGATAAATACACCGTTGACCTGACCAAGCGTGCCGAGGAAGGCAAGCTCGATCCGGTGATTGGCCGTGACGATGAAATTCGCCGGACCATCCAGGTGCTGCAGCGTCGTACCAAGAACAACCCGGTGCTGATCGGTGAGCCCGGCGTGGGCAAGACGGCCATCGCCGAAGGCCTGGCCCAGCGGATCATCAATGGTGAGGTGCCCGATGGCCTGAAAGGCAAGCGCCTGCTGTCCCTGGACATGGGGGCCCTGATTGCCGGTGCCAAGTACCGCGGCGAGTTCGAAGAGCGCCTGAAATCCCTGCTCAATGAGCTGTCGAAGCAGGAAGGCCAGATCATTCTGTTCATCGACGAGCTGCATACCATGGTCGGCGCGGGCAAGGGCGAAGGCTCCATGGATGCGGGCAACATGCTCAAGCCGGCGTTGGCCCGTGGTGAGCTGCACTGCGTGGGTGCCACCACGCTCAACGAGTACCGCCAATATATAGAGAAGGATGCGGCCCTCGAACGGCGCTTCCAGAAAGTGCTGGTGGACGAGCCGAGCGAGGAAGACACCATCGCTATCCTGCGTGGCCTGAAAGAGCGCTACGAGGTGCACCACAAGGTGGCGATCACTGACGGTGCGATCATCGCCGCGGCCAAGCTCAGCCATCGTTACATCACTGACCGGCAACTGCCGGACAAGGCCATCGACCTGATCGACGAGGCCGCCAGCCGCATCCGCATGGAGATCGACTCCAAGCCGGAAGTGCTGGATCGCCTGGAGCGGCGCCTGATTCAGCTCAAGGTTGAATCCCAGGCCCTGAAGAAAGAAGACGATGAGGCCGCGATCAAGCGCCTGGAAAAACTCCAGGAAGAGATCGTCCGCCTGGAGCGTGAATACGCTGACCTGGAAGAAGTCTGGACCTCGGAGAAAGCCGAAGTGCAGGGTTCCGCACAGATTCAGCAGAAGATCGAGCAGTCGCGTCAGGAACTGGAAGCGGCCCGACGTAAAGGCGACCTCAATCGCATGGCCGAACTGCAGTACGGGGTGATCCCGGATCTGGAGCGCAGCCTGCAGATGGTCGATCAGCACGGCCACAGTGAGAATCAGTTGCTGCGCAGCAAGGTCACCGAGGAAGAAATTGCCGAAGTGGTGTCCAAGTGGACCGGCATCCCGGTGTCGAAAATGCTCGAAGGCGAGCGTGACAAGCTGTTGAAGATGGAAAGCCTGCTGCATCAGCGGGTGATCGGCCAGAACGAGGCCGTGGTGGCGGTATCCAACGCGGTACGCCGCTCTCGGGCCGGGTTGTCCGATCCGAACCGTCCCAGCGGCTCGTTCATGTTTCTCGGCCCGACCGGGGTCGGCAAGACCGAACTGTGCAAGGCCCTGGCGGAATTTCTCTTCGACACCGAAGAGGCCATGGTGCGGATCGACATGTCCGAGTTCATGGAGAAACATTCCGTGGCTCGCCTGATCGGTGCGCCACCGGGCTATGTCGGTTACGAAGAGGGCGGCTATCTGACCGAAGCCGTGCGTCGCAAGCCGTACTCGGTGATCCTGCTGGACGAAGTCGAGAAGGCGCACCCGGATGTGTTCAACATCCTGCTGCAGGTGCTCGAAGATGGTCGCCTGACGGACAGCCACGGACGTACTGTGGACTTCCGCAACACGGTGATCGTCATGACCTCCAACCTGGGCTCGGCACAGATCCAGGAGCTGGTGGGGGACCGTGAAGCACAGCGGGCAGCGGTGATGGATGCAGTGTCCACTCACTTCCGGCCGGAATTCATCAACCGTGTCGACGAAGTGGTGATCTTCGAGCCTCTGGCGCGGGATCAGATCGCGGGCATCACGCAGATCCAGCTGGGGCGCCTGCGCAGCCGTCTGGCGGAGCGCGAGCTGAGCCTGGTGCTGAGCGACGAAGCCTTGGACAAGCTGATCGCCGTGGGTTACGACCCGGTGTATGGCGCGCGGCCGTTGAAGCGGGCCATTCAGCGCTGGATCGAGAACCCGTTGGCCCAGTTGATCCTGTCCGGTGGTTTCTTGCCGGGCGCTACAGTTACCGCCTCGGTGCAGGACGACGAAATCGTCTTTGCCTGAACCTTGGGTGGCCGCTGAGTAAAAAGGCCTCGCCTGGCGAGGCCTTTTTTTTCACTAGGGTGTTGAACTGTAAGGAAAAGGCTTGTAAAGTGCGCCCCGCAGTCAGTCACCCCCCTAGGTTTTTTCTGATGTAGAAGAAACCGGCAATGAAGTCGCAATTCATTGTCTTAAAAGCAATTTAAGGGGTTGACAGGTAGTTTGAAGATTGTAAAATAGCGCGCCTCAGAGGCATGAACGTAGCGATACGGACAAGCCGAAGAGGATGAAGTAAAAGTTGTAACTTGAAATATGTAGTTCCGTGATAGCTCAGTCGGTAGAGCAAATGACTGTTAATCATTGGGTCCCAGGTTCGAGTCCTGGTCACGGAGCCAATTTCAAACCGGGGTATAGCGCAGTCCGGTAGCGCGCCTGCTTTGGGAG
Source organism: Pseudomonas sp. Os17 (assembly GCF_001547895.1). Classification (NCBI taxonomy): domain Bacteria; kingdom Pseudomonadati; phylum Pseudomonadota; class Gammaproteobacteria; order Pseudomonadales; family Pseudomonadaceae; genus Pseudomonas; species Pseudomonas sp. Os17. Next base: position 5,889,042 of record NZ_AP014627.1, on the reverse strand, counting down.
CAGGATGTCAGGAGTTCGAATCCCCTTACCCCGACCATTTTTGGGTCGTTAGCTCAGTTGGTAGAGCAGTTGGCTTTTAACCAATTGGTCGTAGGTTCGAATCCCACACGACCCACCATTTTTGAGACCAGTTCGCTGGAATCGAATCTTAAGATCAGACGCCAAAAGCTCTGTTCGCAGAAGGCGCCTTTTAAAGGTGCCTTTTTTTTACCGGGGTATAGCGCAGTCCGGTAGCGCGCCTGCTTTGGGAGCAGGATGTCGGGAGTTCGAATCCCCCTACCCCGACCATATTCACGAAGAAGGGCACCTCTTGAGGTGCCCTTTTTCGTTTGTCTGCAAAAATGTCGTGCCCCGGGGCGGCAAGCCATGCTACGCCCCTTGTGCTCATTCGACGGGCAACGCCTCCCAGACCCTGCGCTGTTCCAGCAGACGCCGCTCCAGGGTCACGATTGCCTGTTTCACCTGCTCTACGCACTCCCTGACCGTCTCCAGAGCCAGCTCCGGGCTCAGGCAGGCGTCTTCCAGCTGGCGACAGCTCTCGACCAATTGTTCGCCCTTGACCACTCGCGCAGCGCCCTTGATGCGGTGCGCCAGCTCTGCCAGTTCCACGGTGGCCTGTTCCTCGAGCAAGGTGTCGAGGCTCTGCATGTCCATGCGATTGTTGCTCAGCAACTCACTGAGAATGTGGTGCAGCATCGTCGGCTCGCTGCCCACCAGGGTGTGCAAGGACTCCAGATCGAATACCCGGGAGGAGCGGGGGCTGGCGGGCTTCGAACTGGCGAGGCTTTCCTGCTCGCCCTCATCGGCCTGCCCCATGGCCAGCAGGCGTTCTTCCAGCTCGTCCAGGCTGATGGGCTTGATCAGGCAGTCGTTCATTCCCGCCTGGATGCAGCGTTCCACCTCCTCCTGCTGGGCGTCAGCGGTCAGGCCGATGATCATCATCGGCTGCGCGGCATTGTCCCGTTCATCCTGGCGAATCGCCCGGGTCATCTCGGCCCCGTTCATGATGGGCATGTGGCAGTCGGTGATGATCACGTCGAAGTCCTGCTCACGCCAGATGTGCAGGGCCTCCAGACCGTTTTCCGCCTCGAACACGTCATGTCCGAGGAAGCACAGTTGCTGCTGCAGGACCTGGCGGTTCACCGGATGATCGTCCACCACCAGGATCTGCAAGCGGTACATGTGACGCTTGTTGACCGGGGGCAGGCGCTCGGCTGCGGCCACGCGCTCCAGTGTCTGCAGACGCAACTCCACATTCACTCGGGTGCCGTGTCCCACAGCGCTGCTCATCGATACCTGGCCCCCCATCATTTCGCACAGGGAACGGCAGATCACCAGGCCCAGGCCTGTGCCTTCGATGTTCTGCACATTGCGCTCCACCTGGGCAAAAGGCTGGAACAGACGCTGCTGGCTGCAGGGCGAGATGCCGATCCCCGAGTCCTCGACACAGAGCCGTACCCGCAGCACTGCGTGGTCCAGCAGATCGCCGCTGATGCTCACCTTGATAAAACCGGCCTCGGTGAATTTGATGGCGTTGCTCACCAGATTGGACAGGATCTGCTTGAAACGCAGGCCGTCCACCAGTACGTCGCCGTTGATGCTGGAATCGATCTCGAGGATCAGGCTCAGGCATTTCTGCCGGGCCAGTCCTTCGAACACCCGCGCCACCGACTCCACCAGTTCGCGCAGATTGGCCCGTTTGGGCGAGAGACTCAGGCGCCCCGACTCGATACGGGCGATATCCAGAATGTCGCCGATCAGCTCCAGCAGGCTGTGCGCCGAGCTGTAGGCAATTTCAATGCTGGAGCGTTCGATCCGGTCGCTGTCGGCGCGTTTGAGCGCCAGCTCGAGAATGCCGATGATCGCGTTCATCGGCGTGCGGATCTCATGGCTCATGGTGGCCAGGAACGTGGTCTTGGCCCGGCTGGCCTCGTCCGCGAGGTTCTTGGCTTCCTTCAGCTCCTGGACCAGATGCCGATGCTTGGTGATGTCCAGCCAGCCGCAGATCACGCCCTTGGTGACGCCATTGGCATCCTTGAATGGCTGAATCCAGTGTTCGATCCAGACCTCCTTGCCCTGCAGCTTCACCGCATAGACCGATGTGATGGTCTGGCCGTCGTTGATTGCCTGCAGGTAGTTCTGATGCAGATCGGGTTGCGCCGCGAAGTGCTCGGGCGGCAGTTGCTGCACGGTGCGGTTCAGCACCTCTTCGGCGCTGAGCCCGACGCTCTCCAGGTAACTGCGGTTGCAGGACAGCATGTTGCCGTCGACATCGCGGATATAGAGCGCAGGCGGCATGTTTTCCGCCAGCGTTTCGATAAAGCGCAATTGGTCGTTGAGGGTTTGCTCGGCCTTGACCCGGCGACGCAGGTAGAAGACCCAGGCCAGTGACAGCAGGAGCAGCAGTGAGGCCCCGGCGATGATCTCGGCGATCATCAAGGCGTAGTCGCGCCAGGTTTGGCTGCTCATCCCCGGGGGCGAGCGCCAGTGGCTGGCGATGGCGTTCAGGTCGTCCGCCGGGAGGCTGAGCAGGGCCTTGTCGAGGATGGACTGCAGCTCCGGGTCGCTGCGGCGCAAGGCAAAGTTGGCAGTGGCCTGGGTGGTGTGAATCAGGTCGGAGACGGCCAGGCGGTTCTGAAACAGACGGACAATGTAGTAACGCGAGGCCGGTAGGGACACCACCGCAGCATCGGCAGCGCCTTCATAGACCTTGTTCATGGCATCCAGCGAGGCACCGGCTTCGATTATCCGGGTTTGCGGATAGAGCTCGCGCACCTGTTGCAGCGTGACATGGCCGCTCGGTATGGCCAGGCGCTTGCCGATCAGTGCTCCGGCGAGCAGTGCCTTGCCGTTCTTGTCGGTTTGGGTGACGAGGACGAAGGGGCTGCTGAGAAAGGGCCGGGTGAAGCGCAGATTGTTCTCGCGTTGCGCGCTGGCGGTCATGATGGCCAGGTCCGCTTCCGATTTACGCAGGGCTTCAATCTGTTCCGGGTAGCCGCCGTTGCGGGCGGTCACCTGGAAACGCAGGCCGGTACGTTGGGCAATCAGCTCCAGCAGTTCGGCGGTGACTCCGGAGAAAATGCCGTTGGCGTCGAAAAAGGCCACGGGTGCCAGGTCATCGTTGATCACCAGGCGGACCACCGGATTGCGGGCGATCCAGCGCGACTCCTCCGGCGTCAGCACCACCTTCTCGTCCGAGGGAATGAAGCCGCTGCCGACCCAGCGGCGACTGAGGCTGGTGAGTTTTTCCCGGCCAATGGCTTCGATGCACTGGTCGACGATGCGCAGCAGGCGCTGGTTGTCCTCTTTGAGGGCAAAGCCATAGCCACCTTCGGAAAACGCAGCGAAACGTTCGAACTTGAGGTAGCTGTAGTAGGCGCGGTTGATGCGGAAGTAGGCACTGAGCACGTCGTCCAGGTACAGATCGGCATGGCCGAAGGCCGCCGCGGCGATGGCTTCGTCGGGGTTGGGGTAGATCATCGCGTGGGCGAGCGGAAAGCGTGACAGCAGTTCGGCGCTGTGCTCCTGAGGGACGGCTACCCGCAGCCCGGCCAGGTTGGCGGACACAGGCTTCAGGTCGTCGTTGCGCCTGAACAGCGCCAGGCGACCCTCGGCGAAGGGGCGGCTGAACCTGATGCTGTCGGCAGTGGCTGGCGCGGAACTGTAGCTGCCCAGCAGATCGATGTTGGCCGTCTGCAAGGCCTGCAAGGCGGCGTCCCGGGTGGCAAACGGCACGACCTTGATGCGTATCCCGAGCATCTGCCCGATCAGGGCGCTGACGTCGGCGGAAATGCCTTCGTAGTAGTTGTCGTTGTAGCTGACATTGAACGGTGCCGACTCGGTGGCGACGGCGCCGATTTTCAACTCCGACTTGTGACGCAGCCAATGCCAGTCTTCATCCTCCAGGACCAGATCGTGGTGATCGAGGTGAACCGTGCTGTGCAGGGTATTGGGCAATGTCGGGGGCTCGGCCGCTGCCGGTTGCACAGCGGTGAGCGCCAAGCAGAAAAACAGCCAGATAAATCGTGAATGCATGATCGCGTCGAAAGTAGGAGGGCAGGAGGACTTGAGCCGGGAGTCGTAGCGCAAGGCGCGTCGGGCGGACGGTACATGAAGCAGGGTCATGGGTCGCCACCTTAATCGGCCGTCATGAGGGGCTAGCGGCTGCAATAGGCGATGAAATGATTTTCCGGCATGGGCCGCGCGAACAGAAAACCCTGGGCGGTCTCGCACCCCAGTGCCAGCAAGCGCTCCTGCTGCTCGCGGGTTTCCACCCCTTCGATGATCAATGACATGCCCAGCGAGCGAGCCAGCGCCACGGTGTAGCTGATGACCGCATTGCTCCTGGGTTGGTGCCCCATCTTGCGCACGAAGGCTCCATCGAGCTTGATCTGACTGAAGGGCAGTTCACACAGGCGATCCAGGCTGGCGTAGCCGGCGCCGAAATCGTCCATGGCCAGGCCGCAACCCATCACTCGCAGGCGCACCAGGTTTTCCAGACTGATGGCGGGAGCGCTGACCAGACTGCTCTCCGTGATCTCGAAAGTGATGCAGGCGCACGGCACCTGAAACAGCGTGAGCAACGAGGCAATGGATTCGGTCAGGGTCTGGGACGTCAGTTGCGAGGGGTGCAGGTTGAAGGAAAATCCCAGGGCGGTTCCTTTCTCCGCCAGTTTGCGACGCAGGGCCAGGCCTTGATCGAGCAGTTGCCAGAACAGGCGGTCCAGCAGGTGGTGGTGTTCCATGAGACACAGAAAGTGCGAGGGCGGCAGGACGCCTAGCTGGGGGTGGTTCCAGCGAGCCAGAACTTCCACCCCCAGTAGAGACGCGTCTTCGAGGGCGACTTTGGGCTGGTAATAGGGCTCGAATTCACCGTTGTCCAGGCCTCGAAGGACATCCTTCAGGGCCGGTAGCCTGGATTGTTCCAGCGGCCTGACCAGTCCGGGACGCTGGGACGGATAGCGTTTGAGCAAAGTGGTCAGCCGCTCCAGATCGAAGGGCTTGCCCAGGTCACCCAGGAAGTTGAAGCCCAGGTGCTTGATCATGGACGCGGTGGTGTGCCGCAAAATCGAATCGATCTGGCTGCAGAGAATGACCGAGTGCAGCTTGCCGCTGTGACTGGCGTTACGCAGGAAGGCCAGGCCGTCCATGCCGGACATCTTCAAGTCGCAGATGGCGATGTCCATCTTCTCGCTGTTCTCCAGCAGCGCCAGGGCCTCGCGGCCGCTGGCGGCCTGATGCACCTGCCCCGACATCACCTTTTTCAGGGCCGTCACGGTGACCAGGCGCTGCAGCGGTTCATCTTCCAGAACCAGAACATTCAAATGTTGCATTTCCGGCTCGCGTCATTATTTGTCGAGCATCTTGCTTAACAATCTGGATCGGGAGCCATAAGGCAAATCCCCACGTGTGGTGAGAAATTTCCTAGTGAAAAATCAGACTGTCTGATTCCTTTGGGAGAAGTGATTAACCTCTTGTATCGTCCCTTGTTTGTCAGGAGTCTGAAATTTACCGGGCATCGCGCAGGCAACGCCTCTGTGGCAACAGTGGTTACCCAAATACGAACGTTGCATCTGATCGGGGTGCGATTGCGTTTATCTTCCGAGCGACAAGGCCGGCCCCAAGGCCAGGTTTTTAAGGTGAAGTGACAACATGCACAGCGTATTGATAGTTGACGATCATCCTGTTGTCCGGCTCGCCGTTAAGGTCTTGCTGGAAAAAAACAACATGCGGGTTGTGGCCGAAACAGACAATGGACTGGATGCGCTGGAACTGGTTCGTGAACATGAACCGGCGGTGGTGATCCTCGATATCGGCATTCCCAAGTTGGACGGCCTCAAGGTGCTGTCACGGATCAAGGCCTTGGGTATATCCACCGAAGTGCTGGTGCTGACCTCGCAGTCCGTCGAAAGCTTCTGCAGGCGCTGCATTCAGTTGGGCGCGCGTGGGTTCGTCAACAAGGAGGAGGACCTGAGTAATCTGGTCGTGGCCATTAATGCGGTGTTGGCCGGCTATACCTTTTACCCGTCCCTGGCCGTGGATGTATCCATTCCTGCCGCGGAACAACAGACCGAGAGTGAACAGATAGGTTCGTTGACCGATCGGGAAATGATCGTGCTGCAGTATCTGGCCCAGGGTTATTCGAACAAGGCCATTGGTGAAAAACTGTTCTTGAGCAACAAGACCGTCAGTACTTACAAAACCCGTTTATTGCAGAAACTAGGCTTGGGTTCACAAGTCAGTCTGGCGGAGTTTGCCAAGCGCAATGCGTTGATTCCCTGAATTGAATCCGGCCGGCCAGTTGTAGTTTGCTCACTGGTTTGCCTGAGTCTCGATCCTTGAAGACGAGCGACACAATAGTGCGTTCTTTGTACATGACTTCAGATGTGCCGGGATCGTTCTCCAGATGGTTTACAGCACGATCTACCGAACTTCGTGGCCCATCTTGCATGGGCCACTGATACTTCCTGGTGTTTGAGAGGGTTCTTGTTGCAGGTGCCTCAGCACCCTGCCAGGTGGGGCAATGGAGCTTGCAGGCGCGACGGCGCATCGGGCCCACGGTGGTGATCTGTGCTGCCCCGGTCCAGGGGCGCAGGTTCAGGCGCCGATGATGTTGTGCCCTGGCCCAAAGGGCAGAGCGGTGATGTTTTCCGCCCCCTGGGCATTGACGATCAGGATGTCGTGTTCCCGATAGCCGCCAGCACCAGGCAGGCCCTGAGGCAGCCGGATCATCGGTTCCATGGACACCACCATGTCCGGCTCAAGCACGGTGTCCACGTCCTCGCGAAACTCCAGGCCGGTTTCCCGGCCGTAGTAGTGGTTGAGGATGCCGAACGAGTGGCCGTAGCCGAAGGTGCGGTATTGCAGAAGGTCGTGCTCCAGGTAGATCTGGTTCAACTGCCGGGCAATCTCGCTGCAGCGGGCGCCGGGCCTGATCAGTTGCAACCCGGCCTGGTGCACCTTGACGTTGATTTCCCAGAGCCGCAGATGGGCATCGGGACAGTGGCCGAGGAACAGCGTGCGCTCCAGCGCGGTGTAGTAGCCGGCGATCATCGGGAAGCAATTGAGGCTGAGGATCTCCCCCGGACTGACCCGGCGCGACGTCACCGGGTTGTGGGCGCCGTCCGTGTTGATTCCGGATTGAAACCAGGTCCAGGTGTCCATCAGTTCGGCGGCGGGAAAGGTGCGGGCGATTTCCCGCACCATGGCCTGGGTGGCGTGCAGCGCCACTTCGTACTCCGCCACCTGATCGTGCAGCGCCTCGATCGCGACGGCGCCGCCAATGTCGGCGATGCGCGCGCCCTGGCGGATCAGCGCTTGTTCCTCGGCGGACTTGAGCATGCGCAGGTTCATGCAGGGTCCGGCGATGTCCAGCAGTTGCGCCTGTGGATAACGTTCGGCCAGGGCCCGGTAATGGGGCAGGCTCAACTGATCGAACTCCAGCCCCAATCGCGAAGCTCGGGGCAGGGCCTGTTTGACCGCGACGAGGAAGTTGCCCCGTTGCCAGTCGGTGTAGATCACTTGAGCGTCACAGATCGCCCGGCGCCCCGGCTGACCGCCGTCGATGTTGGCGCTGATCAGCACCGTGCGCTCCTGGGTCACCGCCAGTGCGTACTGACGGCCGAAGGAACAGTACAGGTAATCGGCGTAGTAGTTGATGTTGTGGTACGAGGTGAACAGCACCCCGTCCAGGCCTTCTTGGGCCATGTGAGTCCGCAGGGCACTCAGGCGCCGGACGTATTCCGCGGCAGAGAAAGTGGAGGGGGCTTTTTCGCCATTGCGCAACTCAAGCGTCTGGGGCATCTGCATGGCATGGGTCCTTGCTGCTATGAACGATGCGTGGCGCCACACTCGGGTGGGCCGGGACACGGCATTGCAGCAGATCGCGCAGTAGCGGGCATGTGCAGTACCGACCCCGGGTTGGCTGCAAGCGCTGTTTTGACCGCGCGCCGCCCCAGGAGCCAGGGCGCTGGCGATCCAGGCGAGCAGCATCGAAGACTGGCCCCCCGCTACATTGCGTAGCGGGGGGCCAGGGACACGCGGGGACTCAGTGCAGCTTCAAGCGTGGGTCGGTGCCGCGTCCGATGCGGCTGCCGAGCATCAGCATCGCCGTGCGGAAGACTCCGTACAACGCCATCTGATGCATGCGGTACAGCGAGATGTAGAACATCCGCGCCAGCCAGCCTTCGAGCATCACACTGCCGGTGAGATTGCCCATCAGGTTGCCCACCGCCGAGAAGCGTGACAGCGAGATCAGCGAGCCGTAGTCGGTGTACTTGTAGGTCGGCAGGTCCTTGCCTTCGATACGCAGCTTCAGCGACTTGGCCAGCAAAGACGCTTGCTGATGCGCAGCCTGGGCCCTGGGCGGCACGTTGCGGTCGCTGCCCGGTTGCGGGCAGGCGGCGCAGTCACCGAAGGCGAAGATGTTCTCGTCGCGGGTGGTCTGCAAGGTGGGCAGGACCTGAAGCTGGTTGATGCGGTTGGTTTCCAGGCCGTCGATGTCCTTGAGAAAACCCGGCGCGCGAATGCCTGCCGCCCAGACCTTGAGGCTGGCGGGAATGGTCTGGCCGTCGGCAGTGATCAGGCTCTCGGCGGTCACTTCGCTGACCGCGGCATTGGTCAGAACCTTGACCCCGAGTTTCTCCAGGGTCTTGTGCACCGGGCCGCTGATGCGCTCGGGCAGGGCCGGGAGTACCCGTGGTCCGGCTTCGATCAGGGTGATGTGCATGTTCTCCGGCTGGATACGATCCAGGCCATAGGCCGCCAGCTCATGGGCCGCGTTATGCAGTTCGGCGGCCAGTTCCACGCCGGTGGCTCCGGCGCCGACGATGGCCACGCTGATCTGTTCCACGGCATCGGTCTGCCCGGCGTGAGCCCGCAGGTAGTGGTTGAGCAACTGCTGGTGGAAGCGTTCGGCCTGTTTGCGGGTGTCGAGGAACAGGCAATGCTGGGCTGCGCCCTGGGTGCCGAAGTCGTTGGTGGTGCTGCCCACGGCAATCACCAGGGTGTCGTAGCCCAGTTCCCGGGCTGGCAGCAGTTCCACACCGGCTTCGTCATAGGTTGCCGCCAGCTGGATTCTCTTGCTTTGACGATCGAGCCCGCTCATGCGCCCCAGCTGGAACTCGAAGTGGTTCCATTTGGCTTGGGCGACGTAGTTGAGTTCGTCTTCGGAGGAGTTCAGCGAGCCGGCGGCCACTTCGTGCAGCAGGGGTTTCCAGATATGGGTCAGGTTGGCGTCCACCAGCATCACACTGGCGGTGCCGCGCTTGCCCAGAGTCTTACCCAGGCGGGTCGCCAACTCCAGGCCGCCGGCGCCGCCGCCAACGATGACAATACGATGAGTCATGGGGATATCTCGCAAGGCTAAAAGAAATCGGTGCAGTCAACCGAGCGAGCGCGAAGCGGCTCATAGCGTCAGGTAACTGATAAAACGGCTCAACAGGCCGAGGGCGACGGTCACCGCAACCACCACCACGAGGAGCGTCCACGGCCGGAAGGGCCGGCGCTCGACTCGGTGCTGGGGCAGTTGCAGATATTCTTCGACATGGCGTTGGTCGTCGGGGTTCAGGCGGCTGCTCATAAAGGGCCTCGTCAGGTAGACGTCGCAACACAGGGGAATGTTACAGCGCGATGCAATCGGGCATGAGTCGAGCATAGCCGCTGCCGTGCGGGGGGCGATGACGAGGTCCCGGCGTTGGCAGGCAGGACGCTTTTTTACCATTGCCGGGGGGTAATGCGCCATGCCCACGCATGGCGGATTGACGACCGTTACAAACTGATGCCGACGTCGAAGAGGATGCTGCGCCCCAGATTGCTGCGCAGGAACTCCGGTGCGTCGGGATGGGCAAACAGCACCCGGGCGAAGGTCGGCCCCACCAGGGACAGTGAGCGCCAGCCCTGGCGCAGGTATTCGGTGGGCGGCGGGAAGTGGCTGTTCAGATCCAGCACCTCACGCTTCAGGGCGGCGAAGGCAATGATGTCCAGCTCGCCGAGGTTCATCCCGCGTTCCTTGTAGTTGTGAGCTTTCTTGCGCAGGGTTGGCCCCAGGCGCAGCAACAGTTCGTTGGCCGGGATGCGTTTGGGCTTGGCTTCGCGGCGCACCAGCTGGCTCAGGGAAAACGCACTGCGCCGCCGCTGCAGTTCATCGCGCCATTCGTCGTTGAGACGGCGGCCCTCATCGAGGACGAAGAACACCTCGAAGCTGGCCTCGCGAAACAACACATCTGGCGGCTCTTGGCCGGCGGCGGTGAATTCGTCATTGCGATAGGGAATGTTCAGGCCTTGCAGCAGGCGCTGGCAGACCCAACGCTCACGCTCCCATTTGCGGGCATTGGACAGGAACGCGTTGGCTTGTTCGGCCTGGATGGTAAGCAGGCGCAAAAAATCTGAGTCATCCATAACTTCAAGCTTAGCGCCCAAATATGACCTTTAGCAGCAGGCTTCCGGAAAAACCTTGATCAGGGGGCCGCAGGCGCGCTTGCTGGAGCCCGGCCAAGGGCGGTGTAGACTGTTCGCCGTCCTCCCCCTCGATTTAGGAGTGTGCAGTGAAACCCTGGTCAATTCTGTTGCTGAGCCTGTTGCCTCTGTGGGCCCAGGCCCTGGAAATCGGTGAGCGTCTGGCCCCCTGGACCTTGCTGGATCAATTCGATCAAGCCTACAGCCTCGACTCCCAGGCGCGGTTCCTGCTGGTGGCTCGCGGTATGGATGCGGCCAAGGTGGTGAACGGCGCGCTCAAGGACAAGCCCAAGGATTATCTGCAGGCGCGTCATGGGGTGTTTGTCGCGGATATCCAGCGCATGCCGGCGCTGATCGCCAAGATGTTCGCGGTCCCTGCCATGCGTGATTATCCCTACCGGGTGATGCTCGATCGGGAAGGGCGCGTGGCCTCGCGTTACCCCGCTGCCGAGGACAAGGTCCTGTGGCTGCAATTGCAGGATGGCCAACTGGTGTCCCGGCACGAGTTCGACACGGTCGAGCAATTGAAGGCAGCGCTGGAGAACATCCAGCCATGATCAGCGCGGCGCTGCTGTCGCCGGAAAGCCTGAGCATCGGGTGGCTCCTGTATGTCCCGGTGCTGGCCTGGGCGGTGTTGCGAGCGCCGTGGGTCGAGCTGTTCACCGACAGCCGCCGTCAGCATCTGTTGTTCGGTACGGTATTTGCCCTGTTTCTGCTGTGGCTGGTGCGTCGGGACTTCGACACCGGCGTGTCCTATCACTTCATCGGCATGACCGCGGTGACCCTGCTGCTGGATTGGCCATTGGCGATCGTGGGGGGCTTGATCGCGCAACTGGGGCTGCTGGCCCTGGGCCGCCAGGATCTGGCGGCATTGGGGGTCAACGGGGTCTTGTTGATCCTGCTGCCGGTGGCGGTTACGGAAGCCTGCGCTTGGCTGGTGGAACGGGCCCAGCCGCGCAACCCCTTCGTCTATATCTTTTGTTCGGGCTTCTTTGCCGCGGCCTTGTCGGCGCTGCTGTGCCTGCTCTGCGCGCTGGGGCTTTTGTGGTTCGACGAGCGTTTCGCCATGCCCGAGTGGCTGGAGGATTTCGTCGGTTACCTGTGGCTGATCATCTTTCCCGAGGCGTTCATCAACGGCATGGTGATCAGTGCCCTGGTGGTGTTTTGCCCGGAATGGCTGGAAACCTTCAATCGCACCCGCTACCTCTCGGCGCCCTGGAAAGACGAGGATCCGCGCTCTTGATCCATATCAACGCCGAGCCTGGGGCCCCGCTGCATGCTCGGCAAAAATCCCAGGAGTGCGGTCATGAGTGTCTATCAGTGGGCCCGGCAGGAAGTGCGCGACAGCCTGCACAGCGCCCAGCAGGAAGGGTTTGAACCGGGCTTGAGCCTGCGGGCGCTGCTCAGCGCGGTGGTGCAGCAGAGCAAGAGCGTGCGCAGCATCGAGGATCTGGCAGACGAACTGCAGTTCCTCGCGGAGAACCTCGACGACGATCAGGACTACAGTTTCATGCGGCCCTGACCGGCGTCGGCTTGAGCACTCAGTGTGCGCGGGGCGGCAGTTCTTCCGAGAACAGTTCGTCCTCGGCATCCGGGCTCACCGGAATCTTGTGTTCCTCGGCGGCCCAGGCCCCCAGGTCAATCAGTTTGCAACGGTCGGAACAGAATGGCCGATTGGTGTTGGCCGCGGTCCATTCCACGGGGGCGCCACAGGTTGGGCATTCGACGGTCAGGGGTTGGCTCATGACTGGCCTCCACGCAAAGTTAAGTAAAAGTGATGCAGGCGCTCGACTTCGCTGCGCAACCAGGCCTGGTCGCGGTCGTTGACCAGTACATCGTCGGCGTGACGCAGGCGCTCCTCCCGGCTGGCCTGGGCCTGGAGAATCGCCCGGACCTGCTGTTCGCTGGTCCGGTCCCGTTGCAGGGTGCGTTCAATCTGCAACTGTTGCGGCACATCGATCACCAGGATCCGCTGGGTCATCCGTGACTGGCCCGACTCGATCAACAGCGGTGACACCAGAATCGCATAGGGCGATTCGGCGCGGGCCAGATGCTTGGCAATCTCCTCGGCGATCAGCGGATGCAGCAGCGCTTCCAGCCAGCGCCGTTGCTCGGGGATCTCGAAGATCAACGTGCGCAACGCGGCGCGATCCAGTTGGCCATCGGCCTGTAGCACGCCCTGGCCAAAGTGGCGGGCAATCTGTTCCAGGGCCGGGCGCCCGGGTTCCACCACCCAGCGTGCGGCGTGATCGGCATCGATCACATGCACGCCCAGGTCGATGAAATGCTGGGCGGCAGCGCTTTTGCCACTGCCGATGCCGCCGGTCAGGCCAAGAGTCCAGGGTGTGTGAGGGGAGCGAGTCATTGGAAGCCGACAGCCTGCAGATAGAAGTCGGTCATTTGACCACCCCAGAGCAAGGCAATCCAGCCGGCAATGGCCAGAAAAGGGCCAAAGGGGATCGGCGTCGAGGTTTTGGCCCGGTTCAGGCGCAGCATGAGGGTGCCGATGATGGCGCCCACCAGTGAGGAGAGGAGCAGGGTCAGCGGCAGCACCTGCCACCCGCCCCAGGCTCCCAGCATCGCCAGCAGCTTGAAGTCGCCGTGCCCCATGCCGTCCTTGCCGGTCAGCAGCTTGAACAGCCAGAACACCGACCACAGGCTCAGGTAGCCGAGTACCGCCCCCCACAGGGCATCGCCCAGGCTGACCAGCAGCCCGAAGCTGTTGGCGATCAGTCCCAGCCACAGCAACGGCAACACCAGTACGTCGGGCAGCAGTTGGTGATCGGCATCGATCAGACTCATGGCGATCAGCCCCCAGCTGAGGATCAGCAACAGGCCCGCCTGCCAGCCGAAGCCGAAGTGCCAGGCAACGAAGGCCGAGATCAACCCGCAGGCCAGCTCGGTCAGCGGGTAGCGGGGGCTGATGGCGGCCTTGCAATGGCGGCAACGGCCCCGCAGGCACAGATAGCTGAGCAGGGGAATGTTCTCCCAGGGGCGGATTGGCTGTGTGCAATGCGGACACTGGGAATGGGGCAGCAGCAGGTTATAGGGCGCCCCTGCCGGCTCCGGGGGCAGCCCCAGCACTTCGTGGGCCTGGGCGCGCCAGTCGCGCTCGAGCATCTTCGGCAGGCGCCACACCAGCACATTGAGGAAGCTGCCGACCAGCAGCCCCAGTATCAGGGCGGCCAACACGAAAGCCAGGGGGTAGAGGGTCAGGACTTCAGTCAAGGACATGTTCAGATCGCTGTACCGAGTTGAAAGACAGGCAGGTACATGGCCACCACCAGGGCGCCGACGATACTGCCCAGAAGCACTATGATCAACGGCTCCATGAGACGGGTCAGGCTGTCCACCAGGTGGTCCACCTCGACTTCATAGTGGGTCGCGACCTTTTCCAGCAAGTGGTCCAGGGTTCCGGACTCTTCACCGATGGCGGTCATCTGGACCGCCATGCCGGGGAAGACCCCGCTGGCGCGCATGGCAAAGTGCAATTGCATGCCGCTGGCCACCTGTTGGCGAATGCGCTCCACCGCTTGCTTGAAGACCCGATTGCCACTGGTTCCGGCCACCGAGTCCAGAGCCTGCACCAGGGGCACCCCGGCAGCGAAGGTGGTCGCCAGGGTTCGGGCATAGCGCGCCACGGCGGATTTTTGCAGCAAGGGGCCGGCCAGGGGCAAGCGCAGCAGCCCCACATCCACCGTGTCCCGCAGGCGTGCCGAGCGTCGATAGGCCTGGATCAGGCCGACACCGACCAGCAGGCTGGCGGCGAGCAAGAGTCCGCCGTGGCGCTGGAGCACCTGGGAGAGGTTGATCACCCATTGAGTGAGCGGCGGCAACTCGGCGTCGAACCCGGCGAACAGGCTCTGGAACTGGGGAACCACTTTGAGCAACAGGATGCTGCTGACGACGACTGCCACGCCGATCACCGCCAGCGGATAGACCATGGCTTGCTTTACCCGGGTCTTGAGGTTTTCGCTCTTTTCCTTGTGGGTCGCGACACGTTCCAGCAGCGTGTCCAGGGCCCCGGCCTGCTCGCCGGCATCCACCAGGTTGCAGTACAGCGCATCAAAGTGGCGTGGATGCCGGCGCAGTGCGCTCGCCAGGCTGGAACCGGCCTCGATTTCGCGCTTGAGGCTGGCCAGCAGCTGGCGCATCAGGGGCTGTTCAAAGCCTTCGGCAATGATGTCGAAGGCCTGCAGCAGCGGCACCCCGGCCTGCATCAACGTGGCCAGTTGGCGAGTGAACAGGGCGATCTCCCGGGGGCTGATCCCTTGGCCCAGTCGAGGCCAGGCCCTTGGCTTGCGGCGCACCCGGGTCGGGGTGATGCCCTGCTTGCGCAACCGGGCCCTGATCAGTCCCGGGTTGGCAGCGCTCAGTTCGCCGTGCATCACCTGGCCCTGGCCGTCGATGCCGTGCCAGAGATAGACACTCGTCGTGGGAGCTTTTGCCGCCATGCTTCGATCCTTGGGCAGTGGAGGAGTCTGGTCAGGAGGGTCATCGAACGGCTGATCGATGATCCGCGACCGCGGATGTGGTCTGGGCGCAAACGCGGTTGGGACGCTCCGGCCGGCGGCACCTGTTGAAGCCTAGCTGCCGGGTGCCTGTCGGACAGGGTCACGAGCTGACGAAATTTGTCAGTTTGTGCGACTTCTTGCGCTCAAGGCCAAGGGCTATCACCTCTGCAGGCCGCGGATTCCGTGGGTCGGGCCCTGGCACAGGGAATGCTTCAAGTCTTGCTGACGATCCACAGAGCATCATTGCCAGGAGGCACATCCATGAAACATCAATCCGCTTTTACCCTGATCGAATTACTGGTGGTGGTGGCCATCATTGGCGTTCTCGCCATGGTGGCGATGCCGCTGTACGCCCAGTATCAGGCCCGGGCCAAGGTAATTGCCGCGTTAGCCGAGGTCTCGGCGCTCAAGGTGAATGTCGAGGACCTGCTGAACCAGGGGACCGACCCGACCCTGGCCTTGATTGGAGGCTCGGCCCAGACCTCCAACTGCCGGGTGAGCGTCGGTGGCACAGCGGCCTCCGGTGAAGGGAGCATTGGCTGCACCATCCTCAATGCGCCGGGAGCGGTGCTGAACAAGACCCTGCTGCTGACCCGCTCCGCAGCTTCCGGATGGACTTGCAGCACCACGGTGGAGGCCGATTATGCGCCCAAGGGCTGCATGGCGCAGGACGCTTGAAGCCTGACCTGGCGTTTCGGCGCGGGCCGCTCGGATTGCTCCGGGAAAAAACCGCAACTTGCATGCAGATTGTCGAGCCGTCGTGCATTTTGCATGCTGCCGATTTTTTGGATTTTCTTTAAGTTATTGTTTTATAACGAATAATTATGGTCTTCAGACTTGGCACAGCACCTGCAACATCCCCAGTAACCCTGCTGCCAGGACTCGGAGCAGGCTTTCTAAAAGAACAGGAGTTATTCGTATGAAGAAGTTTGCTATCGCTGCTGCAACTGCTACCGCTCTGACCCTGACCATGGCTAACGCAGCTTTTGCGCAGACTACTCAAGGCACCCAGTCGCCCATGGTTGTGGCTGCCGGTGAAGTGACCAAGGCCAAAGAGGCGACTTCCGATACCTGGATCACCACCAAAGTGAAAAGCGATCTGGTTACCGAGAAAGGCATTCCTGGCACCGACATCAAGGTCGAAACCAACAAGGGCGTGGTGTCGCTGTCGTCCACCGTCGCGATCACCGAAGCGCAGAAGGCCACTGCCGTGGCAATCACCAAGAAAATCAAAGGCGTCAAGGCAGTCTCCGCTGACGGCCTGAAAGCCGAGTAAGACTCCAGCTTCTCGCCTGGACAGGGAGAGGAAGCGGCAGACGGGCCCAATGGTACGGCTGCCGCTTCTTTCATGAGTTCATGCGGAAGATCACAAGGATGTGATCATTACAGGCCCCGGCACTGCGTGTCGGGGCCTGTTCTATTGTGGGGGGCTTGTTGTGGACCCGACGGCGTCGCCGGGCGCAGTTTATTCGCTGTCCAGATGCAGCGGCGTGATCACCTTGCCGTCGCTCTCGGCCTGGCCCAGGTTGGCATCGATGAAGTAAACGCGGTCGTCGGCCAACTGGCCCTTGTCCACCAGGAAGTCCTTGATGCTGCTGGCTCGTTCCTGGCCCAGCTGGCGCAGCAGAACGTCGCTGCCGCTCCAGAACTTGATCAGGCCTTCACGCAGCTTGGCGCTGCGTTCGTCGCGGCTGAGCTGCGCCCATTCCGCCGGAGGCTGCTGCTTCAGGCGGGTACGGTAGATGCCTTCCAGCAACGGTGCCTTCTCGCCTTCGGGAACCTGCAGCAGGGACGCCTGGGCCGGAACCTTGTCGCCGCGGCGCTGGAGGATCTTGTAGTAGTTGTACTGGTATTCCCGCTCCAGGCGCTGCTCGGCGATCAATGGACCGTCGCTGCTCTGGGCGCTGGTGCCTTCGATTTCCAGGCGCAGGGTCGGACGTTCCTTGAGGGCCTTGGCCAGGGTGGTCAGGGCCGATTCCGACTCTTTGCTCAGCTCGCTGGAACCGGGTGCGAAGGAAACGTTGCTCAAGTCTTCCGAACCGCCACCGGAGATCAGGCCGCCGATGAACTTAAAGGGCGCTTCGGCCGCGCGCAGCACCAGATTGCGCAAGGTCTGCCAGACGATCGGCATGACGCTGAACTGCGGGTTGTTCAAGTCGCCGGAGATCGGCAATTCGATGGAGATCTTGCCGTCGGTGTCCTTGAGCAAGGCTACGGCCAGGCGGATCGGCAGGTCCACGGCATCCGGGCTGTCGACCTTCTCGCCCAACTGCAACTGCTCGACCACCAGCTTGTTCTCGGCCTTGAGCTGGCCCTTGGTGATCATGTAGTGCAGGTCGAGGTTGAGCCGGCCCTTGCGAATGCGGAAGCCCGCGAACTTGCCGGAGTAGGGGGTCAGGGTGGTCAACTCCACCCGTTTGAAACTGGTGGCGATATCCAGGGCGGCCATTGGATCGAACGGGTTGACGCTGCCCTTGATGGTCACTGGCGCGTAGCGGTCGACCTTGCCCTTGACGTCGACTTCCGCCGGTTTGGCCTGCCGGCTGTCGATGGTGCCGACATGCCCGTTGAGTTGCTGGATGGCAGTGGCGAAGTTGGGCGTCAGGCTTAGGTCGGCGAAGTTGGCCGAACCGTCATTGATGGCGATTTCACCAATGTGGATGCCCAGCGGCTTGCTGGAGCCGGGGGCGGATTTGCCCGAGGGTTTTCCGCCCGCGCCTGCCGGTTGTGGAATCAGCAGGTCGTCGATATTGGTGGTGCGGTCATCGTTGATGATGAAGCGCGCATAGGGCTGCATCAGGTTGACCCGGCTGATGCTCAGGCTGTCACCGTGCTGATAGTTCAGGCCTTCGACCACCACCTGCTTCCACTTGACGAAGTCGCGGGTCTTGAGGGTGTCCAGGGTGTGCAGTTGGTCCACTTCGGCGCGGCCGGTGATGCTGAAAGTCAGCGGCTCGACTTTCTTCAGGTCCACGGCCAGGTCGCTGCCAAGCATGCCGCTCCGCAATTCCAGGCGAATGAAGGGGCTGATGTAGGACTGGGCGATCCGCAGGTCGATGTCCTTGGTCTGCACCTTGAGCTTGGCGGTGATGGGGTTGAGATTGACCTCGCCGCTGGCGGTGACCTTGCCTTGCTTGCCCAGGCCGGTATCGAGCTTGAGGCTGAAAGGCGACTGGTTGAGGCTGTCGAAGTTCTTCAGGTCGAGGTTCAGTGGGCCCACATCCAGGGCCACGGCCGGCTTGGCCTTGCGGTCGGCCAGGTGCACTTGGTAATTGCGCAGCTCTACGTCCTTGAGCAGCACCTGCCAGGGCTTGCCGGCTGGTGCAGGATCCTTGGGGGAATCGGCGGCGGCCGGTTGTGGCTTGGGCGCCGGCTTGGCGGGTTGGCTGGCAAACAGTTTCTGCCAGTCGAGCTGGCCATCGGCTTCAAGGGCGGCCCAGGTTTCCAGCTTCTGGCTGCGGATCTTGCCGACGATCACCTGCTGCTTGGCCAGGTCCACGGTGGTTTCGCTCACCTCCAGCCGCTCCAGGCGCGCCAGTGGCCGTCCATCCGGAGCCTTGATGGCGAAGGGCGCGACACTGATGGACGTGTTGTCCAGCAGCAGCTCTGTTTCCTTGGCCAGGCTGAATGTGTAATGGGTACTGAGGTTGACCACCCCGTCTTCGAGGACCAGTGGCACTGCGTCGCGCACGTAGGGCCACCAGGCTTTCATCTTGCCGTCGCTGACCTTCAGGGTGCCTTGGGACGTCAGCGGGATGACGCTGAAGTTGCCGCGCCAGTCGATCTGTCCGCCTTCGGGCCCAGTGGCGACCAGGGTCATGTCGGCGCTGTCGTCTGGCAGGGTGCTGAGGTTCTTCAGTTCGAAATCGAGCTTGTTGTAGATGAACTCGATGGGTTCGCTGGGGCGCAGGTCCCGAAAGTGCAGGTAGCCGCCGGCCAGCTTGATGCGCTCGATGCGCACCGGAAACGGTTTGGCGTTGGGATCGCTCGGGGTCGGCTCGCTGGCGGGCAGCTTGAACAGAGCCAGGAGGTTGAGCTTGCCGTCCTTGTCAAAGAGGATTTCGGTCTTGGGCTGGTCCAGCTCGACATCTGCCAGATGCAGTGCGCGGGTCCACAGGCTGTCCAGTTGCAGGTTGGCGTAGAGGCGTTCGAAGGCCACCTGCTCCTTGCCCGGCTCGCCGATGTTCAGGCCCCAGACGGTCAGCTCCAGGCTGAAGGGGTTGAGTTCGATGCGTTGGATATGGGCCGGGGTCGTGGCGTAGTTGGCCAGTTGCTGATTGGCCACCCGCAAGGCGATGCCCGGCAGAATCAGAAAGCCCAGCAGACTGTAAAGGGCGAGAGCGGTCAACAAGGCGCAAAGAGCGCGAATCAATCCTTTGGTCATGCGAGGCTTCATCTATCTGAATCGGAAGTGCCTTGGAGTATGGCACGCGTTTACGGTTCCGAAACCCATCCAGTCTTCAGGAATATTCAGATTTCCTGCGCTCGATCAAAGTTGCAGGATCAGGGTTTTCAACGGCGGCTGGCCGTCATGGGAAGGGAAGTCCGCGGCAGGTGCCAGGACCTGGCAATCGCGCACCGGGCGCCCGGCCTTTTCGGCACAGCGCAACACTTGCTCGCGCCATTGCGACATCGGCACCTTGGCCAGATTGTTACAGCAGATCAACACACCGTCTTCGGCCGTGGCCAGCAGCGCCGGCTTCAGTAGGCTCTGGTAGTCGCGCAGCAGGTCGACGGTGCCGAACGCACTCTTGGCCCAGGCCGGCGGGTCCAGCAGCACCAGGTCATATTGGCGTTGCTCCAGACGGGGGTAGCCAGGCAGTTTCTGTCCGCGTCGCTGGCTGATGGGCAGGCCCGCCAACTGGCGGATCGCCGGGAAGTAGTCCGACTGCACGAACTGCATGTCGGGCAGATGCGGGTTGAGCCGGCCGTTCTCCCGACCCACCGCCAGGTTGCCTTCGGCGAAGTCCAGGTTGCACACCTCCCGGGCACCACCGGCTGCGGCGCTGAGGCCGACGCCGCAGGTATAGGCAAACAGATTGAGCACGCTCTTTCCGGCGCTGTGCTGCTTGACCCAACCGCGGGCGTTGCGCAGATCGAGAAACAGCAATGGGTCTTGTCCGGCATGGCGACCACGGACCCGGTAATTCAGCCCCCACTCGTGTCCGATCAGGTCTTGCAGGGCCGGCTCTTCGGCGCGGTACACGCTGTCTTCGCGATCGATGCGCGAGTTGCCTCGGGAGCGGTCGTTGTAGACCAGCAGGGTCGACAGGTTCAGCTGCTGATTGATGGTGTCGTGCAATTGCAGCAGGTCGTCGCGTTCCAGCGTCTGGTGAAAGCTTTGCACCAGCAGTTGAGGGCCGTAGCGGTCGATGGCCAGGCCTCCCGCACCTTCCTGGCTGCCATGGAACAGACGGTAGCAGTCGGTGCCTTGCTGATGCAGCTCGGCGAGCAGTTCCTGGCGGTGAACGAGGGCGGCGCGCAGCGCCTGATTCAAGGAAGACATGCAGGGCGCCTTGGAGGAGAGGAGTAAGGCGCCGCAGTCTACCAGCGTCCCGCCTTCTGTAGGAGCCGGCTTGCTGGCGAAGACGCGCTTACGAACGCCTTCGCTGGCAAGCCAGCTCCTACAGGGGGGGCGGGGGGAGGGGCGCGTGGTTAGCGTTCGATGGCCAGTGCCACGCCCTGGCCGCCGCCGATGCACAGGGTCGCCAGGCCTTTCTTGGCATCGCGCTTGAGCATTTCATGCAGCAGGGTCACCAGCACCCGGCAGCCCGACGCGCCAATCGGGTGGCCGATGGCAATCGCGCCGCCGTTGACGTTGACCTTGCTCGCATCCCATTCCAGTTCCTTGCCTACCGACAGCGATTGCGCGGCGAAGGCTTCGTTGGCTTCGATCAGGTCCAGCTGGTCCAGGGTCCAGCCGGCCTTGTCCAGGCAGCGGCGGGTGGCCGACACCGGGCCGATGCCCATGATCGCCGGGTCGACCCCGGCGTTGGTGTAGGCGGCGATCCGGGCCAGTACCGGCAGGCCCAGGGCCCGGGCCTTGCTGGCGCTCATCAGCATGACCGCGGCGGCGCCATCGTTCAGCGACGAGGCGTTGCCTGCGGTCACCGTGCCGTCTTTCTTGAACGCCGGCTTGAGCTTGGCCAGGGCCTCGGCGGTGGTGCCGGGGCGCGGTTGTTCGTCGGTGGCGAAGCTCAGCGGCTCGCCCTTGCGCTGGGGAATCAGGATCGGGGTGATCTCGTCGACAAAACGCCCGGCCTCGATGGCGGCCACGGCTTTTTGCTGGGACGCGGCGGCGAAGGCGTCCTGGGCTTCACGGCTGATGGCGTATTTGTCCACCAGGTTCTCGGCGGTGATGCCCATGTGGTAGTCGTTGAAGGCGTCCCACAGACCGTCGCTGATCATGGTATCGATCATCGGGCTGTGGCCCATGCGCAGACCGGTGCGGGCGCCGGGCAGCACGTAGTTGGACAGGCTCATGTTTTCCTGGCCGCCGGCGATCATCACCTCGGCATCGCCGCAGCGGATGGCCTGGGCGGCCAGGTGCAGGGCCTTGAGGCCGGAGCCGCAGACCTTGTTCAGGGTCATGGCAGGCACGGCGTGGGGCAGGCCGGCCTTGATCGCGGCCTGGCGTGCGGGGTTCTGCCCGGCGCCGGCGGTGAGCACCTGGCCCATGATCACTTCGTCGACCTGGGCCGGGTCGATGCCGGTCTGGGCCAGCAGCTGGCGGATCACCGCGGCGCCCAGGTCAACGGCGGGAATGCCCGCCAGGGAGCCCTGGAAACTGCCCACGGCGGTACGGGTGGCGGCAACGATGACAACCTCTTGCATGCTCGAATCCTCTGGTTAGGGGGGGAGGGGCCCGTGAAGGTGCGGGCTCGTGGAGCGACCGGTGCAGGCGCCTGAAATTGGGGAAATCATGGTTGCACACAAGCCCTGGGACCGGCCAATCGCGAACCGGCCGGTCGGGTTGTGCTTGAGCGGTCGTGTTTCTACAGGCCCATGCGCCGTTTTGCCCGGTGCACCGAACTGTCGCGCACCGCCCAGCGCAGCATCGGCGTACTGCGTTTGACACTGGCGCGAATCAACTGGCGCTGCAGTGGGTTCTGATTGACCTTGAGCATGGCGCTGGCCCAGTCCGGCAACAGGTCGATACCGGCCTGCATCATCAGTGAGCCAAAGGGCTTGGCCAGTCGGCTGGGGGCGGGGGCGGCCTGGAGCAGACGCAGCACTTCGTGGCTGCGCTCGTCGCACAGCAGCTGTGGACGCATGGCTTGCAGGTAATCGGCGACTGCCCGCCGTGAGCGGGGCACGTCCCGGGCTCCGAGGCGTTCGGCAATCAGGGCGATCTCGTCGTAGTAGCGATCCTGGTCAGCCCCGGACAGGCGAGGGTTGAGGTAGCGCAGGTGCGCGGCGAGAAAACTGCTGACTTCCGCCACATGCACCCAGGTCAGCAGGTCCGGATCGCTGGCGGCATAAGGGCGGCCATCCGGGGCGGTGCCGACGATGTGCAGGTGGATGTTGCGCACTTTGTCGATCAGCCACTCGGCGTCCTGACGGGAGCCGAAGGTGGTGCCGGAAATGAACTGCCCGGTGCGGCGCAGACGACCAATCATGTCCTGGCGAAAATTCGAATGGTCCCAGACTCCGGCCAGGGCCAGGGGATGCAGGGCCTGCAACAACAGGGCGCTGATGCCGCCGATCAGCATGCTGCTGAAGTCGGCGTGCACCTGCCAACTGACCGATCCCGGCCCGAACAGGCCGGGGTCGCCCTTGGGGTTTTCCAGATCCAGTTGGCCCAGCGAGAGGCCGGACAGGCTCATGACCTGGCTTTCGATACGGCTGCGAATGAATTCCATGACAGCTCGGTGCGGAGAGTGAAAAAAGGGCGCGGCCTTGGCCGCGCCGGTCTCAAGCGTTCAGGCGCTTGTCGATCAGGCCTTCCACCACGCAGGGGTCCGCCAGGGTCGAAGTGTCGCCCAGGGTGTCCAGCTCGTTGCAGGCGATCTTGCGCAGGATACGCCGCATGATCTTGCCCGAGCGAGTTTTCGGCAGGGCCGGGGCCCACTGGATCAGCTCCGGTTTGGCAAAGCTGCCGATCTCGCGGCTGACCAGGGCCAGCAGTTCCTTTTTCAGTTCCTCGCTGGGTTCGACACCCTGCATGGGCGTGACGAAGGCGTAGATCCCCTGGCCCTTGAGGTCGTGGGGGTAACCGACCACGGCGGCCTCGGCGATGCTGTCGTGGAGCACCAGCGCGCTTTCCACTTCGGCGGTGCCGATGCGGTGCCCGGAGACGTTGATCACGTCGTCGATGCGTCCGGTGATCCAGTAGCTGCCATCCTCGTCGCGCCGGGCGCCGTCGCCGGTGAAGTAGTAGCCGGGGTAAGGCGCGAAGTAGGTTTCGACCATGCGCTTGGGATCGCCGTAGACGCCGCGGATCTGCGCCGGCCAGCTGGCCTTGATCGCCAGGATGCCGCTGCCGACGCCCTGGATCTCCTTGCCCTGGTCGTCCAGCAGCACCGGTTGTACGCCGAACATCGGGGTCGAGGCGCAGCCGGGTTTGACCTGTCGGGCGCTGACCAGGGGACTGAGCATGATGCCGCCGGTCTCGGTCTGCCACCAGGTATCGACAATCGGGCAGCGCTGCTCGCCCACGACATTGAAATACCACTCCCAGGCTTCCGGGTTGATCGGCTCGCCGACGCTGCCCAAGAGCCGCAGGCTGCTGCGGGAGGTGCGCTGCACGGGGTCGCTGCCTTCGCGCATCAGCGCTCGCAAGGCGGTGGGGGCGGTGTAGAAGATGTTGACCTGGTGCTTGTCCACCACCTCCCAGAAACGCGAGGTGCTGGGGTAGTTGGGTACGCCTTCGAAGATTAGCGTGGTCGCACCGTTGGCCAGGGGGCCATAGAGGATGTAGCTGTGGCCGGTGACCCAGCCGACGTCGGCGGTGCACCAGAAGATCTCGCCATCACGGTAGTCCAGCACGTACTTGAAGGTCATGGCCGCCTGCAGCAGATAGCCGCCGGTGGTGTGCAGCACGCCCTTGGGTTTGCCGGTGCTGCCGGAGGTGTAGAGGATGAACAGCGGATCTTCGGCGTCCATCGGTTCGGCGGGGCACTGGTCGCTGGCCGCGGCCACGGCCTGTTCGTAATGGATGTCGCGACCTTCTACCCAGTTCACCGGGCTGCCGGTGCGTTCGACCACCACCACGCTGCTGACATCGGGGCAACTGAGCAGGGCCTTGTCGACGTTGTTCTTCAGCGGGACCCATTTGCCGCCACGCACGCCTTCATCGGCGGTGATCACGGTGCGGCAGTCGGCATTGAGAATCCGGTCGCGCAGAGCCTCCGGTGAGAAGCCGCCGAACACCACCGAATGCACGGCGCCGATCCGGGTGCAGGCAAGCATGGCGTAGGCCACTTCGGGAATCATCGGCATGTAGATGCACACCCGGTCGCCTTTCTTCACGCCGCGGCTTTTCAGCACGTTGGCCAGGCGGCAGACATGCCCGTGAAGTGCTTTGTAGGTGATGCGCTTGGAGTCGGCGGGGTTGTCGCCTTCCCAGAGGATGGCGGCCTGATCGCCGCGTTTTTCCAGATGACGATCGATGCAGTTGTAGCTGACGTTGAGCTGGCCGCCGCTGAACCAACTGGCCTCGCCGGTGCGCATGTCATGCCTGTGCACGCTGTCCCACGGGCTGCTCCAGTGCAGGAAGCGCTTGGCCTGCTCGGCCCAGAACTGGTCCGGATGTTCTATGGATTGACGGTAGAGGTGCTGGTAGTCGTCCTGACTCATTTGTGCCGCCCGGCGGACGGCATCGGCTTTGGGAAAAGTGCTGATATCGAACATGACGGTTCCTTATTCTTGTTTTGCGACAAGTCATAAGGTTGCGCACAAGTGTCAGGAAGGTTCAAGAGGGGCCCGGACGGGAGCCGGCGTGGCGGCTCCCGGGGCAGGAAATGCTGATCAGCCGCGGTGACGACCGCGGAAGTAGTTGATCAGGCCTTGGGTCGAGGCGTCGTCGGCCAGGGTTTCATCGCTGCCGACCAGGCGGTTGTAGACGCCTTTGCCCAGCTCCTTGCCGAGCTCTACGCCCCACTGGTCGAAGGCGTTGATGCCCCAGACCACGCTTTGCACGAAGACCTTGTGTTCGTACAGCGCCACCAGGGCGCCCAGGCGCCGCGGGCTGATGCGCTCGACCACCAGGGTGTTGCTCGGGCGGTTGCCGGGGATGACTTTGTGCGGCGCCAGCCTGGCCACGTCGGCTTCGCTCAGGCCCTTATCGCGCAATTCGCTCTCGGCTTCGGCGCGGGTCTTGCCCAGCATCAGTGCCTGGCTCTGGGACAGGCAGTTGGCGTACAGCCATTGATGGTGGTCGGCCACCGGGTTGAAGCTGACGATCGGCACGATGAAGTCGGCCGGAATCAGCTGGGTGCCCTGGTGCAGCAACTGGTGATAAGCGTGCTGGCCGTTGCAACCGACGCCGCCCCAGATCACCGGGCCTGTGTCGGTGGCCACCGGCGTGCCGTCCTGGCGCACGCTCTTGCCGTTGGACTCCATGTCCAACTGCTGCAGGTGCTTGGTGATGTTGCGCAGGTAGTGGTCGTACGGCAGGATCGCGTGGCTTTGCGCGCCCCAGAAGTTGCCGTACCACACCCCCAGCAGGGCCAGCAGCACCGGCATGTTCTGTTCGAACGGCGCGCTCTGGAAATGCTGGTCCATGGTGTAGGCACCGGACAGGAGTTCCTTGAAGTTGGACATGCCGATGGCCAGGGCGATCGGCAGGCCGATGGCGGACCACAGCGAGTAGCGCCCGCCGACCCAATCCCACATCGGGAAGATGTTCTCTTCGCGAATCCCGAAGGCCACCGCCGCGGCGTTGTTGCTCGACACGGCGATGAAGTGGCGATGCAGTTCGGCTTCGGAGCCGCCTTGCGCCAGATACCAGGCCCGCGCTGCTTGGGCGTTCTTCAGGGTTTCGAGGGTATTGAAGGACTTGGAGGACACGATGAACAGTGTGGTTTCCGCGCGGATCTTCGCCGAAAGCTCATGGAACTCACTGCCGTCGATGTTCGCCAGGTAGTGGCAGCGCACGCCTTTCTGGGCGTAGGACAGCAGGGCTTCGGATACCAGTTCCGGGCCGAGGAAGGAGCCGCCGATGCCGATGTTCACCACGTCGGTGATGGGCTTCTCGGTGTAGCCGCGCCACAGGCCGTCGTGGATGCGCCCCACCAGCTCGGTGATCTGGTTCAGTACCTTGTGCACTTCCGGCATCACGTTGACGCCGTTCACCGACAGCTTGTCGCCAACCGGACGGCGCAGCGCGGTGTGCAGGGCCGGACGGCCTTCGGAGGCGTTGACCAGCTCGCCGGTGAGCATGGACTTGATGGCATCGGCCAGGCCGACTTCCTTGGCCAGGTTCACCAGCAGGTCGCGGGTCTGGCTGGTGATCAGGTTCTTCGAGTAATCGAGAAACAGTCCGCAGCTGCTCAGGGTGAATTGGCTGAAGCGCTGTGGATCGGCATTGAACGCCTCGCGCATGCTGAAATCCTGCATGGCTTGGCGGTGGTCTTTCAACGCTTGCCAGGCGGGCAGAGCGGTAACGTCGTGAGGAGTGCGGTAGTACGCCATCGCTGCGGTTTTCCTTTTGCTTGAACTGCCTTTTGGACACTGAAAAGCCTGGAACGTCCTGCATGGTCCCGAGGACCTCGTTCGCTCAGCCCTGTGCTGATTCGATTAATCACCCAGGGCGATAACAGTAACCCCGGCGTGCTGTTCTGTCTTGGCTTTGTCCGACTTGTGGCCGGTACTATTTTGTACTTGCGCAGCCAATCAGGGCGGCAAAGGGGTTTTCAGTGGGAATAATAGGGGGGGAATCGGCTGGCCTGGGCCGGGAGCCCGGTTCTGGCAAGGTCCAGTGCATCACCGGGGGAGCATCCGCAACCGGGGTGGTTGAAGCTTGAGCCGCTCGGTTGCACCTTGGGCAAGATGGCATGCATGGACATTCCTCGGTCGGGTCCTCGAACGGGGCTTGCAGTATTGGCTGCAGGCCCCAGCCGGCGGCAGTTTGCCCGAAGGTTGGGGTTCGGGCAATCAGGTGCTTATGCCGGTGTATCGAGGTCCAGATGCAGGTTGTCGATCAGACGGGTGGAGCCCAGATACGCTGCGACCAGAATCACCAGATCGCGGTCTTCGGCGGTGGCGGGACACAGGTTTTTCGCGTGACGGATTTCCAGGTAGTCCCGGCGCAGGCCGGCGTCTTCCAGTTGCTGCTGTTGCTCGGCCAGCAGCTTCGGATAATCGCGTTCGCCACCGCGGATGGCCTGGGCAATCTGCTGCAGGCTCCGGTACAGCGCCGGGGCGATGGCACGCTGTTCCGGGCTCAGGTAACCGTTGCGCGAGGACAGCGCCAGGCCGTCATCGGCGCGTACGGTCGGTTCACCGATGATCTGGATTGGCATGTTCAGGTCATGCACCAGGGCGCGAATGACGGCCAGTTGCTGGTAGTCCTTCTGGCCGAATACCGCCAGATCGGGCTGGACCATGTTGAACAGCTTGCTGACCACCGTGGCCACGCCCTCGAAATGGCCGGGACGGCTGGCACCGCACAGGCCCTCGGACAGTTGCGGCACGCTGACCCGGGTCTGTCCGGCCATGCCGTCGGGATACATTTCTTCGACGCTGGGGGCGAACAGCAGATGGCAGCCGGCTTCGAGCAGTTTTTCCTGATCGGCAGCCAGGGTCCGCGGGTACTTGTCCAGGTCTTCGCCGGCGCCGAATTGCAGCGGGTTGACGAAGATGCTGGCCACCACGAAATCCACGCGCTGAGCGGCCTTGGCCACCAGTGCGGCGTGGCCGCTGTGCAGGTTGCCCATGGTGGGCACGAAGCCGATCCGCTTGCCGTCGCTGCGGGCGCGAGCGACCGCTGCGCGCAATTCGCGCACGGTTTTAACTGTATTCATGCGGAGAACCCGT
This sequence comes from Pseudomonas sp. Os17, assembly GCF_001547895.1. NCBI lineage: Bacteria > Pseudomonadati > Pseudomonadota > Gammaproteobacteria > Pseudomonadales > Pseudomonadaceae > Pseudomonas > Pseudomonas sp. Os17. The sequence goes on along the minus strand of NZ_AP014627.1, from coordinate 5,861,095 downwards.
GTTCGGCGCCTGGAAAGGTAACGGCTTTGACTTCTGCGACGTAGGCGCTCAAGGCCGCCTGGATGCTGTCTTGGCCAGCCATGAAGTTTTTCACGAACTTGGGCGAGCGACCGCTGAGGGACAGGCCCAGCATGTCGTGGAGCACCAGCACCTGGCCGTCGGTGGCGCTGCCGGCACCGATGCCGATCACCGGGATCTTCACCGCCTGGGTGATTTCCGCCGCCAGCTCGCTGGGCACGCATTCCAGCAGCAACATGGCCGCACCGGCCTGCTCCAGGGCAATGGCGTCGGCACGCATCTGCCGCGCCTGGCTCTCGTTGCGCCCCTGGACCTTGTAGCCGCCCAGGACATTCACGGTCTGTGGCGTCAGCCCCATGTGCACGCACACCGGAACACCGCGTTCGTTCAGCAGGCGTACCGATTCGGCCAGCCAGGCCGCGCCTTCGATCTTGACCATGTGCGCGCCGGCCTGCATCAGCTGGGCGGAACTGCTCAGTGCCTGTTCGGGGGTGGCGTAGGACATGAAAGGCAGGTCGGCGAGGATCAGTGCCCCGTTGTTGCCGCGTTTGACCGCTGCGACGTGATAGGCCATGTCGGCGTTGCTGACGGGCAGGGTGCTGTCGTGCCCTTGCAACACCATGCCCAGGGAGTCGCCTACCAGCAGGACTTCGACACCGGCCTCACAGCAGGTGTGGGCGAAGGTCGCGTCATAGCAGGTCAGCATGGTGATTTTTTCACCTTTCTGCTTGAGGCTTTGCAGGGTGGTCAGAGTGATGTCTGGCATGAAAAGGGGTCCTCATTTCAGGCGCTTTGGAAACTACTGCGAGTAACGCGCGTGATTCTTCGTTTTTCAGGCGCACGGTCTTTTGTCGTGCTTATACAGCCTGGTTCCAAGCGATTTGAAAGTGCGGCCGGGACTCGTCTTGGCGCTCTTGCGCACATCATTCTGTGCCCAGAAGGTGCTCTGTACCAGCGGGTGCCACCGCCGTTGCACAAGCGCCTTGGCCTAACGTTTCCTGGGGTCGCCGCGAACAAGCCTCGCTTGAATTGCGCCCTTTAACGCCGGGATGGCGGCAACGGGACGCCTATAGTCGTGATGAGGACTCGGGAAGTCAATTAGATGTGTTACCGCCTTGTTACGCCGCGAGTGTTACCGCCGTTACTGATCCGTTTCAGCCCTCAGGCCAGGCGTTCCAGGCCGACAAATGGGCAAGCGTCGAGCAGTGCCTTGAGGCTGCGCCCATCGGCCAGCCGCAACTCGGCAGGGGCCAGTTCCGCCAGGGGATAGAGGACAAAGGGGCGGGCGTGCATGTGGTAATGAGGCACCTTGAGACGGGGTTCGTCGAGCAGACGGTCACCGAACAGGAGGATGTCCAGGTCCAGGGTGCGTGGCCCCCAGCGCTCGTTGCGCTCGCGCCCCTGCTGGTTTTCGATCGCCTGCAGGGCATCGAGCAGCGCCAGGGGTTCGAGGTTGCTGTCCAGCGCCGCCACGGCATTGGTGTAGCGCGGTTGGCCCGGAAGCAGGGAGTCGCTTTGATAGAAGGCCGAGACGCCGCGCAGTTGGCTGTCGGGCAACTGCGCCAGGGCCTCGACGGCGCTGCGCAGTTGCTCTTCAGGGGCAGCCAGGTTGCTGCCCATGCCGATGTAGATACGTTCCATCCACTATTCGCCCGAAGCGTTGGAGCCGCCGGCACGCTTGCGCTTGGCGCCGCTGCTGCGCCGGCGTTTGCGAGGGGCACCGCTGGCATCTTCCTTGCCGCTCAGTTCGCGGATCATGTCCCGACGTTCGGCATCGTTGGCGTCCTGGTAATCGGTCCACCATTCACCCAGGCCATCGGTCTGCTCACCGGCGCTTTCCCGCAGCAGCAGGAAGTCGTAGCCGGCACGGAAACGCGGGTTATCCAGCAGCAGGTCGGCGCGCTTGCCGCTGCGGCGCGGCAAGCGCTCTTGCATGTCCCAGATCTCGCGGATCGGCATGGTGAAGCGCTTGGGAATGGCAATGCGCTGGCACTGTTCGGCGATCAGCTCGTGAGCCGCTTCCTGCATGGCCGGGATTGGCGGCATGCCACGTTCCTGCAGGCGCAGCACCCGGGCCGGCAGGGCCGGCCAGAGCAGGGCGGCGAACAGGAAGGCTGGGGTCACCGGCTTGTTCTGCTTGATCCGCAAGTCGGTGTTGATCAGCGCTTCGCTGATCAGCGTGTGGGTGTAGGTCGGGTTGTATTCCAGGGCTTCGGCGCTGGCCGGGAACAACGGATCGAACAGTTGCAGGTCCACCAGCATTTCGAAGGTGTCGGCAGCGTAGCCGGAGAGGAACAGCTTGAGCACTTCCTCGAACAGGCGCGCCGAGGGGATCTCCCGCAGCATGGGCGCCAGTTCACGGATCGGCGTCGCGGTGTGCTTTTCGATACCGAAGTTCAGTTTTGCCGCGAAGCGCACGGCCCGCAGCATCCGCACCGGGTCTTCCTGGTAGCGCTGGCGAGGATCGCCGATCAGGCGGATCAGGTTGTTGCGAATGTCGTGTACGCCATTGGCGTAGTCGAGGATGCGCTCGCTGACCGGATCGTAGTACAGGGCATTGATGGTGAAGTCACGGCGTTGCGCATCTTCTTCCAGGGTGCCGTAGACGTTGTCCCGCAGGATTCGCCCGCTTTCGTTGCGGGAGGATTGGTTGCTGTCCTCCTCGTCGTCGTTCTGCGGGTGGTTGGCGCGGAAGGTCGCGACCTCGATGATTTCGCGACCGAAGTGAATGTGCACCAACTTGAAACGACGGCCAATGATCCGCGCGTTACGAAACTCGGCCTTGACCTGTTCCGGTGTGGCGCTGGTGGCGACGTCGAAGTCCTTGGGGGTGATGTTGAGCAGCATGTCGCGCACGCAGCCACCCACCAGGTAAGCCTGGTAGCCGGCGTTCTGCAGGCGCTCGACGATATTCACCGCATACCGGCTGAATTGGGCACGTTGCAGCGAATGTTGGCTGCTATTGAGCACTTCAGGGGTGCTGCGTTGGTGTTGCGTACGACGCAAGGGAGAACGGAATGACTGGAACAGCTTCTTCAGCATGGGATGCACTGTTTGAAGGAATGTTCGGCCAAAACGAAGAATGACCGCATGATGGGCCGGGATTCTAGCATTTAGTCGAAGGATGGTGTAGGAAGCTGCCGCGACTTGTGTAGGTCTGCCCAAAACCGCGTGTTACCGGGGCGGTGAGGGTTTCGTCGGGGGGGATACGAATTGCACAAACCACAAGGGGAGCCGAAGCTCCCCCAGAATAGTTGCGTGCTCTATTTTTATTATTGGTTTTGGGCTTCTTGTTTTTGTTGATCGCCCTCGTCACCTGGTTTACCCAGTGTGACGCTCCCAATCGGGAGCCAAGAGCAAACGGATTGCTTTGATCGCTGAGTTGCAATGACCTTTCGATCCAACCAGTTCAGGCTCTGCCTTAGGGCAGTTTTTGTTGTTCTCGGCCTGGTTGTGGGGCAAGCCCCAAATACAACGCCTCTCCAAAAGAATCAGTTAGCTGCGCCTCCGCCGTGTTGTTTTTATTGTGCGTGAGTCGATTCGTCTTATTTTTATTGTCTTGTGCATTGCTTGTTATTGTTCTTGTACCAAACGTATAGCAGGTGCCGTGCCAACTTTTGCGATCCCCAGTAAAACAAGGGGTTAGGAGCCTGTGGCACTCTTATTCAGACGAAAAAAAACCGGGGCTTCGTTACCTTTAGCCCCGGCTTTTGTTACGTCCAATGATGTGGGTAACAGTTTTTTGCATTTTGTCGAATGTCACCCGCACATTCGACAGCCTCGGTTCAGCTTTCGCTGGCGACCCCGCTCTTGCGGCGCGGGATGCCCAGACGCTGGCGCCGCTCCCACAGGCATTTGCGGCTGACCCCAAGCTTGCGTGCCAGCTCGGTCTCGGTCATGTGGTCCTGGTGCTCAAGAACGAAATGCTGGAAGTAGTCCTCCAGGGAAAGGTCTTCCGTAGGTTCGTGGCTGGTGTTACCCGGCTGTGGCGCCAGGCCGACGAAGTCGTCGTCTTCCAGGTCGCTCAATTCGATATCGATGCCCAGCAGGTCAGCTGAGATCTCCGGGCTTTCGCACAAGATCACCGCACGCTCGACCGCGTTCTCCAGCTCACGCACGTTCCCCGGCCAGGAGTAATGACGGATCGCCTGTTCGGCGTCGGCGGCGAACCTCAGGTCCGAACGACCGATGCGCGCACTCTGTCGAGCCAGGAAGGCGTTGGCAATTTCATTGACGTCGGCCCCCCGCTCGCGCAGGGCTGGCAGTTTCAAGGCGATCACGTGCAGGCGGTAGTACAGGTCTTCACGGAACTGGCCGATTTTCGACAGGCTCTTCAGGTCGCGGTGAGTCGCTGCTATCAGGCGCACGTCGACTTTTTGCGACTGCACCGAACCTACCCGACGGATCTCGCCTTCCTGCAGGACGCGCAGCAGGCGGGCCTGGGCTTCCAACGGCAGCTCGCCGATTTCGTCAAGGAAGAGGGTGCCGCCGTCTGCCGCTTCCACCAGGCCGGCACGACCGGCACTGGCGCCGGTGAAGGCGCCTTTCTCGTGGCCGAACAGTTCGGATTCGATCAGGGTTTCCGGGATGGCAGCGCAGTTCACCGAGATCATCGGCGCCTTGGCGCGTTTGGACAGGTTGTGCAGCGCCCGGGCCACCAGCTCTTTGCCGGTGCCGGATTCGCCCTGGATCAGGACATTGGAGTCTGTCGGCGCGACCTTGCGGATCTTGCTGTACATGTCCTGCATGGGCGGACAGGAACCGATGATGCCGATTTCACCGTTGCTGTTGCCGGCAACGGCCTTGTCCGCGGTCGCCCCGGCCTTGCCCGCTGGGCGATCTGGCGCTGCGCTCTCGGCGCTTTGCCGATCCCGAAGGATTCGCGCCACGGCCTGGAGCATCTCATCGTGGTCGAAAGGCTTGGCGATATAGTCCACCGCGCCCATCTTCATCGAGTCCACGGCTGAGCGCAGGCTGGCGTAGCTGGTCATGATCAGCACTGGAGTGCCCTGGCCGAGCTTGATCAGTTCGGTGCCCGGAGCACCCGGCAGGCGCAGGTCACTGACGATCAGATCGAACGTGGGGATGCTGAAGCGTTCCTGGGCTTCCTGCACTGAGCCGGCTTCGCTGACCTGATACTGGTTGCGTTCCAACAGACGGCGCAGGGCGGAGCGGATAATGGTTTCGTCTTCGACGATCAGAATATGCGGCATTGATTCAATTCTCTCGACGGTCTCAGTTCACAGCGGACGTCGCTTCGACATGACGCGGCAAGGTCACCCGGATACGGGTGCCGCGCTGGCTTTGTAGATCGGCCGGGCTGTCGATGGTGATTTGTCCATAATGCTCTTCAACGATGGAATAGACCAGTGCAAGGCCCAGTCCGGTGCCTTCTCCAGGGTCCTTGGTGGTGAAAAACGGTTCGAACAACCGGTCCATGATGTTCTTGGGAATGCCGCTGCCTTCGTCCTCCACGATCAGGTCGACCGTGTGCTCGAAAGCCTCGCTCTTGACGCGTACCGCGCTGCCGGGAGGGGAGGCGTCGCGGGCGTTGGAAAGCAGGTTGATCAGCACCTGGGCGAGGCGCTGAGGATCGCCATCGACCCAGTGGTCGGGATCGCACAGATTGAAGAACTGCACTTCGAAATTGCGTCGGTTCAGGGCCAGCAGGCCAATGGCGTCCTGAGCGACTTCGGCCAGGCACACGGCTTCGTCATTGTGCTGGTGGCTGCCGGCGTGGGCGAAGCTCATCAACGACTGCACGATGCGCGAGATGCGTTTGGTCTGTTCGAGAATCTGCTCGCTGATCTCCGTCAGTTCGCCGTCCTCCTCGCGCTCTTCCCGCAGGTTCTGCGCCAGGCAGGCAATGCCGGTGATCGGGTTGCCGATCTCGTGAGCGACCCCGGCGGCCAGGCGCCCGATGCTGGCCAGGCGCTCGGAGTGCACCAGTTTGTCTTCCAGGGTCTGGGTTTCGGTGAGGTCTTCCACCAGCAGCACCAGGCCGCTGTTGCCCGGGGCCAGGGGCTCGTCGATGGCCGCCTTGTGCAGGTTCAGCCAGCGGGTCTGGCCATCGAGGGCCAGGTGCTGCTTGTGCAAGTGTTCGTCCGGCAGATTGATGAAACCTTGCAGCAAATCCTTCCATGGGTTGGCGATGGTGCTCAGGCGCGACCCCACCACGTGTTGCGCAGGAATGCCGGTCAGCTCCTCCATGGCCTTGTTCCACATCAGGATTTCTTGGTCCTTGGCCAGGGAGCAGACACCCATCGGCAGTTCCTGCAGGGTTTGCCGGTGGTAGCGACGCAGGGCATCGAGTTCGGCTGCCAGGCCGGTCAGGCGCGAGTGATAGTCCTCCAGCCGGCTTTCGATGAAGTGGATGTCCTCGGTGACGTAGTTTTCTCCGCCGGCCTTGTAGGGCAGGAAGGTCTCTACCATGTCCTGGGCAACACTTGGTCCCATCAGCCCAGAGAGGTTGGCTTCGATGCGGTCCCGCAGGCGCCGCAAGGCGTAAGGCCGACGCTCGTCGAAGGGCAGGTAGAGGTCGCGCAGGGCCTGTTCCACTTCCTTTTGTGCGGCCTTGGCTCCCAGCGGCTTGGCCAGTTGGGTGGCGAATTCCTGGGGCGAGGCGGCATGCAGTTCCCGTCGTTGCGGGCGCCGCACGTTGTCCACGGCGCAGGCTTCGGCGGCGCTGGCTTCCTCGCTGCTGGCGTTGGTGAACAGCGAGATCAGGGTGAACATCAGCACGTTGGCGGCCAGCGAAGCGATGGCTGCCATGTGCCAGCTGGTGTCGTCGAGGACGTAGATCATGTTCAGCAGCGGGATATAGAACCCCTGCAGGTTGCCGATCAACGGCAGCAGCATGGTCACCAGCCACACCAGGATCCCGGCCAGTAGCCCGGCGATGAAACCACGCCGGTTGGCGGTCGGCCAGTACAGCACCGACAGCACGCCCGGCAGAAATTGCAGGGTGGCGACGAAGGCGACGATTCCCAGATTGGCCAGGTCCTGCTCGGCCCCCAGCAGCAGATAGAAGGCATAGCCGGCCATGATGATGGCGACGATCAGGGCGCGGCGGGTCCATTTCAGCCAGCGATAGATGTTGCCTTCCGCCGGCGGCTGATAGAGCGGCAGCACCAGGTGGTTCAGGGCCATCCCCGACAAGGCCAGGGTGGTGACGATGATCAGGCCGCTGGCTGCGGAAAGGCCACCGACATAGGCCAGCAGGGCCAGGGCCGGGCTGTTGGCGGCAATGCCGATGCCCAGGGTGAAGTATTCCGGATTGGTGGTGGCGCCGAGTTTGAGTCCGGCCCAGAGAATCAGCGGCACCGCCAGGCTCATCAGCAGCAGGAACAGCGGCAGGCCCCAACTGGCGCTGACCAGGGCGCGGGGGTTGAGGTTTTCGGTAAAGGTCATGTGGTACATGTGCGGCATGACGATGGCCGAGGCGAAGAACACCAGCAGCAGAGTGCGCCATGGACCTTCTTGCAGGGGCGTATGCAGCGCAGCGAGGGCGGTCTGGTTCTGCAGCAGCCAGAGCTCCAGCTGTTGCGGCCCATCGAAAACCCCGTACAACGCATAGAGGCCGACGCCGCCGATGGCGATCAGTTTGATCACCGATTCAAAGGCGATGGCGAACACCAGGCCTTCGTGTTTTTCCCGGGTCGCGATGTGCCGGGAGCCGAAGAAAATCGTGAACAGGGTGATCAGCGCGCAGAAGCTCAGCGCCACGCGGTGCTGCACCGGCTCATGGGTGAGGATGCCGATGGAGTCGGCCACCGCCTGGATCTGCAGGGCCAGCAGGGGCAGGACCCCCACCAGCATGAAGATGGTGGTCAGGGCGCCGGCCCAGGTGCTGCGAAAACGGAAGGCGAACAGATCCGCCAGGGATGACAGCTGGTAGGTGCGAGTGATCTTGAGGATCGGATAGAGCAGCACCGGCGCCAGCAGGAAGGCTCCGGACACCCCCAGGTAGCTGGAGAGAAAGCCGTAGCCGTATTGATAGGCCAGGCCCACTGTGCCGTAGAAAGCCCAGGCGCTGGCATAGACCCCCAGCGACAGGGTGTAGGTCAACGGGTGGCGAATGATCGAGCGCGGAATCATGCCGCGCTCACTGATCCAGGCCACCCCGAACAGCACCAGCAAGTAGGCGGCGCTGATCAGGATCATCTGGGTCAGGCTAAAGCTCATCGGCATCTTTTTGGCTCTGCAGGATGAAGGTCACGACGATCAGAATCAGCCAGAGCAGATACGGGCGATACCAGGCGCCTGTAGCATCGATCCACCAATCCATGATGGCGGGGGAAAACAGATAGATCCCCACTACCAGGAGCAGGACCAAGCGATAGATGTACATCTCGGCCTCTCTATTATTGTGTACGTGCCCGAAAACGTGCGGCGATGGTAACGGATGGGCGCCAGGCTGCAAGGGGCGTCAGCTCAATTGCGCTTCCGGCAGGCTCGGCGTGCGAGGAATCAAGCTGGCATCCCAGTGCGCGATGCCCCAGCGCATGATCTCGGCCACGCTGGCATCGGCCAGTTCGCTTGGCGGTTTCTGCCCCAGGGCCCGCAGCGCCCGCAACAGCAAGGGCGGCGCCTGATCTTCGGTCAGTGGCGGCGAGCGGTAGGACTTGCCCAGTTTGTGGCCGTCCGGCTGAGTGATCAGTGGCACATGCAGGTAGCGCGGCTGGGACAGCCCCAGCAACTCCTGCAGGTACAACTGACGCGGTGTGGAGTCCAGCAGGTCCGAACCGCGGACGATGTCGGTGACGCCTTGCCACGCATCATCCAGCACCACGGCCAATTGATAAGCATAGAGGCCATCCCGGCGCTGGATCACGAAGTCCCCCACATCCCGGCCCAGGTGCTGGTGGTACTCGCCCTGGACCCGGTCGGTGAAGCGGTACTCCAGCTCCGGCACGCGCAGGCGGATCGCTGCATGCTCCCGGGCATGGCCGAGGTTGCGACACAGGCCCGGGTAGATGCCATGGTAGGGCTCCAGCTGTTTGCGTGAGCAGGTGCAGGCATAGGCCAGGCCCTGGTTGAACAAGCGATTGAGAACCTCGGCATAGGCCGCGTGGCGCTCGCTCTGACGGACCATGTCGCCGTCCCATTCGAAGCCGTAGCTTTCCAGGGCCTTGAGGATCGCCGCCTGGGCGCCGGGCTCTTCCCGGGGCGGGTCGAGGTCTTCCATGCGCACCAGCCAGCGGCCGCCGACGGCGCGGGCATCCAGGTAGGACGCCAGGGCCGCCACCAGCGAACCGAAGTGCAGGTAGCCACTGGGGGTGGGGGCGAAGCGCCCGATGTACAAGGAGGATGTGCAGGCAGTCATGGAGCGGATGTTACTTCGTCTGGCCCCCGGGCGACGATGTCTTCGGGGGGGAGCGCTTTCGCGAGCGGGCTCGCTCCTGCAGGGAGCGGCGGAAACGAAAACGGAGCGTGGGTACGCTCCGTTTCAGGTTCAGTCGGCGATTATTTGCCGACCTGTTTTTCCTTGATTTCCGCCAGGGTCTTGCAGTCGACGCACATGTCGGCGGTTGGGCGGGCTTCCAGACGGCGAATGCCAATCTCGACGCCGCAGGATTCGCACCAGCCGTATTCTTCGTCTTCGATCAGTTGCAGGGTCTTGTCGATCTTCTTGATCAACTTGCGCTCGCGATCACGGGCGCGCAGTTCAAGGCTGAACTCTTCTTCCTGGCTGGCACGGTCAGCCGGATCGGGGAAGTTGGCCGCTTCGTCTTTCATGTGATCAACAGTGCGGTCGACTTCCTGCATCAAGTCCTGTTTCCACTTGTTCAGGATCTTGGTGAAGTGTTCGCGCATGGGCTTGCCCATGTACTCTTCGCCCGCAGTTTCAACATAAGGTTCAAAACCGCTGATCGATTGAATCTGTTGCTTTGCTTGGGTGGGCATGAATGGACCGCCTCTACTCTTGTAATCCATTGCGCAGGATTGCTCCATCTCCGACACTTGCCGGCCCTGCGGCTGCAAGCGGGCGAACTTACCAGATCAAACCAGAGCGCGCTACTCCCGGTTGTCGAGCCTATGTCGTGTATCGCTCATGGATACGGGAAAAGTCTGACACGGCCTGTTGAACGGTTCGTTCAATCATTGATTTTAGTCAAATCTGCGGGTTCTGTTGGCGCCGGTTGGCTAAGGTAGCAGACCGCGTGAACGGCTCCGGGTTCTCCCTGGCTTCTCTGGATGGGTAGAATCGGACTTTTTGCTTCCCCACCTTGTAATGAAGGAAGGCTAATGGCTCTGCCCTACAGTGCGCGCAGTCGCGCTATCGAACCTTTCCATGTCATGGCCCTGCTGGCTCGCGCCAATGAGCTGCAAGCGGCGGGACACGATGTGATTCACCTGGAGATCGGCGAGCCGGACTTCACCACCGCCGAACCGATCATCAAGGCCGGGCAGGCCGCGCTGAGTGCCGGCAAGACCCGCTACACCGCGGCCCGGGGCATTCCCGAGCTGCGCGGGGCCATCTCCGGGTTCTACCAGCAGCGTTATGGCCTGGATATCGACCCCGAGCGGATCATGATCACCCCCGGAGGCTCCGGCGCCCTGTTGCTGGCCAGCAGCCTGTTGGTCGACCCGGGCAAGCACTGGCTGCTGGCAGACCCGGGTTATCCGTGCAACCGGCATTTTTTGCGCCTGGTGGAAGGCGCCGCGCAACTGGTGCCGGTAGGTCCGGACGTGCGTTATCAACTGACGCCGGATCTGGTGGAGCGCTATTGGGACCAGGACAGTGTCGGAGCCCTGGTGGCGTCTCCGGCGAACCCCACCGGGACCATTCTCAGTCGCGATGAGCTGGCGGGCCTGTCCGCGGCGATCAAGGCGCGCAATGGGCATCTGGTGGTGGATGAGATCTATCACGGCCTGACCTACGGCACGGACGCGGCCAGTGTTCTGGAAGTCGATGACAGTGCGTTTGTGCTGAACAGTTTTTCCAAGTATTTCGGCATGACCGGCTGGCGCCTGGGGTGGCTGGTGGCACCACCGGCGGCGGTGGGCGAGTTGGAGAAGCTGGCGCAGAACCTCTACATCAGTGCACCCAGCATGGCCCAGTACGCGGCCCTGGCCTGTTTCGAGCCGGAAACCATCAGCCTGCTGGAGGAGCGTCGCGCCGAGTTCGGACGCCGTCGGGACTTCCTGCTCCCGGCCTTGCGCGAGCTGGGCTTCGGTATTGCCGTGGAGCCGGAAGGAGCGTTCTACCTGTACGCCGACATCAGCGCCTTTGGTGGGGATGCCTTTGCCTTCTGTCGGCACTTCCTGGAAACCGAGCACCTGGCCTTCACTCCGGGTCTGGATTTTGGACGTCATCAGGCCGGTCACCATGTGCGCTTTGCCTACACCCAGAACCTGGCGCGCCTGCAAGAAGCCGTGGCGCGCATCGCCCGCGGCCTGCAGAGCTGGCAAGGCTGATGCGCTTCGATCCGGCCCTGGAGGAAGGGCGTCTGTTGCGGCGCTACAAGCGTTTCCTGGCGGACATCGAAACCGCAACCGGCGAGTTGCTGACCATCCACTGTCCCAATACCGGCTCGATGTTCAATTGCATGGTCGAGGGCGGGCAGGTGTGGTTCAGCCGCTCCAATGATCCCAAGCGCAAGCTGCCGGGAACTTGGGAAATCAGTGAAACCCCGCAGGGGCGACTGGCCTGCGTCAATACCGGACGGGCCAATGGGCTGGTCGAGGAAGCGCTGCGCGCCGGGCTGATCAGCGAGTTGCAGGGCTTTACCGGCCTTAAGCGCGAGGTGCCCTATGGGCAGGAGAACAGCCGCATCGACTTTCGTCTGGATTACCCTCATGGCCCGGCCTATGTCGAGGTCAAGAGTGTCACCCTGGGATTCGACGGTTCGCCAGTGGCGGCGTTTCCCGATGCGGTGACCCAGCGCGGTGCCAAGCACTTGCGTGAGCTGGCGAGCCAGGCCCGGGAGGGGGTACGGGCGGTGTTGCTGTACTGCGTCAATCTGTCGGGCATCGAAGCCGTGCGTCCGGCCGAGGAGATTGATCCGGGTTATGCCGCCGCATTGCGTGAAGCGGTGGCGGCCGGTGTCGAGGTACTGGCGTACGGCGTGCGCCTGACCGCGCAGGAAGTCTGTATCGACCGGCGCCTGGACGTGCGGTTGCAGGGCTAGATATCGACCCAGATACCCTGGCTGTCTTCCCGGCAGCCGATGGCCTGCAGAAACTGGCCGGCGCAAGGGCCGGCCACGCATTCGCCGCTTTCAATCAGAAACAGTGCGCCATGGGTGGCGCACTGGATCAGGCTGGCGCTGGGGTCGAGAAACTGCTCGGGCTGCCACTCCAGGGGAACGCCGCGGTGCGGGCAGCGGTTGGCATAAACGTAAGCCTGGCCTGCTCGACGCACGGCAAACAGCTTCAAGCCCTCTAACTGGAAACCGCGGCTGCCGGCCTCGGCCAGCTCAGTCCCGGCGCAAAGAAATTTCATGGCTATCCTCTTGGTCCTAAGGCTCTGGGCCCGGGCTGTCACAGTTCTTGGCCGACGCCAGGATGAAACATGTCGGCGCTTGACGGCTAAATGAAAACAATTATCAAATGGCCGCCTCGCCCGGCACGGCGTGCTTGCTCCTTTCGATGCCAGCTCTGTCTGGCATGTCACATGGACAGTCGCTTCGCGGGCCTCACTGCTATCAAAGGAAATCTACTTATGCGCCTGAGTGCCAGCGCCCTCGCGTTCTGGGTCGCACTGCTGGTGAGCCCGTGGGCCGCCGCCGAGGAGTTGCCGCAGCGTTGGGTCAGTGCCGGGGGCGCCTTGTCCGAGTGGGTAGCGGCCCTGGGGGCGGAGCCGAAGCTGGTAGGGGTCGATACCACCAGCCAGCACCCGGAGTCGCTCAAGGCCTTGCCGAGCATCGGCTATCAACGGCAGCTGTCGGCGGAAGGCATTCTCAGTCTGCGCCCGGATATTCTGGTGGGTACTGAAGAAATGGGTCCGCCGCCGGTGCTGGCGCAGATTCGCAGTGCCGGGGTCAAGGTCGAGCTGTTTTCTGCTCAGGCCGACCTGCCGACCCTGCAGCGCACCCTGCGTCAGTTGGGGCAACTCCTGGGGCGCGAGGATCAGGCCGGGCAATTGTTCAGCACCTATCAGCAACGTCTTGAACAGCAGCGGGCCTGGATCGCACGAGTGCAGGAGCAGCAGGCGGCGCCTGGAGTGCTGTTGCTACTGGGGCACGCGGGAGGCAAGCCGCTGATCGCCGGCAAGGACACGGCCGCGGACTGGCTGTTGCAACAGGCCGGCGCGCGCAACCTGGCGACCCATAGCGGTTACAAGCCGTTTTCGGCGGAATCCCTGGCGGGACTGAATCCTCAGGTGCTGGTGTTCTCCGACCGCAGCCTGAGTGGCGATGCGGCCCGCGTTGCGTTGTTCAAGGAAAGTCCGGTGTTGGCCTCCACTGCCGCGGCCAAGGCGGGGCGGGTGGTGGAGCTGGATCCGACCTTGCTGGTGGGCGGCCTGGGGCCGCGTCTGCCGGATAGTCTGAAACGCCTGGCAGCGGCCTTCTATCCTCAGGCCAAGCCGGCCCCATGAACCGCCTGGTCAAACCTCGAACGCTGTTTCTCGGGCTTGGCGCCCTGTGTGTATTGGCGATCTGGCTGTCCCTGGCGCTGGGGCCGGTCAGCCTGCCCTTGATCGATACCTTGCGTGCTGCCTTGCGCCTGCTCGGGCTACCCATCGATGGGCAGGGGCTGGAGCAGGCAGAGTTGATCCTTGGACAGATCCGCTTGCCACGGACCCTGCTCGGTCTGGCGGTAGGCGGGGTGCTGGCGCTGTCCGGCGTGGCCATGCAGGGGCTGTTTCGCAACCCCTTGGCCGATCCCGGATTGGTAGGTGTATCCAGTGGGGCGGCGTTGGGGGCGGCGATCGCCATTGTCGGCGGCTCGATGTTCGGCGGCGTGCCGGAATCTGTTGCGCCCTACCTGCTCTCGCTCTGTGCCTTTCTCGGCGGGCTCGGGGTAACGGCACTGGTCTATCGCCTGGGCCGGCGCAATGGCCAGACTCACGTGGCGACCATGCTGCTGGCGGGGATCGCCCTGACCGCCCTGGCCAGTTCGGCGGTGGGCTTGTTCACCTACCTGGCCGATGACTCGACCTTGCGTACCTTGACCTTCTGGAACCTCGGCAGTCTCAACGGTGCCAGTTATCAGCGCCTGTGGCCGTTGCTGCTGGTGACGGTGCTGGTGGCCCTGTGGTTGCCTCGCAGGGCCAAGGCGTTGAATGCGCTGCTGCTGGGCGAATCGGAAGCCAGGCACCTGGGCATTGATGTCGAAGGGCTCAAGCGGGAGCTGGTGTTCTGCACCGCCCTGGGCGTGGGGGCCGCGGTGGCTGCGGCAGGCATGATCGGTTTCGTTGGCCTGGTGGTGCCCCATCTGGTGCGTCTGTTGTCGGGACCGGATCACCGAACCCTGCTTCCGGCATCGATTCTGGCGGGGGCCAGTCTGTTGCTGCTGGCCGATCTGGTGGCGCGCCTGGCGCTGGCACCGGCCGAGTTGCCCATTGGCATCGTCACCGCCTTTATCGGCGCACCGTTCTTTCTCTACCTCTTGCTGCGAGGGCGTGCCTGATGTTGCGAGTCGAGAACCTGCATGTGCGGCGCGGGGGCAAAGAGGTGCTGGTGGGGATCGATCTGCAGCTGCTGCCCGGGCAAGTGCTGGGGGTGCTGGGCCCCAATGGTGCCGGTAAAAGCAGCCTGCTTGGGGCCTTGAGCGGCGAGCTGACGGCGCATCAGGGACGGGTGTTGCTGGATGAACGGGAGATGGCGCAATGGCAGGGGGCGGCACGGGCGCAACGTCTGGCGGTATTGCCCCAGGCGTCGAGTCTGGATTTTGCCTTTCGGGTCGAGGAAGTGGTGGCGCTGGGACGCCTGCCCCATCACAGCGGCCGTGCGCAGGATGCACAGATCGTCGACGCTGCCCTGGAGGCCGCCGATGTGGCTCATCTGCGAGGGCGCAGCTACCTGGCGTTGTCGGGGGGCGAACGCCAGCGGGTGCACCTGGCGCGGGTCCTGGCGCAATTGTGGCCAGGACAGGCCGGGCATCATTTGCTGCTGGACGAACCGACTTCGGCCCTCGACCCGTTGCACCAGCACGTCACCTTGCAGGCCATCCGGGCATTTGCCGATCGGGGCGTTGCGGTGCTGATCATTCTCCATGACCTGAATCTGGCGGCGCGTTACTGTGATCGGGTGTTGCTGCTGGAGGGCGGGCACCCCCATTCCCTGGGCGTGCCGGCCGAAGTGCTGCGACCCGAGCCGCTGAAGGCGGTCTTTGGCCTGGAGGTTCTGGTACAGAAACACCCTGAGCGTGGGCACCCGCTGATCATTGCCCGTTGACCCGTCACCCGGAGAACCTTGATGCGTAGACTGCCGCTTGTGCTGTCAGCCCTGTTGCTCGCGGCCTGTCACGGCAGCCCGGAGCCAGTGCCGCCGCCCGTGGTGCCGGACCCGGGCAGCATCCTAGATCTGCGCACGGGGCAGGCGCTGAGTCCGGAGGAATTGGTCGAGCGCCTGGCGCAAGCGCCCCGGCTGATCGTCGGCGAGCAGCACGACAATGCCGATCATCACGTTTTGCAACTCTGGCTGTTGCGCTCGCTGGCCATGGAACGCCCTCAGGGCAGCCTGTTGCTGGAAATGCTCAATCCCGATCAGCAGCTCCGCGTCGATGAGGTCAAGCGTGAGGCGGCCGGGCAGCGCTTGCCTGATGACTTGATCAAGGCGTTGGCCTGGCAACCGGGTTGGGATTGGGGGCTGTATGGGCCGGTGGTGGGCTATGCTCTGAGACAGCCTTATCCCTTGTTGGCAGCCAATCTGGATCGTCAGGAAATACGCCGGGTCTATACCCAGGCGCCGGTTCTCGGCGGCATGCAGAGCAATGCCTTGTCCGTGACCCAGGCGTTGTCGGAGCAGATTCGTCAGTCCCACTGTGGCTTGCTGCCGGAGACCCAGGTGCCGGCGATGTTGGCGGTGCAGCAGCAACGGGATCGGCGCATGGCCGAGCGATTGCTGGCGGCGCCGGTGCCGGCCATGTTGCTGGCGGGGGCCTTTCATGCTCGCCGTGACCTTGGGGTGCCCCTGCACATGGCTGATCTGGACCAGAGCCGGCCAGTCGTGGTGTTGCTCCTGGCGGAGCGGGGGAGCAGGGTGCCCGCTGCCGCGGCGGACTATGTCTGGTACACACCGCCTCAGCCAGCCAAGGATTATTGCGCGCAACTGAAGCCCTGATCGGCGGTACTGTTTCACGGGCAAAAAAAGACCCGGCAAGAGCCGGGTCAAATAACCGTGATTAGCCTGATGAGGAGATAATCTGAGAGTCCGAACCACTGGTCTTCCAGGTTATCGACTGATCTCGCGACCAGTTGTGATAATCATAACGATTCTCATTTCGAAGTCAACCAGGCTTTTCCAGTTCCTGCGCATTTTTGTCAAACGCTCGTTTGGATTCTCGGTGAGGCTATCCCTGGACCTGGCTGTTCAAGGCCATGAGGCGGGTCACTTCCTTGTTCAGCAGGTCAATGCGGCGGGCCATGCTTTCGATCAGGCTGTGGGCAATGCGCGGATTGCTCTGGGTCAGGCTGAGAAAGTGCTCCTTGGGGATCAGCATGATCGTGCTTGGTTCATTTGCAATGACGCTGGCACTGCGCTTTTCTCCGGTGAAGACCGCCATGGCGCCGAAGATTTCATCCTTGGGCACGTCGCCCACTTTGTGCCCGTCGACAAAGGCTTCGGCATGGCCTTCGAGAATCACGAACACGTGATCGGCGTCATCCCCTTGGGTAATCAGTACTTCTCCCGGCTCCACCCGCTTGAAGCCGTTGTTGCTGCGCAACTCCGGCGGCTTCAGGCGGGCTATGGCATCGCAGAGCAGGGCAGTCTGGCCGATCAGGTACTGCAGCAGCCATTCCGAGCGCTGTTCGTCAGCGTAGATATGACGGAACACCTCGGTCCGCAGATAGGGCGTCAGGCTCAGTGGCACATCGCAGCTCAGTTGGCACTGCGGGTGCTCGATGCCTCGACGTAGCCCTACCAGGTCACCTTCATGCAGGTAGAACAGCGGACGCTGTTCAACGCTGGCCTGGATCACGCCCCTGTCCAGCAGGAACAACTGATGTTCGGGCAAGAGTCCCGACAGATCCGCCGCAGGTTCAATTTCCAGCGTTGCGCCGCAGGGAGAAAGGCCCTCCAGCAACTGGGCCGGGATACTTTGCAGTCGGTTGATCAAGGCATCGGCGTAGGCCGGTTGTTCCCCCATCAGATACATAAGGTTCTGCCAGTCAGTTCTTGTGACGCGAGGATATGGCGTCCAATTGCTTGTTCAGCGCCTCCTTGCGTTCGGCCGGAAGCTCGTTCCAGTGCATGTCCATCAACGCGCCTTCGATGGCGTACAGCAGCACTTTCGAGGCCCGAAAACCCCGGGTGCGCACAGCCCTGTATGCGTCCACCGCGCCCAGGCGGCGCAGGTCCGATGCGCTGTGGATGCCCACTGCATGCAGCCACTGTGCCGATGTCTTGCCAAGGTTCTTCAGGTGTTGCAGTTCATCATTCATTAAGCCTCCTGGCGATGGCCGAATGGTGAGTGGGCAGCCTCACAGGAGTGTAGCGCTCAGCAGAAAATGCGCTGTTCGTTGGTCGGGTTTGGCGCAAATGCTTCTAAGGCAGGGCGGTCAAGGCGCGACGGGCAGGTGAATGCGGACCTTGCGCGGGGGGGGAGGGAAACAGAGGGGATGATCCACAGCCCGGCGCACAGCAGGGCGCCGGACAGAACGATCGCAGGAGACTTTAGCGGGTGTTGTAGCGCAGTCGGGTGCCGAAGTTGACCGACATGAGGATTTCATCGGCTGTCAGTTCGACCGGGAAGTATGCGCCGGAGATCTGTGCGTGGGCCAGGCTGGCGCCTTCCATGGTGGCATTGCGCAGGTCCAGGCCGCGCAGATCGGCGGAACGGAAGTAGGCGTCAGTGAAGTCGATGCCCTGGGCGTTCAGCTGTCGCAGGTCGAGGCCGCGGAAGTCGCCGCCGCGCATGTCGATGGGGTGATCCTTTGGACGCTCGCGGTTGAAGCCGACGATGTCGTCTTTATGCAGCAGGGCGTAAAGCGGAGTATCCAGAAGTTTCGGTTGGCTCATGGCGACGTCACCAGTGTTGGATTTATGACGCCAGTATAGTGCCACTGTTTTTCAGCCGTGAAGTCTTTGCACTTCACGGCTGAAATTAGTGCTTACAGGCCAGGCAGACGCTGGCGGATGTTGGCAACCAGGGCATCCAGGCTGCCGCTTTCGTTGGTTTCAATGCGCTTGCTGCGCAGCAGTTCTTCGTCGGTCAGGGCCTCGCGAGTGGCTTGCTGGGTCGCAATCACCTCAAGGGTCGCATCGGACGGATCGTTCCGATCGGCCTGGCGTTGCGCCAGCCAGCTCGCAATCACGGCATCTGGCGCATTGCAGTCGATGATCAGGCAAGGCGTGCCGGTGGCTTCGGCGACCTTGGCCGCGGCATCCCGCTGGGCGCGCTTGAGGTAGGTGGCATCGATCACCACCGGGAAGCCGGCGCGCAGGATGGTTTCGGCGATTTCATGCAGGCGCGCATAGGTGGCGCTGCTGGCCTCAGTGCTGTAGATGCCGGCGTGGGGATCGTTGGGTACCTGCTGCTCGCCGAACAGACGCTTGCGCTCGACGTCGGAGCGCAGGCGGACGGCGCCCAGGGCTTCCACCAGACGCATGGCCACACCGCTTTTGCCCACCGCCGAGACGCCCGAGGTAATGGCCAGGAAACGCGATGGAATGGTGCTGTAGCTTTCCGCCAGATTGGCGTAGTTGCGGTATTGACGCAGGGTGGTGGCGCGCTGCACGGGAGTGGCCTCGGCAGGCAGGCTGAACAGGCTGACCTTGGCCCGCACCAGGGCGCGATAGGCTTTGTAGAAATTGAGCAGTTCCAGGCCTTGGTAGTCGCCGGTCAGTTCCAGGTACTGGCTGATGAAGCGCCGTGCCAGGCTTTTCAGGCCGCGGTCTTCCAGGTCCATGGCGAGGAAGCCGGTGTCGGCATAGACATCGGTGAAGCGGAAGGGCTCGTTGAATTCGATGCAGTCGAAGATCACCACCTTGCCATCGATCAGGGTGGCGTTGCCCAGGTGGATATCACCGTGGCACTCACGGATGAAGCCTTCGCTCTTGCGTTGCGCCAGCAGCGGCTTGAGGCGCTCGAAGCTGGTTTCCGCCCAGGCTTCCAGGGCTTCCAGTTGCAGCAGGTCGGCCTTGTCGCTGAGAAACGGACGGATCTGTTCGAAATTCTGGCGCACGGGGGCCATCACGCTTTCTGGTGTGCCGGCTTCGTGTGCTGCCGGGACTTTCGGGGCGCTGAGATGGAATTGGGCGATCTGTTGCGCCATTTCGTCAATGTGCGCTGTGGTCAGTTCGCTGTTGGCCTGCAAGGTGCTGAGCAGCTGGCTTTGTGGGAACTGGCGCATTTTCAGGGCGTATTCGATGACCGGACCGCTGCCGCCCAGCTCCGGGGCTTCGGCGCTGCCGGTGATCGGCAGGACTTCCAGGTACAGGTCCTGGGTCAGACGCTGGTTCAGGCGCAGCTCTTCGCCACAGAAGTGCTCGCGGGACTCGAGGCTGGTGAAGTCGAGGAAGCCGAAATTGACCGGCTTCTTCACTTTATAAGCAAAGGGGCCGGTGAGCAGTACCCAGGAGATGTGGGTTTCGATGACCTGAAACCCTTCAACGGGATGAGGATACAGAGCGGGGTTTTGCAGGGCGGCGATCAGTGACTGGCTCACAGGCGATCCTTCAGAGTCGGGAAAATCGAGGGCGTCATTATGGCGGTTGGCAGGGGTAACGCAAACCTCGGGTGGCGCATGTTGAGGATGAATAAAGTGCGTATAATCCGCCGCCATGACTCGTACCCGATCCCCCCGTTCCGCTAAAAAAACTCCCTCTGGTGGCCTGCGCCCCTGGCTGGGCTGGGCGCTCAAGCTCAGCCTGGTTGGTCTGGTGGTGCTCGCCGGCTTTGCGGTTTACCTCGATGCCGTGGTGCAGGAAAAGTTCTCCGGCAAGCGCTGGACCATTCCGGCCAAGGTGTATGCCCGGCCGCTTGAGCTGTTCGTCGGACAAAAGCTCAGCAAGGAAGACTTCCTGACGGAACTCGATGCCTTGGGCTACCGCCGCGAAAGTGTGGCCAACGGTCCCGGCGCGGCGGCGGTCAGTGGCAATACCGTCGACTTGAACACCCGTGGCTTCCAGTTCTACGAGGGGCTGGAGCAGGCGCAACCGGTCCGTGTGCGTTTCTCTGGCGACTATGTGGCGGAGCTTTCCGGCAGCAAGGGGGCCAAGCTGGCGGTGGTCCGGCTGGAGCCGTTGCTGATCGGTGGCCTGTACCCGAAAAACCTTGAAGATCGAATCCTGATCAAGATCGACCAGGTACCGCCCTATCTGCTGGAAACCCTGGTGGCGGTGGAAGACCGTGATTTCTACTCGCACTTTGGCGTGTCGCCGAAGTCGATTGCCCGCGCGATCTGGGTCAATACCTCGTCGGGTCAGATGCGTCAGGGCGGTAGTACCCTGACTCAGCAGTTGGTGAAGAATTTCTTCCTGACCAACGAACGCAGCCTGTCGCGCAAGCTCAACGAAGCGATGATGGCGCTGTTGCTGGAGCTGCATTACGACAAGCGGGAGATTCTCGAGGCCTATCTCAACGAGGTGTTTGTCGGTCAGGACGGTCAGCGTGCGGTGCACGGTTTCGGTCTGGCCAGTCAATTCTTCTTCAGCCAGCCGCTGTCCGAGCTCAAGTTGCATCAGGTGGCGCTGCTGGTGGGCATGGTCAAGGGGCCTTCCTACTACAACCCGCGTCGTTACCCGGAGCGTGCCCTGGAGCGGCGCAATCTGGTGCTCGATTTGCTGGCGCAGCAGGGCGTGGCGACACCCGAGCAGGTGGAAGCGGCGAAGAAGATGCCGCTTGGCGTGACCAAGCGCGGCAGCCTGGCGGACAGCTCGTTCCCCGGTTTCCTGGATCTGGTCAAGCGCCAGTTGCGTGAAGACTACCGCGACGAAGACTTGACCGAGGAAGGCCTGCGAATCTTCACCAGTTTCGATCCAATCCTGCAGATGAAGGCGGAAGCCTCGGTCAACGACACCTTCAAGCGCCTGGCCGGGCGCAAGGGCGCGGAAGACGTTGAGGCGGCGATGGTGGTGACCAATCCGGAAACCGGCGAGGTTCAAGCCATGATCGGCAGTCGACAAGCCAGTTTCGCCGGCTTCAACCGGGCATTGGACGCGGTGCGTCCGATCGGCTCATTGATCAAGCCGGCGGTTTACCTGACGGCCCTGGAGAAACCCAGCCAGTACACCCTGACCAGTTGGCTCTCCGATGAGGCGTTTTCGGTGAAAGGCGCCGATGGCCAGGTATGGAAGCCGCAGAACTACGATCGACGTTCGCATGGCACGGTTTTCCTGTACCAGGGGCTGGCTCATTCCTACAACTTGTCCACTGCCCGGCTCGGTCTGGAAGTGGGGGTGCCCAACGTTCTGAAAACCCTTGGGCGCTTGGGCGTGACCCGCGAGTTCCCGGCGTTTCCGTCGATGCTGCTCGGTGCCGGTGGCCTGAGCCCGATGGAAGTGGCGACCATGTACCAGACCCTGGCCAACGGCGGCTTCAATACGCCGATGCGCGGGATCCGCAGTGTGTTGACGGCCGAGGGCGAACCGCTCAAGCGTTATCCGTTCCAGATCCAGCAGCGCTTCGATGCCGGTTCGATCTACCTGATTCAGAGCGCGATGCAGCGCGTGATGCGCGAAGGCACGGGCAGCTCGGTGTACAACGTGTTGCCCAAGACCCTGGCGCTGGCGGGCAAGACCGGTACCAGTAATGACTCTCGCGACAGCTGGTTCGCCGGCTTCAGCCAGGATTTGTTGGCGGTCGTCTGGTTGGGGCGTGATGATAACGGCAAGACGCCGTTCACCGGTGCCACGGGCGCCCTGCAGGTCTGGACCAGTTTCATGCGCAAGGCCGATCCGCTGCCGCTGGATATGCCGCAGCCGGACAACGTGGTTCAGGCCTGGGTCGATTCACGTACCGGGCAGGGCTCCGATGCCAACTGTCCGGGGGCTGTGCAGATGCCGTATATTCGCGGCAGCGAACCGCCTCCCGGTGCTTCTTGCGGTGGTGAAACCCCGGCAGGTAGCGATTCGGTGATGGATTGGGTCAAGGGCTGGATGAACTAAGCGATGAGGGTTTGACGTGAACAAGTGGTGGGTTCCAGCTATTACAGCTCTGGCGTTGCTCAATGGTTGCGCCAGCGTGCAGCGCGGCTCCATTCCCGTCGTGGACTCCGGTACTGCCGTGTCCAACAGCGAGCGGATTTCCGCTTCCGGCGGCTTTCGCCAGACGACCATCAAGCGTCCGGCGCAAGCTCAGGCTCAGGCCATCCCGGAAGATTCCGGGGTGGTGGTGATGGTCCCAGGTGGTGGCGCGACCGCGTCGGCACCGATCAGCAGCTCGCCGATAACGCCGGGACCTGTGACGTCCGGGCCTATCACGCCGGGGCCGGTGGAGGGTGGCGCTTATCAGTCGGCACCGATCAATCAGGGCACCTACAACATGCCTTCGACGCCGAGCGGGATTCCGTCGGCTCGGGCCGGTGGTCTGTCGGCCGATGAACAGTTGGACGGGCCTGTGCTGGCGCTGTTGACCACGGCTCAGCAGCAGCAATCCAGTGGTGATTTGAATGGTGCCTCCTCCAGTCTGGAGCGTGCACAGCGTGTCGCGCCGCGCGAGCCCCAGGTGCTCTACCGGCTGGCGCAGGTGCGCATGGCTCAGGGCGATGCCCCGCAAGCCGAGCAGTTTGCCCGTCGCGGTCTGAGCTTTGCCAACGGTCGTCCCGACCTTCAGGCGAGTTTGTGGGAGTTGATCGCCCAGGCTCGGGAGAAGCAGGGTGATGCAGCGGGCGCCGCTCAGGCGCGGCAGAAAGCCCGGGTCTCGCTGTGATGGATGTGCGTTTTCCCAGAATCGCCGAGCAGTTGCTGCTGATCGAGCGTGAGTTGCGCGTGCAGGGATTGTGGGACGAGGTGGCACCCAGTGCCGAGGCTCTGGCCAGTACTCAGCCTTTTGCCGTGGATACGCTGGATTTCGAGCAGTGGCTGCAGTGGATCTTCCTGCCGCGCATGAAGGTGATCCTGGAGCAGGATCTGCCGCTGCCCAATGCCTCCGGTATCCAGGAGATGGCCGAAATGGTGTTCTCCACTCGCCCGATGCAGGGGCGCGATCTGCAGTTGCGAATGCTGCTCAAGGAATTCGATCAGCTCATCGCGGCCACCCGTTGAGTCCACGACTGCCAGGTACGCCTGGCAGTCGCCTCCCGCTGCCTGGCAGCGTCCTCCCTCCTTCTTCCTGGCGCCTTCTTGCCGTTCTGCCGGCAGCCTTGACCTGTGCCTGTCTATAGGTCGAACACCAAAGTCAAGGTTCGCATTTCTGAGTTGCTTGCCGAAGATTGCGCAATTGAAGTGCAGGCTGTGGTCGTTTTTGGGTTTTTTCTTGCGTTCTCATGCGCTTAGTTCGAATTAACTACATAGACGACTTGACTTGAAGAGGACGAAACAGAAGAATCCAAAGTCCGCTGTAGAGGGACTGCCAGAAGCAGACCCACTCAGCAGATCATGAGGCGCACATCCGCGCCGAAGTGCTACACCCGCAACGCGTTACCTCGCGCTGGGTGGGAAAACCCCGCAACACTTTGGGGCGCTCCCAATACTTGCTCAGTCAGTGCTGACGTAGTCGGCGACCACCGTCGCTCATGCTCTGCTGAGAAGTAAACCTATTAAGACCCGCTCCCTTTTGAGGGCGGTATTCTGGCGTTTTAGAGGTGAACAACGTGGAGCTTTTATCTGGCGGTGAGATGCTCGTCCGCTTTTTGCGTGACGAAGGCGTCAAATATATCTACGGGTACCCGGGTGGTGCTCTCCTTCATGTTTACGATGCCCTGTTCAAAGAACCGGAAGTGACCCACATCCTGGTTCGTCACGAGCAAGCGGCAACCCATATGGCTGACGGTTATGCCCGTGCCACCGGTAAAGCCGGCGTGGTACTGGTGACTTCCGGCCCGGGCGCGACCAATGCCATTACCGGTATTGCCACCGCCTATATGGACTCGATTCCAATGGTGATCATTTCCGGTCAGGTGCCTAGCACCATGGTCGGCACCGACGCGTTCCAGGAAACCGACATGATCGGTATCTCCCGGCCGATCGTGAAGCACAGCTTCATGATCAAGCACGCTTCGGAAATCCCGGAAGTCATGAAGAAAGCCTTCTACCTGGCGCAATCCGGTCGTCCTGGTCCGGTGGTGGTCGATATCCCCAAGGACATGACCAACCCGGCTGAAAAGTTCGAATACGTTTTTCCCAAGAAAGCCAAGCTGCGCTCCTACAGCCCAGCTGTTCGCGGTCACTCCGGGCAAATCCGCAAGGCGGCAGAAATGCTCCTGGCGGCCAAGCGTCCTGTGCTCTATGCAGGCGGCGGCGTGATCCTGGGCGGCGGTTCCGCACCGCTGACCGAACTGGCCAAGATGCTCAATCTGCCAGTCACCAATACCCTGATGGGCCTGGGTGCATACCCTGGTACCGATCGGCAGTTCGTCGGCATGCTTGGTATGCACGGCAGCTACACCGCCAACCTGACCATGCACCACGCCGACGTGATCCTGGCCGTTGGTGCGCGTTTCGACGACCGGGTTATCAACGGTGCGCCGAAGTTCTGTCCGAACGCCAAGATCATCCATGTGGACATCGACCCGGCTTCCATCTCCAAGACCATCAAGGCCGATGTGCCTATCGTGGGTCCAGTGGAGAGCGTGCTGACCGAAATGGTCGCGGCACTCAAGGAAATCGGCGACACCCCGAACAAGGACACGGTCGCCAGCTGGTGGAAGCAGATCGACGAGTGGCGTGGTGATCGCGGCCTGTTCCCTTACGACAAGGGCGACGGCAGCATCATCAAGCCGCAAACGGTGATCGAGACCCTGTGTGAAGTGACCAAGGGCGATGCCTTTGTCACCTCTGACGTGGGCCAGCACCAGATGTTCGCGGCGCAGTATTACAAGTTCAACAAGCCCAATCGCTGGATCAACTCCGGCGGCCTGGGCACCATGGGCTTCGGTTTCCCGGCGGCCATGGGGGTCAAGTTGAGCTTCCCTGATAATGATGTCGCCTGTGTCACCGGCGAAGGCAGTATCCAGATGAATATCCAGGAACTGTCCACCTGCCTGCAGTACGGTCTGCCGGTCAAGATCGTCAACCTGAACAATGGTGTGCTGGGTATGGTGCGCCAATGGCAGGACATGAGCTACGGCAGCCGCCACTCGCACTCCTACATGGAATCGCTGCCTGACTTCGTCAAGCTGGTCGAGGCCTACGGTCACGTGGGCATGCGTATCACGGACCTGAAGGATTTGAAGCCGAAGATGGAAGAAGCGTTCGCCATGAAGGATCGCCTGGTATTCCTCGATATCCAGGTCGATACCAGCGAGCACGTCTATCCGATGCAGATCAAAGACGGCTCTATGCGCGATATGTGGCTGAGCAAGACGGAGCGTACTTAATCATGCGGCACATCATTTCCTTGCTTCTGGAAAACGAACCGGGCGCTTTGTCTCGTGTAGTCGGTCTGTTCTCGCAGCGTAACTACAACATTGAAAGCTTGACCGTGGCACCGACCGAAGACCCGACCCTGTCGCGTCTGACCCTCACCACGGTTGGTCATGATGAGATCATCGAGCAGATCACCAAGAACCTGAACAAGTTGATCGAGGTGGTGAAGCTGGTGGACCTTTCGGAAAGTGCTCACATCGAGCGCGAACTGATGTTGGTCAAGATCAAGGCCACCGGCGCCCAGCGCGCCGAGGTCAAGCGCACTACCGATATTTACCGTGGGCAGATCGTTGATGTCAGCGCCAGCGTGTATACCGTTCAACTGACCGGTACCAGCGACAAGCTCGACAGCTTCATTCAATCGATCGGCACCGCGTCGATTCTGGAAACCGTACGCAGTGGTGTCACCGGGATTGCCCGTGGCGACAAAGTACTGAGCATCTAACTCAAATTAGCGAATGGCCGGAACGGCCTGATATAGGGGAAATTCATGAAAGTTTTCTACGATAAAGACTGCGACCTGTCGATCATCCAGGGCAAGAAAGTTGCCATCATCGGTTACGGTTCCCAGGGCCACGCTCAAGCTTGCAACCTGAAAGACTCCGGCGTTGACGTAACTGTCGGCCTGCGCAAAGGTTCCGCTACCGTTGCCAAGGCTGAGGCTCATGGCCTGAAAGTGACCGACGTTGCTGCAGCCGTTGCCGGCGCCGACCTGGTCATGATCCTGACCCCGGACGAGTTCCAGTCCCAGCTGTACAAGAACGAGATCGAGCCGAATATCAAGAAAGGCGCCACCCTGGCCTTCTCCCACGGCTTCGCGATCCACTACAACCAGGTTGTTCCACGTGCCGACCTCGACGTGATCATGATCGCGCCGAAGGCTCCGGGTCACACCGTACGTTCCGAGTTCGTCAAGGGCGGCGGTATTCCTGACCTGATCGCTATCTATCAGGACGCGTCCGGCAACGCCAAGAACGTAGCCCTGTCCTACGCGGCTGGCGTGGGCGGCGGTCGTACCGGCATCATCGAAACCACCTTCAAGGACGAGACTGAAACCGACCTGTTCGGCGAGCAGGCTGTTCTGTGCGGCGGTACCGTTGAACTGGTCAAGGCCGGTTTCGAAACTCTGGTTGAAGCTGGCTACGCGCCGGAAATGGCCTATTTCGAGTGCCTGCACGAACTGAAACTGATCGTTGACCTCATGTACGAAGGCGGTATCGCCAACATGAACTACTCGATCTCCAACAACGCCGAGTACGGCGAGTACGTGACCGGCCCTGAAGTCATCAACGCCGAATCCCGTCAGGCCATGCGCAATGCTCTGAAGCGCATCCAGGACGGCGAATACGCGAAGATGTTCATCAGCGAAGGTGCCACCGGCTACCCATCGATGACCGCCAAGCGTCGTAACAATGCCGCTCACGGTATCGAGATCATCGGTGAGCAACTGCGTTCGATGATGCCGTGGATCGGTGCCAACAAGATCGTCGACAAAGCCAAGAACTAAGTTCAAGTCTTGTCAGGAAAAACGCGGCCTAGGCCGCGTTTTTTCGTTTGGACGGGTAGGTTCTGGTATAAAGCTGGATCCTTTGTGGCCCAATCGCGGCCCAGGGTATCTGTCGAAACTTTTCACACCGTTGCAAGGTATTGTCCATGAGCGAACGTCCCGAAGAGCCAAACCAGGCCTCTGACGCCGAAAGCCTGCTACCGATCGATGAGCATGTCGAAGAAGGGCATGACGCTGAAGGCCGTAAAGTCCGGCATCGTGGTATCTATCTTCTGCCGAATCTGTTCACCACTGCGAACCTGTTCGCGGGGTTCTATTCCA
Organism: Pseudomonas sp. Os17; assembly: GCF_001547895.1. Lineage (NCBI taxonomy): Bacteria > Pseudomonadati > Pseudomonadota > Gammaproteobacteria > Pseudomonadales > Pseudomonadaceae > Pseudomonas > Pseudomonas sp. Os17. Next base: position 5,833,609 of record NZ_AP014627.1, on the reverse strand, counting down.
TCATCAGCTCCATGAGTGCCCAGAGCGCCTTGAGTGCCGGGGACACAGCGGGGGCGAGCAAGTACTTTGCCTTTGCCGCCATTGCGATCTTTGTCGCCATGGTCCTTGACGGCCTGGATGGGCGCGTAGCCCGTATGACCAATACCCAGAGTGCCTTTGGCGCCGAGTACGATTCGCTGTCGGATATGGTGGCGTTTGGCGTTGCCCCGGCATTGCTGGCCTTTGGCTGGGCCTTGGGCGACATGGGCAAGGTTGGCTGGATGGTCGCCTTCATCTATGTGGCGGGCGCGGCATTGCGTCTGGCGCGTTTCAACACTCAGGTGGGAACCGCCGACAAGCGATATTTCATCGGTCTGGCCAGTCCTGCGGCGGCGGGGGTGGTGGCGGGTATCGTCTGGGCTTTCAGCGATTACGGCATTCAGGGATCGAAGATGTCGTTCCTGGTGGCGTTGATGGTCGCGGCTGCGGGCATGCTGATGGTCAGCAACATCAAGTACAACAGCTTCAAGGACCTGGACCTGAAGGGCCGGGTGCCTTTTGTGGCGATTCTGGCCGTAGTGCTGGTGTTTGCCGTGGTGTTCAGCGATCCACCACGCATCCTGCTGTTGGTGTTCCTCGCCTATGCGGCTTCGGGCCCGGTCCAGTACCTGTTACACCTACGGCGTCGCAAAAGCGTCGAGTGATGTAATTTCCTCCATACTCCGCAGTCTATTGGTACATCTGTCCTCCAATGCTGCGGAGTTGCCATGTTATTCAAATTCCCCAAAGCGTCTGACTGCCATGAGTCGGATGTCACGCCAGAATCTCTTTATCTCTCACGACGCAGTTTGCTGGGCGGTGCGGTAGCAGGCCTGGCCTTCGCCGGTTTGCCCCGTTGGGCGGCTGCGCAGGATGCGACGCGTTATGCCGATGTGGAGCCGGGCCGTGCGCCAGCGTGGTTCTCCGACAAATTGGCGAGCACTCATTGGCAAGCCGTAACCGTCAAGGATGAGGCGATCACACCGTTCAAGGACGCGACTCACTACAACAACTTCTATGAGTTCGGTACTGACAAGGGTGATCCAGCGGCGAACGCGGGAGCGCTCAAGACCGAGCCATGGAGTGTGGTCGTGGACGGTGAGGTCGCCAAGCCTGGGCGCTATGCCCTTGAAGACTTCATGAAGCCTTACTCGTTGGAGGAGCGTATTTATCGACTGCGCTGCGTCGAGGCGTGGTCGATGGTGATTCCCTGGATAGGTTTCCCTATCTCCGCGCTGCTCAAGCAAGTGGAGCCAACCAGCAAGGCCAAGTTCATTCGTTTTGAAACGCTGCAGGATCCTAAGAGCATGCCGGGACAGCGTTCCGGTTTTGCCTTGATCGACTGGCCCTATGTTGAAGGCTTGCGTCTTGATGAGGCGATGAATCCGTTGGCGATTCTAGCGGTAGGGATGTATGGGCGTGAGCTGCCCAATCAGAATGGTGCGCCATTGCGCCTGGTGGTTCCCTGGAAATATGGCTTCAAAAGTGTGAAGTCCATTGTGCGTATCAGCTTGGTGGACGAGCAGCCAAAGACTACCTGGCAGAGTATTGCTGCCAATGAATATGGTTTTTACGCAAATGTGAACCCTACAGTTGATCATCCTCGATGGACTCAAGCGCGAGAGCGGCGTTTGCCCAGCAGCCTGTTCAGTCCAAATGTGCGGGAAACACAGATGTTCAATGGCTACTCGGAAGAGGTCGCTTCCTTATATAGCGGCATGGATCTGCGGAAGAACTACTGATGCGTTATTCGTTCTGGCGTATTGGAGTCTTTATTGCTGCGGCTATCTGGCCACTGTATTGGCTGTATGAGGCTTGGGGCTCGGTTCTCGGGCCTGATCCAGGCAAGGTGCTGGTTGATCGTCTGGGATTGGGCACGTTGGTGCTGCTGTTGATTACCTTGGCCATGACTCCCATGCAAAAGCTCACTGGCTGGCCGGGCTGGATAGCCGTGCGCCGACAACTGGGGCTGTGGTGCTTTGCCTATGTAGTGCTGCACTTGAGTGCCTATGGGGTATTCATTCTGGGGTTGGACTGGTCCCAGTTGGGAGTGGAGCTGCGCAAGCGGCCCTATATCTTTGTTGGAAGCCTGGGGTTTGTGCTTCTTTTGGTATTGGCGCTGACATCCAATCGCTACAGTCAGCGTCGCCTGGGAGCGCGTTGGAAAAAGCTGCATCGCCTGGTTTATCTCATCCTGGGGCTTGGGCTTCTGCATATGCTCTGGATCGTTCGGGCAGATCTGAAGGAATGGGCGGTTTACGCTTCTATAGGTGCGCTGCTGTTGGTGCTGCGAGTGCCGGCAGTGATGCGCCGTATTCCCCGCCTAATGGCTAAAAAACAACCGTCTGCAACAAAAACGTAATTAAAGGTTGACGGCAGATTCTACAGGTCTATAATTCGCCCCACTTCCGGCGCAGTCGAAACGGAAAACTCCTTGATATTCAACGAGTTACGCAGTTTTCGGCGGCGGTTACGCTTCAGTTCATCGAAGCCAGAAGCAGTTAGTAAGGCAGTGTGTTTTCGCCTTATTAACGATTCGATCGTCTCGGTCGAAAGCGGTTGAAAAGAGGTGTTGACAGCAGCGTGTAACGCTGTAGAATTCGCCTCCCGCTAACGAGAGATCGAAAGCGCAAGTGGTTGAAGTTGTTGAGGAAATCTTCAAAAACTTCTTAAAAAATCGCTTGACAGTAAATGAGGCTGCTGTAGAATGCGCGCCTCGGTTGAGACGAAAGATCTTAACCAACCGCTCTTTAACAACTGAATCAAGCAATTCGTGTGGGTGCTTGTGGAGTCAGACTGATAGTCAAAAAGATTATCAGCATCACAAGTTACTCCGCGAGAAATCAAAGATGTAACCAACGATTGCTGAGCCAAGTTTAGGGTTTTCTCAAAACCCAAAGATGTTTGAACTGAAGAGTTTGATCATGGCTCAGATTGAACGCTGGCGGCAGGCCTAACACATGCAAGTCGAGCGGCAGCACGGGTACTTGTACCTGGTGGCGAGCGGCGGACGGGTGAGTAATGCCTAGGAATCTGCCTGGTAGTGGGGGATAACGTCCGGAAACGGGCGCTAATACCGCATACGTCCTACGGGAGAAAGTGGGGGATCTTCGGACCTCACGCTATCAGATGAGCCTAGGTCGGATTAGCTAGTTGGTGAGGTAATGGCTCACCAAGGCTGCGATCCGTAACTGGTCTGAGAGGATGATCAGTCACACTGGAACTGAGACACGGTCCAGACTCCTACGGGAGGCAGCAGTGGGGAATATTGGACAATGGGCGAAAGCCTGATCCAGCCATGCCGCGTGTGTGAAGAAGGTCTTCGGATTGTGAAGCACTTTAAGTTGGGAGGAAGGGTACTTACCTAATACGTGAGTATTTTGACGTTACCGACAGAATAAGCACCGGCTAACTCTGTGCCAGCAGCCGCGGTAATACAGAGGGTGCAAGCGTTAATCGGAATTACTGGGCGTAAAGCGCGCGTAGGTGGTTTGTTAAGTTGGATGTGAAAGCCCCGGGCTCAACCTGGGAACTGCATCCAAAACTGGCAAGCTAGAGTATGGTAGAGGGTGGTGGAATTTCCTGTGTAGC